>NZ_JAYESK010000004.1:0-469353 GCF_034720455.1 Pseudarthrobacter sp. C1 | reverse complement strand
GTGAGCTTGTTCCAGAGGGCCGTGGCCTGGTGGGCGGGCAGGTAGGCGGAGAGCCAGGCCATCCCGTCCTGGTCGGGCCGGTATTCGACCCGCCGGTCCGAAACCCCTTTGGCGTGGCGTTTTTCGATGGAGTCGGCGTGGTGGCGTTCGCGCCAGGTGCGCGCCTTGGCCCGGAACCGGTACGCGGGGATCTCCCCGATCGGGGCGGCCGTGGCGGGTTTTGGTGTGTCCGGGTCCAGGAAGTGGGCTTCCAGGGCGGCGGCGCCGGCGGGGTCAAGGGTGGCGGCCTCGTCCACCATGACGGTGGCGTGCTGCCAGGAGATGGTTCCGTTGTGCAGGGCTGCGAGGGTCCGGGGCAGGGAGGTGCTCAGGGCGTGGGAGCGGGCCAGCAGGGCTCCGGCTGCCCGGTCACCGATGGCCATGACACAGCTGATCTCGGCGGCGATAGCCCTTTCAAGCGCCTGCACGGGCGGGTCCGGCGGGGCGGCCGCCCGGGCGGTGGCGGCGTAAGTCCCTGCAGCGCTGGNCGGCTGCCCGGTCACCGATGGCCATGACACAGCTGATCTCGGCGGCGATAGCCCTTTCAAGCGCCTGCACGGGCGGGTCCGGCGGGGCGGCCGCCCGGGCGGTGGCGGCGTAAGTCCCTGCAGCGCTGGCCACCAGCCCCGCCACCCTGGCCTGGACCCCGGCGGCCCCGGCAAGGATGTCCAGGCACCCGTCGGCCAGCCCGGCCAGCGGATCAGCAGCGGAAAACGGCTCCGAACCGCACCCGTCCGCCTCGGCAATGAGCACGGCAAGAGCGGCATTCATGTCCTCAAACGCCTTCGCCACCGCCGCTTTCCCCATACCAAAATCATCGCGGGAGGGTACGACATTATTGGGGCCGGGAAGGGCACAGGATCGAAGGGGGACTCGCCCTACTCCTGCCGGGCCGGGACGTTGTCCCGGATCATGTTCGTTATACGGGCGGTGGACAGCCGGCGGCCCTGCCCGTCCGTAATCACAATTTCGTGGGTGGCCAGGGTCCTGCCCAGGTGGATGGCGGTGCAGGTTCCAGTCACAGTGCCCGCCGCAATGGAGCGGTGATGCGTGGCATTCACCTCGATGCCGACAGCGTGGCGGTCCGGTCCCGCGTGCATCCCCGCGGCAAACGAACCAAGGGTCTCCGCCAGCACTACGTGGGCGCCGCCATGCAGAATGCCCGCAACCTGGGTGTTGCCCTCCACGGGCATGGTGGCAACGCTCCGCTCGGGACTCATTTCCAGGAAGTGAATCCCCATTTTCACCACCAGGGCGCCGATCCCGAACCGGCCCAGCCAACCGTGCAGATGCTCAGGGATTCCGGCGGCCGCAAGCTCCCCGGCGAAAGGGCCGGGCGTGAAATTGTCCATCATGGCAACTAGGCTGGCACCTGTGAGTGAAACAACCAAACCGGCCCCTTTCCCGTCCCAAACCTTGCAGGAGGACAAAGCACCGCAGGGTTCCGCCACCCTTGAGGACGCTGCAGTCGGGGAAGGCGCAGGCCGGGGCAATGTCCCGGCACAGGCCAGTGGCTCGGTTTCTGCGACGGAAGCCCCGGTGGTTCCCATGACGGGACAGCCGCGCCTTTTGGTGCTGGACGGACATTCCATGGCATTCCGCGCGTTTTTTGCGCTGCCCGCGGACAAGTTCTCAACCACGAACGGGCAGCACACCAACGCCATTCACGGATTCACCTCCATGCTGATCAACCTCATCAAGGAGCAGCAGCCCACCCACATCGCGGTGGCCTTCGACGTTTCGGACGAATCCACCCACCGCAAGACGGAGTACAGCGAATACAAGGGTGGCCGCAACGAGACTCCGCGGGAGATGAACAACCAGATCGACCTCATTGCGCAGGTCATGAAGGCCTGGGGCATCAAGACCATCACAATGCCCGGCTACGAGGCAGATGACATTCTTGCCACCCTCGCCACCATGGGAGAAAAAGCAGGGTACGAAGTGCTGCTGGTCTCGGGGGACCGCGATGCGTTCCAGCTCATCACCGACAACGTTTTTGTGCTGTACCCCAGGAAGGGCGTCAGCGACATTCCGCGGATGGATGCCGCTGCCATTGAGGCGAAGTACTTCGTCAGCCCCAGCCGGTACTCGGATCTTGCTGCGCTGGTGGGCGAAACGGCGGACAACCTCCCCGGCGTGCCCGGGGTCGGGCCCAAGACGGCCGCCAAGTGGATCAATCTTTACGGCGGGCTCGACGGCGTCCTGGAGCACCTGGATGCGATTGGCGGGAAGGTGGGCGATGCGCTGCGCGAAAACGTCGAGGCCGTCAAGCGGAACCGCCGCCTGAACCAGCTGCACACGGACCTTGAGCTTCCCGTCACGCTGGATGACCTTTACCAGCCGCGGCCGGACCAGGCCGCCCTGGAGGACCTGTTCGACAAGCTTGAGTTCAAGACCATCCGCAGCCGGCTCTTTGCGCTCTACGGCGATGCGGACAAGCCTGCCGCGGAACGGGAAAGCATCGACACGCCGCAATACGTCGTGCCGGGCAGTGCCGCGGAGCTGTCAGCGTTCCTCGACGCCGGCGCGGGGCAGCGCTCCGCCGTCTCCGTCGACCTTGTCCCCGGCCGCATCGGCGAGGACGCCGCGGCGCTGGCGATTGTCCGGGACGGCGCTGCCGCCTATGTCGACCTGTCAAGCCAGGACGCCGAGTCGGAGAACGTCCTGGCCGGCTGGCTGCGGGACCCGGAAGCGCCGAAGGTCCTGCACGGTTTCAAGGCCGCACTGAAAGCCCTGACGTCCCGTGGACTGGAGCTGGAAGGCATGGTGGATGACACCTCCATCTCCGGCTACCTCATCCAGCCGGACCGGCGCACCTACGAACTCGCGGAGCTGGCCCAGCACCACCTCAACGTAGGGATCCCTGCCGCCACGGCCAAGGCAGGCCAGCTGGAGCTCTCCTTCGACGGCGAGGACGACGCCGCAGCCGACGCGCTGGTCCAGGCGGCCGCCGTCGTGCTGGCCCTGAGCCGCTACTTCGAGGACGAACTCAAGGAGCGCAAGGCGGAGGAACTGCTCTCCACCCTTGAGCTGCCGGTCAGCCGTGTCCTGGCGGACATGGAGCTCGCCGGCATTGCCATTGACATGGCGCGTATGGATGACCAGATCGCCGATCTGGCCCGGGTCATCGACCAGGCGCAGGAGCAAGCGTTCGCGGCGATCGGGCATGAGGTGAACCTGGGCTCTCCCAAACAGCTCCAGACTGTCCTCTTCGAGGAACTCCAGTTGCCCAAGACCAAGAAGATCAAGTCGGGCTACACCACGGACGCCGCATCTTTGAAGAACCTGCTGGAAAAGACGGGGCACGAGTTCCTGGTGCAGCTGATGGCGCACCGGGAGGCCGCCAAGCTGAGCCAGATGCTCGAATCCCTGAAGAAGTCCGTGGCCGAGGACGGCCGCATCCACACCACCTACGCCCAGAATGTGGCAGCGACAGGCCGCATCTCCTCCAACAACCCGAACCTGCAGAACATCCCTATCCGCAGCGAGGAAGGCCGGCGGGTCCGCGGGATCTTCGTGGTGGGGGAGGGCTATGAGTGCCTGCTGTCCGCCGATTATTCCCAGATCGAAATGCGCATCATGGCCCACCTGTCCGGTGACCAGGGCCTGATCCAGGCCTACAGGGACGGTGAGGACCTGCACCGGTTCGTCGGCTCGAACATCTTCCATGTGCCCACCGAAGAGGTCACCAGCGCCATGCGCTCCAAGGTGAAGGCAATGTCCTATGGCCTGGCCTATGGCCTGACATCGTTCGGCCTGTCCAAGCAGCTGGAGATCTCCGTCGATGAGGCACGGACCCTCATGAAGGACTACTTCGACCGGTTCGGCGCTGTCCGCGACTACCTCCGCGGCGTGGTGGACCAGGCCCGCATTGACGGGTACACCGCAACCATCGAGGGACGCCGGCGCTACCTGCCGGACCTCACCAGCACGGACAGGCAACTCCGGGAGAACGCCGAGCGGATTGCCCTGAACAGTCCCATCCAGGGCTCGGCCGCGGACATCATCAAGCGCGCCATGCTGGGAGTCCACGCCGAGTTGAAAGCGCAGGGGCTGAAATCACGGATGCTGCTCCAGGTCCACGACGAACTGGTCCTGGAAGTGGCAGCCGGTGAGCGCGCGGCCGTGGAGAAGCTGGTTACCGAGCAGATGGCCGCCGCCGCGGACCTGAGCGTCCCGCTGGAGGTCCAGATCGGCGTCGGCCCCAGCTGGTACGACGCCGGCCACTAGCGGGTGTTGATGCTGGCCAGGCGCCGGGGATCTTGGCTAGGCTCAGGTGCGTGGCTGATCTGAGTGGAAACTATGAAATCCGGCGCTTTGACGCTGTGTCCAAGGGCAAGGACGGTTACGCCGAGGCCGAAACCTGGAGCCGCGCCGTGTCCTTCGGCTTCCACGAATCCACCCGGACGCCGGAACACGTCGCCAAGACGCTTGAGACGTATGAGGCCGACCGGCGCGTCCTCACCGGCGCCTACCAAACCGGCCCGGTAGCGCCGTCGTCGCTGCCCGCCGACGTGCCGGTGGCCACCTTCGGCACCATGCGCAACACGCTCAACGTCGGCTTCGGGCACCTGGTGGAAGCCCACCTGGTCACCGCTGTCACCGTCCGCACCTCGCACCGGCGGCGCGGCCTGCTGCGGCGGATGATGAGCGAGGACCTGCAGCTCGCGAAAGACGACGGGGTTGCGGTGGCGGCGCTGACCGCGTCAGAGGGAACCATATATGGCCGGTTCGGCTACGGCGTGGCCAGCTTTGAACGCAACATCAAGGTTGACACCACCGCGCGGTTCAGCCTGCCGCACCAGCCCGCCGGCACCGTGGAGGTCGCCGATCCCAAGGCATTGCTGCAGCTGGCTCCGGAAGTCTTCGACCGGGTGCACCGGCTGACCCCGGGGTCCGTAGGACGGCAGGACTGGTACCGGCAGCTTGCGTCGGGCTCACTCGGCCGCGACGGCAAGGAGGACCCCGCCATCAAGGTGGCGCTCCATTACGGGCCCGCCGGAACCGTCGACGGCTACGTCTCCTACAAGTTCCTCGGCTGGGACACCGAGCCCTACACCGTGGAAGTGGTGGACCTGCTGGCCGGCACCAATGATGCCTACCTGGAACTCTGGCAGTTCCTTGGCGCCATCGATCTGGTGGAGCGCGTGTCCTGGACGGAAGCCCCGTTGGACGACCCGCTGGCCTGGGCCCTGGACGATCCGCGCTGCATCGACTCCTCGGACAGCCGGGACATGCTCTGGCTGCGCATCCTCGATGTCCCGAAGGCACTGGCCGGGCGGCACTACCCGGCAGGAGGCCGCCTGGCGCTGAAAGTCCTGGATCCGCTCGGCCTCACGGCCGGAACGTACGCTCTTTCCGTCGACGGCGGCCAGGCCGCCGTCGAGCGCCTGCCGGAGACGGCGGAGGCGGACCTGACCCTGGATGTCTCCGCGCTGTCCTCGATGTACGTCGGCGGGGTCAGTCCGGTCACGCTGGCGGCAGCGGGCAAGGTCCGGGAGCATACAGCAGGATCCGCGCTGAAGGCCAGGCAGATGTTCGCCGTCGAGCGCGCAACGCATTGCCTTACCCACTTCTGAGGTCACTGGCAGCCTGGGGTCCCCTTCCCGGGTGGCCGCGTCATGCGCGTGCCCTGCCTCGCCGCTTTTGACCCGTGTTGCGGGCAGCGACTAGAATAAACGGGCGTGTACTACGTGCACGTATTTGCAGTTAAATATTTTCTCAGCAATCCACAAAATCAGGATGACCCGGAGGATCCGTCGGATTCACCGCAAATCGCGCCTGCGTTCCATAACGCGGGCGCGCCGGTTTGCCTGACCGACTAACTATCCACAACGGAGCCCCTACTACATGACCATCACCTCCACCGAGAAGCCCGGTACCCCCGTAGTCGCCATTAACGACATCGGTACCGCTGAGGACTTCCTCGCAGCAGTCGACGCGACCATCAAGTACTTCAATGACGGAGACCTCGTCGAAGGTACCGTCGTCAAGGTCGACCGCGACGAAGTCCTGCTCGACATCGGTTACAAGACCGAAGGTGTCATCCCCTCCCGCGAGCTTTCCATCAAGCACGACGTTGACCCCGGAGACGTCGTCTCCGTTGGCGATCAGGTCGAAGCCCTGGTGCTCACCAAGGAAGACAAAGAAGGCCGCCTGATCCTCTCCAAGAAGCGCGCGCAGTACGAGCGTGCCTGGGGCGACATCGAGAAGGTCAAGGAAGAAGACGGTGTCGTCACCGGTACCGTCATCGAGGTCGTCAAGGGTGGTCTTATCCTCGACATCGGCCTGCGCGGCTTCCTGCCCGCATCCCTCGTCGAGATGCGCCGTGTGCGCGACCTTGCTCCGTACATCGGTCAGCAGATCGAAGCCAAGATCATCGAGCTGGACAAGAACCGCAACAACGTTGTGCTGTCCCGCCGTGCATGGCTCGAGCAGACCCAGTCCGAGGTCCGCTCCACCTTCCTCAACAAGCTGGAAAAGGGCCAGGTCCGTCCCGGCGTCGTTTCCTCCATCGTCAACTTCGGTGCATTCGTGGACCTGGGCGGCGTAGACGGCCTGGTTCACGTTTCCGAGCTGTCCTGGAAGCACATCGACCACCCGTCCGAGGTTGTCGAAGTTGGCCAGGAAGTCACCGTCGAGGTTCTCGAGGTCGACCTGGACCGCGAGCGCGTCTCCCTGTCGCTCAAGGCTACGCAGGAAGATCCGTGGCAGACCTTCGCCCGCACCCACGCCCTGGGCCAGGTTGTCCCGGGTAAGGTCACGAAGCTCGTTCCGTTCGGTGCGTTCGTCCGCGTCGAAGACGGCATCGAAGGCCTGGTCCACATCTCCGAGCTGGCTGTCCGCCACGTGGAGCTGGCAGAGCAGGTTGTCTCCGTTGGTGACGAGCTGTTCGTCAAGGTCATCGACATCGACCTGGAACGCCGCCGCATCTCGCTGTCCCTCAAGCAGGCCAACGAGGGCGTCGACGCCGACAGCACCGAGTTCGATCCCGCTCTGTACGGCATGGCCGCAGAGTACGACGAAGAGGGCAACTACAAGTACCCCGAGGGCTTCGATCCCGAGTCCAACGAGTGGCTTGAAGGCTACGAAAACCAGCGCGCCGCCTGGGAGCAGCAGTACGCTGACGCCCAGACCCGCTGGGAAGCACACAAGAAGCAGGTTGCCCAGCACGCTGCCGACGACGCTGCAGCTGCAACGTCCGGTGAGAGCGACTCCGGCACCACCAGCTACTCCTCGGAGCCGGCTGCTGAGTCCAACACCGGTGCGGGTACGCTTGCATCCGACGAGGCTCTCGCCGCCCTGCGTGAGAAGCTGACCGGCAACTAAGTGCCAACGGTCCGGACTTTTCCGGGCTGACACAACGGGCCCCCGCAAACGCGGGGGCCCGTTGGCGTTAAAGCAGCAACTGACTGGCACTTAGCGCTGCCAAACGCGATTTTCGGTGCGCTTGCTGCTAGTCAGTTGGGAGTGCGACGACGGCGCGGACAGTTCCGTCGTCGTCAGGCGTGAGAGTGGCGCCGGCGCCGGCAAGGATCCGCTGGGCGGCGGGGTTTCCGGCCAGCGTGCGGGCGGTCACCTCGGCGATTCCGGCGTTGCGGGCCTCAGCCAGGACCAGGCGAAGTGCCGCGCTTCCGATGCCGCGGCCCCGAAACCTCCTGCCGAGCCAGATCCCGGTTTCTGCGGTGTCCCGTCCGGTGCCTGCATCCACGCGCTTGAGCCGGATGGAGCCGGCGAGGGCGCCATCGGCAAGGATCCCCCAGGATTTCTCGCCGGCCGTCCCGTCGAGGCCTTCCGCGGCGGCGCGGTGGTAAGTGAAGAACCAGGCTGTCCGTTCAAGGTTCCAGCCCGGGCCGCCAAGCGGGGGAGCCACCTCATCCGGCGAAGCGTCCCGCTTGGCCAGGTCCAGGAGCTGTTCCAGCAGCTGTTCGTCGACGTCCAGCAGGGACACGTCAGGCAAGCGGGACATCCACCCACTCCGTTCCTTCCATCGTCAGGGCGGCGCTGCCGGCGGTGAGGAGCTGCACGCGCCCGGCCGCAGCGGCAATGGCTGCGGGCTCGTCCGGCACGGCCACGCGCAGGACGGTGTGCCCGGCGGCGTAGCTGGTCCCGGCCATCACGAATCCCGCGGAGCGCAGGTCGTTTTCCAGCCGGCCGGCAGCAGCGTGCGGCACTTCGGCGGCACAGATGCGCAACCTGCTCCGGCGCACCATGGGCACCAGGGACAGCGCCGAGGAGACGGACTCCGAGTAGGCGCGCACCAGGCCTCCGGCACCCAACAGGACGCCACCGAAATAGCGGACGACGACGGCACTGACGTCGCTGAGGTCGGCCACCCCGGGGAGTGTCTCCCTTTTGGCGAGGGCCTCGAGCATCGGAAGGCCTGCCGTCCCCGAGGGCTCACCGTCGTCATTGGAGCGCTGGATGTTCCGGTCCGGGCCGATGATGAACGCTGAGCAGTGGTGGCGTGCGTCATGGAATTCGCGGCGCAGGCCGGTGACCAGGTCACGTGCCAGTTCTTCGGTGCCGGCGCGGCGCAGGACGGTAATGAACCGGGAGCGCTTGATCTCGATCTCGTGGCGGAAATCGGGTCCGGCCGCCAGGGTGGTGTAACCCGTGGCCCTGCTGTCTTCCTCTTGCACCCGGCCCAGTCTAGGCCCAAGTTCCCCTGGCCCGGCAACGGCTGGAGTAGGGGTTGCGGCTCGTGATTAAGGATCGATTAAGGCGTCAGCGGGAATCTGGGAACACCAGGAAACGGAACCAGCAGAGTATTCCGAACAGGAAGGGTGGGCCTGACCATGAAGCGGGTAGAAGCCTCAAGCCGCAGCACGCATCAAACAGGTCTTTTCCGGATTGAATCGCCGGAAATCCTTCCGCAGCCTGGCCGGCGCGGCACGCCAGGTTCCGCCTACGGCAACAACTGGGTTGAAGAGATTTGGCCGGACTGCCTGGTGGACCGCACCAAGTCCAACCCGGCAGCCCTGGAGGACCTCCTGGCGCCAAGGGCCGGTTCGCCTTACTGAACTCTTCGCCGAATCCGGCGCAATGCCTGAACCGAAGACGGTCAGGAAAAAACCCTGTCATCCATCCGGGGTGGCACCGCAAGAAAGGAGCAGTACATTGTTCACATCCAAAGGAAATCACCGGATTTCTGCCCACATGGCCGGACCTGCGTCAGTGGATGGCAAGCGGTCTGATGGAACCAAAAAGAGGAAGCTGTTCCTTTCCATCGCAACTGTTGCCGCAGCCGGTTTCTCAGGAGTGATTGCCGCGCCCGCGAATGCATCTTCGACGACGGCGGATGGCGCGACGGACCTGCAGGCACACTCGATAGCCGCGCCTTACGGTGAAGAGGAAATCCGCACCCTGCAGCAGCTCGGCGACTTTCTTGGCGCCAGCTCCCGCATCACGGCTAACCAATACGCCCTGGGCCATATGTACTAGAACTGTTAGGGCATGACCCCCGGGCGCCGGGGCGGTTGTCCGGATGAATTCCGGCCGGGTCCGGTCCATGGCACCACAGGAGACGCGCCGTGGACCTGGACCGGACCTGGACCGGACCTGAACCTGGACCCGGACCGGGGGATTAGGGTGGGGGAGTGCTCAAGATCGGGTTGACGGGCGGCATCGCCTCAGGAAAATCAGTGGTTGCCTTGCGCCTGAAGGAACGCGGCGCGGTGCTGGTGGATGCTGATGCATTGGCGCGGGAAGTGGTGGAGCCGGGCTCCGAGGGCCTGGACAGCGTTGTGGCTGAGTTTGGCCGGGATGTCCTTGGCCCGGATGGCCGCCTTGACCGGCCCAGGCTCGGGGACCTGGTCTTTGGAGATCCGGCACGGCTCGCGGTGCTGAATGGAATCGTCCACCCCTTGGTCCGTTCGCGTGCGGCCGCCATCGTGGAAGCTGCAGCAGGAGATGCCGTCGTGGTGCAGGACATTCCCCTGCTGGTGGAAACCGGACAGGGGAGCGACTTCCACCTTGTGGTGGTGGTCGACGCGCCGGACGACGTGCGGCTCCAGCGAATGCTGGAGCACCGCGGGATGACGCGCGAAGCTGCACTGTCGCGGATGGCTGCGCAGGCAACGCGGGAGGAACGGCTGGCCGCGGCCGACGTCGTCCTGGACAACTCCGGCAGCGTGCAGCACCTGCTGGACCAGGTGGACCGGCTCTGGGACGACCGGCTGGTGCCCTTCGCCCGCAACCTCGCCGCGGGCAGGCGTGCGCCGAGGAACTGCGGTCCTGTCCTGGAGCCGTATCGGGAGGAATGGGCCAAGGAGGCGGCCAGGATCTCCGCGAGGCTGAAGACCGCGGCCCCCGGGCTCATCCTGGCGGTGGACCACATTGGCTCCACGTCCGTCCCCGGGCTCGCTGCCAAGAACGTCATAGACCTGCAGGTTGCGGTTTCCGGCCTGGACGCTGCAGACACTGCTGCACCCCTGCTGGCGGCAGCCGGGTTCCCCGTGGTGCCCGGTGCCGGGTCCGATACGCCCAAGCCGTCGGCGCCGGATCCCGGGCAGTGGCAGAAACGGTTCCATGCCAACGCGGACCCCGGGCGTCCGGTCAACATCCACGTCCGTGTTGCCGGCTCGCCCGGATGGCGCTATGCATTGATGTTCCGGGACTGGCTGCGTGCCGACCCGTCCGCACGCACGCTGTATGCACGGCATAAGGCAGGCCTTGCGGGACGTTTCGCCGGGTCGGCGGGCACCAGGGCGTACGCAGAGGCCAAGGAACCGTGGTTCACGGACGTTGCCTGGCCCCTCATGTCCGCCTGGGCCGAGGAGACCGGCTGGGCGCCGCCGTCGTACGCGTCCTGAAGGCATCCGCGGACCGGCGGAGCTGTTCGCCCGTAACGGACGGGCCGCAATAGTGTCGGTGCCCGGTTGTAGATTAGATCCATGAGCCTTGCGCAGGATATCAACCGTGTTGTGGCGCCCTTTGAGGTCATCAGCGAATTCAAGCCCGCCGGCGACCAGCCCGCCGCCATTGCCGAACTGACGGAGCGCATCAGGAACGGCGAGAAGGACGTGGTGCTGCTCGGTGCCACGGGTACGGGCAAGAGCGCCACCACCGCCTGGCTTATCGAGCAGGTGCAGCGGCCCACCCTGGTGATGGTCCAGAACAAGACCCTGGCGGCGCAGCTGGCCAACGAATTCCGCGAGCTGCTGCCAAACAACGCGGTGGAGTACTTCGTTTCCTACTACGACTACTACCAGCCCGAGGCCTACGTCGCCCAGACGGACACCTTCATCGAGAAGGACTCCTCCATTAACGAGGAAGTTGAAAGGCTCCGCCACTCAGCCACCAACGCCCTGCTGACCCGCCGGGACGTGATCGTCGTCGCCACTGTCTCCTGCATCTACGGCCTGGGCACGCCCGAGGAATACATCGCAGGAATGGTTACGCTCCGCAAGGGGGCGGAGATGAACCGTGACGACCTCCTCCGCAAATTCGTGTCCATGCAGTACGCCCGCAACGACATGGACTTCCATCGGGGCACGTTCCGCGTCCGCGGGGACACGGTGGAGATCATCCCGATGTACGAGGAACTGGCTATCCGGATCGAGTTCTTCGGGGATGAGATCGAGAATATCCAGACACTCCACCCGCTGACCGGTGAGGTGATCCGCGACGAAGAGGAAATGTACGTCTTCCCCGCGTCGCACTACGTGGCTGGACCCGAACGGATGTCCCGGGCCATCAAGCGGATCGAGGATGAGCTCGCTGATCGGCTGAAGGTACTGGAAAGCCAGAACAAGCTGGTGGAAGCGCAGCGGCTCCGGATGCGGACCATGTACGACCTCGAGATGATGCAGCAGATGGGCTTCTGCAACGGCATCGAGAACTATTCGGCGCACATCGACGGCCGCGCCCCCGGAACGGCCCCCCACTGCCTCCTGGACTACTTCCCGGACGACTTCCTCCTGGTGGTGGACGAGTCCCACGTGACCATCCCGCAGATCGGCGCCATGTACGAAGGCGATATGTCGCGCAAGCGGAACCTGGTGGACTTCGGCTTCCGCCTGCCCTCGGCCATGGACAACAGGCCGCTGAAATGGGACGAGTTCCTGCAACGCGTTGGCCAGACCGTTTACCTGTCCGCCACGCCGGGCAAGTATGAACTGGGCAAGGCCGACGGTTTTGTGCAGCAGATCATCCGGCCCACGGGCCTCATCGATCCCGAGGTGGTGGTGAAGCCCACCAAGGGCCAGATCGACGACCTGCTGGGCGAGATCAAGACCCGTACGGACAAGAACGAGCGCATCCTGGTCACTACCCTGACCAAGCGGATGGCCGAGGACCTTACGGACTATCTCCTCGGGCATGGCATCAAGGTGGAGTACCTGCACTCCGACGTCGACACCCTGCGGCGCGTGGAGCTGCTGCGCGAACTCCGGATGGGCAAGTTCGACGTCCTGGTGGGCATCAACCTGCTCCGTGAGGGCCTGGACCTTCCTGAAGTGTCCCTCGTCAGCATCCTCGATGCGGACAAGGAGGGCTTCCTGCGGTCGTCCACGTCCCTGATCCAGACGATCGGCCGCGCTGCCCGCAACGTCTCCGGCCAGGTGCACATGTACGCCGACCGCATCACGGACTCCATGGCGCAGGCCATCGACGAGACAAACCGGCGCCGCGCCATCCAGGTTGCCTACAACACCGAACACGGCGTGGACCCGCAGCCGCTGCGGAAGAAGATCGCCGACATCACGGACCAACTGGCCAAGGAAGACGCCGATACCCAGGAGCTGCTGAAGAACAACCGGCTGGCCAAGGGAGGAAAGCGGAAGTCCGCCGCAAAGGGTGCCGCCCAGGTCCGCTCGGACGGCCTGGCAGCGGCCCCGGCCGAGGACCTGGTGGGCCTGATCGAACAGCTGACGGAGCAGATGCACGGCGCTGCTGCCGAGCTGCAGTTCGAAGTGGCCGCCAGGATCAGGGACGAGGTCAGCGAGCTGAAGAAGGAGCTCCGGCAGATGCAGGCTGCCGGGCACGCCTGACACAAACATCAAGAGGGGACGGGCGGGCGGCCCGCCTGGGGTAGAGTTAACGTCACGTAGGGGAGTATCCCGAGCGCTACGATCGTCAACACGCAGGGCATGGTTGCCCCGCCGGGCGTAGCGGGCCGCCGTTTCAGCACCAAGTGCGCAGGCAGGCCGGAGAGACTTACACCGCATCTCTGTACCCTGCGAAAGGCTACCCTGTGCTCGAATTGCCCGTCTGGTTTGAGGTCGGCTCCTTTGTCGTCCTTGGCCTGATCCTCCTGACCGACCTTCTCCTGGTGGTCCGCCGCCCGCACGAACCCTCCATGAAGGAAGCCGGACTCTGGGTGGCCTTCTACGTCACTCTGGCCCTGGTGTTCGCCGGCGCCATGTTCGCTTTCACCGGCCCGGAATTCGGCGGCCAGTTCGTCGCCGGCTGGGTGACGGAATACAGCCTCAGCATCGACAACCTGTTTGTCTTCATCATCATCATGGCCAGGTTCTCCGTGCCCCGGAAGTACCAGCAGGAAGTGCTGATGGTGGGCATCATCATCGCCCTGATCCTGCGCGGCATCTTCATCCTGCTCGGCGCGATCGTGATCGAGCAGTTCAGCTGGGTGTTCTACATCTTCGGCGCGTTCCTGCTCTGGACCGCATGGAAGCAGGCCCAGGACGAGGGCGAAGACGAAGAAGACCGGGAGAACCCGCTGATCGCCAAGATCCGCAAGGTTATCCCCATGTCCGAGAAGTTCGACGGCGGCAAGCTGCGCACCACCGTGAACGGCAAGAAGGTCTTCACCCCCATGCTGATCGTGTTCATCACCATCGGCCTCACGGACCTGCTCTTCGCCGTCGACTCCATCCCCGCAATCTTCGGCCTCACCCAGAGCCCCTTCATCGTGTTCACGGCCAACCTGTTCGCCCTGATGGGCCTGCGCCAGCTGTACTTCCTGCTCGGCGGCCTCATGAACCGCCTGATCTACCTGAAGCACGCGCTCTCCTTCATCCTCGCGTTCATCGGCGTCAAGCTGGTCCTGCACGCCATGCACGTCAACGAGCTTCCGTTCATCAACGGCGGGCAGCACATTGAATGGGCCCCCGAAATCCCCACGTTCGTTTCCCTGGGCGTCATCGTTGGCACCATCGTCATCGCGGTGGTCGCCAGCCTGGTCAGCTCCAAGGCCAAGGAAGCGCACCTGGACCCCCGCCTCGAGGAGGACGTCCGGAGGAGCCACAGCGACGCCGAGTAGGCGTCCCTGCTCCTCCTGACCCGGACAATCCCGGCCGTATCCTGCGGCCGGGATTGTTGCTTTAAATCCCCTCTGCAGGAGGCGCATGGGGGGACTATGCTCGGACCATGGCCCCCACCCTGATATCGGACCAACGGGTGCGCCTCGTGCAGCGGCGCACGGTGGTGCTGCTGAGCGCGGCCCAGATTTTTGGCGGAATCGGCACCGGTGCCACGGTTTCGATCGGGTCCATCCTCGCCGTCGAACTGTCCGGGTCGAGTGCCTGGGCCGGCGCCGTCGCCACGGTCATGACCCTCGGCGCAGCCCTGGCTGCCCTGCCGCTTGCCTCGCTGGCGGACCGCCGGGGACGCCGGACCGGCCAGGTGGCCGGGCTGTCCGCGGCCCTCGCAGGCACGGTCCTGATGGTGCTCGCGGTGGTGTCCGGCCTTTTCGTCCTGCTGGTGCTCGGCGCAGCCGGGATCGGTGTGGGTACCGCCGCCAGCCTGCAGGCCCGCTTCGCCGCCGTCGACCTTGCGGACCCGGAGCACCGCGGCAGGGCCCTGTCCGCCGTGGTGTGGGCCGTAACCGTTGGCGCCGTCGCCGGACCCAACCTCATCCAGCCCGGCACCGTGGTGGGACAGGCGCTGGGCCTTCCGCCGGTGGCAGGGCCTTTCGTGATTGCCGGAGCCGGGCTTCTCCTGGCGAACGTCCTGCTTTTTACCGGCCTGCGGCCGGATCCGCTGCTGCTGGCCAGGGAACTTGCGCCGCAACAGGCGCGCACCGGCGCCCCCGGCACGGCACAACAAACGCCGGCAGCACCGGAGGGCAGCGGCGCGGGGGCAGGCACCAACGGGCAGGCAAAGCGCGACGGCGGCTCGCTGGTCCGCGGGCTCCGGGCCATCCGCGGCTCCCGGACCGCGCTCCTGGCAGTGGCCGCCGTCGTCGGGGCCCACGCGGTGATGGTGGGCGTGATGTCCATGACGCCACTCCACCTGCAGGAACTGGTCGAAGGGCCGGGCGCGAGCCACGCGGGCCACACGGCGTCCGGTGACGTCCTGGTGATCATCGGTTTCACCATTTCGCTGCACATCGCCGGGATGTTCGCTTTGTCGCCGGTGATGGGCTGGCTGACGGACAAGGCCGGCAGGGCGCAGACCATCATGATTGGCTTCACCCTGCTGATCACCGCCGTAGCTGTTGCCGGATTCGGCCAGGCATCCACGGGGGCGGTGGCGGCAGGCCTGGTTTTGCTGGGCCTGGGCTGGTCCGCGGCCACGGTGTCCGGTTCCACCCTGCTTGCCGAGAGCGTCGGCCGGGACTCCCGTGTAGTGGTGCAGGGGGTTTCGGACATGCTCATGGGTGCAGCGGGGGCCGTGGGCGGGGCGGTGTCGGGCCTGGTCCTCAGCTGGATCGGCTACCTGGGCCTGAACCTGCTGGGCGGCGTGGTGGGCGCAGCCGTCCTGGCCGCGGCGTTCGTGACCGTGGTGGCCGGCCGGCGCGAGTCAGCGCCCGCCTGACCTGGCCATACCCAGCAGCCTGGCGAAGATCGCCTCCCCGTCGTCGGCGATGCCATCATGGTGGAAGTCGCCGGTCTCCCAGACCTGCAGCCCGCGCACCGCGGACGCTGTTTCCAAGGAGAGTTTCCGGTCCACATAGATGTCGTCCGAGTAGACGGCGGCCGCCGCCGGAACGGTATTGGCCCCCAGCCGGGCAACATCGTAGAGCGGCTTCCAGTCCGTTTTGGCTGCAAGCAGGTCCGCCACGTCCCGGAGGGGCTGAAGCGCAGGGTCCTGTTCGAAGTACCACGGATAAACCATCTCGCCCGTCAGCAGCAGCGGCTCGGCGTCCGGCCGGAACTCCGGGTAGTCCGCCAGTACCCGCCAGGCGGACCAGCCGGTCGCCTGCCCCTGGCCGTAGATGGATTCATGCATCAGCGCGTAGAGGGGATTGGACCGGCGCGATACGATGCCCTGCACCTGGTCCAGGAAGGCATCCGAGAGCCGGGTGCCTTCCGCTGTTTCCGTGAAGGCGTCCTCCAGCAGGTGATGCAGGCTGTCCACGCGCGTATTGCCGCCGAGGAAGGAACCAACCATCTGGAAGCGCTCCACGGTGAGCGGGCCGCCGTCGGGCAGGAACTCCGGGGTGCTCCTGAGGTGGCGGGCAATCCGGTCAACCATGTCCCGGTCCTCCGGGTACCAGCCGAAGTACTCGGCGTTGCGGGCCGCAACGCGCTGGAACGTAGCCCGGTAGACGTCATCGGCCGGGCCGGTCAGCGGCGCAAGGCCGCCGGTGACCAGGACCTCCTTCAGGCCCTCCGGTGCAAAGGACAGGTACGTCAGTGCGCAGAAGCCGCCGTAGCTCTGGCCGTACACCGTCCACGGGCCCGCCCCCAGGGCATCCCGGATCAGCTCGGCGTCGGCCACGATTGAATCCGCACGGAAATGCTCCAGGTACGCGGCCTGGTCCGCGGCGGACCCCCGGAGCGGCAGGGTGTTCCGGTCCGCAGGCGTGGAGAGCCCCGTTCCGCGCTGGTCAAGCATGAGGATCCGGAAGTCCTTGGCAGCCGCTTTGCTCCAGCCGCCCAGCGAGCCAAACCTGTTGCCGCGCCCGCCGGGACCGCCCTGGAGGAACAGGAGCCACGGAAGACCCGCGGCCTGGTTCTCGCTGTGCGCGGCCGAAACGTACTCCCGGGCAAAGACGGTGATTGTTTCGCCCGAGGGGGAAGAATGGTCCAGCGGCACTGTGAAAAAGTGCTCCGTGGTCCGCATCCCGCGGAACTGGTGCTTCGCCCTTACCTCATGCCTTGCCCGGACCGCCGGGCCTGCCGGCGATGGCATCCCTGCACTAGCCATTGGCAGGGGCGGGGACGGCACTGCCGAACTGTTCGAGGGCCTGGCCGGTGAGCCGGAACGTGGACCAGCCGTCCATGGGCCTGGCGCCGAGGCGCCGGTAGAAGTTGATGGACGGCTCATTCCAGTCAAGGACGCTCCACTCCACCCTGGCGTAGCCGTTCTCCACGGCAATGGCGGCAAGGTGCTGGAGCAGGGCCTTTCCGTGTCCTTCGCCGCGGGCTTCCGGGCTCACGTAAAGGTCCTCCAGGTAGATGCCGTGCACGCCTTCCCAGGTGGAATAGTTCAGGAACCACAAAGCGAACCCCTGGACTTCGCCGGCCCCGTTCTCTGCCATGGCAGCGAACACGCGCGGGTTCTCTCCGAACAGCACCTGCTGCAGCATCCCGGGGGTGTTCCGGACGGCGTCAGGTTCCTTCTCGTAGTGCGCCAGTTCGTGGATCATCCGGAGGATTGCGGGTACGTCTTGCGGGGTTGCGGGGCGGATTACACTCATTGTTCGAGCTTACCGCCGGCACCCGGCAGGCGCTGGCAGCGTTCAGAGCCGGTTGACCTCAGTCACCCTGATCACAGCCGTTCCGGTTTCGTCCGAGGCAGCCAGGTCCACCTCGGCGGAAATCCCCCAGTCATGGTTGCCGGCGGGATCGTCGAAGATCTGCCGGACCTTCCACCGGTCCTTTTCCTCCGTGATGATGAGCAGGGCCGGTCCCCGGGCGTCCGGCCCGGTCCCGATGTCGTCGTGTTCGTCAAAGTAGTCGTCCAGGGCGTCTTCCCAGCGCTCGGCGCCCCAGCCGGCTGCGGCGTCGAGTTCCCCCAGCGCGGCCGCGTCCTCGTCGGCGAACAGCTCAACGCGGCGGAACAGTTCGTTGCGCACCATCACCCGGAAGGCCCGGATGTTGGACGTGAGCGACGGCGGGGGCGGCGGCGGCGCGTCGTGCGGTGTCGGGGCGGCGCCCGAGGCCAGTTCCTCCCATTCGTCCAGGAGGCTGGAGTCCACCTGGCGGACCAGCTCGCCGAGCCAGGCAACCAGGTCCTCCAAATCCTCGCGCAGCATGTCCTGGGGAACGGTCTGCCGCAGGGCCTTGAAGGCGTCCGCGAGGTAGCGCAGGACTATCCCCTCCGAACGGGCCAGCCCGTAGAACTGCACGAACTCGCCAAAGTTCATGGCACGCTCGTACATGTCCCGGACCACGGACTTGGGGGCAAGCTCGAAATCGCCCACCCAGGGCGCGGCCTTCCGGTACACCTCGAAGGCTTCCCCGAGAATCTCCGCCAAGGGCTGGGGGTAGGACACTTCCTCGAGCATGGCCATCCGCTGGTCGTACTCGATGCCGTCGGCCTTCATGGCGGCCACCGCCTCGCCGCGGGCCTTCTTTTGCTGGGCGGACAGGATCTGCCGCGGCTTCTCCAGGGTCGCCTCGATCACGGACACCACGTCCAGGGCGTACGACGGCGACTCCGGGTCCAGGAGTTCAAGTGCGGCCAGTGCGAAGGGGGACAGCGGTTGGTTGAGTGCGAAGTTCGGCTGGAGGTGGACAGTCAGCCGGACGGTCCGGCCGTCGGGTCCCTGCTCTTCCGCAGGGATCCGCTCCACCACCTCGGCCGCGAGCAGTTCGCGGTAGATGCCCAGTGCCTTTTTCATGAGCTGCAGCTGGGAGGACCGGGTCTCGTGGTTTTCCGTCAGGAGGCGTCGGGCCGCCGCGAACGGGTCCCCGGGCCGTTCCATCAGGTTCATCAGCATCGCGTGCGTCACCGTGAAGCTTGACGTCAACGGGTCCGGCACCGATTCGACGAGCCGCTTGAACGTAGGCTCGCCCCAGCTGACGAACCCCTCCGGCGGCTTCTTCTTCACCACCTGGCGCAGCTTCTTCTGGTCGTCACCGAATTTGGCCACGGCCTTGGCCATTGCCTTGACGTTCTCCGTCACGTGTTCGGGTGCCTGGACCACCACGGTCCCGGCGGTGTCGTAACCTGCCCGCCCGGCCCGGCCCGCAATCTGGTGGAACTCACGGGAGTTAAGCAGCCGGGTGCGGACGCCGTCGTACTTGCTCAGTGCCGTGAGCAGGACAGTGCGGATGGGCACGTTGATTCCCACGCCCAGGGTGTCGGTGCCGCAGATGACCTTCAGCAGCCCCGCCTGGGCCAGCTGCTCCACCAGCCGCCTGTACTTCGGCAGCATGCCCGCATGGTGCACGCCAATGCCGTGGCGGACCAGCCGGTTCAGGGTCTTGCCGAAACCGGCGGCGAACCGGAAGTTGGCGATCAGCTCTGCGATCTTGTCCTTCTCCTCGCGGGTGCAGACGTTGATGCTCATCAGCGTCTGTGCGCGGTCAATTGCCTCGACCTGGCTGAAGTGCACTACGTAGACCGGCACCTGCCTGGTGGAGAGCAGCTCCTCCAGCGTCTCGTGCACGGGGGTCTCGTGGTAGTAGTAATGCAGCGGAATGGGCCGTTCCGCGGAGCTCACCGTGGTGGTGGCGCGGCCCGTCAGCGTTGTCAGGCCTTCCTCGAACCGGCTGACGTCCCCCAGCGTGGCGGACATCAAAAGGAACTGGGCCTGGGGGAGTTCCAGCAGGGGAACCTGCCACGCCCAGCCGCGCTGCGGGTCCGAGTAGAAATGGAACTCGTCCATGATCACCGTGCCGAGTTCCGCGGCTGCGCCTTCACGGAGGGCGGTGTTGGCCAGGATCTCGGCCGTACAGCAGATGATGGGCGCATCCTGGTTGACGCCGGAATCGCCCGTGATCATTCCCACGTTCTCGGCGCCGAAAATATCGCACAGGGCAAAGAACTTCTCGGAGACCAGCGCCTTGATCGGCGCGGTGTAGTAGCTCCGCTGGCCCTGGGCCATGGCCTGGAAGTGGGCGGCGATGGCCACGAGGGATTTTCCGGACCCGGTGGGGGTGGCCAGGATGACGTTGGACCCCGTGGCCAGCTCCATAATGGCTTCGTCCTGTGCGGGATACAGGGCCAGTCCGCGGCTTTCCGTCCACTCAACGAACCGCGTGTAGAGGTCGTCGGGATCCACACCCACAGTACGGACGGAGGCGGGCAGATGGGGCAGCTGGTCAACGAGTTTCATTGATTGCCAGCTTAGTGCCCTGCCGTGCCCGGGATTCCGCCCCGCCCGGGTTAAGCTTCGCGGTACAGAAGACGGCACCAGAATGCGGAGATGGATATGAAGTGGGACCCGGCGAAATATGTCCAGTTCGGAGACTACCGGGACCGGCCCTTTTTCGACCTGACCGGCAGGGTCCGGGCGGACCGGCCCGTCCAGGTGGTGGACCTTGGCTGCGGGCCCGGGAACCTGACCGCCACGCTCGCGGACCGCTGGCCCGGTTCCGACGTGGTTGGCCTTGACTCATCGGAAGAGATGCTCGCCAAAGCCGCCGGACGGGCGGAAAGGAACCCGTCCCTGCGCTTCGAACTGGCGGACATTTCGGAGTGGAAACCCTCCGGGCAGACCGACGTTGTGGTCAGCAATGCGGCCCTGCAGTGGGTGCCGGGCCACCAGGACATGATGCGGACCTGGCTGGATGCCCTCCGCCCCGGTGCCTGGTTCGCGCTCCAGGTCCCGGGGAACTTCAACGCCCCGTCCCATGCGTTGATGCGCGGGCTGGCGGGGTCACAGCGGTGGGTGCGGCAGCTCGGCGGGGTGCTGCAGGGAGGCGAGTCGGTGGGCGAGCCTGCGGACTACCTTCATCTCATGCTCGACGCAGGGTTCTCGGCTGACGCCTGGGAGACGACCTACCTGCAGGTGCTGGCCGGCACGGACGCCGTCCTGGAATGGGTCCGCGGCACAGCGCTCCGCCCCGTCCTTGCCGCCCTTTCCGCGGCGGAGGGGGCGGAATTCGAGGCGGAGTACGCAGCCGTGCTGCGGGAAGCGTATCCAGAAACGGGGCATGGCACCGTCTTTCCCTTTCGAAGGATCTTCGCGGTGGGGTGCAAGAACCGGTGACGAACCGGGCCGCTGGACGCTCTTCACACTCCAGTCACACGCGTGACAACTCTGGAATGTGATCTGGCCTACAATGACGGGGTGGCGGATGGGGGAGAGGCCGCCGCAGGCTGTTCCCTCCGACGACTGACCCAACTGGAGGTACGTTGCTGATCGGACTGATGAGCCGGCTGCTTGGGGGCCACAAAGCCCATGTGGCTGCCATCGTAGTCCTCCAGCTGGTCCAGGCTGCGGCCACCCTGCTGCTGCCCACGGTCAACGCAGCAATCATCGATGACGGCATCGTTGCCGGAAACCACACAGTCATCCCGCGCCTGGGAATCACCATGGCGGTGCTGGCGGTAATCCAGGCCGTTGCCGCCATCGCCGCGGGGTACCTCGCCGCTGTGGCGGCCATGAGGATCGGGCACCAGCTGCGGGCGGAGATCTTCACCAAGATCCAGTCATTGTCCTCCCGGGAGGTGGCGGCCTTCGGAACCCAGAGCCTGGCCACCCGGGCCACCAACGACACCCAGCAGATCCAGGCGTTCGCGGTCCTCGTGTTCACCATGCTGGTTGCCGGCCCGGCCATGGGCCTGGGCGGCATTGTCCTGGCACTCCAGCAGGACCTGCCGCTGTCCGCGGTTGTGATCGTCATTGTGCCCCTGCTCCTGATCATCATGTACCTCATCGTGGGCCGCCTCATCCCGCTGTACCGCGAAGGGCAGGAACACCTCGACCGTGCAGGGGGCATCCTCCGCGAGCAGATCATGGGCGCCAACGTCATCCGGGCCTTTGTCCGCCAGGACCACGAAGTCCGGCGCTTCGCCCGGATCAACAGCATCCTGACGGCCAACAACCTCCAGTCGGCGCTGCTGGTGGCAGGAATGCTGCCTCTGGTCATGCTGGTGGTGAACCTTTCCTCCGTGGCCGTTGTCTGGTTCGGCGGGCAGCGGATCCAGGCCGGACTGATGAACATCGGGGCGTTGGCCGCGTTCATTGCCTACATCCTGCAAATCCTCCTGGCCATCATGATGGCCATGTACGTGCTTATGACGGCGCCCCGGGCTGCAGTGTGCGCGGAGCGCATCGGCGCCGTACTTGATACCGAACCCTCCGTGCGCGACCCGCAGCAACCCAGTCTGTTGCTTCCCGCGCCGGCGGGCGGCGCGCAGCATCCGTCGGCCAGGCAGGGGGTTCTCCAGTTCAAGGGCGTGGGTTTTTCCTATCCCGGAGCGGAAGCCCCCGTCCTCGCGGACATCAGCTTCACAGCCGTTCCGGGCACTACCACCGCCATCGTGGGGTCCACTGGCAGCGGAAAGTCCACGCTGCTGAACCTCATTCCGCGATTCCTCGACCCGACGGCAGGAACCATCACCCTCGACGGCGCGGACATCCGGGAGCTGCGGCTCGACACCCTTCGTGCCGCCATGTCCATAGTCCCCCAGCAGTCCCACCTGTTTTCGGGGACCATCGCGGATAACCTCCGGATGGCAGCACCGGACGCATCGGACGCCGAGCTTTGGCGCGCCCTCGAGACGGCCCAGACCATGCGGTTCATGAGCGTGCTGCCGTTGGGGCTTGCCACCCCCGTTGGCCAGGGCGGGACCAACCTGTCCGGGGGACAAAGGCAACGTTTGTGCATCACCCGCGCGCTGCTGAGGAAGGTGCCGCTGTACCTTCTTGATGACAGCTTCTCGGCGCTGGACTACGACACGGACGCGAGGTTGAGGCAGGCGCTGGCCGCGGAACTTGCCTCCAGCACAGTGATAGTGGTGGCGGAACGGATTGCCGCAGTGGAAAGCGCAGACCGCATTTTGGTCTTGGACGGCGGGCGCCTGGTGGCGCAGGGGACGCACGCCGAACTGCTTGAGATTTCCCCCACGTACCGGGAGATCGCGGACTCGCAGTTGGCCCTGGAGGGCCGGTCATGACGCTTCCGGCCGTTGCCCCAGGGGTGCCAGGGAGGTTTTGGCCAACAACTGGACGGCTTCTGGGCCTGCTCCTCCCGTTCAGGCGCTTCATGGTGGGCGCCGTGGTGGCTACCTGCACCTTTGCGGGGCTCAACGTGGCCGCGCCGAAATACCTCGGCGACGCCACCGATGTGGTGGTGGACGGCGTCGTGCTGGGATCCCTTGACCAGGGGCGGCTTGGCCTGTTGCTGGCGGGGGTGGCGCTGATGTACGTCCTGGCCTCGCTGTTCAACTGGATCCAGGGAGCGCTGACAGCCCGGTCGGTGCAGGGGCTCATGTACAACTTGCGGGCCTCGCTCGAGGACAAACTCCACCGCCTGCCCTCCACCTATTTCCAGGAACGCTCCCGGGGCGATGTCCTGAGCCGCGCCACCAATGACATCGACAACATCGCCCAGGCCCTGAACCAGCTCCTCACCCAGCTGATCATGTCCTTCCTCATGCTCTGCGGGTCCCTGGCAATGATGCTCTGGATCTCGCCGCTGCTCGCCGCAATCGCGGTGGCGACTGTTCCGCTGTCCACCCTGATCACCGTGCTCGTGGCCCGGCGTTCGCAGGCGCACTTCGCGAGGCAGTGGACCGAAACCGGCCAGTTGAACGCGCACGTGGAGGAGCTCATAACCGGACACGAGGTGATCAAAGCCTTCGGACACCAGGACAAGGCCGCCGAAATATTCGCCGGAAGCAACGGCCGGCTGGCGCGCGCAGCTACCAGGGCCCAGTATTCAGCCGGTGTGGTCCAGCCCCTGATGGTGCTGATGTCCAACCTCAATTACATCGCCGTGGCCGTGGTGGGCGCGCTCCAGGTCCTTGCCGGCGCCATGACCATCGGCGGGATCCAGGCGTTCATCCAGTTCAGCAGGCTCTTTAGCCAGCCGGTGGGCCAAATCGGCGGGATGCTCAACCTCATCCAGTCCTGCGCCGCGTCCGCTGCACGTGTTTTCGACCTCCTGGACACGGAGGAGGATCCCGCGGAGCCGTCCGCGGGATCCACCGCGGCCCTGGCCGGCGGCCGGATCGTCTTTGACGACGTGACTTTCGGATACCCGGAATCAGCCCCGGCGGTGCGCAACCTTTCCTTCTCCGTCGAGCCTGGCCAGACCGTAGCGATTGTGGGGCACACCGGTGCAGGGAAGACGACTGTGGTGAACCTCCTGATGAGGTTCTACGGGCCCGGATCGGGCCGCATAACCATGGGAGGACAGGACATTGCCGGGATCCCCCGGGACCGCCTCCGGGAGCAGTTCGGGGTGGTGCTCCAGGACGCGTGGCTCTTCGCCGGCACCATCAGGGAAAACATTGCCTACGGCCGGCCGGACGCCACGGACGCCTGCATCAGGGCGGCCGCCGAGGCCACTTACGTCGAACGGTTCGTCAGGGCACTGCCCGACGGCTATGACACCGTCCTGGAAAACGGCGGGGAACCCCTCAGCCAGGGCCAACGGCAACTGGTCACCATAGCCCGGGCACAACTGGCCGGCAGGGCTGTCCTGATCCTGGACGAGGCCACCAGCTCGGTCGACTCCCGGACCGAACTGCTCATCCGCCAGGCAATGCAGCGCCTGCGGCAGGGCAGGACGAGCTTCGTGATAGCCCACCGTTTGTCCACCGTCCGCAACGCTGATCTAATTCTGGTCATGGATCACGGCCGCATTGTCGAGCAGGGCACACACCGAAGCCTTCTGTCCGCCAACAGCTACTACGCCCGGCTTCACAACGCACAATTCTCCGTCCGGCCCGGCCGTGCGGACGCCCTTGAGGCCGGCCTTTGATGCCCGCATCCGGCTTCCCCGGAACATGGAAACCGAACACTGCCAGTTCCGTGGCGCTGTTTGAACAGCTGCGGCTCCAGGTCATCCACCAGGTGGACAACGGAGCCCTCCCGCCGGGGACCCGGCTGCCCGCCGTCAGGGCCCTGGCCGAGCGCCTGGATGTGGCTCCGCATACAGTGGCCCGCGCCTACAAGGAGCTCGAAGCCGCCGGAATCGTTGCCACCCACGGCAGGAACGGAACAACGGTGTGCGCACGTGACGAACGTCTCGGCGGGCTCTCAGCCGCCGCAGCAGCCTACGCTGCCGCGGCCAAAGCGCAGGGCGCCACGTTCGCCGAGGCGGTGAAGCTGCTGGCCGCCGCCTACGACGCCGGCTGACCGCCCCCGCGTGGATGTTCGAAGAAGTTTTCGATTAGCATAGTGGAGTGCCTAAAGCCGTAGCCGAAGAAACAGCCGTCCACCCCGTTTCCGTCGCAGCAGCACCCGCCGCCGCACCACACCGTCCGGACCTCTCCCGCCTGGTCGTCAAAGGCGCGCGGGAGCACAACCTGCGGAATGTGGACCTCGACCTGCCCCGGGATGCGATGATCGTCTTCACCGGGCTGTCAGGATCCGGGAAGTCCTCCCTGGCTTTCGACACCATCTTCGCAGAGGGCCAACGGCGCTACGTGGAATCGCTGTCCGCCTACGCGCGCCAGTTCCTGGGCCAGGTGGACAAGCCGGACGTCGACTTCATTGAGGGACTGTCGCCGGCGGTCTCCATCGACCAGAAGTCCACCAGCAAGAACCCCCGTTCCACGGTGGGCACCATCACCGAAATCTACGACTACATGCGCCTGCTCTGGGCCCGTGTGGGCCGGCCCCACTGCCCCGTGTGCGGCGAGCCGGTGGCCAAGCAGACTCCCCAGCAGATCGTTGACCAGCTGCTGGAGCTTGACCAGGGTACCCGCTTCCAGGTCCTGGCCCCGGTGGTGCGTGGACGCAAAGGCGAATTCGTTGACCTCTTCAAGGAACTGACCGCAAAGGGCTACTCCCGTGCACGCGTTGACGGGAACCTGGTCCAGCTGAGCGACCCGCCCAAGCTGGGCAAGCAGTTCAAGCACACCATCGAGGTGGTGGTGGACAGGCTGGTGGTCAAGGAAGGCATCAGCCAGCGGCTCACCGACTCCATTGAGACCGCGCTGGGCCTGGCCGAGGGCCGCGTCCTTGCCGAGTTCGTGGACCTTGAAGCGGACGATCCCGGCCGGCTGCGGGCCTTCTCCGAAAACCTGGCCTGCCCCAACGAGCACCCGCTTGCCATCGACGAGATCGAGCCCAGGTCCTTCTCGTTCAACAACCCCTTCGGCGCCTGCGCGGCCTGCAGCGGCATCGGCACCAAGCTGGAGGTGGACGAGGAACTCATCGTTCCCAACCCGGAACTTTCGCTGGCCGAGGGAGCCATCGCCCCGTGGTCGCTTGGCACGGCCACCACTGAGTACTGGAACAGGCTCCTGGAGGGCCTCGCCAAGGAACTCGGCTTCTCCATGGACACGCCGTGGGAGAAGCTGGGCAAGGACGTGCGCCAGACCGTGCTGCACGGCAAGGACCACAAGGTTGTGGTGCAGTACCGCAACCGCTTCGGCCGGGAACGGAAGTACAGTACCGGATTCGAAGGCGCCATCCAGTACGTCCACCGCAAGCACGGCGAAACGGACTCCGACTGGGCCCGCGACCGCTACGAAGAGTACATGCGGCAGATTCCCTGCCCGGCCTGCAACGGGGCGCGCCTCAACCCGGCCTCCCTGTCGGTGCTGATCAACGGCAAGTCCATTGCCGACGTCGCCGCCCTGCCCATGCGTGACTGCGCCGCGTTCCTGAACAACCTTGTCCTGACGGGCCGGGAAGCGCAGATTGCCCACCAGGTGCTCAAGGAGATCCAGGCCCGGCTGACCTTCCTGCTCGACGTCGGGCTGGAATACCTGAACCTTGAGCGTCCGTCCGCCACCCTCTCCGGCGGTGAGGCCCAGCGCATCCGCCTTGCCACCCAGATCGGCTCGGGCCTGGTGGGTGTCCTGTATGTGCTGGACGAACCGTCCATCGGGCTGCACCAGCGCGACAACCGGCGGCTGATCGACACCCTGACCCGGCTCCGCGACATGGGCAATACGCTCATCGTCGTTGAGCACGACGAAGACACCATCCACGTGGCTGACTGGATCGTGGACATCGGACCCGGCGCGGGCGAGCACGGCGGCCAGGTGGTCCACTCCGGCTCCTACAAGGACCTGCTGGAGAACACCGCATCCCTCACCGGCGACTACCTGTCCGGGCGCAAGAAGATCGAAGTCCCGAAGAAACGCCGCAAGTACGACAAAAAGCGTGAGCTGAAGGTGGTGGGCGCGAGGGAGAACAACCTCCTGAACGTGGACGCGGCGTTCCCGCTGGGGCTCTTCACCGCGGTCACCGGGGTGAGCGGCTCCGGCAAGTCCACGCTGGTCAACGAGATCCTCTATAAGGTGCTGGCCAACAAGCTCAACGGCGCCAAGCAGGTAGCCGGCCGGCACAAAACCGTCCAGGGCCTGGAGCACCTGGACAAGGTGGTCCACGTGGACCAGAGCCCTATCGGGCGCACCCCCCGTTCCAACCCCGCCACCTACACGGGGGTGTTCGACAACATCCGCAAGCTGTTCGCGGAAACCACTGAGGCGAAGGTGCGCGGGTACCTGCCCGGCCGGTTCTCGTTCAACGTCAAGGGCGGCCGCTGCGAAGCGTGCTCGGGTGACGGAACGCTGAAGATCGAGATGAACTTCCTGCCCGACGTCTACGTCCCCTGCGAGGTGTGCCATGGTGCGCGGTACAACCGGGAGACGCTCGAGGTGCACTACAAGGGCAAGACCATCGCGGACGTGCTGAACATGCCCATCGAGGAAGGCGCCGAGTTCTTCGCTGCCTTCTCGCCCATCGCCCGGCACCTCAACACCCTCGTGGACGTTGGCCTGGGCTACGTCCGCCTGGGCCAGCCGGCCACCACGCTGTCCGGCGGCGAGGCGCAGCGCGTGAAGCTGGCCGCCGAACTCCAGAAGCGGTCCAACGGGCGCAGCGTCTACGTGCTGGACGAGCCCACCACGGGGCTCCACTTCGAGGACATCCGCAAGCTGCTGATGGTCCTGCAGGGGCTGGTGGACAAAGGCAACACCGTGATCACCATCGAACACAACCTGGACGTCATCAAGAGCGCGGACTGGATCGTGGACCTCGGGCCGGACGGCGGTTCCGGCGGCGGCCAGATCGTGGCATCAGGAACGCCGGAGGAGCTGGCCAAGTCCACTGCCAGCCACACAGCCGCGTTCCTCGCTGAAATCCTGTAGAAGCGCGGCGAGGTCTCCTGACGTAATCCAAATGTATGCCGCTACGCGTATGCGAGTTTCAGGCATGAGTGGTGTCGTGAGAAACTAACCCGGTGACTCAAACAACAGTGCCCGTGATCTTTGACCTGGACGGCACTCTTGTCGATCCGGCCGGGGGAATAACAGACGGAATCTCCTTTGCCCTGAACGCCATGGGGCTTCCCGTTCCCGGGCAGGACCTGCTCCACGCGATGATCGGCCCGAAACTCAGCGATTCCCTGCTGAATGTGGCCAACGTGCCGGCGGACCTGCTGGACGATGTCATCCGCCTGTACCGCGAGTACTACGTCGCCACCGGGATCGCGCAGGGCCGGATCTACCCGGGCGTCCGTGAAGTCCTGGAGTCCTTCGCGGAAGCCGGGCTCCCGGTGGCTGTTGCCACCCAGAAGCCGCAGCGCCTTGCCCGCACTGTGCTGGCACACCATGGAATCGACGGGTTGTTCCACGGCATCCACGGCTCCGAGGATGACGAAAGCGCGGTGCAGGGGGTTCCGCTCGGCAAGACAGGGATCATCGCCGCTGCATTGAAGGACTTGAACACGCAGCATGCCGTGATGGTGGGGGACCGGGCACAGGATGTTTCAGGGGCCATCGCCAACGGCCTGGACTGCATCGGCGTGGCTTGGGGATTTGCGCCCGACGGCGAGCTGGAGGAGGCCGGTGCGGTGGCCGTGGTGGAAACCGCGGAGGGCCTGGTGGAGCTTCTCCGGCAGATGCAGGCCATCCACTCCGCGGCCCTGGGGGAGGTGACCAACGATGGCAATGTTTGATGCTGTCCGCTGGACCACGCGCAGCCTGATCTCGAGCACCTGCCGGCCCACCGTCGTCGGCCTTGAAAACGTTCCTGCCGACGGGCCGTTCATCGTCGCCCCGAACCATCTGTCATTCTTCGACAGCGTGATCGTCCAGGCCCTGATGCCGCGCCCCGTTGCCTTCTTCGCGAAGGCCGAATACTTCACAACCGGAGGCGTCAAGGGCAAGGTCATGAAGGCCTTTTTCGAGTCCGTGGGTTCCATTCCCGTGGAGCGGGGTGAGCAGGCCGCAAGTGTCCAGGCACTCAAGACGCTGCTGGACATCCTGGAATCCGGCAAGGGAATCGGCATCTATCCGGAAGGCACCCGCTCCCGTGACGGCATCCTCTACCGGGGACGCACCGGCGTGGGATGGCTGGCGCTCACCACAGGGGCACCGGTGATTCCCGTTGGACTTATCGGTACGGAAAACCTCCAGCGCGCCGGTGAGAGCGGGGTACGCCCGCAGCATTTCACCATGAAAGTGGGGGAGCCGCTGTACTTCGACAAGACCGGGCCGGACCATTCGCTGCCGGCCCGGCGGGCAGTGACTGACCGCATCATGGACGCCATTGCCGAACTCAGCGGACAGGAACGCTCCACCAGTTACAACCAGAGCAAGGCCACGGAATAACCCCGGTTCCAGCCGGATTTAAGGGCCGCGAGGACCGCCGGGTGGCAAAGGCACCCGGCGCGCCTCAGTAGACTGGATAGGTGGCAAATCCAGCAAGTTACCGGCCCAAGACGGGGGAGATTCCCACCAACCCGGGGGTGTACCGCTTCCGTGATGCGCACGGCCGCGTCATCTATGTCGGCAAGGCCAAGAGCCTCCGTTCCCGCCTGAACTCCTACTTTGCCAACCCTGCCGGCCTGCTGCCCAAGACCTACGCCATGGTCCACGCCGCCAGCAGCGTCGAGTGGACGGTGGTGGGCAGCGAACTCGAGTCGCTGCAGCTGGAATACACCTGGATCAAGGAATTCAAGCCGCGGTTCAACGTGGTGTTCCGTGACGATAAGACCTACCCCTACCTGGCCGTCACTGTCGGCGAGAAGTATCCGCGCGTCCAGGTGATGCGCGGCGACAAGCGGAAGGGCACCCGCTACTTTGGCCCCTACACGGCAGGCGCCATCCGGGAGACCATGGATACCCTGTTGCGAGTCTTTCCGGTCCGCAGCTGCAGCGCCGGGGTGTTCAAGCGCGCCGAGGCCAGCGGCCGGCCCTGCCTCCTGGGCTATATCGATAAATGCTCTGCCCCATGCGTGGGAAGGATCTCCCCGGAAGACCACCGGGCACTCGCTGAGGACTTCTGCGCCTTTATGGGCGGCGAGGCCAAGCGCTTCATCGCGAAGCTGGAAAAGCAGATGGCGGAAGCAGTAGCCGAGCTTGACTACGAGCGTGCTGCCCGGGTCCGCGATGACATCACCGCCTTGCGGAAAGTCTTTGAGCGCAACGCCGTGGTCCTCGCGGAGGACACCGACGCCGACATTTTCGCCCTGCACGAAGACGAACTGGAAGCTGCGGTCCAGGTGTTCCATGTCCGCGGCGGCCGCATCCGCGGCCAGCGTGGCTGGGTAGTTGAAAAGGTGGAGGATTCCACCACCCCGGACCTCGTGGAGCACCTCCTGCAACAGGTGTACGGCGAGGACGGCGATAGCCATGGCAGGCTGCCGCGCGAGGTCCTGGTGCCCGTCGCCCCCAGCAATACCGAGGAACTGGCGCTGTGGCTGGGCGGACTGCGCGGGGCAAAGGTTGATATCCGGGTCCCGCAGCGCGGGGACAAGGCCGCGTTGATGTCCACGGTGCGCGAAAATGCCGAGCATGCCCTGAAGCTTCACAAGACCCGGCGCGCGGGGGATCTCACCGTGAGGTCGCAGGCATTGCAGGAGCTCCAGGAGGCGCTGGACCTGCCGGTGCCGCTGCTGCGGATCGAGTGCTTCGACGTCTCGCACGTCCAGGGCACCAACGTGGTGGCCTCCATGGTGGTGGTGGAGGACGGGCTGCCCAAGAAAGCGGACTACCGGAAATTCTCCGTCACCGGACCGGCAGCGGCGGACGACACCGCCGCGATGCATGACGTCCTCACCCGCCGGTTCCGCCACTACCTGCAGGACAAGTCCGCGCAGGTGGGTGAGGCTGCCCTGGCCGGCGTCCCGGCGGAGGCCGAAGAGGGGCCTGGACAGGAACAGGAAGCGCGGGCCGGCCTGCTGGATACCACCACGCCTGCACCGCGGGCCAGGTTCGCCTACCCGCCCAACCTGGTGGTGGTGGACGGCGGCAAGCCCCAGGTCAATGCTGCAGCCCGTGCCCTCGCCGATCTCGGCATTGACGACGTCTACGTGGTGGGCCTGGCCAAGCGGCTCGAGGAAGTGTGGCTGCCGGACAGCGACTTCCCGGTCATCCTCCCCAGGACGTCCCAGGGGCTGTACCTGCTGCAGCGGATCCGTGACGAAGCCCACCGCTTCGCCATTTCCTTCCACCGGCAAAAGCGGGGGAAGGCCATGACCGTGTCCGCCCTGGATGGTGTACCGGGACTGGGTGCCTCCAAACGGAAAGCCCTGCTGGCCCACTTTGGTTCCGTGAAGGGCGTCAAGGCCGCCTCGGCGGCTGAGCTGTCCCAGGCGAAGGGCATCGGCCCTGCCCTTGCCGGCGCGATCGTGAACCACTTCGCGCCGGACGGACCGGAAGCTGCGGCTGTCCCTGCCATCAACATGACCACCGGCGAAATCATTGAAACTTAGCGGAGTCCCCTGAAACTTGGCTAGGGTAATGAACGGGGTTTCCGCCAACGCGGCAGCCTGCAGGACAACAACAGGAACGGGGCGGACTTAATGGCAGAGACGACGGCGGAATCCGGGGCCGGGGAGGACGGGCTGCAGCCCGTCAAGCCCCTCGAAGCGGAGCTGCTGGTGGTCACCGGAATGTCCGGAGCCGGGCGGAGCACGGCTGCCGATGCGCTGGAGGACCACGGCTGGTATGTCGTGGAGAACCTTCCGCCGCAGATGCTCGGAACCTTGGCCGACCTTGTGTCCCACGCCCCGCAGTCCATTCCGCGGCTGGCGGTGGTCATCGACGTCCGCAGCAAGGGCCTGTTCGCCGACATCCGGGCCGCGCTGGGAGCATTGGCCTCCAGCGGAGTGGCTTTCCGGGTGCTCTTCCTGGACGCCAGCGACAACGTCCTGGTCAGGCGGTTCGAGCAGGGACGCCGGCCGCATCCGCTGCAGGGCGGCGGCCGTATCCTCGACGGCATTGCCGCCGAACGGGAGTTGCTCCAGGAACTGCGCGACAGCTCAGACGTCGTCCTGGACACCTCCGGCTACAACGTCCACGGCCTTGCCACCGCCATCACCGAACTCTTCAGTGAAACGGGGCCCGTGGCCCTGCGGCTGAACGTCATGAGCTTCGGCTTCAAGTACGGCCTGCCCGTTGACGCCAACTACGTTGCGGACGTCCGGTTCATCCCCAACCCGCACTGGGTGCCCCAGCTGCGCCCGCACACCGGGCTGGACAAGGATGTCAGCGACTACGTCCTGGAGGCGGAAGGGGTCAAGAACTTCGTGGACCGCTACGTCATGGCCCTCGAGCCCGTCCTGGACGGTTACCGCCGCGAGAACAAGCACTACGCCACCATCGCCGTGGGCTGCACGGGCGGGAAGCACCGTTCAGTGGCCGTCGCCGTCGAGCTTTCCAAGAAACTGGCACAGTTCCCCAGAGTCACGGTGACCACCACGCACCGGGATCTGGGCCGGGAGTAATGTCGCTTTTCACCGGGGCCCTGCCGCTGGTTCCGCCCGCCGGAGCAGCGGGCGGCCAGCAAAACAAAGGCCCCAAGGTAGTTGCCCTGGGCGGCGGCCACGGCCTGTCGGCGTCGCTGTCCGCGCTGCGCCTCCTCACTTCGGACCTGACGGCGGTGGTGACGGTAGCGGACGACGGCGGCTCGTCCGGGCGCCTGCGCGAGGAGTACGGTGTCCTGCCGCCGGGGGACCTGCGCATGGCGTTGGCCGCCCTGTGTGACGACACTGACTGGGGACGCACCTGGCGGGACGTCATGCAGCACCGGTTCCGTCCCGGCAAGGGCCCGGGCGGCTCCCTGGACGAACATGCCATGGGCAACCTGCTGATCGTCACCCTCTGGGAACTGCTGGGCGACGCCGTCGCCGGGCTCAAGTGGGCAGGCGCGCTCCTTGGAGCACGCGGCCAGGTCCTGCCCATGTCCACCGTGCCGCTCACCATCGAAGGTGACGTCCGGATCACCGCCCCTGACGGCGGCTCCGCCCTGCACACCATCCGGGGCCAGGCGCGCTGCGCGGTGGCGGGATCCCTGGAGGAGGTGCGGCTCCTGCCCGGAGCCGCCCCCGCCTGCGTTGAGGCACTTACCGCGATCGAGCTCGCGGACTGGGTCATCCTGGGGCCCGGCTCCTGGTACACCTCCGTGCTGCCGCACCTCCTCCTGCCCGAGATGCGGGAAGCACTGTGCCAGACGCCGGCGAAGCGCTGCCTCACCATGAACCTGGCCACGGATACCAAGGAAACGTCCGGCATGACCGCCGCGGACCACCTTGACGTGCTGCGAAGATATGCCCCCGGGTTCAGCGTGGACGTTGTCCTGGCAGATCCCGCCTCTGTCCCTGACCGGCAGGAATTCGAGAAAGCCGCCGGGATGATCGGCGCCGAGGTGGTCTTGGGTAAAGTAGGGGCGTCGGGCCGCCGTCCCGTCCACGACCCCCTGCGTCTGGCGACGGCGTACCACGACGTTTTTGGGAACAGTTAGGAAGGTGCCATGGCACTGACAGCATCGGTCAAAGAAGAACTGTCCCGTCTGGACATCAAAAAATCATCAGTACGCAAGGCCGAGGTATCCGCCATGCTCCGCTTCGCGGGCGGGCTGCACATCATCTCCGGCCGGATCGTCATCGAGGCCGAGGTGGACCTGGCGTCCACCGCACGGCGCCTCCGGGCAGCGATCGCCGAAGTCTACGGCCACCAGAGCGAAATCATCGTCGTCTCTGCCGGGGGACTGCGGCGCGCCAGCCGCTACGTGGTCCGGGTGGTGCGTGACGGCGAGGCGCTGGCCCGCCAGACAGGCCTCCTCGACGGCCGCGGCCGCCCCGTGCGCGGGCTGCCGTCCGCCGTCGTCAACGGCTCAGCGGCCGACGCCGAAGCGGTGTGGCGAGGGGCTTTCCTGGCGCACGGCTCGCTGACCGAGCCGGGGCGCTCATCGTCGCTGGAAGTCACCTGCCCCGGACCGGAATCGGCCCTGGCGCTCGTGGGGGCGGCGCGCCGGTTGGACATCCAGGCCAAGGCCCGCGAAGTCCGCGGCGTGGACCGGGTGGTCATCCGGGACGGCGACACCATTGCGGCGCTGCTGACCCGCATGGGTGCCCATGACGCCCTGATGGTGTGGGAGGAACGGCGGATGCGCAAGGAGGTGCGTGCCACCGCCAACCGCCTGGCCAACTTCGACGACGCCAACCTGCGCCGCTCCGCCCAGGCCGCCGTGGCAGCAGGGGCGCGCGTGGACCGGGCCCTGGAAATCCTCGGCGACGACGTGCCGGACCACCTGAAGTACGCCGGCGAACTGCGGGTGGCGCACAAGCAGGCCAGCCTGGACGAGCTCGGCCGCCTGGCGGACCCGGTGATGACCAAGGACGCGATTGCCGGAAGGATCCGCCGGTTGCTGGCCATGGCGGACAAACGTGCGCTGGACCTGGGCATCCCCGGGACGGACGCCAATGTGACGCCTGAAATGCTGGACGAGTGACAGCCCCATAGAATCAAAAAGATTCCGGGCGCCAGCCGCCCGGATGCATAATCCGAGAGTTACCAACCGGACCGAATGTCCACGATATTGGAGGATTTTGTGACCGAGTACGTATTGCCCGAACTCAGCTACGATTACGCCGCCCTGGAGCCGCACATTTCCGCGCGGATCATGGAGCTGCACCACAGCAAGCACCACGCAGCCTACGTGGCCGGCGCCAACAACGCCCTGGCCCAGCTGGCCGAAGCCCGGGAGAAGGGCGACTTCGCCAACATCAACCGGCTCTCCAAGGACCTCGCCTTCCACACCGGCGGCCACGTCAACCACTCCGTCTTCTGGAACAACCTCTCCCCGGACGGCGGCGACAAGCCCGAGGGTGAACTCGCTGCGGCCATCGATGACGCGTTCGGCTCGTTCGACGCGTTCCGCGCGCAGTTCTCCGCTGCGGCACTGGGCCTGCAGGGCTCCGGCTGGGGTTTCCTCGCCTACGAGCCCATCGGCGGCAACCTGGTCATCGAGCAGCTGTACGACCAGCAGGGCAACGTTGCGCTCGGCACCACCCCGCTGCTGATGCTGGACATGTGGGAGCACGCCTTCTACCTGGACTACGTCAACGTAAAGGCCGACTACGTCAAGGCGTTCTGGAACATCGTGAACTGGGCCGACGTCGCCAAGCGGTTTGAGGCTGCGCGCACCAACGCCACGGGGCTCATCACCCTCCCGTAGTGAACACCGCCGCACCGCGGTGTAACAAACTTCACATTTCGGACATATGACGGCCGGGATGTGGACGGTCCGCCCCCGCACTTGCGGGGGCGGACCCAGTTAAACGTAAGATAGGTCACGGAAGGCGGTTAGCCTTCAGCAATGAGGCTGGTCGCCCTCCGTATGTAAATCATCTCTGCCCAATGGCGTGCGGGATCTGTTAGTTGGCTTGATAGCCCGCTCAACTAGTTGTGCTTCTGAAAGCACCAAGGAGACTGAACAAGTGACGACCCGTATTGGTATCAACGGCTTTGGCCGTATTGGCCGCAACTACTTCCGCGCAGCACTCGCACAGGGCGCGGACCTGGAGATCGTTGCAGTCAACGACCTCACCAGCCCCGAAGCACTCGCGCACCTCTTCAAGTACGACTCCGTCGGCGGCCGCCTGAAGGAAACCATCGAGGTCAAGGACGGCAACATCGTCGTCAACGGCAACGTCGTCAAGGTCCTCGCCGAGCGCGATCCCGCCAACCTCCCGTGGGGGGAACTGGGCGTTGACATCGTCATCGAGTCCACCGGCTTCTTCACCAAGGCCGCCGCTGCACAGAAGCACATTGATGCAGGCGCCAAGAAGGTCCTGATCTCCGCCCCGGCGTCCGACGAGGACATCACCATCGTGATGGGCGTAAACCACGGCCTGTACGACAACGCGACGCACCACATCATCTCCAACGCTTCCTGCACCACCAACTGCCTCGGCCCGCTGGCCAAGGTCATCAACGACGAGTTCGGCATCGAGCGCGGCCTCATGACCACCGTGCACGCCTACACCGCGGACCAGAACCTGCAAGACGGCCCGCACAGCGACCTGCGCCGTGCGCGCGCCGCGGCCATCAACATGGTTCCCACGTCCACCGGTGCGGCCAAGGCCATCGGCCTGGTGCTGCCCGAGCTCAAGGGCAAGCTGGACGGCTACGCCATCCGCGTCCCGGTCCCCACCGGCTCCGCCACCGACCTCACCGTCACCGTCTCCCGCGAGACCACCGTGGAGGAAGTCAACGCAGCCCTCAAGCGCGCCGCCGAATCCGAGGAACTGCAGGGATTCCTGACCTACACGGACGAGCCCATCGTGTCCTCCGACATCGTGGGCGACCCCGCATCCTCCATCTTCGACTCCGGCCTGACCAAGGTCATCGGCAACCAGGTCAAGGTTGTTTCCTGGTATGACAACGAATGGGGCTACTCCAACCGCCTCGTAGACCTTACGGAGCTTGTCGCATCCAAGCTGGGCTAGGGTTAGACACATGACATCTCACACCCTCAACGAACTGATCGCTGAAGGTGTCCGCGGGCGGTACATTCTGGTTCGAAGTGACCTGAATGTGCCGCTCGACGGCTCTACAGTCACTGATGATGGCCGCATCAAGGCCTCCCTGCCAGTGCTGTCAAAGCTCACGGACGCCGGTGCCCGCGTGCTGGTAACAGCCCACCTCGGACGCCCCAAGGGCGCTCCTGAGGACAAGTACTCCCTTCGGCCCGCAGTAACCCGCCTGGCGGAGCTGGCCGGCTTCAAAGCCACCCTTGCCGCGGACACCGTGGGCAGTGCCGCCAAGGAAGCAGCAGCCTCCCTGCAGGACGGCGAAGTGCTTGTCCTGGAGAACGTCCGCTTCGATGCCCGCGAAACCAGCAAGGACGACGCCGAGCGCGGCGCCTTCGCTGACGAGCTGGTTGCCCTGACTGGCGGCAACGGCGCCTATGTGGACGATGCCTTCGGAGCGGTGCACCGCAAGCACGCCAGCGTGTACGACGTCGCCACCCGGCTTCCGTCCTACCTTGGCGACCTCGTGCACACCGAGGTGGAGGTCCTGCGCAAGCTGACGGCCGACACGCAGCGCCCCTATGTGGTGGTGCTCGGCGGTTCCAAGGTCTCCGACAAGCTGGCAGTCATCGAAAACCTGCTGGGCAAGGCCGACACCATCCTGGTGGGCGGCGGAATGCTGTTCACGTTCCTCGCCGCGGCCGGGCACAAGGTTGCCTCCAGCCTGCTCGAGGAAGACCAGATCCCGGTGGTCCAGGACTACCTCAAGCGTGCGGCAGGCGCCGGCACCGAATTCGTGGTGCCCACGGACGTCGTGGTGGCGGAGAAGTTCGCCGCCGATGCCGCCCATGAGACTGTCCCCGCGGACAACATCGAAGGCAGCAGCTTCGGTGCCCAGGGCATCGGCCTGGACATCGGCCCCGAGTCCGCCGCAGCATTTGCCGAGCGGATCAAGGGTGCCAAGACGGTCTTCTGGAACGGTCCGATGGGGGTGTTCGAGTTCGAAGCGTTCTCCGCCGGGACACGTGCCATCGCCCAGGCGCTGACTGAGACCGAAGCGTTCACCGTGGTGGGCGGCGGCGACTCTGCTGCGGCCGTACGCACGCTTGGCTTCGCTGACGACCAGTTCGGACACATCTCCACTGGTGGAGGCGCAAGCCTGGAATACCTCGAAGGCAAGGAACTCCCGGGGCTCAGCGTCCTCGACCGCTAACGCCTTTCCGGCAGCAGTACCTGTCCCTCCGGCCGGCAGGTTGCCCCGCGGCAGCCTGCCGGCCGAACACATATCTAGAACTTTTTGGAGAATACGTGACTACGTCAACGAACGGCGCTTTCGACCGCAAGCCCTTCATCGCGGGCAACTGGAAAATGAACATGGACCACGTGCAGGGCATCACCCTCCTGCAGAAGCTCGCCTGGACCCTCTCGGACGCCAAGCACGACTACAGCCGGGTCGAAGTTGCTGTCTTCCCCCCGTTCACGGATCTCCGCGGCGTCCAGACCCTTGTCCAGGGCGACGACCTGGACATTGCCTACGGCGGGCAGGACCTCTCCCAGTTCGATTCGGGAGCGTACACCGGAGACACCTCGGGCCAGTTCCTTAACAAACTGGGCTGCAAGTACGTCCTGGTGGGCCACAGCGAACGCCGCACCATCCACAACGAAACCGACGACGTCCTCAACGCCAAGGTCAAGGCCGCCTTCAAGCACGGCATCACGCCCGTGCTCTGCGTCGGTGAAGGCCTGGAGATCCGCCAGGCCGGCACCCACGTCAGCCACACCCTGGAGCAGCTTCGGGCCGGCGTTGCGGGGCTTAGCGGCGAGCAGGCCGCCGAACTGGTCGTCGCCTACGAACCCGTCTGGGCCATCGGCACCGGTGAAGTAGCCGGACCGGAGGACGCCCAGGAGATGTGCGCCGCCATCCGCGCTGAGCTCGGGACGCTGTTCGGCGCCGATGTTGCCGCCAGGACGCGGCTGCTCTACGGCGGCTCGGTCAAGGCCAACAACGCCGCCGCAATCCTCAAGGAACGCGACGTGGACGGCCTGCTCGTGGGCGGGGCAAGCTTGGATCCTGCCGAGTTTGCTAATATTGTCAGGTTCGAGAGTCACTTGGTGACGGACTAGTCCGTCCGCCCAACTCCCGCAATCCCCAACTTCCGGAAAGGCCGTCGTGGACGTTCTTCATGTCATTCTGCAGATCCTCCTAGGCATCACCAGCCTCCTGCTGACGCTGCTCATCCTCCTTCACAAGGGCAGGGGCGGCGGGATGTCAGACATGTTCGGCGGCGGCATGAGCTCAGGCCTCAGCTCGTCGGGCGTCGCCGAACGCAACCTGAACAGGTTCACGGTGGTGCTTGGCGTGACGTGGGGCATCGTCATCATCGCGCTGGGACTGATCATGCGGTTCAGCGGCGGCGGGGACTCCTGACTACCTAATGAGCGAAAAGTGCCGTGGCGGAAACTGCCGCTGCACAGGTCTGCCAACTAAACTGTGGCTGTCGGTTCCCGACAGCCACAGTTCTGTTTAAGCAGGCAGGAGTCCCGATGATTCATCCGTCGTCAGGCTTCCGGGGCACCCGCGCGGGCGTCACGGAAGGAACGGGTTTCAGCTTCGAGTCGGAGGACCATGGGAAGCCGCTGCCGCGCATCCGGGTCTCGTACTGGTGCGCGAAGGGCCACGAAACCACCCCGGTATTTCTCAAACTCCCCGAGGACCAGATTCCGCTCGTCTGGGACTGCCGGAAGTGCGGCGGCCCGGCATCCCGGGATGGCGAGGCAGCGGCCGCCGACGCCTTGGACGACGGCTATAAAAGCCACCTTGAGTACGTTAAAGAGCGGCGCTCCGACCAGGACGCCGAAGATGTCCTGGCCGGAGCGCTGGAAAAACTACGCGCCCGCGGCGTCCTTCCGGACGAGCTGCTGGGGGACACGTGAGGCCGCGTTTTCGTCGATAAGCCACAGGGTCCGGGACGTCCCCCGTGGTCCTGCGGCCGGGACCTGGACGGGGTTGGCGCCTGCCAGTGCCAGGCCCACGGCGCCGGCCTTGTCCTCGCCCGCCACCACCATCCACACCTCGGAGGCCGTATTAATGGCCGGCAGCGTCAGGGATACCCGCAGGGGCGGCGGTTTTGGCGAGTTCCTGACTCCCACCACAGTGCGTTCCTTTTCGCGGATGCCGGCCTGCTCCGGGAACAGCGACGCGACGTGCGCATCCGGACCGACGCCCAGCAGGACGACGTCCAGGCGCGGCAGCGCGGACGGCTCCTCCGGCCGGTCGTCGGACATGTCGGCAGCGTGCTCGGCGGCTGCAGCTTCCCGCAACCGCCGGGCGTAATCCTCGGCGGCTTCTTCCGGAGTGCCGAAGTCATCCGCGGACCCCGGTTCGTGGATCCGTTCAGGGTCCACGGGGATGTGCGACAGCAGGGCGTCGGACGCCTGCTTCGTATTCCGTTCCGGGTCCCCGGCGGGGAGGAAGCGCTCGTCGCCCCACCAGAAATTCACCTTTGACCAATCGACCGCCGGGGCAGCCGGGGAGTCAGCAACAGCCTTTAGCGTGCCGATACCCACGGTTCCCCCGGTCAGCACCACGGTGGCCTCGCCGAACTTGTCCTGCACATCAACGAGCTTGGTGATCAGGCGGGCCGCGATCGCGGCCATCAGGACGGACGAATCAGGATGAATGCTTACTCTTGGGTCAACGCTCACTGGGTCGGACGCTCCTTAGATTGGTTCGTGGCAGTCCCATAGTAATCACTTCCCCAAACACCTCGTCCGGGTCCAGGCGCCGCAGTTCCTCGGCAAGGCAGTCACGCAGGCTGCGCCGGGGCAGCGAGATGCGCTGGGCGGGCTGGCCGGGCTGCGTTAGTTCGGCGACGGACAGGCCGGGCCGGAAGAGCTGGATGTCGCCACCGGGCCGGGAAAGCCGGACCCGGCGGATGCCCGTACCGGCCGGGTCGGCGACGATGGTCACGGGCGCGTCCAGGGTAAGCGTCAGCCAGGCTGCCAGCAGGATGGTGCTCGGGGAGTCCGAGGCCCCTTCGACCGCGACGGCCGTGACGGGGGAAGAGTCCACCTGGTCCAGGACGGCCGCGAGCTGGATCCGCCAGTTGGTCAGGCGCGTCCAGGCGAGGTCCGTGTCTCCGGCCTTGTAGGTGGACCGGATGTTCTCCAGCGCACGCTGTGGATCCGGCTCATTCGCGGAGTCGGTGATCCGGCGGTGGGCGATTCTCCCGATGGAGGTTTCGCACGCGTTTTTCGGCGCGCCGTGCGGCCACCAGGCCACGATCGGTGCGTCCGGGAGGAGCAGCGCGGCTACCAGGGATTCGCTTTCGTGCGCGAGCTCGCCGTAGCCGCGCAGTACGATCACCTCGGATGCGCCGGCGTCACCGCCGACCCGGATCTGGGCGTCCAGGCGATCAGGCGCCGTCGCCCCGGCGTCGGCCAGGACGATGATCCGGCAAGGGTGCTCGCGGCTGGCCTCGTTGGCTGCCTCGATAGCCTCTTCCTCAAGCCCGGACTTGGTGACCACCACGAGGGTGAGCACCCGGCCCAGGGCAATCACGCCGCCCTGCTCGCGCAGGGACATGATCTTCTTGGAGACAGCGGAGGTTGTGGTGTCCGGCAGGTCTACAATCATGGCCTTCTCCAGGTTCGTCCGTCGCGGGCCAGCAGCTCGTCAGCCGAGGCGGGGCCCCAGCTGCCCGGGGCGTAGGGTTCGGGCTGTTCGTCCAGGGTGGCCCAGTATTCCTCGAACGGGTCGAGGATCTTCCAGGACAGCTCCACTTCCTCATGCCGCGGGAAGAGCGGCGGCTCGCCCAGGAGCACGTCCAGGATCAGCCGCTCGTACGCCTCCGGGCTGGATTCGGTGAAGGAGTGGCCATAACCGAAGTCCATGGTCACGTCCCGGACTTCCATCTGCGTGCCGGGAACCTTGGAACCGAACCGGATGGTCACGCCTTCATCAGGCTGGACGCGGATCACCACGGCGTTCTGTCCGAAGTCGTCCTCGGCGTGGTCGCGGAACAGCAGGTTGGGCGCACGCTTGAAGACCACGGCGATCTCTGTGACGCGGCGGCCCAGGCGCTTTCCGGCGCGGAGGTAGAACGGGACGCCGGACCAGCGGCGGGTGTGGATGTCCACCCGGATCGCGGCGAAGGTCTCGGTGGTGGAATCGGCCGGGATGCCTTCCTCCTCCAGGTAGCCCTGGACCTGTTCGCCACCCTGCCATCCGCCGGTGAACTGGCCGCGCGCCGAGTGCGTGGAGAGGTCGTCCGGGAGCTTGACGGCGGCGAGGACCTTTTCCTTCTCGGCGCGCAGGTGATCGGCGTTGAAGGAGATGGGCTCCTCCATCGCGGTCAGCGCCAGCAGCTGCAGCAGGTGGTTCTGGATGACGTCGCGGGCTGCTCCCACGCCGTCGTAATAGCCCGCCCGGCCGCCGGTGCCGATGTCTTCGGCCATGGTGATCTGGACGTGGTCCACATAGTTCGCGTTCCACAAAGGCTCAAACAACTGGTTCGCGAAGCGCAGCGCCAGGATGTTCTGGACCGTCTCCTTGCCCAGGTAGTGGTCGATCCGGAACACGGCGTCCGGCGGGAACACCGATTCCACGATGTCATTCAGCTGCCGGGCAGACTCGAGGTCGTGCCCGAACGGCTTCTCGATCACCACGCGGCGCCACTTGTCACCCTCAGCCTGTGCCAGGCCGTGCTTGGACAGCTGCCGGCATACCTGCTCGAAGGCCTTGGGCGGAATCGAGAGGTAGAACGCGTGGTTGCCGCGGGTACCGCGCAGCTCATCAAGCTCATCGATGACTTCACCCAGCCGCTCGAAGGCGTCGTCGTCGTCGAACTCTCCCTGGACAAAACGGATGCCCTCGGAAAGCTGGTTCCACACCGCCTCATCAAAAGGCGTGCGCGCATAGGACTGCACGGAAGCCTTCACCTGACCGGCGAAATCCTCATCAGTCCATTCCCGGCGTCCGAAACCCACCAACGCGAAGCTGGGCGGCAGGAGCCCGCGGTTGGCGAGGTCGTACACGGCCGGCATGAGCTTCTTGCGGGCGAGGTCGCCGGTCACTCCGAAGAGCACCAGCGATGACGGGCCGGCGATCCGGTTCAGGCGGCGGTCACGCGGGTCGCGCAGCGGGTTCCGCAGCGTTCTCCCGGAACGCGTCCCGGGCGTCCTGCCGTATTCAGTTTCTGGCATGTTGCTTCTGTGCCTTAGCTTTCGGTAACGGAGGCTGACCTGGCGGACAGCGCAGCAATAATGTCCTGCAACTGTGCCACACCGGCGGCACGGTCGGTCAGGTGCAGGCGCAGCACGGGCCGGCCATGCCCTTCCAGGACCTGCGCGTCGCCGGCTGCCTGGGCGGCAATGAGTTCCCCGAAGGTGAAGGGACGCTCCGGGATGGCGACGTCTTCCGCTGAAGCCGCGGTGACCTGGAGGAACACACCGATGGCCGGCCCGCCCTTGTGGAACTGCCCGGTGGAGTGCAGGAAGCGCGGTCCCCAGCCGAATGTCACGGGCCGGCCGGTGACGGCTGCGAGCTCGTCGCGGACGCCTTCGAGCTGCGCGAACGCAAGGCGGTCGAAGTAGGCCTGGACGCTGAGGTAGCTGTCCGGCTGGAGGGTATCCAACAGTGCGCGCACTGCCTCTTCCGCCGTTGCCGCGCTGCCAAGCCAGTCTCCGCCGCGCACCTCGATGGAGCCGTCAATGAAAGCTGCGGGCGTGGGCTCGGGCTGTGCGTCCAGCAGGCCGCGCGCTGCGACCTTGGCGGCTTCGACATCGGGCTGGTCGAAGGGGTTGATGCCCAGCAGGCGGCCCGCCACGGCAGTGGCAAACTCCCACACCATCATCTGGGTGGGAAGTCCGCCGGCGATGGCCACTTCGTTGTCCCCGAGTTCGACGTCGGCATCGGCGGCTACCAGCCGGACCACCAGAACGTCGTCGGCGCCGGAAGTCACTTCGGGCGAGTTGGGGCCGGCCACCACCGGCAGGACGCCGGTGCCGAGCTTGCCGGTGGACTCGGCGATGAGCTGCTCGGCCCAGTCCGCGAAGCCAACAATCCCGGAGCCGTCCTCGGCGATGACAATCTTGTTGCGCAGCGGGCTGGTTCCGCCCAGCGCGGTTCCGAGTGCCAGCCCGATGTTTTCAGGAGCATCCTCGTTCAGGACTACCGCCGCTTCCTCGGCCTCGTCCAGAAACGCCTGGATATCCACCCCGGCCAGGCCCGAAGGCACCAGTCCGAAGGCAGTCAGGGCGGAGAAGCGGCCGCCGACATTGGGGTCGGCGTTGAAGACGGCCCGGTATCCGGACTCGCGGGATGCCTTGTCCAGGGGCGAGCCCGGGTCCGTGACGATGATGATCCGGCTGGCGGCATCGATGCCGGCGTCGTTGAACGCCTTTTCGAAGACCCTCCGCTGGGAGTCTGTTTCAACGGTGGAGCCGGACTTGGAGGAAACCACAATGGCGGTTTCCGCCAGCCGGTCCGCCAGGGCAGCACGGACCTGGTCCGGGTCCGTGCTGTCCAGCACAGTCAGCTCGACGCCGGCGGTGCCGGCGATGACCTCCGGAGCCAGCGACGATCCGCCCATGCCGCAAAGCACGATGCGGGTCACACCCTCGGCCCGGAGGGCGTCGCGCAGTTCGAGGATCTCTTTAACGAGCGGCTGGGAGACAGTGGCAGCCTCAACCCAGCCGAGGCGGATGGCCGACTCTGCTTCGGCGTCCGGACCCCACAGCGTGTGGTCCTTCGCGAAGATCCGGGTGGCGATCCGGTCCTCCACCAGGGCGGGAAGGTGCTGTTCGAGTGCCTGCTGTGCGGCACCGGTGGCTTCGTAGCTGAGTGTGCTCATGGTGGGTTAGGAAGCCTTCCGTGCGGAGGCGAGGGCGCCCTCGACGTCGCCGAGCAGTTCCTTCCAGCTGGCCACGAACTTGTCCAGGCCTTCGGATTCAAGGATTGCGACGACGTCGTTGTAGGAAATGCCGAGCTTCTCAAGGGCATCCAGGGTGGCATTGGCCTCGGCGTAGGTGCCGGTGACCGTGTCCCCGGTGACCACACCGTGGTCGAACGTGGCGTCCAGCGTCTTCTCGGGCATGGTGTTCACGACGCCCGGGGCCACGAGCTCGGTGACGTAGAGGGTGTCCGGGTAGGCCGGATCCTTGACGCCGGTAGAGGCCCACAGCGGGCGCTGGGGGAGGGCGCCGGCCTCGGCCAGCAGGGCCCAGCGTTCAGTGGCGAAGAGTTCCTCGTAGACCTGGTACGCCAGGCGGGCGTTGGCCAGGCCGGCCTTGCCCTTGAGTGCCTTGGCTTCGTCGGTGCCCAGGGCGTCGAGGCGCTTGTCGATCTCAGAGTCCACGCGGGAAACGAAGAACGAAGCCACGGAGTGGATCTTGGAGAGGTCGTGGCCGTTTTCCTTGGCCTGCTCCAGGCCGGACTGGAAGGCGTTGATGACTGCGCGGTAGCGCTCGAGCGAGAAGATCAGGGTCACGTTGACGCTGATGCCCTCGGCCAGGGTGGCGGTGATCGCTTCCAGGCCCTCAAGGGTGGCCGGGATCTTGATGAGGACGTTGTCCTTGTTGACGCGCTTGTACAGGTGCTTGGCTTCCGCGATGGTGCCTGCCGTGTCCCAGGCCAGGCGAGGGTCGACCTCGATGGACACCCGCCCGTCCACGCCCTTGGTGGCTGCGGCGACCGGTGCGAACAGGTCGCAGGCGTCGGCGACGTCGGTGGTGGTGATCTCGAAAATGGTGTCCTCGACGCTGGCGCCGGCTGCTGCCTGCTTCGCGATGGTGGCGTCGTAGTCCGTGCCGGCGGTGATCGCTGCGTGGAAGATCGACGGGTTGGTGGTTACGCCAACCACGTTCTTCTCTTCGATGAGCTTGGCCAGGGTGCCGGTTTCCAGGCGTCCGCGGGAAAGGTCATCAAGCCAGATGGAAACTCCGGCGTCGGAGAGCTGCTGGGTGGGAGTAGTCATGGTGTTTATCTCCTCGAAAATTGGGGTTATGCCTGGAGGCTGGCGAGGGAGTCCTTGGCGGCCGCGGTAACTGCTGCTGCGGTGAGGCCGAACTCCTGGAAGAGGCGCTTGTAGTCTGCGGAAGCGCCGTAGTGCTCGAGGCTGATGGAACGGCCGGCGTCGCCGACGAATTCCTTCCAGCCAAGGGCCAGTCCTGCTTCAACGGACACGCGTGCCTTGACGGCGGCCGGCAGGACGGATTCGCGGTAGGCGGCGTCCTGCTTGTTGAACCACTCAACGCAGGGCATGGAGACGACGCGGGCGGCGATGCCTTCGCCCTGCAGTGCCTTGCGGGCCTGCACGGCCAGCTGGACCTCGGAACCGGTGGCGATGAGGATGACGTCGGCCGGGACGGTGGCGCCGTCCTTGGCGGCCTCGGCCAGGACGTAACCGCCCTTGGCGACGCCCGCAACGGAACCGAACGTGTCGCCGTCGGCCTCGCCTTCGCCGCGCTCCCACGTGGGGATGTTCTGGCGGGTCAGCACGATGCCGGCAGGGTTGCTGTGGTTCTCCAGCATGGTCTTCCACGCAACGGCGACTTCATTGGCGTCACCGGGACGGACAACATCCAGCCCCACGATGGCGCGCAGCGAGGCCAACTGCTCCACCGGCTGGTGGGTGGGTCCGTCCTCGCCCAGTCCGATGGAGTCGTGCGTCCAGACGTACAGGGACGGGACACCCATCAGCGCGCCAAGGCGGATGGCCGGGCGCTGGTAGTCGCTGAAGATCAGGAACGTGCCGGAGAACGCACGCGTGCGGCCGTGCAGGCTGATGCCGTTCACGATCGAAGCTGCGGCGTGCTCGCGGATGCCGAAGTGCAGGACCCGTCCATAGGGGTTACCGGACCACGCGTCAGTCTGCTTGGAGGCGGGAACGAACGACGGCGAACCCTCGATGGTGGTGTTGTTCGACTCGGCGAGGTCGGCCGAGCCGCCCCACAGTTCCGGCAGGACCGGGCCCAGGGCGTTCAGGACCTTGCCCGAGGCGGCGCGGGTGGAGACGTCCTTGCCGGCGGGGAACACCGGAAGCGCTGAGTCCAGGCCTTCGGGAAGTTCCTTGGCCTCGATGCGCTGCAGCAGGGCCGCGCCCTCGGGGTTGGCTGCCTGCCATGCGTTGAAGGACTCCTCCCACTCCTTGCGGGCAGCGGCGCCGCGGTCGACGACGGCGCGGGCGTGGGCCAGGACATCCTGGTCGACGTCGAAGGACTTGGCGGGATCGAAGCCCAGGACTTCCTTCAGCGCTGCGACTTCCTCCGCACCGAGCGCGGAACCGTGGATCTTGCCGGTGTTCTGCTTCTTGGGTGCCGGGTAGCCGATGATGGTGCGCAGGGAGACGATCGAGGGCTTCGAAGTCTCGGCCTTGGCGGCGAGGAGTGCGGAGTACAGCTCCTGCACGTCTTCCTTGTACTCGCCGGTCTTGGTCCAGTCCACGCGCTGGACGTGCCAGCCGTAGGCCTCGTAGCGCTTCAGGACATCCTCGGTGAAGGCGATGTCGGTGTCGTCCTCGATGGAGATGTGGTTCTCATCGTAGACAACGACGAGGTTGCCGAGCTCCTGGTGGCCGGCCAGCGAGGAAGCCTCTGCCGTGACGCCTTCCTGCAGGTCGCCGTCGGAGGCGATAACCCAGATGGTGTGGTCGAACGGGCTCTCGCCGGCGGGAGCATCGGCGTCGAACAGTCCGCGCTGGCGGCGCTGGGAGTAGGCGAACCCGACGGAGGACGCCAGGCCCTGGCCCAGCGGGCCGGTGGTGATCTCGACACCCGCGGTGTGCTTGTACTCGGGGTGGCCGGGGGTCAGCGAGCCCCAGGTGCGCAGTGCCTGCAGGTCCTTCAGTTCCAGGCCGTAGCCGGAAAGGAACAGCTGGATGTAAAGGGTGAGCGAGGTGTGGCCGGGGGAGAGGATGAAGCGGTCACGGCCCAGCCAGTCAGGGTTGCGGGGATCGTGGCGCATCAGCTTCTGGAAAAGAAGGTATGCGGCCGGCGCCAGGCTCATGGCCGTTCCGGGGTGGCCGTTGCCCACCTTCTCCACCGCGTCCGCGGCCAGCACGCGGATGGTGTCCACCGCGCGCTGGTCCAGGCTGGTCCAAGACAGTTCTTGCTCTTCCAAATGTGGCACGAAAACCGGGCCCCTCTCTGTGCTGATGGCAGGCGGCACACGGGATCCGTACAAAGGCACGCTGTGTGGCGCCCGCTCGGTGTGTACCAGCCGTTCACCATCGAAACGTTGATCTTTTCACTCAGCCACTGGCCAGTCAGGGAATGCGTTTTCCACTGCTTCCTCGCTGCGTGCTGATCTTGTGACAGCTTAGCTCTATTCCATCCTTTGGTCGCTGCAAATCTCACGTTTTGGACGCAATTTCCGCTTATATGAATGCGTCTGAAGTGAGGTTGAGTTAATCTGCTCGAATCGGTGCGCGAGCAATCACCAGCACCTAATGGCGGGCCGTCGGGAGCAGGCCGGCGCGGTATGATATTCGGAGGCCAGCGCCGGGTCGGGGAATAATTCCAGCCGCCCGCACTCCCGGCTGTTGCGTGGATCACTGTTCCGCGGGCGCCCGGTTGGACCGGGCCGCATGACTAGCTGGACAGCCAGACAGAACTGCCAACAGAACGGGTGACTGCCACCGTGAGCACAACAGATACGCCGCTGAACGCATCCCGGGCCTCGCGACCCGGGATCGCCCGTAAGGCAAAGGCGTATCTCGCCCTCACCAAGCCCCGCGTCATTGAACTGCTGCTGGTCAGCACGCTGCCCACCATGATTTATGCGGAACGCGGCTTTCCGTCCATCGGGCTCATCCTGGCCACGCTGGTGGGCGGGGCCTTTGCTGCAGGCAGCGCCGGAGCCTTCAACTGCTACATCGACCGCGACATCGACAGGCTGATGCACCGGACGGAGAACCGGCCGCTGGTCACCGGTGAGGTCAGCCCGCGCGAGGCGCTGGTCTTCTCCTGGCTCCTCGGTGCCGCCGCCATCGCCATCCTCTGGTTCGGCGCCAACCCGCTGTCCGCGTGGCTTGGGCTTGGGGCGATCTTCTTCTACGTGGTGATCTATACGATGATCCTCAAGCGCCGCACCGCGCAGAACATCGTGTGGGGCGGGGCGGCCGGCTGCTTCCCCGTGCTGATTGCCTGGGCCGCCGTCACCAACTCGGTGGAATGGCCCGCCGTCATCCTCTTTATGGTGATCTTCCTCTGGACGCCACCGCACTACTGGCCGCTGTCCATGCGCTACGGCGAGGACTACCGCAACGCCAAGGTCCCCATGCTCGGCGCCATCGCCGGCGCCCAGGTGGTTTCCGTGCAGGTGGTCCTCTACGCCTGGGCCATGGTGGCCTGCTCGCTCCTGATGGTTCCCGCGGGCGGTGCCGGCTGGGTCTACACCGTAACCGCCGTCCTGGCCGGGGCCTGGTTCCTTTACGAGTCGCACGCCCTCTACAACAGGGCACAGCGTGAGGACATCTCCGACAAGCGGGCCATGAAGGTCTTCCACGGCTCCATCAGCTACCTCACCCTGCTCTTCATCGCCCTGGCGGTAGACCCGTTCGTCGGGCCCGCCGTCATGGCCGGCTAGCAGGGGAAAGCGGTCCGGCGGGTTCCTTTCGCACCCGCAGCTCTCCATTACTTTCCGCGGGACTTTCCGCAACGCCCTTGCACTTTGGACTCAGCCCCACGGGGGCCGCCTTCTGTAGCGCCCGGGCGTATGACGTTTTTGTCATGTGGATCACGTTTCCTGTCATTTGAAATGACGGCGTGGTTACGGTGGGGGGATCCTGCCCGCTAGCAAAGGAAGTTCCATGGCACAGGCACCCGATCCATCCTCCGTCCGCACCGCGACCAGTCCGCCCGGAGCAGGGAGCGGGGGGATGGGACGGCGCCGCCTGAAGTTCCCTGGCAATCTGGGCGCAGACGTCCCGGCGTCACTCGTGGTGTTCCTCGTGGCACTGCCACTTTCCCTTGGTATTGCCGCGGCATCCGGTGCGCCCATCATGGCGGGCCTCATAGCGGCCGCCATCGGCGGCATCGTTGCCGGCAGCCTGGGCGGGTCTCCGCTGCAGGTCAGCGGACCGGCGGCCGGACTCACCGTCGTCGTGGCCGGGCTGGTCCAGGAGTTCGGCTGGCAGGTGACGTGCGCCATCACCGCAGCGGCCGGCGTCGTGCAGATGCTGCTGGGCTTCAGCCGCGTGGGGCGCGCCGCGCTGGCAGTCTCGCCGGTGGTAGTGAAGGCGATGCTGGCCGGCATCGGCGTCACGATCATCCTTCAGCAGATCCACGTACTGCTTGGCGGCCAGCCGGCCGGCTCGGCTGTTGAGAACATCGTGGGCTTGCCTGCAGCTATCACCAATGTCGAACTGCACGCAGCCCTCCTGGGACTGGCCGTCGTCGTAATCCTCCTCGGCTGGAAGCACCTTCCCGCGGCGGTGCGCCGTATTCCGGGGCCGCTTGCCGCCGTCGCCGCCGGCACCGCGCTTTCCATCGCCTTCGCTCCCGGGGTGGGACGCATTTCCCTCGAAGGGTCGATCTTCGACGCCGTCGCGCTGCCGCAATTGCCCGACGACAACTGGCGCGCCGTTGCCTTCGCCGTCATCTCAATGGCGCTGATCGCCAGCATTGAATCGCTGCTGTCCGCCGTCGCCGTGGACAAAATGCACCACGGCCCCCGCACCAACCTGGACAGGGAGCTCGTGGGCCAGGGCGCAGCCAACATTGTTTCCGGGTCCTTGGGCGGACTGCCCGTGACCGGCGTCATCGTCCGCAGCGCCACGAACGTGGAAGCCGGCGCCGCCACCCGTTCGTCCGCAGTCCTGCACGGCATCTGGGTCCTTGCCTTCTCCGCCATCTTCGCCGGACTGATCCAGCTCATCCCGCTGGCCGTCCTTGCGGGCCTCCTTGTGGTGATCGGCGCGCGCCTCATCAAAATTGCGGACATCAGGATCAGCCTCCGCACGGGCGACCTCCTGATCTACTCCGTGACCCTCCTCTGTGTCGTCTTCCTGAACCTGCTCGAAGGTGTCATGATCGGCCTCGTGCTGGCGGCGGCGAGCGTGCTTTGGCGTGTGTTGCGGGCGGCGGTCCACGCACACAAGCCCGTTTCGTCGTCGGATCCCTGGCGCATCACCGTCGCGGGGTCCTGCAGCTTCTTCGCCCTGCCGCGGCTCAGCCGCGTGCTGCATTCCGTGCCGAACGGCAAGGGGGTTGTGGTGGAGCTGAACGCGGACTACGTTGACCACGCATTCCGCGAGGCGCTGATCGCCTGGCAAAGGCAATACGAGGCGGCCGGCGGAAAGGTCCGCCTTGAGGAACACGGCAACAGCCTGTTCCAGGATGCTGCTGACCGCACGCCCAAGCGCCAGGACGCCAGGGAGCTTCCGCTGCCGCCCAGGACGTCATGGCAGTCCGCCATGCCAACCCGGGAAGGGGCCGGGGAAGCAGCCGGACGGCAGGCCGGGCCGCTGGATTCGCTTCTTCAGGGGATCAGCAAGTACCACCGGCGGTTCGCCCACCAGGTCCGGCCCCTGGTCCGGGATCTGGCAGAGGGCCAGAACCCGGACACCCTGTTTATCGCCTGCGTTGATTCCCGCTTCAACCCCAACCTGATCACCAGCAGCGGCCCGGGCGACCTGCTGACCCTGCGGAACATCGGGAACGTGGTGTGCCACGAGGGCCAGGATGCCTCGATTGACTCGGCCCTGGCCTTCGCCGTCAAGGGCCTGAACGTGGATTCGATCGTGATCTGCGGGCACTCCAACTGCGGTGCCATGAAGGCGCTGGTCGAGGAGGCCAACGGCAAGGGGAATGGTGTTTTGGGGGCGGCCTTCGATTCCTGGCTGGACCACGCGAGGCCCAGCTACGCCGAGCTTCTCGCGGAGCATCCGGTTGCATTGGAAGCTGCAGCCGCAGGCTACAACGAGGTGGACCAGCTGGCCATGGTGAACGTTGCCATTCAGCTGCGCAAGCTGGAACGCCATCCGGCGGTTGGCCCGGAACTCGTTACCGGCAAAGTGCAGGCAACAGGGCTGTTCTATGACATCGCCACGGCGCGGGTGCTACTGGTGGAACCCACCGGCATCCGGTTCCTGGACCCGGACCGGGCCGCCGCCCCGGTGTGTGCCGGGTGACGCGAACGGCAGGACCAAGGCGCCCGCGCTCCGGCGCGGAATGAAGAGTGAATGTTTCCCTCAGGTGTCGCGAGGGGAGTCCCGGCGAAAGGTTCAATTTTTCGGGCGGACGGCTTTGACCACCAGGACGACGGCGGCGATCGCCCAGAACGCCATGCCCCAGGCCAGCGAGGGAACCAGGATGGCAAGGCCGGATCCAGTGCCGGAGGCCGCCATGAAGGAGAGGATGAAAGCGGCCGCCGAAAGTGGCGCATGCATCGCCATCGCCAGGGGAAGGCTCCCCGTCCGCTCGTACACCCACACCATCAGCACCCTGTACGGGGGAAGCCACGCGAAAAGGTACACGGCCACCACCAGGGCGGCGGGTACGGCTCCTGACGGATCAGCGCTCCCGGCGAACATGGGGTAGTGCCAGGCGCCCCACAGCAGGCCCATGATGAGCCCGGTGGAGAGGATGCCGAACCGCTGCCGGAGCCGGGGAAGCGCAAAGCCTGTCCAGCCGAGCTCTTCCAGGCTGCCGACCACGGTTCCCACCACGACGCCGGCCAGCACGATGATGGCCAGTTCACCGGGGGTGGCAAAGCTCCGGTAGAACCCCGGGAACGCCCATGTGACAGCAGCCGCAGTGGCAGCCATGACCAGGGGTCCGGTCAGGAGCGCAACCGCGTACCAGCGTGCACCGGCCGGCCATGTACGGAGCCGGATTCCGAGCTGCCGCAGGCCGGCTTTTCCGTGCAGGAGCCAGGTGAGGAGGACGCCTGCGGCCGCCGGGCCCAGCGGGCCTGCCGTTAGCGCGACGCCCATCGGTACCGGCCCCACACCCTGGATGGCAGCTACGGCGCCCCAGGAGATGGCGAAGGTCAGGAGGTAGTAGGCAGGGGCGGGATGCCGCCGCATGAACGCTGTTGGTCCGTTCCCGCTGCCGGCAGGTACCCCTGGCAGCGGGACTCCGGGCTGTGGCTGGCCTGCCATCGCGGATCCTCCTGCCCGTAGCCCCCCCCTGGGACCGCCTTTCGGCACCAGAGAGCAAGCCAAAGTGTTTCAATACCCAGCCTGATGGCGCAGGGGTCGGGGGAGTAGGGGCGTTGGTCACAGATTGGCAGCGGCCGGACCGATCCGCTGCAGGGGGTTATTCCACCGGACTTGCTTTTGCGAGATCCCAGGCGTTCGTGGAGGCAACCATCAGCAGCGCGGCCCCCAGCATGTGGGCGGCCACCAGCAGGGCCGGGATGCCGTTGTAGTACTGGGTGAAGCCGATGACGGCCTGGAGGACTGTCACGCCAAGGAGTCCCAGGACTGCCGTTCGGATGGGGCCTGTGATCCGTCGCAGCAGCACCAGCGCAAGCGCAACCAGGGTTCCTGCGGTCACCAGGTAAGCCGGCACGGCGTGGATGTGGGAGAACAGGTCCCAGTCGAGCCCATTGCGCGGAGCGTCCGCGTCGCCGGCGTGGGGGCCGGCTCCCGTTACCACCACGCCCAGCATGACCGCGAGAGCGGAAAAAAGCGCGACGGCGGCGGTCACCGGGCGCATGGCGCCGGGCAGGACGGCGAGGGGAACGGTCCGGAACCGGCCGGTCCGGCCGAATGCCCGGTTGACCAGAAGCGCGGCGAACACCACCAGCGCCATGGATACCAGGAAATGAAGTCCGACTACCCAGGGGTTCAGGTTGGTGAGGACGGTGATGCCGCCGATCACGGCCTGGGCGGGGATGCTGGCCAGGAGGCCCAGTGCCAGCAGGAAAAGGTCGCGCCGCTCCTTGCGCAGGTTCCACAGGTAAACCAGCATCAAAGCGGCGACGGCGGCCAGGGCGAAGGTGAGGAGGCGGTTGCCGAATTCGATGAAGCCGTGGATGCCCATCTCGGGGGTGTTCACCAGGGAGCTGTCAGTGCAGCGGGGCCAGGTGGGGCAGCCCAGGCCGGACGAGGTCAGCCGTACGGCGCCACCGGTGACCACCAGCAGGGTCTGCCCGATCAGGGAAGCTACGGCCAGGCGGCGGACGCTGGTGTCCACAGTGCGGGGCAGCCGCGCCGCCAGGCGGCCGGCGAACTCAGGAAGGCGGAAGGCGGTGCTCACGAATATCTCAATTCCACTTGAACCAACGGATTGCTGCTGCGCCGGCTATGACTGTCCAGAGCACCAGTATGAGGGCGGCGGCGCCATTCACCGCACCGTGCAGGAAGGCGTCCCGCAGGGCTTCGCCGAGTGCGCCCGAGGGCAGGTATGCAACGATCTGCTGGGCCCCGGCGGGGAGCCTTTCCGCGGGAATCACGATGCCCCCGAGGGCCCCCAGGAGGATCCACAGCAGGTTGGTGATGGCCAGGGTGGCTTCCGGGCGGACAGTTCCGGCCACCAGGAGGCCCAAGGCAGTAAAAGCCGCCGCCCCCAGCGCAAGGAGCAGGAGCCCCGGAATCCAGCCGGCCGCCGTCGGCCGCCACCCCAAAGCCAGCCCAACGGCGGCCACCACGGCAACCTGCAGGCACAGCACCGCCAGGACCGAAAGCACCTTGCCCGCGATCAGCCCGCCGCGGCCCAGCGGCGTGGTGGAGAGGAAGCGGAGCACGCCATAGCGCCGGTCGAATCCGGTGGCGATGCCCTGCCCGGTAAAGGCCGTGGACATGGCGCAAAGGGCGAGGATGCCGGGCACCGCCACATCGATGCGGGTGGGTCCGAGCCCGTCCAGGAAGGGTGTCACGGTCAGGCCGGCAAGCGCCAGCAGCGGCAGCACCACTGCGAGGATCAGCTGCTCGCCATTGCGCAGCATTGCCAGCGCTTCGTACTTGCCCTGCAGCAGTATGCGCCGCAGCAGGGGTGCGGGCGACTGGCGGCCGGGGCCTGGAGCGGTGCCTGCGGCACCCGCGGGAGTCCCGTTCATCGGAGGTCCTTTCCCGAGATGTCCAGGAAGACGTCTTCAAGGCTACGCGCCTGCAGGGTCATGGAAGCGGGCATGATGTCGTGGACGGCCCACCACTCTGCCAGGGCTGCAAGGTGGCGGGGGGTCAGAGTACCGGTGGCGGTGTAGCTGCCGGCCCGTTCCTCGGAGATGACGACGTCGGCGGGCAGCACGGCGGACAGGTCCAGTCCCGGCTTCGCCTCGAAGGAGAGGGTCCGCACGTGGTGGGCGCCTGCTTCCAACGCGGGTCCGCGCTGAAGGAGTTCCTGGACTGTCCCTTCGGCGACGTTCCGGCCGCCGTCGATGATGTAGACGTAGTCGGCCAGCCGCTGGGCGTCGTCCATCAGGTGCGTGGTGAGGATGATTCCCAGGCCGGCATCCCGCAGTTCGCCGATCAGCTCGAACACAAGCTGGCGGGACTGCGGATCCAGCCCGGCGCTCGGCTCGTCGAGGAACAGGACTTCCGGCCGGCCGATCAATGCTGCCGCGAGGGCAAGGCGCTGTTTCTGGCCGCCTGAGAGCCGCCGGACGGTGGTCCGGCCGAACGCGTCGAGCCCCAGCCGCTCAACCAGGTCCTCCACGGGCCAGGGGCGCGCGTAGAGTCCGGCAATGTGCCGCAGCAGCGGCAGCGGCCTGGCCGACGGCGGGAGGCCGCCGTCCTGGAGCATCACGCCTACGCGGGACCGCAGGTCGGCCCCTGCCGACGCCGGGTCCTGGCCCAGCAGGGTGATGCTGCCGCCGCTGCGCTTCTGCAGGCCCTGGGCGCATTCGAGCGTGGTGGTTTTGCCTGCACCGTTGGCACCCAGCAGTGCCGTGACCTGCCCGCGCTCGGCGACGAGTGAGATGCCGCCCACCACCCGGAGCATTTTTCCGTCCAGGCTGGAAAGCGGACCTACATCCTTGATGAGCCCGTTAATGGACAGGACGGGGGATTGGGGCGATCGCACCCCAGTATTCTACGGGAAGTAGTATTGCCGGCAGTCCGCTGTTGCGGGTCAGGTCAGCCTCGCCTTACTGGAACCCGGGACTAAATTACGACACTATTGTGTTGTGTATTCCATGACCAACGCTACTGCTGTGCCTGTTGTCCGGCACGGGGCTTCCGCTGTTTCCGCGGAAGGCGGCGTCATGCCCGCAGGGCCGGTGGCTGACGCAGATGAGCGTACCCGCGACCGCGTCCTTGCTGCGGTCCTGGAACACGGACCGGTAAGTGCCGCCGAACTGGGCGACCTGCTGGGATTCACGCCCGCGGCAGTCCGCCGCCACCTGGACCATTTGTCCCGCGCCGGCGTTATCGAAGTCAAGCGGGTGGCCAAGTCGGGTGCAGGGGCAGGCCGCCCCGCCCGGCGTTACGTCCTTAGTTCCCAAGGCCAGTCGAGCCTTGGCAACGACTACCTTGATATTGCGGCCCTCGCCCTCCAGCAGCTCCAGGAAATGGCAGGCCCGGACGCGGTGCGGGCCTTCGCCGTCGAGCGCTTTGCGGACATGGAGCGCCGGTATGCGCCCGAGATCGAAAAGGCGGGTCCGGACATCACCGACCGCGCCAAAGCGCTTGCGGACGCCCTGAGCCGGGACAACTTCGTGGCGTCGGCAGCCTCCATCGAGGCCAAGGCTCCGTTGCCGGCAGCCCTTTCCAGTGTCCAGCTGTGCCAGGGCCATTGCCCCATCCAGCAACTCGCCGCCCGTTTCCCCGTGTTTTGCGATGTGGAGACCGAAGTGTTCTCGAGGCTGGTGGGGGTAGACGTACGCCGGCTCTCCACACTTGCCCGCGGCGGCCACGTCTGCACCACCCACATTCCCACAGGAAGGCTGTCTGCCGGAGGGCCTAAACCGCTCCCGGCAGCCCCCGCCCGCCTGAATGAAGTAACCAACCATCAGCAAGAAAGGCCGTGATGACGGACCAACTATCAGAGAAAGCAGTCGCCGAAAACACTGTGATCTCGGAGATTCTTGAGAAGAATCCCGAGCTTCACGGCATCGGCAACTACGAGTACGGCTGGGCTGACAAGAACGACGTCGGCGCCAACGCCCGCCGTGGGCTCGATGAAGAGGTAGTCCGGGACATTTCGGCCAAGAAGAGCGAGCCGGAATGGATGCTCGACCTGCGCCTCAAGGGCCTGAAGTACTTCGACCGGAAGCCCATGCCCACGTGGGGTGCGGACCTCTCCGGCATCGACTTTGACAACATCAAGTACTTCGTCCGCTCCACGGAGAAGCAGGCTGCCACCTGGGAAGACCTGCCCGAGGACATCCGCAACACGTACGAGAAGCTGGGTATCCCGGAAGCCGAGCGCAGCCGCCTCGTCTCCGGTGTTGCTGCACAGTACGAGTCCGAGGTTGTCTACCACCAGATCCGCGAGGACCTCGAAGCCCAGGGCGTCATCTTCCTGGACACCGACACCGCCCTCAAGGAGCACCCGGAGATCTTCCAGGAGTACTTCGGCACGGTCATCCCCGTGGGCGACAACAAGTTCGCGTCGCTGAACACCTCGGTGTGGTCAGGCGGTTCCTTCGTCTATGTGCCCAAGGGCGTCCACGTGGACATCCCGCTGCAGGCATACTTCCGCATCAACACCGAAAACATGGGCCAGTTCGAGCGGACCCTGATCATTGCCGACGAGGACTCCTACGTCCACTACATCGAAGGCTGCACCGCGCCGATCTACACCTCGGACTCGCTGCACTCGGCCGTCGTGGAGATCATCGTGAAGAAGGGCGCCCGCGTCCGGTACACCACCATCCAGAACTGGTCCAACAATGTGTACAACCTGGTGACCAAGCGTGCCATCTGCGAAGAAGGCGCCACCATGGAATGGGTCGACGGCAACATCGGCTCTAAGGTCACCATGAAGTACCCGGCCGTCTACCTCGTAGGCGAGCACGCCAAGGGCGAAACCCTGTCCATCGCGTTCGCCGGCGAAGGCCAGCACCAGGACACCGGCTCCAAGATGGTCCACATCGCGCCGAACACCAAGAGCTCCATCATCTCCAAGTCCGTGGCCCGCGGCGGCGGACGCGCAGCCTACCGCGGCCTGGTCCAGGTCCGCGAAGGCGCCAAGCACTCCGCAAACACCGTCCGCTGCGACGCGCTGCTGGTGGACACCATCAGCCGTTCGGACACCTACCCGTACATCGACATCCGCGAGGACGATGTCGTGATGGGCCACGAGGCAACTGTTTCCCGGGTCAGCGAAGAGCAGCTCTTCTACCTCATGTCCCGCGGCATGCGCGAAGACGAAGCCATGGCGATGATCGTCCGCGGCTTCATCGAGCCGATTGCCCGCGAGCTCCCCATGGAGTACGCACTTGAGCTGAACCGCCTGATTGAACTGCAGATGGAAGGGTCCGTCGGATAACGATGACTGAAATCACTACTGAAAAGGCACGCATCGGCGCGCCCTCAGCCCAGCCGTTCATTGACGGCTTCACGGAGGAAGGCGAGAGCCTTTCTCCCATCAATGCCGGCAACAAGGCACCGCTTGCCGGCGCTCCGGCCAAGCGCCACTCCCACGGCGGCGGCGTCGGTGTCCCGGACAGCTCACGCGCCGGCCGCCTGACGTCCTACAGGCTTGCCGATTTCAAGCCGCTGACCGGCATGGAGGAAGACTGGCGGTTCACCCCGCTCAAGCGCCTCCGCGGCCTTCACACCGAGGTCCTTTCCGGCGCGGCGCCCGCAGTGGTTGTCACCGGTCCGGAGCAGGTCATCGTTGAGAGCGTCGGCCGTGACGACCAGCGCATCGGTACGGCCGGCATCCCCGAGGACCGCGTGTCCGCCAACGCCTGGGAGAACTTCGCCGGCGCGACGGTGGTAACCATCCCGTCCGAGTTCGAAGCCACGTCGGAGATCAACGTGGACATCGAAGGCACGTCCCTCGAAGCCGCCGCCCAGCACCTCGTGATAGTCGCAGAGAAGTTCTCCAAAGCGGTGGTTGTCCTGAACCACAGGGGCTCCGCCGTTGTTTCGGAAAACGTCGAGATCATCGTGGAAGACGGCGCGAACCTGACCGTGATCACGCTCCAGGAATGGAACGACGACGCCGTCCACGCCTCCTCCCAGCAGGCGAAGATCGGCCGCGACGCCAAGCTCAAGCACGTCATGGTGAGCCTCGGCGGCGACCTCGTCCGCGTCACGCCGTCGGCCCGCTTCACCGCCCCCGGCGGCGAAGCCGAGATGTTCGGCCTGTACTTCGCCGACGCCGGCCAGCACCTGGAGCAGCGCCTCTTCGTTGACCACGCCGTGGCCAACTGCAAGTCCAACGTGCTGTACAAGGGCGCGCTGCAGGGCCGGAACGCCCACGCAGTCTGGGTTGGCGACGTCCTGATCCGCAAGGAAGCCGAAGGCACCGATACCTACGAGGCCAACCGCAACCTGCTGCTGACGGACGGTGCCCGCGCCGACTCCGTGCCCAACCTCGAAATCGAGACCGGCCTGATCGAGGGTGCCGGCCACGCCAGCGCCACCGGCCGCATGGATGACGAGCACCTGTTCTACCTGATGGCACGCGGCATCCCCGAGGACGTTGCCCGCCGCCTGGTGGTCCGCGGCTTCCTGAACGAGATCATCCAGCAGATCAAGGTCACCTCCATCGAGGAGCGGCTGACCGAGGCTGTTGAGCACGAGCTCGCCCTCACGGACAACTAGGAAGCACGGAGCACGGTTTACAGATGACTGACCAGCCAAAGGGCGAGCTTGTCTGCAAGGTGGATGAAATCCAGCTGAAGCAGGCGCTGCGGATCCTGATCGACGACTACCCTGTGGCCATCGTCAAGGACTCCATGGGGGAGATCCACGCCATCGGCGACACCTGCTCGCACGCGGACATTTCGCTGTCCGAGGGCGAGGTCGAGGGCTGCGCCATCGAGTGCTGGGGCCACGGGTCCCAGTTCGATCTGCGCAGTGGGCAGCCGCTGCAGCTGCCGGCCTACGATCCCGTCCCGGTGTTCGCCGTCGACGTCCGCGGGGACGAGGTCTACGTGGACGTCACCACTGTCCTCAACGGCGCCGAAGCTCCGAACTTCAGCTAGCACCACAGAATTACGAACCAACTTCCAGACAGAGAGCGCACCGCGGCCGGCAGGCACGGTGCAGAGGAGAACAAGACACATGTCTACTCTTGAGATCAAGGACCTGCACGTCAGCATTGAGACGGAGCAGGGAACCAAGGAAATCCTGAAGGGCGTCAGCCTGACCATCCGGACCGGCGAGACCCACGCCATCATGGGCCCCAACGGCTCCGGCAAGTCCACGCTGGCCTCCACCATCGCGGGCCACCCGCGCTACAACGTCACCAGCGGCTCCATCACCCTCGACGGCGAAGACGTCCTGGCGATGAGTGTTGACGAGCGCGCCCGTGCAGGCGTCTTCCTGGCCATGCAGTACCCGGTGGAGGTCCCCGGTGTCAGCATGACCAACTTCCTGCGCACCGCAAAGACTGCCATCGACGGCGAAGCGCCCAAGCTCCGCACCTGGACCAAGGACGTCAAGGCTGCCATGGAGAAGCTGCGGATCGACGCCGACTTCGCCCAGCGCAACGTGAACGAAGGCTTCTCCGGCGGCGAGAAGAAGCGTGTGGAAATCCTGCAGCTGGAACTCTTCAAGCCGAAGTTCGCCGTCCTGGACGAGACCGACTCCGGCCTGGACGTCGACGCCCTGAAGGTCGTCTCCGAGGGCGTCAACCGCGCCCACGCCGAGGGCAAGATGGGCACGCTGCTCATCACGCACTACACGCGCATCCTGCGCTACATCAAGCCTGACTTCGTGCACGTGTTCGTGGACGGCCAGGTTGTCGAGGAAGGCGGCCCGGAGCTGGCCGACCGCCTGGAAGAAGAAGGCTACGACCGCTACGCCAAGGGCGCCGGCGCGGCCACCATCGCGGCCTCCGCCGCAGCACAGGCCTAGTAAAGGACACTTGCCATGACCGAAATCAACACGGCACGCACGAGCCTTGAGGACGTCGAGGAGGCGCTGAAGGATGTCATCGACCCCGAACTCGGCGTCAACATCGTTGACCTGGGCCTGCTGTACGGCTTGAAGTACTCCGATGACGACGGCGCGCTGCTGATCGACATGACCCTGACCACCGCGGCCTGCCCGCTCACCGACGTCCTGGAGGAACAGGTGGGCAAGGCCCTGGACGGCGTTGTTGACGACTGGCGCCTGAACTGGGTCTGGATGCCGCCATGGGGTCCTGAGCGGATCACGGACGACGGCAAGGACCAGATGCGGGCACTCGGCTTCAACATCTGAGAGCTTCACAAGTACGACGACGGCGGGTCATCTTTCCCAGGAAAGGTGACCCGCCGTCGTCGTTCCTCCACCACAACCATCCGCTGCTCCGTACTTGTCGTTTTCACCGCTCTAAACGACATTTGCGGAGCAATCGATGGGGCTAGAGCTGCAGAGTGCTCGGCGGAGTTAGAGCGAGGGTGCCGAGAACGTATCGCACTGGTTGATGTCCCCGGTCTCGTAGCCGCGGTAGAACCAGCGCTGGCGCTGCTCGCTGGATCCGTGGGTCCAGGCCTCGGGCGTGACACGGCCGGTGGCCGCCTCCTGGATCCGGTCGTCGCCAACCGCAGACGCGGCGGACAGTGCATCGTTCAGGTCCTGCTGCGTGAGGGCTTCCAGGAATGGCTGGCCGTCGGGGCCCGGCTGGGTGGATGCGTGTTTTGCCCAGAGTCCGGCGTAGCAGTCAGCCTGCAGTTCAACCCGGACTGCACCGGACTCCGGCCCCTGCGGATCCTGCTGGGCTTGGTCGAGGCTCCCCAGCACGTTCTGGATGTGGTGTCCGAACTCGTGGGCCACCACATACTCCTGCGCCAGCGGCCCGCCTGAGGAACCGAACCGGTCCACGAGTTCCTGGAAGAACCCGGGATCAAAGTAGGCGGTGGTATCGGTGGGGCAGTAGAACGGTCCCACCGCGCTGGAGGCCGTGCCGCAGCCGGTGCTGACAGCCTGGTCGAAGATCACGGTCTCCGGCTGGGGGTACTGCACGTTGTACTGCTGCAGGTAGGCAGGCCAGAAAGCGTTCAGGCTGTTGACTGTGCCGGTGATGCGGCAGTCCACGCGGGCGTCCGCATCCGCCCCGGTCTGGCAGGCAGGAGCCGTGCCCTGGCTCTGCGGTGCCTGGCCCGCACCGGCCAGGCCCTCCAACAGCTGGGGATTGACGCCCAGCAGCGCGGCAATGAGCAGGATGAGCCCGCCGCCGATGCCGCCGCCCACTTTGACTCCGCGGCCCATGCCGCGCCGGTCCTGGACCTGCGAGGGGTCCAGCTGCACATTGTCATTGAAACTCATAAAGTCACAATACCCGCGGACCCGCGGCTCAATCCGTGCCGGCCGGTAAAGTTGATGCGATGCCTTTCCTCAACCGAATCCAGCGCTGGGCCGATGAACGGCCGCACGACACAGCAGTCGTGATTGCGGGACGGCGCCTTTCCTGGTTGGAGTTCCGGGATTCCGCCGCCGCGCTGGTAGCCCACGCCAAGTCCGTCACGGCCCTCTGTGAGGCCAATTCGGTTGACTTCGCCACCAAATTCGCCGCGGCGGTGGCGGGCGGGCGCCAGTGCGCCGTCCTCGACCCGGCGTGGCCCGCCCAGCTGCAGGAGGACATCAGGCGGCGCGTCGAAGCATCCGCACTTCCGGCACCGGTGTCCCCGGACGATGAGCTGGCGGACGGCGTGCCGGAGGGCACCTTCCTCATCGGCCTGACGTCCGGCACCACCTCGGTTCCCAAAGCCTTCACGCGCTCCCGGCGGTCCTGGCAGGAATCCTTCGACGCCTCGATCGAGTTCTTTGGGCTCCGCCAGGATGATGTGACGCTGGCGCCGGGGCCGCTCGCCGCGAGCCTCAACCTCTACGCCCTGGCAGAGTGCCTTTATGCGGGGTCCGAGTTCCAGACCCTCGAATCCTTCGACGTCGGGGACGTCCATACCGCCATCGCGCATGACCGCGTCACCAGGCTGGTGCTGGTGCCCACCATGCTAAGGATGCTCAGCGAGCGCGGCCTGACCGGATGCGTGGACGCTTCCGGGGTCCGCACCATCATCTGTGCAGGCTCGAAGCTGGACGCGCGGACGCTGGAGGCTGCGCGCCGCTGGGCCCCGAACGCCACCATCTTCGAGTATTACGGCGCCTCGGAGCTGAGCTTTGTGTCCGGGGCCGGGCTGCCAGCCCGCCAGCCTGCCGTGCACGGCGGCACCGGAATTGGCCGGCCCTTCCCGGGCGTGGACGTCCGGATCCTCGATGACGCCGGCATGCCCCTCCCGGACGGTGACGCCGGGAACATCTGCGTCCGGAGCCCGATGGTCAGCAACGGCTACCTCTGGGGCGACGACGGCCAGGCCCTGAAGTCCTTCGGCGGCTGGTTCACAGTGGGGGACCAGGGGTATCTCGCCGAGGGGGAACTGCACATCCTGGGCCGACGCGCGGACATGATCCTCACGGCCGGCAGGAATGTCTATCCGCATGAGGTTGAACTGGCACTGTCAGCGGTGCCCGGGGTCTCCGCCGCCGTGGCTGCCGGAATGCCCGACGACCTGCGCGGCCAGAGGGTGGTGGCCGGCGTCGTCCCCTCCCATGGGGCGGTCACGGCAACGCAGCTCCGGGCGGGACTCGAAGAGCTGCTGGCACGGGACAAGCGGCCGCTCCAGTACTACCTGCTGGCCGAATTGCCCGCCACGGACCGCGGCAAGGTCAGCAGGAGCCTGCTGCTGGACTGGATAGAGTCCCGGGACCCGAGGGTGCGCAGCCTTGGCGGCTGACCAGCTCCCTCCGGACCGGCAGCCCGTCATCATCGCGGCCCTGCGGACGCCGGTTAGCCGCACCAACGGCGTCCTCCGGAAACTGCGCGCCCACGAGCTGCTGGCGCCTGTCCTGCGCAGCCTTCTGGCCGGCGCCGGGGTTGAGCCCGGTGCCGTTGCCGACGTAGTGATCGGCAACGCCGTGGGCGGCGGCGGAAATGTGGCGCGCCTGGCCCTGCTCGAGGCCGGAATGCCCGTCAGTGTTCCCGGCATCACCGTGGACCGCCAGTGCGGTTCGGGGCTGGACGCGATCGTCCTCGCGTCACGGCTGGTGGCAGCGGGCGGTGGTCCGCTGTTCCTTGCCGGAGGTGTTGAGAGCACCAGTACGGCGCCATTGCGCGCGTACAGGAACGACGACGGCAGCCCGGAGTTCTACCGGCGGGCCCAGTTTGTGCCGGCGGCCTTCGGGGACCCGGACATGGGCGTGGCCGCGGAAACCGTGGCGCAGAAGTTCAGTGTCAGCCGGGAGCGGCAGGACGCCTTCGCCCTCCGGAGCCACCGGCTGGCGCTTGGCGCCTCTCAAGCAGGGTATTTCGACGGCGAGCTGGTTCCGCTGGACACCGGCGCCGGGACTGTTGCTGCTGACGATGGTCCACGGCGGGGGTTGAACGCCGCGGTGATGTCCCGGTTCCCGGCCGCCTTCGTGGAGGGAGGAACTGTCACCGCGGGGAACTCATGCTTCGACGCGGACGCCGCCTCCGCCGTCGTCCTGACATCCCTTCAGCGGGCGCGGGAACTGGGCGCGGCGGACGCGCTGCTGGTGCTGGGCGCCGGGACGGCAGGAGTGGACCCCGAGGTGCTGGGTGTCGGTGCCGCCGCCGCGGCGAAGAACGTGCTCGGTGCCGCGCAGGTGGGCGCCGGAGAGCTGGACCTGGTGGAGTTCAACGAAGCCTTCGCCTCACAGACGCTTGCCTGCCTGGATCTGCTGGGGATTGACGGTGAGCGGGTAAACCTCGACGGCGGGGCGCTGGCCTTGGGCCACGCGTACGGTGCGTCCGGCGCTGTCCTGGTGACGCGGCTTCTCGCCCAGGCGCGCAGGAACACGGCGCCGGGAAGCCTGGCACTGGCCATGATCAGCAGCGCCGGAGGCATGGGTACGGCAGCGTTGCTGCAGTACGAGCGCCTCTAGGAAGTTCCCGGGCTTCAGTCCTCCGCTTCGCCCAGGCCGCGGGCGGCAAGCGCCTCGCCCGTCTGGCGGGCGAAAGCCACCGAGGTGATGAAGACGGGCAGGATCAGGGCCCTCGGATTTCGTTCCAGGCCCCGGGCGCGGGCGGAATCCCGGACGTCGGCAAAGGTGCCGGCGATATACGGGATGCTGCGCAGCATGATGCCGATGGTGAGGGCGAACCGCTCGGGATCGGCACCAAACCTCCTGAAGGGCGTGGCTGCCCTGACTACTCCATCCAGGAGCTGCTGCACCGGGGTAGTGGCTGTGAGCAGCGAGGCCGCCACAACGCAGATGACGATGTTCAGGACGATCCTGGCCGCAGTCGGGGCTCCCAGCTGCCACCACTGGAACAGCCCGATGACCAGCAGGACGGCAGCGAGCGGGCGGATGGCTCCCCAGAGCCGTTTCAGGCCCGCACCGGTGAGCAGGAAGAGGCCGCAGAGTCCGCCAAGTACCGCCGCCGAGATGAGCCAGTCCTGGATGATGAACGAGGCCAGGCCGCAGCCGAACACCAGGAGGAACTTCAGCGCGAGCGGTGACCGGTGGAGCAGTGAATTCCCCGGCACGTAGTTGGCCAGGAGGAAGCCGTGCCCCCTCATCGGACGCCCGGCTCCGTGGCACGGAGGCCTTCCATGCACAGGGCGCGGTACGCTGCCACCGCTTCCGCCGGGGCACCGTCGAACGCGACTCTTCCCTGTTCGATGACCAGTACGCGGTCCATCTCCAGTGAAAGGTCAAGGTCGTGGGTGGACATGATGACCTGCTGGTCCAGCCCCGCCAGGGTCCTGCGGAGAAGCTCCCGGTTGCGAAGGTCCAGGAGGGTGGAGGGTTCGTCGAGCACAAGGACCTGGGGGTTCACCGCCAGGACGGCCGCGAGGGCCATCAGCTGCCGCTCGCCGCCGGAGAGTTCGTAGATGCTCTGGTCCGCCAGATGCAGCAGTCCCATCCGCTCGAGGGCCGCTTCGGCCTGGCTGCGCCGCTCGGTGCCGTTCTTCACCGAGCGGCGCAGCGAAAGCTCCACGTCCTCCCGGCCGGTGGGCATCACCAGCTGGGAGAGGGGATCGGTGAAGACAAAGCCGACGTTCCGCCGGACTTTCCGGACGGCACGTACTGTGTCGTCGCCGTCGACCGCAACGCTGCCCGCTGTCGGCTGGATGAGGCCGTTGACCAGCCGCAGCAGCGTGGACTTCCCGGAGCCGTTGGCGCCGATGACGCCCACGCGCCGTTCCGTGAGTTCGAGGTTGACGTCGGCGAGGAGGACCTTGGGCTCAGGGGAGTGGTCCGTTTCGACGGCGACTGTTGTCTTGTCAAAGGTCACGGAAGGCATGGCGGTTGTTCCTAGGCTTCGGTGGTCTGGACGGTGCTGTGGCGGACGCGGCGGACCAGGATGTCCGGGAATGCGCGGTGGAGGGCGACGGCGATGATGGCGGCGAGGATGTTCTTGACGATGTCTCCGGGGTAGAAGACCAGGTCGCTTACGAATGCCTGCGCCAGGGTTGCCTTGGTGTTCAGGGCAATGCCGGCGACGCCGAGCGAGTGCACCACCAGCACGCTGGTGGCCATGGCGGCCAGGAAGAGCCAGAGGGCACGGACTTTGGTGGTGCGGCGGATCACCAAGGTGGCGAGCCAGCCTACGACCAAAGCTGCGATGGGGAAGGCGATGATGTAGCCGGCGGACGGACCGGCGAGGATGCCCAGTCCGCTGCGGCCCTGGCTGAAGATCGGAAGGCCGGCGAGGCCCAGCAGGGTGTACAGGCCGACGGCGGCGAAGCCCCTTCCGGGGCCGAGCACCAGGCCGGTGAGCATCACGGCAAGGGTCTGGAAAGTGATGGGGACGCCGAAGCCGTTCACGGCCAGGCCGGGAACGAGGGCCGCGCCGGCCACGAGGGCGGCGAAGACGGCGATCAGGCCCAGGTCGGTGGCGTTCCAGCTGTGGCGCTTGGTCTTGCCGGTATTGCTGACGGCAGTGTCGGTGTTGCTCATGGTGGTCCTGTCGGGGTAGTACAAGCGGGATCTGGTGTAGTCCCGACGTTACCGGGGCAGGGCAGGAGGTATTTTGTAGGGGCCCTACTAAAGCAGGCCCCGGCGGATGAGGGCTGGGCACAACTGGCCCACCGTTCATGCCAGTAACGGTTCTGGTTCCTGGGGGCCGCGATGGGTTCTGTGAGCTGTGAGCTCCTACGGTTATTGCAGCTGAAGCACCAGCTTTGGCGGGGTGCTTGTCTCCCTTGAGCCGAAGTCGGCCCCGTCGCTGCTGGTGGCGTTGATGCCAAGCGAGAGGATGCCGCCGACCTCGCCCTGCAAAGCTGACGCACTCAGCGTCACTTCGTAGCTGGTGTTCGACGCGACGGGTCCGAGACTGCCCAGCACACTGCTGCCCAGGGCCGGCCTTGTGCTGTACGTGAGGCCGCTCTCAGTCCAGGTGTCGTCCGTAACCAGCCTGACGTTCTGCATACCCACTGAGCCGCTGGTCGTCGCCCGCAGTTGGAGCTTCGCGCTCACGATCGTCTTTCCTGCGAGCGCCGACACATCAAACTTCAGGTAGGCATTCTCCACCGGACTGTTGTCCACCGCGAGCTTCGGCGCCGTCCCGTAATTCGCCGTCGCCGCCCCGCTGGAAACATAAGCGTCCGCTGTGGCCGTCAACGTCACCGTCACCGTCTCCGGGGGCGTCGTAGCCGCGGCTGTGGTGAAAGTCCACGTCTTGGCAATGACTGCATTTCCGGAGGAATCTTTCGCCCCGGTGACCCTCGCGGTGTACTGCGTACCAGGATTCAAATTGGCGGTGGGATCCAGCGTGGCGGTGTTGTTGCTGAGGGTCACGACCGCATTCACAGGAGTGGTTGAAGCTCCCTCGGCCAGCGTGAACGTCGTGTTGTTGACCGTCGTCGAGTCCATTGCCTCCGAAAACGTAGCCGTGACATTGCCGGTGACCGCTGCGTCTGCTGCATTTTCTGCAGGAGTCACCGAGGTCACCGTAGGCGCGGTGGTATCTCCGGGCGGGGTCCCCGTGCCCGATCCCAGCTGGAGGACCAGCCTGGGTGGGGTGGTTGTCTCTCTTGAGCCGAAGTCGGCCCCGTCGTTGCTGGTGGTGTTTATGCCAAGCGAGAGGATTCCGCCGAGCTCGCCCTGCAGAGCTGACGCAGTCAGTGGCACTTCATAACTGGTGTTCGACGAGACGGGTCCGGCGGTGCCAAGGATGCTGGTGCCCAGGGCCGGCCTTGTGCTGTACGTGAGGCCGCTCTCAGTCCAGGTGTCGTCCGTAACCAGCCTGACGTTCTGGGTTCCCACTGAGCCGCTGGTCGTTGCCCGAATCTGGAGCTTCGCGCTCACGATCGTTCTTCCTGCGAGTGCCGACATATCAAACTTCAGGTAGGCATTCTCCACCGGGCTGTTGTCCACAGAGAGCTTCGGCGCCGTCCCGTAATTCGCCGTCGCCGCCCCGCTGGAAACATACGCGTCCGCTGTGGTGGTCAAGATCTCCGTTTGCGGCGCCGTGGTGTCGATCAGCCACGTTCGCTCCGCGGGAGTCGGGTCCGCGTTGCCGGCCGCGTCGGTCGCCCGCACCGTGAAGACGTGCGAGCCAACCGCGAGATCAGCGTATCTCTTCGGCGAGGTACATCCCTCGAAGGCACCTCCATCCAAGGCACACTCGAAGGTCCCGGGCTCCGTGGCAGTGAAGGTGAACTCGGCCGAAGTGCTGCCACTGGTCCCTGACGGACCACCTGTAATCGATGTATCGGGCGGGGTGGTGTCCGGCACGGGGTCTCCGCCTCCGCCCTCTGCTCCTATTTGTCGCGGGTCAAAAGTAGTGTCCACAAGCAGGCGGGGGCTGAACGCATCGGCAATCTGCTGCCAGGAGACAAGCTTGTGGTTTTGGTTACCGCTGTTACCGTTGCCCGCGTCCGTGTTGTTGTGGTCCTGGCTCGTGAAAAGGCCAGCGGGATAGGAGGGTCCAAGTGGGAAATTGGTGACATCAATCCCGTCTTGGCCATTGACACCGTCGACGCCGCCTCCGGCGACGATCTTGAAGGAGCCGACGAACGCGTTGTCACCGCGGTTGTAGACAACGAAGTTGGATCCGCCCTGGCTCGACACAATCAGATACCCGGTCCCCTGCCGGCCATAGTAAATGGCGGAGTTTTTGACGTTCTCCACTATTCGTCCGCCGGTCGCCACCGTGCGGTCCACGAGCGACCGGGTTGAGCCGTCCCCCGGCTCAGCTCCGTAGCGCCAGAGGCCGACTTTCTCCTCGGACACGTATAAACGTTGCAGCTCATCATCTGCGGAAATACCCTCGGAGCTGTCGCCATTGTCGAAAGAACGCACCGCTGTCCCGCGAACCGATCCGTTGGCGCCATCCAACTCGAACTGGGTAATCACATTCGTATTGAAGTCATGCACAAAGGCGTAGTACTTCCCCGACGCCGGGGAGTGATACATTCCAAAGCCGCGGGGCCTGCCTGGAGTGCTGATGCGCCCCACCTCTGTCAGGGACCGGTCCGCGACGTTCACCTTGTAGAACCGAACGCCGGTCGACTCCACGTTCCTCTCCGTCACGCCGACGAGGGCGACGCGCTCACTGCCCAACGGAAAGTTGTACCGGAGATCGACGTTGTTCATGCTGCCGTGCAGGTAGAAATGCAGCTGGCGCCCGGACAGGTCGTAGACCCCCACTCCTCCGGTACTTAACTTGTCTGTGCCGATCACCACGCTCTGCGACGGATCCGTGGGGTGTATCCAGATCGCGGTGTCGTCTGCCGCGTCACTGGAGCTCGGAACGGGTGTTGTCTCTCCCGACGGAACCACGAGGACGTCCGCCGCATGCGCCTGCGGGGCGATGATTACGTTGAGGCCTGCGAGGGCGGCGGCTAAAACCGCAACAAGCAGGATCCGGAACAGCGTGGGAGCGTGGCGCAAGGATCCGCCAGCGGCCCGCGTGCGTCGAGCAGCAACCGTGTGAGCCATGGACTTCCTATCCGTTGGCCGGTGCTGCATAAATGCACCGGATGTCCGATACGGACGCCCCAGGCCCCCAGCAGCATTCAGCGTCGTAGGGGAAGCCTACGCGCGGCCGGACCAGGCAAGAATAAGGGCGATCACCCATTTCACTCATTAGGTATAGGTGTTTTGTTAGTCCCAAAAACTTGGGTATAGGGGATCGATTGCTCCGTTATTGTTCCAGGCTTACGCTTTGAGATAACTCGCATTTAGCCGTCGTTGTTTCTGGGGTCGACACTCGCGCGGGCAGCCGGTACATCAAAACCCCTAGTAGAAACAGCGACGACCATGAAGGCTACGAGCGTTCAAGCGCTGCAAACTCAGCAGAACCGGCGTGGCATTGACTTCCGGCGTAAATGCGCAGCGGTTGCTTCGTCCATTCTGATTATGTTCGCAATTATCACTCCGACAACCGCAAGCGCCGCAGCGACAACCTCGTTAGTCATGGATACTTACGTGCAGGCCGACAAAGCGAATTCGAACTTTGGGACCAGCATCCGTTTATCTACGGAAGGCCGGGCGTATATCTGGCGGAACTCGCTCCTACGGTTCTCCGTGCTGGTGCCCGCAGGAGAACATGTCGTATCAGCCAAACTTCGGGCGTATTCCGAGGCATCTGCAAATTCCACTCAGTTCGTTGACGCCTTTACTACATCTGGCGGCTGGACCGAGAGGGGCGTCACCTGGAATAATGCGCCGGCACGCGGGACATGGCTCGGGAAGGCCGGCGGATTCGCCAGCGGCTCCTGGGTTGAATGGGATGTAACCAAGGGCGTCAATCCGAAGGGCGGCGAGCAGAACTTCAAGCTGGAAAGCAACGCGCAGAAGTGGATCGGATTCAAGTCAAGGGAATCGTCGAACTCCGCCCTGCGCCCAAAACTTGTGGTGACGACAGCGCCTGACACGGTGACCTCCACCGAGGCGGCCGTAGTCCAGGGGTGGGGCGCGAGCGTGGCCGGGGACGAGTTCAATTATTCCGGCGCGCCCGATGCCGCGAAGTGGAATGTCTACAACAGTGCCGGCCACGCAGGAAACGGTCTCCGGAGTCCACAGCAGGTAACCGTGAACGGGTCCACAATGGTCATGACAGGTACTCCGGATGGCACGACTGCCGGGATGGGCGCCAAGTTTGCTAACCAGAAGTACGGGCGGTGGGAAGTCCGGGCGGCCGGGTCCGGTGATAACGAATACCACCTGGTGTCCATCCTGTGGCCCGACAGTGAAAATTGGCCGTGTGACGGCGAGATTGACTATGCAGAGACGACCGGCGACTGGAACGTCATGCAGTTCTTCCACCACTATGGATGCTCGAACTTACAGACCGCGGCGTCCAAGCCCCTGGATGTGACGCAGTTTCACAACTACGCGGTCGACTGGTCGTCGCGCGGGATCGTCGGCTATATCGATGGCATAAAGTGGTTCGAAGACACCGACCCTGCACATCAGCCTCCCGGTCCGATGCACCAGACCTTACAACTGGATTGGTTCCCTGACGCCAGTGCCGACGGAGCGGGCGAGATGCGGGTTGACTGGGTCCGCGTGTACGCGGCAGGGTGAACATCCAAGCGCAAGCAACGCCGGACAATTCCTGGTGGACATACCGGTTCCCGTCGTGCCTTCGAACGTGACAGCCATGGTCCGGGTACTCCAGTCCGTGAGACCCGTCTCGAAGTAACCCTCCCCGGCGCGTTGAACGGTAGACTTGGATGGGCCGTTCTCCGGCCATTGCCGCCCACGCCCATCACAGATACTTGGGGCTGCGGCTTATCCCTGCTGTGAAAGGCTTTACCTGCTGTGATTACTGTCCAGGACCTCGAACTGCGTGCCGGCGCCCGGCTCCTGATGGATCAGGTGAGCTTCCGCATCGACAAGGGAGACAAGATCGGGCTGGTGGGCCGGAACGGCGCCGGGAAGACGACGCTCACCCGCGTGCTCGCGGGCGAAGGGCTTCCGGCAGCCGGCAAAGTTACCCGCACCGGTGAAATCGGCTACCTTCCCCAGGATCCGCGCACGCCGGACATGGAGCAGCTCGCGCGGGACCGGATCCTGTCCGTCCGGGGCCTGGACATCGCCGTCGGCAAGCTCCGCTTGGCGCACGAAGAGATGGCCAGCGAGGATGCTGCCGTGCAGCGCAAGGCAATGAACCGCTACGACCGGCTCGAGTCCGAGTTCCTGGCGGCCGGCGGTTACGCCGCTGAAGCCGAGGCCGCAGCTATCTGCTCCAACCTCGCCCTGCCGGACCGGCTGCTGAACCAGCCGCTCAAGACCCTTTCCGGTGGCCAGCGGCGCCGCGTGGAACTGGCGCGCATCCTGTATTCGGATGCGGAAACCATGCTCCTCGACGAGCCCACCAACCACCTCGATGCCGACTCCATCGCGTGGCTCCGTGACTTCCTGAAAAACCACCAGGGCGGGCTCATCGTGATCAGCCACGACACCGAACTCCTCGAAGCCACCGTTAATAAGGTGTTCCTGCTGGATGCCAACCGTGCGCAGATCGACTTCTACAACATGGACTGGAAGCGCTACCTCACGCAGCGCGAAACCGACGAACGTGCGCGCAAGCGCGAGCGGGCCAACGCCGAGAAGAAGGCCCAGGTGCTGTTCGACCAGGCAAACAAGATGCGCGCAAAGGCCACCAAGGCCGTTGCCGCCCAGAACATGGCCAAGCGCGCCGAGCGCCTGTTGAGCGGCCTGGAGGCTGTCCGCGAGCAGGACCGGGTGGCAGCGCTGCGCTTCCCGGATCCCTCGCCGTGCGGCCGGACCCCGCTTACCGCCGAGGGCCTCAGCAAGTCCTACGGCTCCCTGGAGATCTTCACTGACGTGGACCTGGCCATCGACCGCGGCTCCAAAGTGGTCATCCTGGGACTCAACGGTGCCGGCAAAACTACCCTGCTGCGGATGCTCGCGGGCGTGGACAAGCCCGACACCGGTGACGTGATTGCCGGGCACGGCCTGAAGGTGGGCTACTACGCGCAGGAGCACGAGACCCTCGACGTCGAGCGCACCGTCCTGGAGAACATGCGCTCCGCTGCACCGGACATGAAGGACGCGGAGGTGCGCGGCATCCTGGGCTCGTTCCTGTTCTCCGGCGACGACGTCGACAAGCCTGCCGGCGTCCTCTCCGGCGGCGAGAAGACGCGCCTCGCCCTGGCCACCATCGTGGCCTCCAGTGCCAACGTGCTCCTCCTCGACGAGCCCACCAACAACCTCGACCCCGCCAGCCGTGCCGAAATCCTCGGGGCCCTCAAGAACTACAGCGGAGCCGTCGTCCTGGTCAGCCACGACGAGGGGGCTGTCGAGGCCCTCAACCCTGAGCGCGTCGTCCTGCTGCCGGACGGTATCGAGGATCACTGGAATGAAGACTATTTGGACCTGATTACGCTGGCTTAGGCTGTCGGTCTTGCTTGCGTTCGCTGCGCTTGTGGGCCTGTCACCTTGGGTCAGCGGACGTTAAGCTCCAAGGCTCCGGTAATTCTCTGCAACTGCCCGTAGGTGATGCTGAACATTGAGTTGTGGTCTCCTGCTCCGGCCCAGAGGAGTTCCTGTTTCTTGAGGGAGCTGTCCAGGAGGGCCCTGATCTTTTCCGGGTGGCCCACCGGGGCCACCCCGCCTACCGCCTGGCCGGTATGCTGCAGGACGAACTCGGGGGAGGCGCGGCGGATTCTGCCTTCACCCAGCTGCCCGGCCACCAGCCTTGTGTCCACCCGTGCCGCCCCACTGGCAAGGATCAGCAGGGGCTCCCCATTGAGGTCGAAGATCAGGCTGTTCGTGATCGCCGCGAGGTCGCAGCCGAGCGCCTCAGCTGCCGCGGACGCCGTCGGAACGCCCGCCGGAAAAGTCCGCACGGTGTCCCCAACTCCGGCAGCCACCAGGGCCGCGCGCACCAGGACCACCGGGCCGCCGTCGTGCTCCGTCATCCGTCAGTACCCCTGGGCGTCGAGGAGTGCGTCTTCCTCTTCCTCGGATGTCGCCTTCTTCCGCTTCTTGGGAGGTGACGGACGACGGCGTGGTGCCCCGGCCGCCGCGCGGGGCGCGCCGTCCGCAAACGCATCGTCGTCCTCTGCGTCAATGGCCGCGTTGCGCGCCTGCTGGCGGGCGGCGTAACCGAAACCGACAAACATCAGGACGCCGAACGCGAACCACTGCAGCGAGTAGGAAAGGTGCGTGCCTTCCTCTGTGGAAGGCTTGGGGAACGCCATGGGCATCTCGGCGGCCGGGGGAGTCTCGGAGGCGAGCTGCCCGTAGGCTCCGGTCAGCAGCGGGTACCCAAGCTGGGCGGAGTAGGCGGGAAGGTCGATGGACGCCAGCTGGCCGTCGGGGGCGCCGCGCTTGAGTTCAGGCTCGGGATGCTTCAAGCGGACGACGGCGGTCACCTCACCTGGAGGGGGCGCCGGCACGGAGTCGGGGCTGCCGGGATTCCTGTTGCCGATGGGCAGCCACCCACGGTCAATCACGACGGTTTCACCCGTGGTCAGCCGGAACGGGACCACCACTTCGTAGCCAGGCTGGCCATTGAGCGGACGGTTCCGAACCACGCGCTGGCCATCAACAAGATAGGTGCCCCGCAGCTCCACCTGCGTCCACTCCAAGGCGGAATCCAGCCGGCTGAATTGTCCCTTGGCGTCCTCGAACGGAATGGGCGCCGCAGAGTAATTGGTCACCACCCGGTTGATCTCAGCGAGGGTCTCGGCGCGGCGGTCCATCTGCCAGCGGCCCAGGAACACGCAGGCGGTGGCGAAGATTGCGGCCAGCAGGAGATAACCCAGCCACTTGCTGGAAAAGAGGAAACGGTACATTCAGCTGTCCTGCTCCGGGGCACCAAAGATCCGGTAGTCCTCAAGCGGCAGGGTTTCCTTCCACAGCCCCCTCGTCTGGAGGTAGTCTTCCAGCCATTCCCGGTGGTCCGCACAGGCGAGCCAGGTCTTGCGCCGCTCGGGGGTGTGGATTTTAGGGTTGTTCCACAGGAGCTGCCAGGAGGCCTCGGAGCGGCAGGCCTTGCGTGAGCAGATGGCAGCGGATTCCGCGAGCGTGGGATCGGTTCCCGCCGCGAAGTCGAAAATACTCATGATGCCCTCCGCTCCTGCCCGGTTGTTGTTTCGTCGTCATCATTGATGAGTTCGCCCTGAAGGACCTCGTTGCCGTGTTCGTCATTGGCCGAGCGTGCGGGGGGACTCTCGAGTTCCGCCAGCGGCGCGGAGTCCAGCAGCAGGTCACTGTGCCCCTCCGCCTTGTCGCTGCCGTTCGCTATGACCACCGCAATCCACGGCAGGAACACGGCTCCGGCCACCGCGATAATCTTGAACCAGCCGTCCACCACGAAGATCAGAATCAGGCACACCATGCGGATACCCATGGCCAGCGCGTACTTGATCATGCGCTGGCGCATATCCTCGGAATGGGCCGCCGCAGCATCCGTGATGCTATGGACTTCCGCATCGCCGGAGAACCGGCCGGGTTCTCCAGTCGCGGATTGTCCCGCATGGTTTTCAAGGGTCACGGTGATTCATCACGCTCCAAAGGCTTAGCTCAATTCTCTCACCATCGGCAGTGGCACCCAAACCCGGGCCGGGCCGGACGCTAAGATCGAAGTCAGCCAAATTACCCCTACCTACCGCGGCCCCAGCGCGCCGCAGAATACCGGAGCCCCTCCATGACTGAAGCAGCCACCGCTCCCCGCAGCGTCCTGATCACCGGCGGCAACCGCGGCATCGGCCTGGCCATCGCCGAGGCGTTCCTGGCCAACGGCGACAAGGTTGCCGTCACCTACCGCAGCGAATCGAAACTCCCGGAGGGGATCCTTGGGGTAAAGGCCGACGTCACGGACGAGGCCTCGGTGGACGCCGCCTTCAAGGAAGTGGAAGCGGCGCACGGTCCCGTGGAGGTCCTGGTGGCCAACGCGGGCATCACCAAGGACACCCTGCTGCTGCGCATGAGCGAGGACGACTTCACGTCCGTCATCGACACCAACCTCACCGGCGCGTTCCGCGTCATCAAGCGCGCCTCCAAGGGCATGATCCGGCTGCGCAAGGGCCGCGTCGTCCTGATCTCCTCCGTGTCCGGCCTGTATGGGGCTCCCGGCCAGATCAACTACTCGGCGTCGAAGGCAGGCCTTGTGGGCATCGCCCGTTCCCTGACGCGTGAGCTTGGATCGCGGGGGATCACGGCCAACGTCGTCGCCCCGGGCTTCATCAACACGGACATGACTGCCGAACTCCCCGACGCCACCCGGAAGGACTACCTTTCCAGCATCCCGGCGGGCCGCTTTGCCGAGGCCTCCGAGGTAGCCAACGTGGTCCGCTGGATCTCCAGCGACGAGGCCGCCTACATCTCCGGAGCTGTCATCCCCGTCGACGGCGGCCTGGGCATGGGGCACTGACCGGCGCCGGCGAACTAGCAGCCCGGCGCTTCTTTGTGTAGGTCACACAAGGGAATTGGCCGGGGGCGCTGGCATGATGGACTGCAGGCCATCAGCAATTTAGACGTTTCAGACAAAGGAGCCCGCATGGGACTGCTGGATAACAAGACTGCCATCGTGACCGGATCCTCGCGCGGAATTGGCGCGGAGGTAGCCAAGAACCTTGCCCGCGAGGGCGCCGCCGTCGTGGTGAACTACCGCCAGAAGGCACCGCGCGCCAACAAGGTGGTGCAGGGCATCGAGGCCGCCGGCGGCCGCGCCGTGGCCGTGGGCGCCGACCTCACCAGCCAGGAGGGCGTGCAGGCCCTGGCCAGCGCCGCCATGGAGAACTTCGGGTCCCTGGACATCCTGGTGCTGAACGCTTCCGGCGGCATGGAAACCGGCATGGGCGAGGACTACGCGCTCAAGCTGAACCGCGACGCCCAAATCAACATGCTCAACGCCGCCGTGCCCCTGATGCAGGAAGGCTCCCGCGTGGTGTTCGTGACCAGCCACCAGGCCCACTTCATCAACACCGTGCCCACGATGGAAGCCTACGAGCCCGTTGCCCGCAGCAAGCGCGCCGGGGAGGACGCCCTGCGCGAACTCATTCCCGGCCTCGCCGAGAAAGGCATCACCCTGGTGGTTGTGTCCGGCGACATGATCGAGGGCACCGTCACCGCAACGCTCCTGGACCGCTCCACGCCTGGTGCCATCGAGGCCCGCCGCGCTGAAGCCGGAAAGCTGTACTCCGTGGAGGAGTTTGCCGAAGTGGTGGCCAGCATGGTCACCGCCGACGTCGAATCCGGCCACACCGAATACGCCGGCGGGGCAGACTACTTCGGCAAGGGCGCCGGCCAGGCCACGAGCTAGGCCCCAGCCAAAACGCCGGATGGCACGTTGCGGCGCGACGTGCCATCCGGCGTTTAAGGGGAGGCGCCGCTCAGACGCCGGCGACGTACCGGACGGCGTCGAGGTACGGCATGTTGACGGCGGCGTCAGCCACGGCGCGCACGGCGGGTTTGGCGTTGAAAGCGATGCCAATGCCGGCCGCACCGAGCATGTCCAGGTCATTGGCGCCGTCACCCACGGCCACCGTGTGCTCCAGCGCGATGCCCTCCGCTGCTGCCCATTCACGCAGGTATTTTTCCTTGGCTGCCCGGTCCACCACGGCGCCGAGCACCTTGCCCGTCAGCGCGCCGTCGACAATCTCCAGCTCGTTCGCCTGCCAGTAGTCCAGGCCCAGCTCATCGGCGATCGGCTCCAGGATCTGGTTGAAGCCGCCCGACACCACTGCAACCACGTGGCCGGCAGCCTTGAACGCGGAAACCAGTTCCCCGGCTCCCAGGCTCAGCTTCACTTCCTGGCGGACGGAGTGGACGACGTCGGCCGGAAGCCCCGCGAGGACTGCCACCCGTGCGTGGAGGCTTTGGGCGAAATCCAGTTCCCCGCGCATTGCGGCTTCGGTGACAGCGGCCACTTCTTCGCGTTTCCCGGCGTAGGCGGCCAGGAGTTCGATGACCTCCTGCTGGATCAGGGTGGAGTCCACGTCCATGATCAGGAGTTTGCGTTCGGCTGACCGCAGGCCGGCAGGGACCAGGGCGGTGTCCAACCCGCCGATGGAGGCCCCGGCCAGGGCATGGCGAAGGGCGGCAAGTCCGGCGGCCGTCGCATCCGGGAGCGCCAGGTCCGCGACGTGGACCTGGTACCGCTCGTCGCCAAGGCTTGCCTCTGACAGAATGGCGGCGCCGTGCGCGGTGAAAATGGAACGGAGCTGCTCCAGCCCGGTTGTGGTTACATTCAGGCCGTAGCTGACCGCAGTCACGTTCGAAGTCATGCCTGCAATCTTAGCCAGCGGGGGAGGGGTCCCTTGAATTCATTTCACGGCTGCTGAAAGGTGGCAAGCGGACAGCAAAAACGGTCGCACCTGGAGGAACCCATGATTGAGCTGCTCACGCCCGGCGAGGTTGACGAGGCCCGTGTTTCGGGCCAGTTCGTGGCGAAGACCTTGGCGGCGTTGAGGGAGAGAGTCGGTCCGGGAACGAACCTCCTGGAAATAAACGACTGGGCTGCCTCCATGATCCAGGCCGCGGGCGCGCGCTCCTGCTACGTCGACTACGCCCCCTCATTTGGGCGCGGCCCCTTTGGGAAAGTCATCTGCACGTCCGTGAACGACGCCGTCCTGCACGGGCTGCCCCATGACTACGTGCTGATCGACGGGGACCTGCTGACGCTCGATTTCGCCGCGAGTGTCAACGGATGGGTGACGGACTCGGCAATCAGCTTCGTCGTAGGGAATTCGTCCGCGCCCGAAGACCGGCACATGATCGACACCACCGAGAAGGCCCTCCTGGCCGGCATCGGCGCAGCGCAGCCGGGAGCCAGGATCGGAGACATCTCCCACGCGATCGGCTCGGTGCTTGAAGCGGCACAGTTCCAGGTCAATACCCAGTTCGGCGGGCACGGCGTCGGGAGCACCATGCATCAGGACCCGCACATCCCCAATACCGGTAAACCCGGCCGCGGATACGTGCTTCGCCCGGGACTGCTGTTGGCCATAGAACCTTGGGTCATGGACGGCACCAGCAAGCTCGTTACCGATCCGGACGGGTGGACGCTGCGCAGTTCCAACGGCCGCCGGACCGCGCACTCGGAGCACACCATAGCCGTCACCGGATCCGGTCCGCTGGTCCTCACTCAACTGGCATGACGGGCATGCGGGGAAGCTGCCCATCCAGGGTTTCGCTGTTACCTGCGCCGGTTATCAGTCGGCCTCTTTTTTGTCCTAGTGTCTACTCCTATGAGTGATGTTCTGGAATTGGCTTCCGTCAGCGTTGTCCGCGGCAAAAAGACCCTGCTGGACAAAGTCGATTGGGAGGTCAATGAAGGCGAACGCTGGGTGATCCTCGGACCCAACGGCGCCGGCAAGACGACGCTCCTGCAGATCGCTGCAGCCCGGCTCCACCCCAGCAGCGGTAAGGCCGGCATCCTTGACGAAATCCTCGGGCGCACGGACGTCTTCGAGCTCCGCCCCCGGATCGGGCTTTCCTCCGCCGCGCTGGCCACCCAGATTCCTGAACAGGAGAAGGTCCTCAACGTCGTGGTCACCGCCGCCTACGGTGTCACCGGCCGCTGGCGCGAGGGCTACGAGCGCGACGACGAGCGGCGGGCTTTCCGGCTGCTCAACGACTGGGGGATGGGCCCGCTCCTCAACAGGACCTTCGCCACCCTGTCGGAGGGGGAGCGCAAGCGTGTCCAGATCGCCCGTGCCCTCATGACCGATCCCGAGCTGCTGCTGCTTGATGAACCGGCGGCCGGCCTTGACCTTGGTGGCCGCGAGGAACTCGTCCACAAGCTTGGGGAACTCGCACAGGACGAGGCCGCGCCGGCCATGGTCCTGGTGACGCACCACCTGGAGGAAGTCCCGCCGGGCTTCACGCACGCCATGCTGCTGCGTGACGGCGGCGTGGTCGCCGCGGGTGTGATCACGGATGTCCTGACCGCCGAAAACCTCAGCAAGACTTTCGGGCTGGACCTGGACGTGAGCGTCAACGCCGGCCGGTACACCGCCGTCGCCCGCCGCTAAGGCGGCACTGCAGCACTTTGGATCTTCTCAGCAGCATCTTTGTGACCATCGCCGGCCTCTGGGCCGGCACCATCAACGCCGTCGTGGGCTCCGGCACCCTGGTGACGTTCCCCGTGCTCATCGCCCTCGGGGTCGCCCCTGTGGTGGCCTCCATGAGCAATGCCATGGGCCTTGTCTTCGGCACGGCAGCGGGAGCGTTCGGTTACCGGCGCGAGCTGAAGGGCCGCGGACGGCAGCTGATGAGGCTCCTGCCGGCCTCGCTCCTGGGCGGCATCTCCGGCGCCTGGCTCCTCCTGCACCTCCCCGAAGAGGTATTCCACTACGTAGCGCCCGTCCTCATTGTCCTGGCCCTCCTGATGGTGGTCTTCCAGCCCCGCCTGCAGGCCTGGGTGCGCACCCGGGAGGCGAACCCGGAACACGCCGTACGGGACAAGGGGCACGGCATCCTCCTGGTGGTGCTGGTCTACCTCGCCGGCGTGTACGGCGGCTACTTCGTTGCGGCCCAGGGAATCCTGCTGGTGGGCATCCTGGGCGTCTTCCTGACGGGCACCATCCAGAACGCCAACGCCATGAAGAACATCCTGGTCCTGGGCGTGAACCTGGTGGCCGCGGTGTCCTACGTGCTGTTCGCGTTCGACCGGATCAACTGGCTTGTGGTGCTGCTGATTGCCGTGAGCTCCAGCATCGGCGGTCTCATCGGGGCCAAAGTGGGCCGCCGGCTCCCACCCACGGTGCTGCGGGCCGTGATCCTTGTCCTGGGCCTGGTGGCCCTCGGATTCATGATCGCCAATCTGCTGAAATAATCACCCGGTGACAATCCACTATCTTGAATCGGCCGCGGACCCCCGGGTCTCCGACTACACGCAGCTCACTGACGTGCACCTGCGCAAGCTCCGGGAGCCGGCTGAAGGCATGTACATTGCCGAGTCTTCCCGCGTGCTGCGCCGGGCGCTGGCCGCCGGACACCAGCCGCGGTCCTTTTTCCTGGCGGAAAAGTGGCTGGACGACCTCCAGGACGTCCTGGCCGCCCACCCGCAGGTGCCCGCCTTCATTGGCAGCGCCGCCCTGCTGGAGGAGATCACCGGTTTCCACCTGCATCGCGGGGCCATGGCGGCGATGCAGCGCCCGGCTCCGGTCCCGCTGCCGGAGCTGCTGGCCGGTGCATGCAGGGTGGCCGTCCTCGAGGACATCGTGGACCACACCAACGTGGGCGCCATCTTCCGGTCGGCAGCCGCCTTGGACATCGACGCCGTCCTGGTCTCACCCCGCTGCGGCGATCCGCTGTACCGGCGGAGCGTCCGGGTGAGCATGGGCACGGTCTTCCAGGTGCCGTGGGCCCGGCTGACCAGCTGGCCGCAGGACCTCCTCCTGCTCAAGGACCACGGCTTCACGGTCGCGGCGCTGGAGCTCACCAAGGACGCGGAGGACGTGGACGCGGTGGCTGCCCGGAACCCGGAAAAACTCGCCCTGGTGCTTGGCACCGAAGGTGCCGGAATGAGCCCTGAGACCCTCGCCGCCGTCGACCTCGCCGTCAAGATACCCATGCGCAACGGCGTGGATTCCCTGAATGTTGCGGCCGCATCGGCGGTGGCGTTCTGGGAGCTGCGCCCCCGGGACCACGCCGGGCACCCCGTTCGCGGGCACCATGGTTATCCGCTATGATTGATAGCTGGCTGCCCTGCGCTTCACCGCACAGAACGCGGCCATCCCATTCATACCTGGCAGCTGGCAAAATCCAGTTGTGCGAACAAAGGTCCCATTATGAAGTCTGATATCCACCCGAAGTACGAAGCTGTTGTTTTCAACGACCTGGCTTCCGGCACGAAGTTCCTGACCAAGTCCACCGTTTCCTCCTCGAAGACCATCGAGTGGGAAGACGGCAACACCTACCCGGTCATCGACGTCGAAATCTCCTCTGAGTCCCACCCGTTCTACACGGGCAAGCAGCGCATCATGGACTCCGCAGGCCGCGTCGAGCGCTTCAACGCCCGCTTCAAGGGCTTCGGCGGCAAGAAGTAACATACTTCCGCAAGGTTCTTTGGGAAAGCCCGCACCGGCAACCGGTGCGGGCTTTCTGCGTTCCGGCACCGTTACTTGGGTGCGCCGCTCCTGGGGCAGGATGGAAGCATGACCGGCACACCTGTTCCAGAGCATCCTTCCGCCGCCCGCCTGCACGGTGAATATAAGGTACCCGGCGGCAAGCTCGTGGTGGTTGACCTGGACGTCATTGGCGGCCGGCTCGCCAATGTGAGCGTCAGCGGCGATTTCTTCCTGGAGCCGGACGAGGCACTCCTGGACATCAACCGTGGCTTGACCGGACTGCCTGACACGACGACGGCGGCCGAGCTTGCCGCCGCCGTCTCGTCTTCGCTGCCGGCCGGGGCAGCCCTGTTCGGCTTCTCCGCGGACGCCGTCGCGGTCACCGTCCGCCGCGCCCTCGCGAAGGCGACCTCGTGGGCGGACCACCAGTGGAACGTCATCGCACCCACCGTCCTGCCGACAGAAATCAATGTTGCCCTCGACGAGGTCCTCACAGAGGAAGTCGGCGCGGGCCGGCGCAACCCGACGCTCCGCTTCTGGGACTGGCAGGAGCCGTCCGTGGTCATCGGCAGCTTCCAGTCGGTCCGCAACGAGGTGGACCCGGCCGGCGTGGAGAAGCACGGCATCACGGTGGTCCGGCGCATCAGCGGCGGGGGAGCAATGTTCATGGAGGCAGGCAACTGCATCACCTACTCCCTCTACCTGCCGCAGACCCTCGTTGACGGCATCAGTTTCGCCGACTCCTATCCCTTCCTGGATGCCTGGGTCATGGCGGCACTGGAGAATCTCGGCATCAACGCCTTCTACGTACCGCTGAACGACATCGCCACGGACCAGGGAAAAATCGGCGGGGCAGCGCAGAAACGCCTCGCCAACGGCGGCATGCTGCACCACGTGACCATGAGCTACGACATCGACGCCGACAAAATGGTCGAAGTGCTGCGGATTGGCAAGGAGAAGCTCTCGGACAAGGGCACCCGCAGCGCCAAGAAGCGGGTGGACCCGCTCCGGCGCCAGACCGGCCTGGCACGCACCGCCATCATTGCCGCCATGAGCGAGGTATTCACCGGCAGGTACGGCGCAATTCCCTCACAGCTGACCGAAGCCGAACTTGGCGCGGCCCGTGAACGCGTCGGCAGCAAGTTCGGCACGGCAGACTGGCTGCACCGCGTCCCGTAAGCCCATCCATTGTCCCTGCCGGCCCCTAACCTCACAAGTTCGGCCAGGGAACCCTGCCGGCATGGGCCCACCTAGGGTTCGAAACGGCACTTAGGGAGCAATCGATGGTGAATTCACGACGGCGGCCTGTGCGTTGAGCGCCCGCAGCAGGTGGCTGCGCTGCTCCACGACGATGCGCCGCAGGGCGCGGGGAGCGTCTCCGTTGTCCGCCAGCCACTTGTCAGTGCGAAGGATGACCGGATGCTCCGCCGGTGCCGAGCCCTCCGCCACGTCCTGCGCCAGGGGATAGAGGCCCCGGACGATCCGGCCGGCGATCTCGATGCTGCGGCTCTCCCATACGCTGCGCAGGCACTCGAAATAAGGTTCAACATAAGGCTCCAGCAGCTCCGCGGGGGACGTCATGAAACCGCTGATGGTGGCGCTCAGGAGCTGGTTGGAGAGCTCATGCCCGTGCACCGCCGCCGTCCAGGCCGCTGCCTTCACGTCCGTGTCAGGACGGGCGGCGATCGCTGTGGCATGCCCGGCGCGTCCGGAGGCCGTGGTGTCCCGGGCGAGTTCGGCGTCCAGTTCTTCCACCGTGGCCTGGCCATGTGCTGCCAGGGCATGCCAGAAGTGCCAGCGTAGTTCGGCGTCCACTGCCAGCCCGGCCACCTCGGCGGTGCCGTCCAGGAGGCCGCGCAGCCGGGACGCCATGGCGTCATCATGCCGGCTGAGGGTGGCCAGGGTCCTCGCCCATGCCAGCTGCTGGTCCGAGCCGGGCCTGGCTGCGTCCAGTTCGCCGGCTGCGGCAGCCAGGAAGGAGGACCGTACGGCGCTCCGGACGGAGGCGGGCGTGTAGCGTTCGACGGCGGTGCCGGCGTTCTCAAGGACATTCAGCAGTACGCCGATGCCGGTTTCGGCAGGTGCGAACGCTGCGACAGCCTCGACGTACCGTGATGCCGGGCTTTCCCCGTCGCGGGCTGAATTCCAGAGCGCCGTCCAGCACAGCGCCCGGGCCATGGGGTCGGCGAGCCGATCCAGGGAGGAAAGGACCGTGGCTTCGGACGCCGGATCGAGCCGGACTTTGGCGTACGTGAGGTCCTCGTCATTAACGAGCAGGAGCCCGGGCCGCGGCCGGCCGGACAGCTGGGGGAGTTCGGTCCGCGCGCCCGCCACGTCCGTCTCGAACGTCCCGGTCCGCACCAGGGCCCCGTCGGCGTCGAAGTTGTAGGAGCCGACGCGGAGCCGGTGCGGGCGCAGCTCCTCGCGTCCGGTGACCGGGTCCACCGCTTCCTGGACGATGGCCGCTGTGCCCAGCCGGCCGTCGTCGCCCGCTGCATCTGCTGCGATGTCCAGGGACAGCGTGGAGATGCCCGAGGTCTGCAGCCACTGCTGCGCCCAGCCGGCCAAGTCCCGCCCGGAGGAGGCACTCAACGCGGCCAGCAGGTCGTCAAGCGTTGTGTTGCCGTAGGCGTGCTTACGGAAGTAGGCACGGGAGCCCTCAATGAACGCCTCGAACCCTACGTAGGCCACCAGCTGCTTCAGCACCGAGGCGCCCTTGGCGTAGGTGATGCCGTCGAAGTTCTGCTTGGCGGCCTCGAGGTCCGGGATGTCCGCCACGATCGGGTGCGTGGTGGGCAGCTGGTCCTGGAGGTAGGCCCACGCCTTGCGCTTGTTGGCGAAGTTCACCCAGGCCGTGTCCCAGTCAGTGGCCTGGTCCACGCCCAGGGTTCCCATGTAGTCGGCAAAGGATTCCTTGAGCCACAGGTCATCCCACCACTGCATGGTCACCAGGTCGCCGAACCACATGTGCGCCATCTCGTGCATCAGGGTGTTGGCCCGCCCCTGGTACTGGGAGTCGGTGGCGCGCGAGGTGAAGACGTAGCTTTCGGTGAACGTGACCAGGCCCGGGTTCTCCATGGCGCCGAGGTTGTACTCCGGCACGAAGGCCTGGTCGTACTTGCCCCAGGGGTAGGGGTAGTCGTAGAGCCGGTTGAAGAAGTCCAGGCCGTCTTTGGTGAGCCGGAAGAGTTTGTCCGTGTCGAAGGAGTGCGCCATGGAGGCGCGGCAGTAGAGGGCGAGCGGCACGTCCAGGGAGGTCCCGTCGTCGAGCGTTGCCTGCCAGCGGTCCTGCGCCTTGAAGTAGGGGCCGGCCAGCACGGTGGTGATGTACGTGGACATCGGTTCCGTGGCCGCGAAGTCCCAGCGTGCCGAGGCGGGGTCGTCGGGAAGGACGGTCCGGTCAACCTCTGCCCCGTTGGAGGCGACGTGCCAGCCGGCGGGGGCCGTCACGTGGAAGGTGTACGTGGCTTTGAGGTCGGGCTGCTCGAAGTTGGCGAAGACCCGGCGTGCGTCCGCGGGCTCGTACTGCGTGTAGAGGTAGCACTGCCCGTCGGCAGGATCAACGAACCGGTGCATGCCTTCGCCGGAGCGGCTGTACAGGGCAGTCCCGGCCACTGCCACCTGGTTGTGGGGCTGCAGGTTGTCCAGCCTGATCCTGGCGCCGTCCGCCACGTCCTCAACGCGGAGTTCCCTGCCGTTCAGGACAACGCTGTGGACCTCCCCGATGAAGTCCAGGAACGTTGCTGCCCCGGACTCGGCGGCGGTGAAGGTGATGATGCTGCGGGTTGGATAGCCGGCGGCGTCCGGGTCCGCAGCCTGCCGGACGTCCAGCGAAACGTCGTAGCTGGTGGTGCTGATCAGGACTGAGCGTTCAGCGGCTTCGTCGCGCTGCAGATTCTCATGTGACACCCAGCTATCTAATCACGGGATGGGTGACCGGAATCATGCGGCGATCAGCAGGGCAGCCGCCAGTCCCAGGACGGCAATCAGGAACCATGAGGCGAGGGCCGCCAGAAGTGCCCGCCCGCCGGTGTGCAGGAGCGTGCGCATCCGGACAGCGGACCCCAGCCCGAACAGCGCGGCGCCGAGCAGGATGTCCTGCAGTGCGCCACCTGCCTCCAGCCATTCCGGGGCCAGCCAGCCGGTGGAACGGAGCCCCACCATGGCGACGAAACCCAGGACGAAAAGCGGCACCACCGGCGGCAGTTTGGCGTTCCCGCCGTCCCCGGGAACTGCCCGCCCGGGGGCGATACGGTGGTGCGCGCCGGCTATTGCTGAGACCGGCGCCAGCAGGAGCACCCGGGTGAGCTTAACCACGACGGCGATGCCCAGCGCCGCAGTCCCCGCCGTTTGCGCCGTGGCCACCACCTGGCCGACGTCGTGCACCGATGCGCCCGTCCAGGCGCCGAAGACCGGCGCGCTGAGCCGGAGGGGATGAACCAGCAGGGGAAGGACGCCGATGGCAAGGGTTCCGCAGAGCGTCACGAGGGCCACCGGCAGGACGGTGTCCACATGCCGGATCCGGCGGACGGCCGCCATGGCGCCGATGGCCGAAGCACCGCAGATTGAGAACCCGGTGGCCACCAGGAGCGACGTCACCGGCGGGAGCCGGAAGAGCCGGGAGATGGCGTATGTCCCGCCGAAGCTCGCCGCCACGACGCCAACGATCAGGACCAGGGACAGCCAGCCCAGTCCCAGCACGTCGGTGATGCTGACCTTCAGCCCGAGCAGGACGATTCCGCCGCGCATAAGATGTTTCCCGGCGAAGTCCAGTCCGGGCCGGGCCCTGCCGGCTGTCCATGCTCCGGCCGCCGGCAGGTTCGCAGCAAGGACGCCCAGGGCCACCGCCAGTGTCATGGCCGGCAGCGCGGGCACCAGCCAATGGACCAGGAACGCGGCGGCCAGCGCAACTGCCGCTGAAGCCAGGCCCGGGAGGAGCCTCTCCGGCCGTCCGGGCAGGTCCGGACCGGGGTTGCGGAAGGAACTGCTGACGGGCACTCACCTACTGTGCCGGAAAAGGGGCGGAATCCACGAATAGGGGGACCTCCGCCAACACGCCACAATGGATGGCAGTAATGAATTCGAAACAAAAAGATGGTTGGCTATTGGACATGTCAGACCTATTCCAGGATTACTCCGTGGCCGCCGGCCGGTCCGGAGCCTATGACGAGATGTTCGCCCCCGGGCAACAGGCCCGTGACTCGTACGGGCAGGTGGCGGACGCCCTTCGCAAGCTCTCCCTGGCCGATGTCAGTGCGCGCGCCGACTCAATGGCGCGCACGTTCCTGGACCGCGGCGTGACGTTCGATTTCGCGGGGGAGGAGCGCCCGTTCCCGCTGGACATCGTTCCCCGCGTCATTCCGGCCGGCGAGTGGGATGTACTGGAGCGCGGGGTAGCCCAGCGGGTACGCGCCCTTGAGGCGTTCCTCAACGACGTGTACGACAAGATGACCGTGGTGGCAGACGGCGTGATCCCGCGGCAGCTGGTCACCACCAGCGCGCACTTCCACCGGCAGGTCCATGGCTTCGAACCGGCCGGCGGCGTCCGGGTCCACATCTCCGGCATCGACGTTGTCCGTGATGCCGCCGGAACGTTCCGCGTGCTGGAGGACAACGTCCGCGTTCCCTCCGGCGTGAGCTACGTCCTGGAGAACCGCCGGGCCATGGCCAAGGGCCTGCCGGAGGCTTTCGGCCAGCAGCTCATCCGGCCGGTCGAGGAGTACCCGCGGCGCCTGCTCTCTGCCCTGCGGAAGACCGCGCCGTCCGGCGTGGACGATCCCACCGTCGTCGTCCTGACCCCCGGCGTGTTCAACAGCGCCTACTTCGAGCACACCCTGCTGGCCGGACTGATGGGCGTTGAGCTGGTGGAGGGCCGCGACCTCATCTGCCGCGGCAACCGCGTATACATGCGCACCACGGCGGGCGAGCAGCGCGTGGATGTCATCTACAAGCGGATCGACGACGATTTCCTTGACCCCCTGCAGTTCCGCGCCGACTCCATGCTCGGCTGCCCCGGGCTGGTCAACGCGGCCAGGGCCGGCGGGGTCACCATTGCCAACGCCGTGGGCAACGGCGTCGCGGACGACAAACTGGTCTACAGTTACGTCCCTGACCTCATCCGCTACTACCTCAGCGAGGAACCCATCATCGCCAACGTGGACACATACCGCCTGGAGGAGAAGGAATCCCGCGAGTACACCCTGGACAACCTGGCCGAACTGGTGGTCAAGCCCGTGGACGGTTCCGGCGGCAAGGGCCTGGTTATCGGGCCGGATGCCTCCAAGGACGAACTGGACGCCCTCCGCCAGCGGATCATCGCGGACCCCCGCGGCTGGATCGCCCAGCCGGTGCTGCAGCTCTCCACGGTCCCGACGCTGAGCGGGGACAAGTTCGGCCCCCGCCACGTGGACCTGCGCCCCTTCGCGGTGAATGACGGCGAGAATGTCTGGGTGCTCCCGGGCGGCCTGACCCGCGTGGCACTCAAGGAGGGCTCGCTGATCGTGAACTCCAGCCAGGGCGGCGGATCCAAGGACACCTGGGTCCTGGCCGATTCCCCCCAGGTGCCGGTGGAGACCGTGCCGCGGCCTTCCATCTCCGTCCGGGAGCGCGTTTCCGTGTGGCCGGTGGAGAGCAACTGGCGGGACCGCCAGTCGGAGCAGCAGCAGTGACCCGGGCCGTAGGCCGGACAGTTTCTTTTCCAGTTTCGGGCACGCAGGAGGTAGCCGCGAATGCTTAGCCGTATTGCCGAGTCCCTTTTCTGGATCGGCCGCTATGTGGAGCGGGCGGACGGCACCGCCCGGATCCTTGACGTCCACCTGGAGCGCCTGAACCACCTCCCCATGGAGGAACGCAAGAGCGTGGCACAGGAGCTCCTGGCGGTCATGGGAGCCAGGCCGCAGAGCGAGGATTTCGGGCTGCCCGAACTGCTCCACGCACTTGCCTATGACAAAACCAGCGCCACCTCCATCGCCGGTTCCCTCGGGGCGGCGCGGGAGAACGCCCGGCGCGCCCGGGAGACTGTCTCTTCCGGTCTCTGGGAGAGCCTGAACACCACGTATTACGGGCTGAGCCAGCACCGGAAGGACGTTGTGGGCACGTACCGGTTCTGCAACTGGACCCTTGAACGGACGGCCATGGTCAGCGGCCTGGCGGACACCACCGTCAGCCACGACGAAAGCTGGCTCTTCCTGGTGCTGGGCCGCTCCCTGGAACGGGCGGACATGACGGCCCGCATGCTCTCCACCCGGGACGTGCTGTCCGCCGGCATGTCATGGGTCAACATGCTGCGGTGCGCCGGGGCGTACGAGTCCTTCCTGCGTACCCGGCGTGCCGCCTTTGGAGACCAGCACGCTGCCGAGTTCCTGCTGCTGGACCGCCTCTTCCCGCGGTCCATCGTCTATGCCCTGCGGGATGCCGATGAATGCTTGGCAAAACTTGATCCTTCCGCCCAGCGGGTGGGTTTCATCAATGATGCGCGGCGGATTGTGGGGCAGGCGCGGACGTTCCTCGAGTTCCACCGGACGGACGATCTCATGTCCGAGTTGCCCGAACACATGGAGCGGGTGCAGAAAGCCGTCTCACAGGCCTCGGACGCCATTTCCCGTAAGTACTTCAATCAGGCGGATGAACTGGCCTGGGTGGGAGAAGTTTCATGACCCGGCTGAGCATCGTCCACAAGACGGCCTACAAGTACAACAAGAGGGTCACGCTGTCCTACAACGAGGCCCGCATGACGCCGCTGACGGATTCCCAGCAGGTGGTGCTGGAGTCCGTGGTCAAGGTTTCGCCGTCGCAGGCTGCCGTGAGCACCTACCGGGACTACTGGGGCACCAGGGTTACTGCCTTCGACATGCAGATGCCGCACGATCACCTTGAAGTTGTTTCCAACATCACGGTGGAGGTCCACCGGGCCGAGAAGATCCCGTCGGAGTCGGACATTGCCGGCTGGGATGTCCTGGCCTCGCCCGAGACGCTCAATACCTTCAGCGACTGGCTTCCGCAGTCCAGGCTGAGCGGGCCAGGAGACGAAGTCCTGGGCATCATCCCGGGCGTCGTGGCCGGGAAGAACCCGCACGAGGCCGCCATGGCAGTGTTCGAGTGGATGCGCGGCGAAATGACCTACATGTCCGGTTCCACCGCGGTCACCACCAACGCGGAAGAGGCCTGGGGCCAGCGCCAGGGCGTGTGCCAGGACCTCGCGCACCTGGCCATCGGTGCGCTGCGCAGCTGCGGCATCCCGGCGCGTTACGTCTCCGGTTACCTGCACCCCCGTTCCAGCGCCGGAATCGGCGAAACCGTGGCCGGCCAATCCCATGCATGGCTGGAGTGGTGGGACGGCGACTGGCGCAGCTGGGACCCCACCAACCACAAGCCGGCCGGCGACTTCCACGTGACGGTGGCCCGGGGCAGGGACTACCGCGACGTGCCGCCGCTGAAGGGCATTCTTTCCGGCGGGGGCGGTTCAGCCCTGAGCGTCAGCGTGGAAATCACCCAGCTCGCCTGACGGGCCCGCGGGCTTTTACTCCTGCGCGGTCCTCACAGCGCCGCTGAGCTGGGTCCACCAGGTCATGGGTTCCGTCACCTTGAAGCGGCGGCCGGTGATGGAGTCCGGCGTGATCCGGACGAAGATGTCCTTTTTCCCTGCCTGCCAGGGAAAGAGGAAGAGCTGGGTGGTTTCCAGGACCTGCTCCGTGCCGGTGACGACGGCGGCAGTGCCCTTCACCACCACGCTCCAGGCCAGTCCCGTATTGGGGTCCACCCCGTCCGCCTCCAGCGCCACCGGGGCGTCCTCCGAAGCGCCGGAAAGCTTGGTGCCCTCGCTGGTGCGGAACACCAGGGTGCCCCGGTCAACCGTGTAATTGATGGGGAAGATGTCCGGGCGTCCCGCCACCAGCACCGCCAGCCGGCCGACGGACACGGTGCGGAGCACGGCCCAGCACTCATGGTGTTCAAGATTCTGCACTTCAGATACGGGTTCGGCACTCATGCGGCGAGCTTACCCTCACCAGGGGCTGGGTTTGTAGTCCTTGAGGAACACGCCGTACTGGTCCTCGCCGTTCTCCCCCATAACGATGGGATCGTAGACGCGGGCGGCACCATCAACGAGGTCCAGGGGCGCGTGGAAGCCTTCCTCCATGAGCCTGACCTTGGTGTAGTGGGGACGCTCGTCGGTAATCCAGCCGGTGTCCACGGCGGTCATCAGGATGCCGTCACTGTCCAGCATCTCCTGGGCGCTGGTGCGCGTCATCATGTTGAGCGCTGCCTTGGCCATGTTGGTGTGCGGGTGGCCCGGACCCTTGTAGGCGCGGGAGAACTGGCCTTCCATCGCCGAGACGTTGACGATGTACTTCCGGCGGGCGGTGGATCGCTTCATGGCTCCCCGCAGCCGGCTCACCAGCAGGAAGGGCGCGGTTACGTTGCAGAGCTGCACCTCGAGCATCTCGAGCGGATCCACCTCATCCACCACCTGGGTCCAGCTGTTGATCGTGGCCAGGTCCGGTACCAGCCCGCCCGCGTCGATGGCCGTTCCTGACGCAATGCGCTCCAGCGAGGCCGATCCGGTGGACAGCGCCAGCGACGTGATGGCGTCCCCGGCCAGGACCGGGTGTTCTGTCACGCTGCTGGCAAGCGCCAAGGGGTGCTTGTCATGGGCGTGGCCGAACGTCACCAGTTCCGGACCGCCGTTGGCCTGCTCCAGCGCGGCCGGAAGCGGTTCATCCTCGGCGTCCACCAACGGCTTGTAGGCATTGCCGGAACGGCGGACCGTCTGCGCCGCGTTGTTGATGATGATGTCCAGCGGGCCTGCCTCATTGAGCGAGTCCGTGAGGGCCATGACCTGGGCGGGGTCGCGGAGGTCGATGCCCACGATCCGGAGCCGGTGCAGCCATTCGCCGCTGTCCTCCATGGCGGCGAACCTGCGGGCGGCGTCCTTGGGGAAGCGGGTGGTGATGGTGGTGTGGGCACCGTCGCGGAGCAGTCGAAGCGCGATGTACATCCCGATTTTGGCCCGCCCCCCGGTCAGCAGGGCGCGGCGGCCGGTCAGGTCGGTGCGGGCGTCCCGCTTGCTGTGGCTGAAGGCAGCGCACTCCGGGCACAGCTGGTGGTAGAAGGCGTCAACCTGGGTGTAGTGCCGTTTGCAGATGTAGCAGGGTCGCGAGCGGATCAGGTGCCCGGCAACCTTGCCGGTGGCCGAGGTGGCCAGCTTGTTCCCGCGGGTCTCGTCGTCGATCCGGTCCGGCGCGGCGGTTGCCGTCCGGGCAATGACTGCCCGGTCCGCCTCGGAAATCAGGTCGCGCTTTGTGACCCTTCGGTGCCGCTTGACGGCCTTGAACATTTTCCCCGTGGCGCGCCGCACCGAAACATAGTCCGGGTGCTCCTCGTCATAGGCATGGATGGTATTCAGGACCTTGAGGCAGGCCTGGATTTCCTCAGGGGTCAGATCGGGGGAGCTCACCGTATCGATTTTACAGCCTGGGATCAAGCCGGCCGCACCCCCTGGGGGGTGGGCCGGCCCGCTGAACGCTGTTAGGAAATCCGCGCCCCCTGCGCAGAGTCTGCAGCAGCGGCTGCGTGGTTCTGGGCGACCCTGTCCACGGACTCCCGCACTCCGGGGTGGAGGTCTGCAGCCGCCTTCACGGCGTTCGGGACGAGGTGGAGGTTCCTGGCAGCGAGCGTCCGTTCCTCCTCGCCGGGCTCGGGAACGTTCTGTCCCTTGGCGAGCACCGTGATGCCCGAGTCGGTGACCTTGAAGCCGCGGGCCCGGTCCAGGTCCGCGTCCAGGCCAATGGCCGCGCCTGCCGGAACCTTGACGTTCTTGTCGATGATGGCCCGGTTGATCACCGCGCCCTCGCCCACCTGCACTTTGTCCATCAGGACCGAGTCGATGACACGGCTGCCGGTGGCCACGTAGACGTCGTTGGACAGGACGGAGCCTTCCACGATGCCGCCGGAGATCACGACGCCGCTGGAGACGATCGAGTCCAGGGCCGTGCCCACCGTGTTGTTCTGGCCGCGGACGAACTTGGCGGGCGGCGAGATGCTCTGCCGGGTGTAGATGGGCCATTCCGAGTTGTAGAGGTTGAAGACCGGGAGCGGGGAGATCAGGTCCATGTGGGCGTCGTAGAAGGAGTCGATGGTGCCGACGTCGCGCCAGTACGTGCGGTCGCGTTCGGTGGAGCCGGGAATGTCATTGAGCGTGAAGTCGTACACGCCGGCCTCGCCCTGGTTCACGAAGTAGGGGATGATGTCTCCGCCCATGTCGTGCTTGGTGTCCAGCCGCTCGGCGTCCACGTGCAGCGCCGCTACCAGGGCATCGGCGTCAAAGACGTAGTTGCCCATGGAGGCCAGGAACTGCGACGGGTCCGCGGCCAGTCCGGGGGTGGTGGCAGGCTTTTCCACGAACGCGGCAATCTTTTGGGGATCGTTCTGGTCCACTTCGATCACGCCGAACTGGTTGGCCATGTGCAGTGGCTGCCGAACAGCGGCCACTGTTGCCTTGGCGCCGCTGTGGACGTGCTGGGCCACCATCTGGGCGAAGTCCATGCGGTAGACATGGTCCGCGCCGACCACCACAACAATGTCCGGGTTGGCGTCGTGGATCAGGTTCAGGGACTGGTAGATGGCGTTTGCGCTGCCCAGGAACCAGCTCTTGCCCACGCGCTGCTGGGCCGGAACCGAAGCCACGTAGTTGCCCAGCTGGGTGGACATGCGCCAGGTCTCGGAGATGTGGCGGTCCAGGCTGTGCGACTTGTACTGCGTCAGCACCACGATCTGCAGGTAGCGGGAGTTCACCAGGTTGGACAGCGCAAAGTCGATCAGGCGGTAACTCCCGGCGAAGGGGACCGCGGGTTTGGCCCGGTCAGCCGTCAGCGGCATCAGCCTGTTTCCCTCGCCCCCTGCGAGGACAATGGCCAGGACTCTTTTGTTCAACGGCATAATGGTCGCTCCTGTACGCCTTCGTATCTCCCCAAGACAGTCCGGCATGCCCGGACTCCTTCACACTAGAACAGTTAAGCGTGAAGGACTACCTTGGGTCTTGTGCGAATAGACATTGTGACTAAAGAGTTCCCGCCGGAGATCTACGGTGGCGCCGGAGTCCACGTAGCCGAATTGAGCAGGGTGCTTAGTAAGCATGTTGACCTGCAGGTTCGTGCTTTTGGCGCTCCCCGCGATACCGACTATCATGGCGCCACCGTGACGTCCTACCAGGTGCCTGAGGACCTTGGCGGGGCCAACGCCGCGGTGCAGACCCTCGGGGTGGACCTCCGGATCGTCCCGGACGTGGAAGGCGCGGACCTGGTCCATTCGCATACCTGGTACGCCAACATGGCAGGGCACCTGGCATCCCTGCTGCACGGCATCCCGCATGTCCTCAGCGCCCACAGCCTGGAGCCGCTGCGCCCCTGGAAGGCGGAGCAGCTCGGCGGCGGGTACGCGCTCTCTTCCTGGGTGGAGAAGACGGCTTATGAGGCTGCGGCAGCCATCATCGCTGTTTCCGAGGGTATGCGGCAGGACATCCTGCGCAGCTACCCGGATGTTGATCCCGCGAAGGTCAAGGTGGTCCACAACGGCATTGACGTCGAGCTGTGGCAGCGCGACGAGAATGACGACGCCGTCCGCGCCCTGGGCATTGATCCGGCCAAACCCAGCGTGGTTTTCGTGGGCAGGAACACCCGCCAAAAAGGCGTTCCCTACCTGCTGCGGGCTGCCGCGAAGCTGCCCGCCGATGTTCAACTGGTCCTGTGCCTGGGCGCAGCGGATACCCCCGAGCTCGCTGCCGAGACTGCCCGCCTGATCGAGGACCTGCAGAGCCAGCGAACCGGCGTGGTGCTCATTGAGCGCATGTTGCCCCGGCACGAGCTCATCCAGGTCCTCAGCCACGCCACCGCGTTCGCCTGTCCCTCGATCTACGAACCCCTCGGCATCGTGAACCTGGAAGCAATGGCCTGCGGCGCCGCAGTGGTGGCCAGCGCCACTGGCGGCATCCCGGAGGTGGTGGAGCACGGCCAGACCGGCCTCCTCGTGGACCTTGAGCAGGTCACCGACGGCACCGGGACCCCCCTTGATCCGGAGAAGTTCGTCACCGAATTCGCGGCCGCCCTCACCGAGGTTGTGTCTGATCCGGAGCGGGCACGCGCCATGGGCCAGGCCGGCCGGCTGCGCGCCGAGAAACACTTCTCCTGGGAGTCCATCACCGAGACCACCCTGGACGTGTACCGCTCGGTGCTGCCGTCCCACGGCTAACGACCCCTCGCTATTAATTACGACGGCGCCGCTCCCCTCACGAGGGGGCGGCGCCGTCGTTCATTAGGCCGTTGGCCGTCAGTTCCGTTTCGCCGCAGCGGTCCTGGCCAGCAGGACCTTCTCATCCACCGGGGACTGGCCGCTTGCCCGCTGGCTGCGGAAGTAGGCCCGCGCCTCATCCTGCCGCTTCTTCTCCGCACCGGTCGCGATTGCGGCGCGCACGTGGTCGCCGCCGTAGCCAAAGGCGTCCACGAGGTCCAGCGCATGCGGGCGGATCTTCACCAGCAGCCTGTTGATGTATTCACCCACCGTTCTGGCCCGCTGCATGGAAAGGCGGCCGTTCATGAGGTACCAGGACAGGTTCTTTTCAATCAGCGACAGGCCGAAGAGGTCACGCAGCCACGTCAGCACCGTCCTGGTGCCTGGGTCCTCCACCTCGCGAAGCGCGTCGGTGAAGGCCTCCCATTGCAGCAGTTCGGCGTGCGCCTGGGCGGCATCGATGAGTTCGTTCTGGTGACGGTTGAACAGTGCCGCGCCCTTTTCCTGGGAAAGCCGGTTGCTGCCTTTAAGGGCTGTTGCCGCTTCCGCCACCATGGTCTGCACCCTGTCCGTAAGGAGGGCACGCTGGCCCTCCTCGTCACGGAGGGCGATGGCGGCTTTCTGCACCGAGCCGGTGTCCGCCATGAACTGGGCCACCTGCCGCAGTCCTGTCCGGTGGATTGCAGCGCCGGTTGCCTGGCCCACCACATAGCGGGCCAGTACCCCGAAGTCCACGTTCCGGAACTCCTTGGCGTAGTCGGCCAGGAGGCGCTTGGCCACCAGCTGCAGCAGCACGGTGTTGTCGCCCTCGAACGTGGCGTAGACGTCAAGATCGGCCCGCAGCGACGCAAAGCGGTTCTCGATCAGGAAGCCGGCACCGCCGCAGGCTTCGCGGCATTCCTGCAGGGTGTCCAGCGCATGCCAAGTGCTCAGGGCCTTCAGTGCGGCGGCGAGTGTTTCCAGGTCCTGGCGGTCGGCGTCGGTGTCGTGGGCGCCGGAAAAGACGTCGTCGAACTTCTCCAGGAGCTGCTCATGGGCGAACCCCGCTGCGTAGGTAGTGGCGAGCCGGGTGAACAGCCGGCGCTGGTGGCGCTGGTAGTCAAGCAGGACTTCTTCGTCCGTATGGGAGGAGGCGTTGAACTGGCGGCGCTCGGTTGCGTATCGGATGGCCGCCGTCAGGGCCACCCTGGACGCAGCCACGGCGGCGCCGTCCAGCGACACCCGGCCCTGGACAAGGGTTCCCAGCATGGTGAAGAACCGCCGGCCCGGGCTGGCGATGGGGGAGGTGTATGTGCCGTCCGGGGCTACGTCGCCGTAGCGGTTCAGGAGGTTCGTCCGGTGGATCCGGACGTTGGTGAAGTGCAGCCGCCCGTTGTCGATTCCGTTGAGTCCACCCTTGATGCCGTCGTCCTCGCCGCCGATGCCGGGCAGGAACTCCTTGGTTTCCGGGTCCCGCAGGTCCACGTAGAAGGCATGTACGCCGTGGTTGACGCCGCGGGTGACAAGCTGGGCGAACACCACGGCGCCCAGTCCGTCGTTGGCCGCGTTCCCGATGTAGTCCTTCCAGGCGGCGCGGAACGGCGTGTGCACCACGAATTCTTCAGTGGACGGATCGTACGTGGCCGTGGTCGCGATGCTGGCCACGTCGGAGCCGTGTCCCGTCTCGGTCATGGCGAAGCAGCCCGGGATGTCCAGGTTCATGATGCCGGGAAGCCATTTCGCATGGTGTTCGGCGGTGCCAAGGTGCATGACGGCGGAGCCGAACAGGCCCCACTGCACGCCGGCCTTGATCTGCAGCGAGGGATCGGCCACCACAAGTTCCTCGAAGCCGGCGATGTTTCCGCCGTGGTCGTCGGCGCCGCCCAAGGCTGCCGGGAAGGCGCGGTGCACCGCCTCATTGTCCACAAGGTACCTCAGCTGTCCGAACACCCTGGTCCGGTGCTCGGTGTGGGTCAGGCCTTCAATCTTGTGAAGCTCGGGGCGTGCGGCAAGGTCCCGGGCCTGCAGCCGGACGGCCGCCCACTTGCCGAGCAGCTGCTTGCCCAGCGTTTCGACGTCGACGGCGGGCTGGGGCCGGGCGGCGGTGCCGGGGACCGCTTTTTGCGGTGCTTCCGGGCGTTTCCCCTTGCCGGTGGGACGGTCCACTACTTCAGTCATGTCAATGTCCTTCGTTGGTGCTGACAGTGTTTGGTGGTTTGCATTGGAGTTAGGTCATTCCCGCGCGGCCGGGGTGAGCTCGGGAGCTATGCCGACGCAGAGCCAGTCCGTGATCTGGCGTGCCATTGCTTCCTGGTCAGGTTTGGCGGGGGAGTCCGGCGTGCTGAGCCATTGCTCGCCGGCATTCCGTACCAGTCCAATCGCGGCCTTCGGCCAGTAGCCGATCACGGCGTGCTTGCCGTCCCCCAGGTGGGACCGCATGGGCGTAGCGATCATCTCCGCGATGGCGTCGAAGAAGTGCCCCAGCGCCCCGGAGACAGCTCCCGATGAACCCTCCGGGTCGCCGCTGCCATGCCGGGTGACAAACGTATAGACGTTGGGGCTGGTCTCCGCCATTTGCAGGTAGGCCGAGACCATGGCCAGAAGCCCTTCACGAGGGGTATGGGCGCTCTGCGCGGCTTCCTTGATCCTGCGCTGCATCTGGCTCAAGACCACTTCACCCACCGCCTGCTGAAGCCCGGCCTTATCGCCAAAATAGCGGTAGAACACGGACTTTGAGGTTCCTGCAGCAGCGGCAATCTCCTCCATGGAGGCGTCACTTCCCAGCAGGTGCACAGCCCGCCGCGCCGATTTGATCAGCTCCCTCCGGCGCTCCTCCCGATGGCTCTGCCAGCGCGAAGAACGTCCGTCGGGGCTGCCTGGCACAGAGGCATCCGGGGGGTCCGTGTGGGTGATGTTCACGATACCCAGCGTATCAGGTACGCTGGGTATCGGTAACCGAACGTGACCCGAGGAGAACCCATGTCCATTGACGGACAGTCCAGCACCGGACCCGAAGACCCAAACAACCGCACGGCAGGCACCCCTGCCACGCGCCGGGCCGTGATCGTCGGCGGGAACCGGATCCCGTTTGCCCGCGCCGGCGGATCCTACGCAAAATCCTCCAACCTGGACATGCTGACCGCCGCCCTTGACGGCCTGATCGCGCGCTTCGGCCTCCAGGACGAGCGCATCGGCGAAGTGGCCGCAGGCGCCGTCCTCAAGCACTCCCGGGACTTCAACCTCACCCGCGAAGCGGTCCTGGGTTCCGCCCTCTCCGCCGAGACCCCTGCCTATGACCTGCAGCAGGCGTGCGCCACCGGGCTGGAGACCGTGGTGGGCCTGGCCAACAAGATCAAGCTGGGCCAGATCGATTCCGCCATCGCCGGCGGGGTGGATTCGGCGTCCGATGCTCCGATCGTGGTCAGCGAGGGCCTCCGCGAGGTGATCCTGGACCTCAACCGGGCCAAGACCCTTACGCAGCGCCTGCAGGTACTCGGGCGGCTGCGGCCGAAGGATCTCGCCCCGCTGGCACCCGGCACTGCCGAGCCCCGGACCGGACTTTCGATGGGCGAGCACCAGGCCCTGACCACGGCGCAGTGGAAGATCTCCCGCGAGTCCCAGGACGAACTGGCCTACAACAGCCACAGGAACCTCGCCGCCGCCTACGAGTCAGGGTTCTTCGATGACCTTGTCACGCCCTACCGGGGACTGGTGCGGGACGGCAACCTCCGTGCAGACACCTCGCTCGAAAAGCTCTCTACCCTGAAGCCGGTCTTCGGCAAGAACCTCGGTGCTGCGGCCACCATGACTGCCGGCAACTCCACCCCCCTCACCGACGGGGCGTCCACGGTCCTGCTGGCTTCCGAGGCCTGGGCAGACGCCCGCGACCTGCCCAAGCTCGCTGCCGTGGTGGATGCGGAAGCCGCGGCCGTGGACTTTGTCCATGGCAAGGACGGCCTGCTGATGGCCCCCGTGTTCGCCGTGCCCCGGCTGCTGGCCCGCCAGGGCCTCACACTGGCGGACATTGACTTCTTCGAAATCCACGAGGCATTCGCAGCCACGGTCCTCGGCACCCTGGCGGCCTGGGAGGACGAGGAGTTCGGCCGTACCCGCCTTGGCTTGCAGGGCGCTTTCGGCAGCATTGACCGGTCGCGCCTGAACGTAAACGGGTCTTCGCTGGCTGCCGGCCATCCCTTCGCCGCCACCGGCGGCCGGATTGTGGCTTCGTTGGCCAAGCAGCTGCATGCCACGGGCAGCACCGCCGGCCGGCCCGCGCGCGGACTGGTCTCGGTCTGCGCGGCCGGCGGCATGGGCGTCGTCGCTGTTCTCGAATCACTGTAGGAGGTTCCGGTGACAGACAAGTACGCACAACTGGTTAACCAGGGCCCGGGCAGGAATGTGGCCAAGAAGCTCGGCCTTCCCCAGCCCGCGGTCCTTCGCCGCTACGAGCCCGGGCAGCCCTTGATCAACGGCCCCATCCTGGTCCAGGGAAGCACGGCGGGTGCCGATGCCCTGTCCGCGGAACTGCTTTCCTGGGACCTTGATGTCCGGCGGCACGCCGTACCGCGCGAAAAACTCGGTGCCATCATCCTGGTGCTGGATGAAGTGGCGCACCCTGAGGACCTCGAAAAGCCGATTCTCCCGGCAGCGGCTTCCCTGCGGGACCTTGCCGCCGGCGGACGCGTCGTCACGGTCTCCCGGCCGGCGTCGGACGCCGATTCGCCTGCAGCTGCCGCTGCCAGGCAGGGGGTTGACGGGTTCCTCCGCTCGCTGGCCAAGGAACTTCGGGGCGGCGCCACGGGCAACGGCATCATCCTGAGGGACGGTATCGAGCCGACCAGCCCCAGCGCCCTGGCAGCCCTCCGATTCTTCCTCTCCGGCCGTTCGGCATTCGTGGACGGGCAGTTTGTGACCGTGTCCGGCACGTCCGGAGAACTTGCCGGGGACCCGGACAAGCCGCTGGCCGGCAAGATCGCGGTGGTGACCGGAGCGGCACGCGGCATCGGAGCGGCCATCGCCCGCACCCTGCACCGCGACGGCGCAACCCTGGTCCTTGTGGACGTCCCCGCGGCCGGCGACCAGCTGGCGGCGGTTGCGAACGAGGTGCGGGGGACCGCGCTCCAACTGGACATCAGCAGGGAGGACGCGGGACAACGCATTCTTGAGCACGCCGCGCAGCGCCACGGACGACTGGACATCATGGTCCACAACGCCGGGATCACCCGGGACAAACTGCTGGCCAACATGGACCAGCCCCGGTGGAACTCGGTCATCAGCATCAACATAGCCGCGCAACTCCGCATCAACGAGGCTCTCCTTTCCTCAAAGCACTTCCGGGAATCGCCGCGCATAGTGTCAGTTGCTTCAACCAGCGGCATTGCCGGCAACCGGGGGCAAACCAACTATGCGGCGTCCAAGGCCGGGGTGATGGGAATGGTCAGGGCCACCGCTCCGCACATGGCCGCGCTCGGCGGCAGCATCAATGCGGTGGCCCCGGGCTTCATAGAAACCGAGATGACCGCCAGGATCCCGTTTGCCCTCCGCGAGATCGGCCGGCGGCTGAACTCCCTGCAGCAGGGCGGCCTGCCATTGGATGTTGCCGAAGCCGTGTCCTTCCTTGCCAGTGATGCAGCGGCCGGCATCAACGGCGAGGTGCTCCGGGTCTGCGGGCAGAACATGGTGGGGGCATGATGCCCGCCCAGCCGGTCATCCTGGGGGAAATGCCCTCGCTGTCCAAGCTCTACGTCAACGCCGCTGCCCAGGCCGCACGCCGCCGGCTGCTGGGCAGCCAGGATGGATCCGTCCTGCCGGCCGAAAGCCATGAAGTGCGCGGGGTCAGCGTGGACGTTGCCACGCTCACCGCGTACCAGCACCTGATCGGCGAGACGGCCAGCGACGTGCTGCCTGCCGGGTTCATCCACGCACTCGCCTTTCCGCTGGCCATGAGCGTGCTGAACAGGGACGACTTCCCTTTGCCCCTGCTCGGCATGATCCACCTTCGGAACAGCGTGCAACAGCGTTCCCCGGTACTCTTCACCGACAGCCTGGACGTCTCCGCCAGGGTGGAAAATCTCCGGGGTCACCGTGCGGGGACGGTGGTGGATGTGGTGGCGGATGTGCGGTTGTCAGGGGCACCCGAGGCCTCCTGGCGGGGGGTGTCCACCTACCTGGCCAAGGGAGTCTTCCTGCCCGGGATCGACAAACCGTCCCCGGCCTCCGCCCGGGCGGAATTCAAGGCGCCGAACCCCACCGCTATCTGGCAGCTTGGTGTTGACACCGGCCGGGCTTACGCGGCGGTATCGGGTGACTTCAATCCCATACACCTAAGCGTGCTTTCCGCCAGGGCTTTGGGGATGCGGCGGTCCATAGCCCACGGCATGTACCTGGCGGCCAGGGCGCTCGCCGACGTCGGCCCTTCCCGTGGCGATTCCTTCACGTGGGATGTGGATTTCGACTCCCCGGTGTTTCTTCCCGGCATGGTTGCCCTGGAGATCAATACCGAAGAAGGGGACTCCGGCGCGCGGACGCGTTCCAGTTTCGTGGCATGGAATCCCAGGTCGGGGCGCCGCCACTTCAGCGGTTCGGTCAGCGCCCCCTAGTCGCGTGTCCGGACAGCGCGCAGGATGCGGTGGAGGCTCAGCAGGACCGATTCGGACGCGGGGACCATTCCCTGCTCCGCATCCCTTCCGGCGGTGGCAGCCATGCAGGCTTCCACCGCCTCCTTTGCCGCCCCGAAATGGCCGTCCTGCGCGGAGGTGTCGTCGTCGCTGAACGAGCGGAGAAGGTTGCCGGTGGCTGACAAAGCATCGGCTAGCGGACCGGTGTCCTGCAGGGGAACGCTGTAGGGTGCCTCGCTCTCCCAGATCACGTCCGAAAGCACGTCGGTGATGTCCTGGATGTGGAAGGTCACCCTCTCCAGTTCGCGCAGGTTCCGGTAATCAAGATCGACGTCGCGGGGGTGCAGTTTGCGCCTCGGATTGGCCCGCCGGCTTGCGTCAGCCTCCTTGACCAGGTGCCGGACTGAGCGGGCCGCCGCCGCCAGTTCGTCTGAACGGCTTGACCAGTCCTCGTGTTTGGGCGGCCATTCTTCCTTTAGGGCCGCCCCCATGTCGGTGAGCTGGCGGCCAAGGGCTTGGCGGAGCTCATCCAGGCTGGCCGCGGCGGCGTTCAGGTGCAGCGGCGGAAAGATCAGGAAGTTGACGCCGATCCCAACGGCGACTCCAAAGCCCATCTGCAGGAGGTAACCGAACGAAAAGTCGTCCGGATTACTGCCGCCCACGAGCAAAACCAGCAGCGCCGCCGTCGGAATCCAGTCACTGCCCGAACCGATTCCCGGCAGGCCCCCAAGCAGGACGCCTATTCCCATGATCAGCGCGACGGCGAGCGGCGACGGATCCGTGACGGTAACCAGCACATACGCCAGGCCGATGCCCACTGCGAGTCCGGCAAGGGCCTCGAGGCCCTGCCGTACCGAGCCGGCAACGTTGTGGTACATCGCCACCAGCGCACCCAGGGGGGCGTAGTAGGGATAGTTCGCAGCAGCTCCGGGCAGATGCGGGGCGATGGCGAAGGCCAGTCCGGCTGCAAAAGCCGCCTTGGCCGCCAGTTGCAGCCGCTGCGCGGCAAAGGCCGACGACAGGCCGGACACCGCCTGTTTGAGAAAAAGGGTCCCCCTGGCCCACCTGGTATCCGGGCGTGCTTGAGACTGGCGCATTCGTACCACCCTACGGCGCCCCGGCGGCTGCCTACAAAGGTGCTGGTCAGGGAGGCGGGCACAGTGTGCCCGGGGTGTGGTTCAGGACAGATCTGCCGCTGAACGGCGCACCTCTGCCGCCAGCCGGTGGGCACGGCCGGGCGTTCTTCCGTCCTCCTGCCGCCGCGGAATGTAACCGAAGCCCAGGCCGTAGGCAGGATCCGCGAACCCGAGCGCCGCGTTGGCGCCCTCATGCCCGAACGCGCGATGGCTCCCGAAGCTCCGCGACGGGTGCGGCTTCATGAACACGACGGCGAACGCGTTGTCCAGGCCTGAGGACCGGTCAAGGCCCCACACCTGTTCCTGCGACATCTGCTCGACGGTGGCTGCGGTGAGGAACGGTTCGCCGCCCTGGATTCCGGTGGTGGCTGCCGCGTAGAGGCGGGCCAGGCCCGAGGCTGCTCCCACGCCGCCTGCCGCGGACATCCCCGCGGCCCGGACCGGGCGGATATTGGGAAGCTCCATGATGGTGCTGACCGGGGCGTTGCTGTTCAGGCCCTCGAGGCTGAGCGGATCGAGCCAGGGCTCCACCGGTCCGGCCGCATAGAGGACGTCGCGGTAACGGTACTCCTGTTCCTCAGGCAGCCCAAGGAAAAAGTCGATACCGTACGGGCTCCTGATTCGCCCTTCATAGATCTCCTGCAGGGTTTCCCCGGCTGTGCGCCGGCACAGCTCTTCCATGATGATCCCGATGGTGAGCGCGTGGTAGCCAAACTGCCGGCCGGGCTGCCAGGTTGGAACAGCTCGCGCCAGCCGGGCCGCGGCGGCAGGGGTGGTGAACTCGTCCAGCCCGAAGCCGCCCTCGATGCCCATGAGCCCGGCCTGGTGCGACAAAGCCTCTCGGACCAGGAGGCGGTCCTTGCCATGCACGCCGAATTCCGGCCAGTAGTGCGCTACGGTCCGGTCGAGGTCGAGCAGACCGTCCTGAACCAGTAGCGCAATGACCATGGCAGCCACTCCCTTCGAACAGGAGTACGCCCCCGTCAAGGTGTCCGGCGCCATGTCCGGCCCGCCCGACAGTTCCACGACCGGGACCCCGTCCCTGTAGACGGCCAGCTGTGCGCTGTACTGCGGATCCTCGCGCAGGAATGTATTGAACAGTTCCAGGACGTTGTTGAAACCGGACGCTACGAAGTCGTGATGTCTATGCATGGCACCCAGCTTATCCAGAAAACGCTTACTGCCCTTCGGCGTCCGCCCCGTGCCCTAGCATGACCTCTTCCCCTGCCCTTACGGGCCCGGGCGGTGTCCCGTCCCCGAAGGGGCGGCCCCCCAGCGCTTCCCGGCCATGGGGCTCCAGCCAGCCCCTCAGATCCGGTCCTGCGGGGACTATGCCCGTGGGGTTGATGTCCTCATGGACGATGTAATAGTGCTGCTTGATCTGGACAAAATCGATGGTGTCGCCGAAGCCTGGCGTCTGGAACAGGTCCCGTGCGTAGCCCCACAGGGCTGGCATCTCGCTGAGTTTTTGCCGGTTGCACTTGAAGTGGCCGTGGTAGACGGGATCGAACCGGGCAAGTGTAGTGAACAGCCGCACGTCGGCTTCAGTGATGGTGTCACCCACCAGGTAGCGCTGCCCCGAGAGCCGGTCTTCGAGCCAGTCCAGGGCTGTCCACAGCCGGGCGTAGGCCGAGTCGTAGGCTTCCTGGGATCCTGCGAAACCGCAGCGGTAGACACCGTTGTTGACCTCGGTGAAGACGCGTTTATTGACCTGGTCGATTTCTTCGCGAAGATGCTCCGGGTACAGGTCCGGCGCCCCTGCGCGGTGAAACTCGGTCCACTCGGTGGAAAAGTCCAGCGTGATCTGCGGAAAGTTGTTGGTCACCACGGCACCGCTGGCAACGTCCACGATCGCGGGAACGGTGATGCCGCGGGGATACTCCGGGAACCTCTTGAAGTAGGCGTCCTGGATCCGTTCGATACCGAGGACGGGGTCCGTCCCGCCTGGATCGAGGTCAAAGGTCCACGAACGGGCATCGTGGGTGGGACCCGGCTGTCCCAGTGAAATGGCGTCTTCGAGGCCAAGCAGGCGCCTGACGATGACGGTCCTGTTGGCCCAGGGGCAGGCACGCGCCGCGATCAGCCGGTACCGTCCAGCTTCCACCGGCCAGCCCGGTTCGCCGTTCGGACCCGGAGTTGCGTCCCTCGTGATGCGGTCCTCAATGTAGTTGGTGTCGCGGTTGAACTCCGCTCCACCTGTGACGTAGGCGCCGCGGGTGCTGTGTTCTGCGCTCTTTCCCAAGGCATGTGCCTTTTCCGCCTGCTGCGTGGTGTCCGTTTCCTGGGTCATGGGACCACCCTATGCTCCGCGGGCAGGACAGTGGAGATCGGCTGCCAGGCCCACAGCCACGAGCCGGCCACCAGGGCCGCGAACAGAAGGATCCAGACGCCGGAGGGAACGGACGTGGCACGCCAGAGCAGGTATGCGTCGGAACTGGCCAGCCGGTCCCGGCGGCGCAGGTGCACATGGGTGAGCTTGATGAGGTCGCGCACGGCAGCCACCAGCAGTGCCAGGCCCAGGATGACAGCCACGTGGCCAACAAAGGCAGCCGGCACAAAGAGGATCAGGGCCAGGGTGATGGCAATTGCGGCCGAAGTGATAACGACGCCGGCGAGGTTCCGGAGGAACACCAGCGAGGCAGCCAGGGCCACGGCGCCGCCTGAGATTGCCGCCGGTCCCCACCCGTTGAAGCCGCACCACACGAACGCCGCACCCACCAGTGCCGGTACTGGGTACCCCCAAAAACATGACCAGGCGGTGGCGAGCCTGCTGCGGCTGTACGTGGTGGTGGTGCCTGAGTGGTCAAGGAGGAGCCGGATCCCGGCCAGCCGCTGGCCGCTCAGCACCGCAGCAACAGCGTGCCCCATCTCGTGCGTGGCCGTGGCCAGCAGGCCGAAGTACCGCCAGGAGCGGCGGGGCACTGACAAGGCGGCAGCTGTCATCACTGCCAGTGCCAGTTCCGTCAGTGTCACGTTGGGAGGATCTGCGCGGCTGAATGCTGCCAGTAATGTATCCCAGGGGTCTCCGGGCGTCGTCATCAGGGCCTCTCGCCCGCAGGGTCGTGGTGAGCCATAGCCGCCACGGTACCCGGGCTGGCTGGGTGCAGGCTTAAAACCGAAAGGCACGCCGACTACCGGGCGTGCCTCAGGATCGACGGGACTGCGGACGTTCCCGCAGCCCCACGTCGGCTGTATTAACTAGCCTTCGCACTCAGTGCAGTAGCTGTGGCCATCCTTCTGGCGCGCAATCTGGGACCGGTGACGGACCAGGAAGCAGGAGTAGCAGGTGAATTCGTCTTCAGCCTGCGGGATGACCTGTACCACGAGCTCTTCGGCCACGAACTCGCCTCCGGGCACGCCGGCGCCGTCAAGCCCGTCAGCCTCATCCAGTTCCAGCACAACGCTGCGTGCGTCGGGAGCATTTGCTGACTGGAGCTGCTCGAGAGAGTTGTCCTGCGATTCCTTGACGTCGGAGCGCAGTTCATCGTAATCGGTTGCCACTTTAGGTGCTTCTCTTTTCTTTGGTTCGCCTGTCGCGTATGAAACGTACAGCATCATGCGGGTATTCCCCAATAGCCGGAGTATATTGACCGTCCCCTGGGTAATGGTTCAAAGGAGGCAGCCTGCGGTGTTAGCGGCGAAATAGGGCTGCATGGCAGCGGATGGCGCCGCAAACGGTGCAGTCCGCACTACTGGTAAGGGGTGCACGTGGAGCAGCTCACTGCGGAATTCGGTGGTTCGGCGCGGGTGGGTACCGGTGTTGGTCCTGTCCTGGAGAAATTCGAGTCCGTGTCAAGGATCGCAGTGTTGCGGGGCGGAGGGCTCGGCGACGTGATCTTCGCCATACCCGCCATGGCCGCGCTCAAGGCAGCCTACCCCGCCGCAACCCTTACCTTGCTGGGAACTCCCGTGCACCAAGCGCTGTTTGCCGCAACCAAGAGCCCGGTGGATGAGGTGTGCATGCTGCCACACGCTGAAGGCGTCCGCCCGGGAGAGGAGGACCCGGCGGAGCTGGACGCGTTCTTTGATGACATGCGCGGACGCCGGTACGACCTGGCCGTCCAGCTCCATGGCGGTGGCCGGTACTCAAATCCGTTCCTGCTTCGGCTGGGGGCCCGGCACACGGTAGGCACGCGGACATCCGACGCTGCCAGTCTCGAGCGGACGGTTCCGTATGTCTACTACCAGCACGAACCACTCAGGGCGCTGGAGGTGGCCGGCATGGCCGGCGCTTTCCCCGTTGACCTGGAGGCCCGTCTGGCGCCGGCGGACAGCGGCGCTTCCGCCGCCGTAATGCGCGACGACGGCGCCGGCCCTTGGGTGGTGCTGCATCCCGGCGCCACTGATCCCCGACGGCGCTGGCCCGCCGGCCGGTTTGCTGAACTTGCGGCAGCATGCGCCGCGGATGGCTTCCGTGTTGCGGTCATCGGGGATGAGAGCGAACGCGCCCTTGCCGAACAGGTTGTGGAGCAGGCAGCCGCCGCCCACGTCCATTCATTCGCCGGGGACCTTGACATGGGCGGGCTCGTGGCACTGTTGGTCCGCGCCGCCGTAGTGGTGGGGAATGACAGCGGACCGCGGCACCTTGCCCAGGCGCTTGGGGTTCCGACGGTGGGGATCTTCTGGGCGGGCAACGTCATAAATGCCGGAGCGCTGGGCAGGAGCCTCCACCGCATCCACGCCTCCTGGGTGACCGCCTGCCCCACTTGCGGTATAGACATCACCCAGGTTGGCTGGACGGCGCCGCGGTGCCCGCACGATGACTCGGCGGTGGCCGGTGTTGCGGTGCGGGAGGTGCACGAGGATGTACGCAGCCTCGCAGCCACCGAGTTGACGAAAGTGGACGCATGAGCGGCACGGACGTTTTGACGGAGACGGGCCCGGGCAACCGCGTGGACAGGAAGCCTGAGCTTCTTGTCCTGCGGGCCTTGAAGCTCGGGGACCTGCTGGTTGCGGTGCCTGCCCTGAAGGCCCTTCGCCGCACGTTCCCCGGACACCGGCTGCGGTACGCGGCCCAGGGCTGGCTCTCGGAGGCCCTGGGGCTGGTCGGCGGCTACGAGCTGCTGCCCACCCACGGCCTGGACGAGCCGCTGGCCCTGGAAGCGGGCGTCGTTGACGTGGCAGTGAACCTGCACGGCAGCGGCCCGGAAAGCCAAGGGCGCATCGAAGCCCTCAAGGCGCGGCAGACCATCGGCCACCGCAGCGGGCACAGGGACGGGCCGCCCTGGCGTGCAGAACTGCATGAGCGGGAACGGTGGGTAAGGCTCCTGGAATGGCACGGGATCGACGCCGACCCCTTGGACGTGGGCTTGAACACACCGCATGTACCCAGCCCGGTTCCCGATGCGACGGTCCTTCATGTCGGCGCCGCCTACGGCAGCCGGCTCTGGCCCGCTGATCGCTTCGCTGCTGTTGCGGCAGCGCTGGATGCGGCAGGACACAACGTTGTCTTCACCGGGGGCAGCGGGGAACGGGACAGGGCGGTTGACGTCTGCCGGCGTGCGGGCCTCCCGGATGGAGCGGTGCTGGCCGGGCGGCTTGGACTGGGGGAGTTCGCTGCAACCATCGCTGCCGCGCGCCTGGTGATCTCAGCTGACACAGGCGCTGCACATCTCGCGTCGGCTTATGGCACGCCGTCGGTGGTGCTTTTTGGACCTGCCCCGCCCGAGATCTGGGGGCCCCCGCCAGGACCGCACGTTGTCCTGACCCGTGCGGAGCTGCGGCGGGGGGACACTTTTGCCGACCAGCCCGACCCTGCACTGCTGGGAGTCACTGTGCCGGATGTCCTCGCCGCGGTCGGCGGGCTGGGTCTGCCGTAGCGCTGGCGGGCACGTGAACCGGTCCGTCTGGGGCTCCTCCACGGGGCGGCAAAGTCCTAAGATGGGTTATGGGCGCTGACATTGAGATTGCGTTGGTTCTTGCAGTGGCGTTCCTCTGGATGACGGGAACGTTCGCGATCCTGTCCCGGATAGACTGCCCGGAACGGAAGGCCCGGCGTCAGGAGCGGAGAGCCAGGCGGTCAGGGAAACGGTGGGTCAGGTACCGCCCGGCTGTCCACGACTCCCGGCCGGAGGAACGGACCAGGCGCCACCGGCCCCGCAGGCTGCGGGTGCACTGACAGCGGACACCCAGGCGCGGGGCAGGCCGGCCGCCGCTCTCAGCGCACGATCACGATTGAGGCTGCCTCCCGATTCGCTGCCGCCGTGAAGGATGCGATGGCCCGGGCGATCTTCCGTCCGCCTTGTGATGACGGTTCGATCACGTTTGCGTAGTCCGCGTCCTCGCTGCAGATGAGCCGAAGGTCGATAAGGGCAGCACCGCGGGAAAAGGCGGCCCTGGCGATGGCATCGTTGAAGAGGCACAGTGCTGCCTCGATGACATTCCTGCCGGGCGCTGACGGGGGAGTGTCATAAATAGTGCATACCGCATACGGCAGGCCGGCCGCTTCGACCTGATCCACCATTTCCTCATAGTCCGCTGCAAATCTTTCCCGGGCTTTACCAAGCAACGCGAGCGCATCACCGACGGAGGGCGCACGCTCCTGCAGCAGTGGCGCATAGCCCAGGGCGTCGTTGCCGCCCGCACTTACCACCAGATGGGTTGCGTCGGACGGCAGTGCAGCCAGTTGCCGGGAAACGCCGGGGAGCACGTCGCCGTCGACCGCCAGGAGCGTGCACTGCCATCCCTGAAGTTCCTGCCTCAGCTGGGCGATGACGGCAGGCCCGCCACCGACATAGGCGCCGTTGTCAAAGATGGAATCGCCCAGCAGGACGATGTGGCCATTGCCGGCGACCGCCGTCGGACGTTCCTCCATGAGCTCATACTGCACCGTTCCCACCTGCCCTGCCATGGGCACGGCGGTGTGACCGGCACAATGCCCAAGCCTGCCCTGGGCCGGATGACAGTCCGGGTAGCGTGGAGGGAACCCCAATTATTCGAAGGAAACAACCATCAACAGGTCCGCCGCCACCACATCTGCCGTCCTGACCGGCCTCCTGCTGGCAGGCGCGCTCGCCGGCTGTGAAGCGGCAGCACGGGCAGGAAGCGAAATTGCCGAAGTCCTGGCAGGAAGTCCGGAAGCCGCTGTTGAACCTCCCGGAGGTCCTGGAGCCGATCCGGCTTACGAGGGGGATGCGGCCGCTGCTGCGCTCTCGCAGCTGGAAACGATTCCGGTGAAGGGCCGCGCACCGAGGACGGGATACACCCGGGAAGAGTTCGGTCCGGCGTGGGCCGACGTCGACCGAAACGGCTGCGACACCCGCAACGACATCCTCGCCCGCGACCTTGAAGCTGAGACGTTCAAGCCCGGAACGCACGACTGCGTGGTGGCCTCAGGCGTTCTGGCCGATAAGTACACCGGAACCACCATAAACTTCGTCCGTGGCGACGGGACCAGCTCCGCCGTCCAGATTGACCACCTCGTTCCGCTAAGCGACGCCTGGCAGAAGGGGGCCCGGCAGCTTGGAACGGAACAGCGGAAGCAGTTCGCCAACGACCCCCTGAACCTGATGGCGTCGGACGGCGGCACCAACGGTGCGAAGGGAGACAAGGATGCTGCCTCGTGGCTGCCGCCAAACAAGGCCTTCCGCTGTGAGTATGTAGTGCGTCAAACCGCCGTAAAGGCCAAGTACCAGCTGTGGGTCACCCAGGCCGAGCACGACGCCCTCGCCGGGATCCTGGCCGGCTGCCGCCACTGAGTCCTGCCCAAGCGGTGGGACGGACAGAAGAAAGCGTCAGAGCCGCTTCCTTGAAGGCAACCGGCATAGGCCATCAGAATCCAAGGGCGAAGTAGGCCAGCGGAGCCCCCACCAGCCCACATGCCACAGGTGCGCCGGCCAGGCAGAGGGCCGCGACCGCCCACGGCTTCCCGTCGCGTCTGCGGATCGCACCCACCGCGAAAATCTGGGAAGCCACCAGCAGCAACAAGGCGAGCACCGTCAGGGCCAGGCCCCAGTCGAAGGCGGTGCTCTGGAATATGGTGCAGGTCCACAGGCAAAAGTTGGCCCAGAGTAACCAGACCCCGCCAGCGACTCCCGACACTCCGATGAGCGCGGCTAAGAACGTGGCCCGGCCGGAAAATCCCTTCCCCATGCCGCCAATCATGAACGACAAAAAGCGGTTCGTGGTGAAGGCATGGCTGGAGACACAGAAAACCCCGGATTCCTGGGATGGAATCCGGGGTTTTCCCTGTGTGCGCGGAGGGGGACTTGAACCCCCACCCCCTTTCGAGGACTAGCACCTCAAGCTAGCGCGTCTGCCATTCCGCCACCCGCGCAGGTGGTATTCGGTGAACGTTTCCGCCTTTCAGCGTTTCGCGTTTCTCCGAAGCAGCGAGAAAAACTCTAACACGAACTTTCGGGAAACATGGAATCGGCCCCAGTGGGTAGGCTGAGGGCAACGATTCAGCACCGTTCCAACCCGCCAATCCAGTGAGGAGCTTTCCATGCCTGACGTCCTGCCCGAGGATGAAGTTGTCCGGATCTGCCAGGAACTCATCCGGATAGACACGTCAAACTACGGTGACGGTTCGGGGCCGGGCGAGCGGGCTGCGGCTGAATACGCCGCGGGGCTGATTGAGGAAGTGGGCCTTGCGGCGGAAATCTTCGAGTCCGCACCGGGCCGCGCCAATGTGGTGACGCGCATGGCCGGTGAGGATCCCTCCGCCAGCGCCTTGGTGGTGCACGGCCACCTGGACGTCGTGCCTGCGCTGCGGGACCAGTGGTCCGTAGACCCGTTCGGAGCCGAACTGAAGGACGGGCTGATCTGGGGCCGCGGCGCCGTCGACATGAAGGACATGGACGCCATGATCCTCTCCGTCCTGCGCAGCTTTGCCAGGTCCGGCACAAAGCCGAAACGCGACATCATTTTCGCCTTCTTCGCGGATGAGGAAGCCGGCGGCGCCTACGGAGCCCGCTACGCCGTGGACAAGCGCCCGGAACTGTTCGAGGGCGCCACGGAAGCCATCTCCGAGGTGGGCGGCTTCTCGGCCACCATCGGCGGGCAGCGCACGTACCTGCTGCAGACAGCGGAGAAGGGCATCTCCTGGCTCCGCCTCGTGGCCCACGGCAGGGCGGGCCACGGCTCACAGATCAGCACCGACAACGCCGTAACGCGGCTCGCCGCAGCCGTAACGCGCATCGGCGAGTACAAGTGGCCCATCGAGCTCACCCCCACCACCCGGCAGTTCCTGGACGGTGTGACCGAACTCACCGGCGTTGAGTTCGATGCCGACAATCCGGACATCCTGCTGAGCCAGCTGGGCACGGTGGCCCGCTTTGTGGGCGCCACCTTGCAGAACACCACAAACCCCACCCTGCTCAAGGGCGGCTACAAGCACAACGTCATCCCCGAATCCGCCGAGGCCCTGATCGACTGCCGGACACTTCCGGGCCAGCAGGACCACGTCCTGGAGATCGTTCGCGACCTCGCGGGAGCCGGCGTTGACGTCAGTTACGTGCACAAGGACGTTTCCCTTGAGGTCCCTTTCGCCGGGAACCTGGTGGATTCCATGATCGATGCCCTGCACTCCGAAGACCCGGGCGCCAAGGTGCTGCCCTACACTCTCTCCGGCGGCACGGACAACAAGTCGCTGAGCCGGCTCGGCATCACAGGCTACGGCTTTGCGCCCCTGATGCTGCCGGATGACTTGGACTTCACCGGCATGTTCCACGGCGTGGACGAGCGCGTACCTGCCGACTCCCTCAAGTTCGGCGCCAGGGTGCTCAACACCCTCCTCACCAACTACTGAGCCAGGCTGCCATGACGCCGGAAGAGATCCTGCCGGAGGAGCTGCTGGAGCAGATCCGCGGCCGCGCCGCCGGGTATGACAGGGACAACGCCTTCTTCCATGAGGACCTTAAGGACCTCGCGGCGGCCGGCTACCTGAAGCTGTTCGTTCCAGGGTCCGACGGCGGGGCAGGGCTTGGCCTTGAGGCGGCGGCGCAGTGCCAGCGGAGGCTGGCAACGGCCGCCCCGGCCACCGCGCTGGCCGTCAACATGCACCTGGTGTGGACCGGCGTCGCGCATGTCCTCGGCGCCCGCGGCGACGGATCCCTGGACTTTGTGCTCAAGGAAGCGGCCAACGGCGAGATCTTCGCGTTCGGCAACTCGGAAGCCGGCAACGACTCGGTCCTGTTCGACTCCCGGACCACGGCCGCGCCGCTGCCGGACGGCGGCTACTCTTTCACGGGAACCAAGATCTTCACCAGCCTCTCACCGGCGTGGACGAGGCTGGGAATCTTCGGGAAGGACCCTTCCGGCCGGGACGGCGAGGGGGAGCTGGTCCACGGCTTCATCACGCGCCAAACACCCGGCTACCGCATCCTCGACGACTGGGACGCGCTTGGGATGCGGGCCAGCCAGTCCTGCACCACCGTCCTGGACGGCGCCGGCGTTCCGCCGGAGCGCATCTTCCGCAGGATCCCCGTCGGCCCCAGCCGCGATCCCCTGGTTTTCGCGATCTTTGCCTGTTTCGAGACGCTGCTCGCCGCCGTCTACACCGGGCTGGGGGAGCGGGCCCTGGCCCTGGGCGTGGAGAACGTCAAGCGCCGCACCTCCTTCAAGAACGGCGGACGCAGCTACGCGCAGGACCCCGACATCCGCTGGAAGGTTGCCGAGGCGGCAATGGCCATGGATAACCTCTACCCGCAGCTGCGGTCCGTCGCAGCCGACGTGGATTCCCTGGTGGACCATGGCCAGCAGTGGTTCCCCAAGCTGGTGGGGTTGAAAGTGAACGCGACGGAAACGGCGCGGCGCGTAGTGGACCTGGCCATCCGCGTCAGCGGGGGATCCAGCTATTTCCGGGGATCGGAACTGGAGCGGCTCTACCGGGACGTCCTTGCCGGCATGTTCCATCCGTCCGATGACGAATCTGCCCACAACACCGTGGCCAACGCCTGGCTGGGTCCGCTGGAGGATTGACCTAAACGGTCCTTTGAACCTGCAGCACCCGGCGGCGCAGCCAAAAGCGCCGTCCTCCGCCCACGTACAGCTTGCTGCGCTCCAGCTCCCACTTGCCGTACTCGGAGTGTTCCACCAGGCGGCGCCGTGCCTCATGCAGGGAATCGACAGGGCTGACCGTCAGTACGAGGTACTCGTACTGCCTCAAATAGTCCCGTTCCCGCTGGACCGAACTGGTGAGAAATTGTTCCTTCATTTGCCCTCCATTCTCGTCCTTTTCCGGCTAACGTGAAGTCATGAGCATCGATCCGCGTGTCGCGCTTCAGTCCTTGACCACCGCTTTGGAAGAACACCTTATAGCAGCATCCAACCGCCGCGGAGACGGTGATCCCTCCGTGGAGGCGGCATTCTTTGCAGTTGCAGACGCCTTCGAAGTTTACGAAGACGCACTCTATGAGGCCTACAACGAGGTCACACCGCTCCAGGTCTTTGATGACGAGGACGAAGAGGACGAGGAAAGCGACGTGGACGACGACGAGGACCTGGAAATCGTCCAGGAGTAGGACCGCGGACCTAGTGCGGGGCTGACACATCCTCCAGAGCCCGGGCAATTTCCGGCGGCAGCGGCGAGAGCTGGGCATCCACCAGTTCCTTCAGCTGGGCCGGCGTCCGCGGGCCCACAATGGCGGTTGCTACGCCGTGCTGCGACAGAAGCCAACTGAGGGCAACGTCCTGCGGAGTCCGGCCCAGGCCTTTGGCTGCCATGCAAACAGCTTCCACCGTCCGGGACGGCTGCTCCTCCAGGTACGGCTCAACGTACCCGGCTTCGGTTGCGGAGGCAGCCCTTGATCCGGAGGGGATGCTGCCGCGGTACTTGCCCGTGAGCACGCCGCGGCCAAGCGGCGCCCACGCCATCAGGCCCATGCCGGCGTCCTCGACGGCAGGGATCAGTTCGGCTTCCGGCCTGCGCTGCAGGAACGAATACTCCGCCTGCGCGGCGACAAGGGGGAAGCCGGCGATGGCTGCGGCCTTCGCCGCCTGCCAGCCGTTGAAGTTGGAGACCCCCACATACCGCGCACGGCCGGTACGGACAGCAAATTCCAAAGCTGACAGCGTCTCGTCCAACGGCACATTACGGTCCCAGGCCTGCGCGAACCAGATGTCCACATAGTCGGTGCCCAGCCTGGCGAGGCTCGCTTCCAGTCCGGTGAGCATCGCATTACGCGACGTGTCCACGCCGAGCCGGCCATCCGGCGTCGTCATTCCTGCTTTAGTGGAGATGGAAACCTCCGTCCGGGCCACGACGTCGCCCAGCATGGAGCCGATCATCGCCTCCGAGCGCCCGTCCGCGTAGGAGGCGGCGGTATCGACGTGCCGGCCGCCGGCATTAAGGAAGGTGCGCAGCAACTCAGAGGCGTCCTGTTCGTCCGTTTCGCCGGCCCAGGACATGGTGCCGAGGGAAAGGGCGGAAACCCGCAATCCACTGTTGCCGACGTAACGCTGCTGCATAGCAGCAAGCTTACGGGCAGAACCGGCGCTGCCCATGACGTAGGGTCTTAGCGTGAACTGGTTTGAGGCGGCCCTGCTGGGCCTAGTGCAGGGACTGACCGAATTCCTTCCGATTTCATCGAGCGCGCATCTGCGGATTGTGGGGCAGTTCCTGCCCAATGCCGAGGATCCCGGCGCTGCTTTCACCGCCATCACCCAGCTGGGCACCGAGACGGCGGTGCTCATCTATTTCTGGCGGGACATCGTCCGGATCGTCAAGGCATGGGCCGGTTCGCTTACCGGAAAAGTCTCCCGGCAGGACCCGGATGCCCGGATGGGCTGGCTTGTCATCCTGGGCAGCCTCCCCATCGTTATCCTGGGACTGCTGTTCCAGGACCAGATCGAATCGGTGCTCCGCAGCATGTGGATCGTCGCCACCATGCTGATTGTCTTCGGTTTGATCCTGGCGGTCGCCGACGCAGTAGGCAGGCAGGAACGCGACCTGACCCGGCTGACGTACAAGCACGGCATCCTCTACGGCTTCGCCCAGGCCATGGCGCTGATCCCCGGCGTGTCCCGGTCCGGCGGCACCATCACCGCCGGCCTCCTGATGGGGTACACCCGGGAAGCGGCCGCACGGTACTCCTTCCTGCTGGCCATTCCGGCGGTTTTTGGCAGCGGCCTCTTCCAGCTGTACAAGACGGTGTCCAAGGAAGGAATCACCGGCCCCTACGGCCTGCCGGAAACCGCGCTTGCCACCGTCATCGCCCTGGTGGTGGGCTACATCATCATCGGCTGGTTCCTGAAGTTCGTTTCCACCCGCAGCTACCGGCTGTTCGTCTGGTACCGGATCTTCCTGGGCCTGGCCCTGTACCTCCTGCTCGGTTTCAATGTCATCAGCGCCTAGCACTAGGCTTGGCGTGTGAAATCCTGGAAATCCCGCCCCGTTCCCGACGTGCCCGGAAGCATGCCCGCCCTCCGGCTGTTCGACACGGCTGCAGGCCGTGAAGTTGCCCTGGAGAATGAGGGACGCCCCTCGATGTACGTCTGTGGCATCACGCCGTACGACGCCACGCACATGGGCCACGCCGCCAGCTACGTGGCCTTTGACCTCCTGAACAGGGCCTGGCGGGACGCCGGCCACGAGGTTGACTACGTGCAGAACGTCACGGACGTGGACGATCCGCTCCTGGAACGCGCCACGGCCACCGGCGTTGACTGGCAGGAGCTCGCCGCCAGCCAGATTGAGCTTTTCCAGACGGACATGGAAGCCCTCAACGTGCTCGCTCCGGACCACTACGTGGGTGCCGTGGAATCCATCGGCCTGATAGTTCCGGAGGTGGAACGGCTGGTCAGCCTCGGGCTGGCCTACAAAGTGCAGGGCACCAACGGCGAGCCTGACGGGGACGTTTATTACGACGTCGAAGCGGCCGGAAAGCACTCCGTGGCACCGGACGCGTGGACCCTGGGATGCATCTCCGGGTTGGCGGAAAGCGAGATGCTTGAGCTGTTCGCGGAACGCGGCGGCGATCCCGGGCGGGCAGGAAAGCGGCAGGCACTTGATCCGCTGCTGTGGCGGGTGGCACGGGAAGGCGAGCCAAGCTGGCCCGGCGGCAGCCTGGGTGCGGGCCGGCCCGGCTGGCACATTGAGTGCACCGTGATCGCGCAAAAGTACCTGCCCTCGCCCTTCACCGTTCAGGGCGGCGGCTCGGACCTGATCTTCCCGCACCACGAGATGGGTGCCGGCCACGCGTATTCACTTGCCGGTGTTCCACTTGCCAGGCACTACGCCCATGCAGGCATGGTGGGCCTGGACGGCGAGAAGATGAGCAAATCCAAAGGAAACCTGGTCCTGGTGTCGAAACTTCGGGCAGCGGGGGAGGACCCTGCCGCCATCCGCCTTGGCATCCTTGCCCACCACTACCGCTCCGACTGGTCCTGGACGGATGAAGGGTTCCTGGAAGCCAAGGCCACCCTGGCCGCGTGGCGCCGGGCGCTGGGCCGCGCTCCCAAGGGGTCTGCCGTCCCGCTTGTTGCCGAGATGCGGGAGGCTCTGGCTGCGGACTTGAATGCCCCGGCTGCCGTCGCGGCCGTGTCCCGCTGGGCGGAGCAGGCAAACAACGACGCCGGCCCGGCAAGTCCGGTAGACCAGGCAATGGTCAAGGACGCCGTGGACGCCTTGCTTGGTGTGGTTCTCTAGGCTGCCCGTTCAGGGCCGGTCCTGGCCCCGCCGCTTGAGATAGCGCTCAAACTCGCGGGCAATCGACTCGCCGGTGGCCTCGGGCAGGTCCGCCGTGTCCTTTGCCTCCTCAAGCTGCCGGACATAGGCGGCGATTTCGGGATCTTCCGTGGCGAGTTCGTCCACACCCCGTTCCCAGGCGTCTGCCTCCTCTGCCAGCTCATGCGTGTCCAACGGCACCTGGAGCAGTTCCTCGATGCGGTTCAGGAGCGCCAGCTGGGCCTTCGGTGACGGCGCCTGGGCAACGTAGTGGGGGACCGCGGCCCAAAGCGAGACGGTGGGAATTCCTGCCAGCAGGGCGACCTCCGAGAGCACGCCGACGATTCCCACCGGGCCTTCATACTGCGAAGCCTCCAGGTTCATGCGCTCCCGCAGGGGGGCGTCGTCAGAAGAAGTGCTGACCGGAATGGGCCTGCTGTGCGGAACATCCGCCAGCAGCGCCCCGACCAGGACGACATAGTCAACGTTCAGCGCTTCAGCGTGCACCAGGAGTTCGGCCGTGTAGGCGCGCCACTTGTAGGACGGTTCAGTTCCCTGGACAAAAATGACGTCCACATTCGAATCCGGTGCGCTGGCCTTGTAGATCCTCGTGGAGGGCCACTTTATCTTGCGTTCACCGGCAGCATTCCGGCGCACGGTGGGCCGCGTGAACTGGAAGTCGTAATACTCGTCCGCGTCGATGGACGCCACCTTCTTGCCGCCCCACAGTTTGTTCAGGTAGCGCAACGAATCGCTTGCCGCTTCTCCGGCGTCGTTCCAGCCTTCAAAGGCGGCAAGCATCACTGTTATGCGCTGTCCGTCAGCGACCGGCTGCAGGAACCGCTCGGGTCCGGCACCTGGTTCGGCGGTGTCTCCCTCGAAGCTATTCATTTCTTCACCCTACGTCCAAGGACCGCAGCTGTGCATTGAATGAAGCGCCGCAAAATCCGCCGAAAGCAGGGTCGGTGGCGCGAACGAGCCCGATATTCGCCGAAGGCGTAGCCGTCAGCCTGCGTCCGGGCTGTCCCCGTAGACTGAGGACATGCGATTGCCAGCTGACAGTTCCCCGCTCAAAGCCGTCCTGTGGGACATGGACGGCACGATTGTTGACACGGAGCCGTACTGGATTGCTGCCGAACACGCACTGGTGGAAGCCCACGGCGGTACCTGGTCCCATGAACAGGCCATGCAGTTGGTCGGGCAGTCGCTGACCTTTTCCGCCGGCATCCTGCAGGAGGCCGGCGTGGACCTTGAAATACGCGAAATCATTGACACCCTGACCGGGGCCGTCGTGAGCAGCGTGCAACGCCAGGTGCCATGGCGGCCCGGTGCGCGCGAACTCCTCGAGGAGCTTCACCTCGCAGGGGTCCGCTGCGCCCTGGTCACCATGTCCGAGGGGCCGCTGGCCCGCCAGGTGGTTGCCAGCCTTCCACGGCCGTACTTTGAAGTCCTGGTCACCGGGGACACAGTGGCGCAGGGCAAGCCGCACCCCGAGGCGTACCTGACCGCCGTCGAATGGCTGCAGGACTCGGACCCGGAGCTGGCCATCCATCACTGCGTCGCGCTGGAGGACTCAGCCCCGGGTGTGGCGGCAGCCGTGGCGTCCGGCGTGGCAACCGTGGCTATTCCGCACATCGTCCCGCTTCCCGAGGATGATCGGTACACGCTCTGGGACTCACTGTCCGGCCGCTCCGTGACGGACCTTGAATCCCTGGTCCTGGCCGGCCCTGAGCTCTTGGGGTCCTCATCTGCGCCTGCCCGCTCGCCGGAGATCTCCGGTGGCTGAAACCAGTGCGCCGGTCCGGCGCGAGGGCATCCCGCTGGGCAGGATTGCCGGAGTTCCAGTGGTGCTCGCCTATTCGTGGTTCGTCATCGCCGCCTTCACCGTGATCGTGTATGGCCCTGTCCTGGGCCAGGAGAACCCCGCCCTTGGCGCCAGCGCATACATTGTGGCGTTCGCCTACGCCGTCCTGCTCCTCATCTCGGTATTGGTCCACGAGCTCGCCCACGCGCTGACAGCGAGAATCTACGGCTGGCCGACCCAGAAGATCGTGCTGAACCTCTGGGGCGGGCATACGCAGTTCGAGAGCTTTACCGCGACGCCGGGACGGTCAGTCCTGGTGGCCCTGGCCGGGCCCGCCGCGAATTTCGTCCTGGCCGCGGGCGCCTGGCTGGTGCTCGGCACAGTGGCCCTGGGCAGCGTTGCCGAAATCCTGATCAACATTTTCATGTGGGCGAACTTCCTGATTGGCGTCTTCAACGTGCTCCCGGGACTTCCCCTTGACGGTGGACGGCTGGTCGAATCCGCCGTATGGAAGGCAACCGGTAGCCAGGCAAAAGGCACTGTGGCCGCCGGGTGGGGCGGCCGCATCATCGTCGTCGCCATCTGCTATTGGTTCGTTGCGCGGCCCCTGCTGGCCGGAAAGTCGCCCGACTTCAGCCTGCTGATGATCACGGTCCTGGTGGCCAGCTTCCTCTGGGTGGGTGCCTCGGCGTCCATCCAGCAGGGAACCCTCCGGGGACGGCTCCACCTTGTCAGCGCCGCAGGGCTGTCGACGCCGGCTACCGGGCTGCCTGCCACGGCAACGGTGGAGGAAGCCCTCCGGCACGAGGGTGCCGGTGCCCTGTCACTGGTGGTTTGCGGGCCGGACGGCCGGCCGGAGGGAGTGGTGGATGCCGCCGCCCTGTCCTCTGTCCCTGCGCACGCTGCGGCTTCCACCCCCATCACGGCTGTTTCCTTCGCCCTCGCACCGGGGGCTTACGTTCCCGAATGGTCGAAAGGACAGGAGCTGCTCCAGTTCCTCTCCCAGCTCGAAGGGCGGCATTACGCCGTGGTGGACCACAACGGCAAGGTCACCGGGCTTCTTTCCCAGGACGCGGTCCTGGCCGCCGTTACTGGAAAACCCCGGCGGCCCGATACGCGCCGGCAGGGCCAAAACCGGTAGAGTTACCTGCCGGCCGGTGCATCGCCGCCGCAGAAGCCGGATTGTCTGCAATGGGACATCCAGGCGCCATGTTTTACAGGAGCGAGGAAATTCATGAGCAGCGAAACTGCCGTCAACGAGGCCACAGCAGCTTCCGGTCAAGCCGGTGATGCTACCGGCGTCTCGCAGCCCGTCGGCGCTGCCCGCCGGCGTGGTCCTTTCCGCGAAGGTGAGCGCGTCCAGTTGACCGACGAGCGCGGGCGCATGAATACCATCACCCTTGAGAGTGGCGGAGCATTCCACACGCACCGCGGCTTCCTGAACCACGATGACATCATCGGCAAGGCGGACGGGTCGGTGGTTGTCAACAACGTCGGCCAGCAGTACCAGACCCTGCGCCCCCTGCTCTCCGACTTCGTCCTGTCCATGCCGCGCGGGGCCGCAGTGGTGTACCCCAAGGACGCCGGGCAGATCGTGACGATGGCTGATATCTTCCCCGGTGCGCGCGTCGTGGAAGCGGGCGTGGGCTCCGGGGCGCTGTCGATTTCCCTGCTCCGGGCTGTAGGCGACCAGGGCTACCTCCACTCTTTCGAGCGCCGCGAGGAGTTCGCCGACATTGCCCGCGGCAACGTCGAGACGATTTTCGGCGGGCCGCACCCGGCCTGGCAAATCTCCCTGGGCGACTTCCAGGACGAGGTGGTCCGGAGCGAAGCGCCGGGCTCCGTGGACCGCGTGGTCCTGGACATGCTGGCTCCGTGGGAATGCCTGGACGCCGTGGCAACCGTCCTGGCGCCCGGCGGTGTCTGGATCAACTACGTGGCCACGGTGACCCAGCTTTCCCGCACCGCCGAAGCCATTCGTGCAGACGGCCGCTTTACTGAACCGGATGCCTGGGAATCCCTGGTCCGGGGCTGGCACCTCGAAGGACTGGCCGTCCGGCCGGACCACCGCATGGTGGCGCATACCGGGTTCCTGCTGGTCACCCGGCGCCTGGCCGACGGCGTTACCGGCATCTCCGTGAAGCGCCGCCCCTCCAAAACCGACTTCAATGAAGAGGACGTCAACGCCTGGACCCCCGGCGCGGTCGGGGAACGGCAGGTCTCCGACAAGAAGCTCCGGCGCGCAGCGCGGGACGCCATCGCCGGAACGAACGTCAAGGACGAGCCCGAGGTCACGAAGTAGTCCACATTTCGGGAGTCGCCATCCCTACCTGCCGTGTTGGGGCTAATGTCTTAATAGAAGCGCAGGAAGGGGCTGATACATCATGGAGACGCCAAACCAGGACTCCGGACGTACACCGGCAGAGCAGTCTGCCGCCAATGACCTCTCGGTTGCCGACCGCCAGGTCAACATCCTCCGGGACAAGCTGAGGCACATTGACCGCCAGCTGGCTGCGGCGACGCAAAACAACACCAAGCTGGTCAGCATGCTTGAAACCGCGAAGGCCGAGATCCTTCGGCTGAAAAATGCGCTGGACCAGGAGGGGCAGCCACCCTACAGCTTCGGTACCATCCTGCAGTTGAACCCCAAGCGCCAGCCCTCACCCGGCAACAGCGGACAGGCCGCAACCGAGGAATCGGTGGACATCTTCAACGCGGGACGGAAGATGCGAGTGGGCATCAGCCCCCTGGTGAACATCAACCAGCTGGCCGTTGGGCAGGAGGTCCTGCTCAACGAGGCCCTCCTTGTGGTCGCCGGGCTGGGATACGAGCGGGCCGGTGAACTCGCCACCCTGAAGGAAATGCTCGGTGCCGATCGCGCCCTCGTGGTGGGGCGTGCCGATGAAGAGCGGGTTGTGCGGCTTTCCGGAGCGCTCCTTGCCGAAAAGCTGCGGGTGGGCGATGCCCTGTCGGTTGACTCCAGGACCGGATACGCCCTCGAAAAGGTGCCCCGCTCCGAGGTGGAGAACCTCGTGCTGGAGGAAGTCCCTGACATCACCTACGAGGACATTGGCGGTCTTGGGCCCCAAATCGAGCAGATCCGTGACGCCGTCGAACTGCCGTTCCTCCACCCTGACCTCTACCGGGAACACGGCCTCAAAGCTCCCAAGGGCATCCTGCTGTACGGCCCTCCCGGCTGCGGCAAGACCCTCATCGCCAAGGCCGTGGCCAATTCCCTTGCCGCCCGCGCCGCCGAGCGTTCGGGCAATGTGGACCTGAAAAGCTATTTCCTGAACATCAAGGGGCCGGAACTGCTGGACAAGTACGTCGGTGAGACCGAGCGCCACATCCGGCTGATCTTCTCCAGGGCACGCGAAAAGGCCTCCGATGGCAGCCCGGTCGTGGTGTTTTTCGATGAGATGGATTCCCTCTTCCGCACGCGCGGCACAGGGATTTCGTCCGACGTCGAAACAACCATCGTGCCGCAGCTGCTCAGCGAGATTGACGGCGTGGAGCGGCTGGACAACGTGATCGTCATTGGCGCGTCAAACCGTGAGGACATGATCGATCCGGCAATCCTCCGTCCGGGCCGGCTTGACGTTAAGGTCAAAATCAACCGTCCGGATGCGGAGGCTGCTGCGGACATTTTCAACAAGTACATCACTCCGGACCTGCCGTTCCACGAATCCGATCTCGCTGAGCACGACGGCGATGTCCAGGCGACGGTGGATGCGATGGTCCAGCGCACTGTCGAAGCTATGTACTCCACCGACAAGTCCAACGAGTTCCTTGAGGTCACCTACGCCAACGGCGACACGGAAATGCTCTACTTCAAGGACTTCAACTCCGGTGCCGTGGTGCAAAACGTTGTGGACCGGGCCAAGAAGTATGCCATCAAGGACCTTCTCATCACGCAGCAGAAGGGTCTGAGGATCGAGCACCTGCTGCGCGCCGTCGTGGACGAATTCCGCGAGCACGAGGACATGCCCAACACCACCAATCCGGATGACTGGGCACGGATCTCGGGCAAGAAGGGCGAACGGATCACATACATCCGGACCATCGTCCAGGGCAAGGCGGGCCAGGAGCCAGGCAAGTCGATCGAAACCATGCCGACCACAGGGCAGTATCTATGACCGCTGCACGGGAACCCGCGGCCGGGGGGACTCTGCCGGCCGGCGGGGCCATGCGGGTGATGGGGGCGGAAACGGAGTATGGCATCCATGCCCCCTCCGCCCCGACTGCCAATGCCACCATGATGAGTGCCAGGGTGGTCCAGGCCTATGCGCAGGTAACCCGGCAGCGCGCCGCCGGCGGAGCGGAAACCCGCTGGGACTATACGGATGAGGAGCCGCTGCATGACGCCCGCGGCTGGACAGTGGACCGACGCTCAGCCCATCCGAGCCAGCTCACCGACCAGCCGCCGGTGCTGGACGCGGAAACGGTGGCACTGGCGTACGGGCGGGAGGAGCTGGAGCTCGACGGGCAGGACGAGTCCGGAACGCTGCTGATGAACATGGTCCTCGGCAATGGCGCGCGGCTGTACGTCGACCATGCCCATCCCGAGTACTCCAGCCCGGAGGTGACCAACCCGCGGGACGCCGTGAAGTGGGACGCCGCCGGAGACCTTGTTGCGCTGGCCACCGTTCGCCGGCTGGCCGCAGATCCGGACCTTCCGCCGGTCAACCTGTACAAGAACAACACGGACAATAAATCGGTGTCCTACGGCTCGCACGAGAACTACCTCATGCCGCGTTCCGTTCCCTTCGGCGACATCGTGCGGGGCCTGACGCCCTTTTTCGTCAGCCGCCAGGTCCTGTGCGGATCCGGCCGGGTGGGCATCGGCCAGGACGCCTCCACCCCGGGTTACCAGATCAGCCAGCGGGCCGACTTCTTCGAAGCGGAAGTGGGACTGGAGACCACTATCCGCCGGCCCATTATCAATACCCGGGACGAGCCGCACGCAACAGCGGACAAGTACCGGCGCCTGCATGTCATCATCGGCGACGCAAACCTCAGCCAGGTTTCCAATTACCTGAAGTTCGGAACCACGTCGATGGTCCTCAGCCTCATTGAGGCAGGGCTGGCGCCCAAGATCGAGGTGTACGAGCCGGTTTCTGCACTCCAGGCGGTAAGCCACGATACTTCGCTCACCGCAAAACTGCGGCTGCTGGACGGCAGGCGGGTCACCGCCCTTGACCTCCAGTGGATATACCACGAGGCCGCGGCCAAGCTGGCGCAGGATACGGGGGTTGGCGACGCCGTGGACGGGGACGGCCACACGCATGACGTCCTGGAGCGTTGGGCCACCGTCCTGACCCAGCTCGACAATGACCGGGCCGCCGCAGCTTCCTCGGTGGAGTGGCTTGCCAAACTGTCGCTGCTCGACGGCTACCGTGAACGCGACGGACTTGAGTGGAACGACGCCAGGCTCGGCCTCGTCGACCTTCAGTGGGCTGATATCAGGCCCGAAAAGGGACTCTATTACCGGTTCCTCGCCAGGGACAGGATGCAAAGAATCCTTGAAGATGACGCCATCGTCTCCGCCGTCACTGAACCACCGGCCGATACCCGCGCATACTTTCGGGGCAAGTGCATCAGCAGCTTCGGCAAGGACGTCGTAGGTGCCAGTTGGGACTCCGTAATCTTCGATGTTCCGGGATACGGCCGGCTCCAGCGCGTGCCCACCAGGGAACCGCTTAGGGGAACCAAAGCCCTGACCGGAGCGTTGTTTGATCGCTACCGGGACGCAGGCCCGTTCCTCGCGGAGCTTCTGGGACATAACGCTCCGCCTGCGGCGTAAACCGCCCCGGTTGGCCCACACCGTGGCAGGATGGGCATATCGGAGGATCCGCCGGATCCGAAGACAGAAATAAGGAGGGGTAGCAATGGCAGGCCAGGAGCAACAGCAGCCGCAGTCACGCGACAGCCAGGTCGAAGAGGACATTCCCGAGTCGCCGCCCACGCCGCCTGAGGCGCAGGCATCGGCATCAACGGAAGGCGTGGACGACCTCCTCGACGAGATCGACGGCGTCCTCGAATCCAACGCCGAAGAATTCGTACGGGCATTCGTCCAAAAGGGCGGTCAGTAACCCGGACCCGGAGGCTGGCGGAAGCCGCGGACGGCCGAATCTGTACCGACGTTGAAGTACCACGTTCAAGGAGTGCATGAGTGCAGGAATCAACCGCCAACCAGGTAGCCGCCAACGCCACGTCATCGTTCACCGAACACCTGCAGCGGGACCGGCCGGAGCTTCTGCCCTACAACCGGTCCCTCCAGGCGGGCGCGGCCGCCGCACCGTTGCAGGTTCCGCACGCCACCACGATCGTTGCGATGAGCTACGACGGCGGCGTGCTGATGGCGGGGGACCGGCGGGCCACCATGGGCAACGTCATAGCGAGCCGGCACATCGAAAAAGTCTTTCCGGCCGACCGCTACTCCGTCCTGGGGATCGCGGGGACTGCCGGCATTGCGATTGACCTCACCAGGTTGTTCCAGGTGGAACTCGAGCACTACGAGAAGATCGAGGGCACGCTCCTCAGCCTGGAAGGCAAGGCCAACCGGCTTGGCGCCATGATCAGGGGAAACCTGCCCCTGGCGCTGCAGGGACTGGCAGTGGTGCCACTCTTCGCCGGGTTCGACACCAGCGCCGGTGTCGGCAGGCTGTTCTCCTACGATGTCACCGGGGGCCGGTACGAGGAACACGAGCATCATACGGTGGGATCCGGCGCTGTCTTCGCACGCGGTGCTTTGAAGAAGCTCTGGCGGCCAAACCTTACGGCAGCGGAAGCTACCGCCGTCGCGGTCGAAGCCCTGTACGATGCCGCCGACGACGACTCAGCCACCGGCGGTCCTGACACCGTGAGGCAACTCTGGCCTGTCATCTACACGGTGGATAGCTCGGGTGCGCGGCGGGTTCCGGACAGCGAACTGGCAGCTGCCGCGAGGAATGTCATCGAAGCCCGCACCATCGCTGGACGGGAGGCCTGAGATGACACAGCAGTTCTATGTATCACCCGAGCAGCTCATGAAGGACCGTGCCGACTTTGCACGGAAGGGCATCGCCCGCGGCAGGTCCGTCGTCGTCGTCAGCTGCGAGGACGGCATTGCACTCGTTGCCGAAAACCCCTCGCCGTCGCTTCACAAAATCGGTGAGATCTACGACAAAATCGCGTTCGCCGCCGTCGGCAAGTACAACGAGTTCGAAAGCCTCCGCCAGGCCGGGGTCCGCTACGCCGATGTGCGCGGGTACTCCTACGACCGGGAGGACGTGACGGCCAGGGGACTGGCCAGTGTCTACGCGCAGAGCCTTGGTGCGGTGTTCACCGCTGAACAGAAGCCCTTCGAGGTGGAGCTTGCAGTGGCCGAGGTTGGCCCCACGCAGGCGGAGGACCACCTCTACCGGCTGACGTTTGACGGCTCCATTGCCGATGAGCACTCCTTTGTTGTGATGGGCGGCCAGGCAGACAAGGTCTCAGCCGTGATTGGCCATGGCTGGCGCAGCTCGCTGAGCTTCGCAGAGGCTGTGCGGCTGGCAATGGCGGGACTGGTTCCGCCCGCGGAGGGAGAGGAACCGGCGAAGGCACTGCCGGCTGGAGCGCTGGAGGTGGCAGTCCTGGACCGGCAGTCAGAAAGCAGCCGCGGATCAAGGCGTGCCTTCCGCCGGCTTACTGACGCAGATATCACTGCAATGCTGGCCTAGGAGGACAGGACAGATGGACAAGAGAATTTTCGGCATCGAAACCGAATTCGGCATCTCATATTCGAGCCCCGACTCGAGGCCTCTCGCTCCCGAGGAGGTGGCCCGGTACCTTTTCCGGAAAGTTGTCAGCTGGGGGCGCTCCTCCAACGTCTTCCTGACCAATGGCTCCCGGCTCTACCTTGACGTGGGGTCCCACCCGGAATACGCCACCGCCGAATGCGATGACTTGGCGCAGCTCATTGCCCATGACAGGGCCGGGGAGCTGATCCTTGATGACCTCGTGGACGAGGCACAGGCCCGCCTTGCGGCCGAAGGGTTCAACGGAACGGTCTACCTGTTCAAGAACAACACTGACTCCGCCGGAAACTCCTACGGCAGCCACGAAAACTACCTCATTCCCCGCCGCGGCGAATTCTCGCGGCTGGCAGAAATCCTGATCCCGTTCCTGGTCACCCGCCAGCTGATCGCCGGTGCCGGCAAGATCCTCAAGACACCGCACGGGGCAACGTACGCCTTTTCGCAGCGGGCCGACCATATTTGGGAGGGCGTATCCTCCGCCACCACCAGGTCGCGCCCCATCATCAACACCCGCGACGAGCCGCATGCGGATGCGGAATTCTACCGGCGCCTCCATGTCATCGTGGGCGACTCAAACATGTCTGAAGCCACGGCCATGATGAAGATCGGCACCGTGGACCTCGTGCTGCGCATGATCGAGGCCGGGGTGATCATGCGGGACATGCGGATGGAAAACCCGATCCGCAGCATCCGTGAGATCTCCCACGACCTCAGCGGCCGCGCACTGGTCCGGCTGGCGAACGGACGCCAGCTGACGGCACTGGAAATCCAGCAGGAGTACCTGACGAAGGTCACGGCGTTCGTGAAAGAGCATGGCGCCCACAACCCCCACGTCCCCTTGATCCTGGACCTTTGGGAGCGCACGCTCAAGGCCATCGAAAGCGGCGACTTCCGCAGCATCGACACCGAAATCGACTGGGCCATCAAGAAGAAGCTCATGGACAACTACCGTGAACGCCACGGGCTGGGCCTGGACGCCCCGCGGATTGCCCAGCTGGATCTCACGTACCATGACATCTCGCGCAGCCGCGGCCTCTACTACCTGCTTCAGTCACGCGGGGCAGTCCGCCGCATCGTGGAAGATACGGTCATCAAGGACGCCGTTGACGTTCCGCCGCAGACAACCCGGGCAAAGCTGCGCGGGGATTTCGTGCGCCGCGCCCAGGAGCTGGGCAGGGACTACACGGTTGACTGGGTGCACCTCAAGCTGAATGACCGTGCGCACCAGACCATCCTGTGCAAGGATCCGTTCCGCAGCGTCGACGAGCGTGTGGATGCGCTCCTTGACTCTATGGGCTGACACCCAGCTTCAGGGGCTATTCTGGATAGGGCCCTTTATCCGGGCCCTGCGCGATGCCGGCCGTTGCCATGCGGAACATCGCATCCATCCTGCCCCGACGAAAGTTTTATACGTGCGCCGACTACTAGCAATCCTTCTTCCCGGCCTGCTGTTGCTGACCGCCTGCGGCGGTTCAACCGCAGAGCCGGAACCCACCAGCGTATCCGCCGGTGAGACTGCCAAGTTCGACTCCCTCAAACTGACCGACAACGGGGACAAGAAAGCCCCCGGTGTTGAATTCACCAAGCCGTTGGAAGTGGCAGAACCCACCATCAAGGTGGTCACCGAGGGCAGCGGCGAAACTGTTAAAGCCAACCAGGTCGCCAACATTTCCATCCTGGCCCTAAACGGTACCGACGGCACTACGCTCGAGGACACATTCCCGGGTGAACCGGAACCGCTTGAGCTGAACGAGGAGCTGAAGACCGGCAGCGAGGTCATCTACAACGCGTTCGTCGGGTCGAAAGTAGGCTCCAGCCTGGCACTGGCTGTGCCCGGCCAAGCCGCGTCAGCCGGAGCCGAAGCCCAGCCCACCCAGTTGCTGGTCATCAAGGTGCTGTCCGCTGAGGATGTAGCGCCGGTCCTGGAAAAGCCCGAGGGCGAGACCGTGACCCCGCCGGCAGGATTGCCCACAGTCACCGAAAAAGACGGCATCCCCGAAATCAACGTCGAAGGCGTAGCCGCCCCCACGGCCCTGGTGTCGCAGGACCTCATCAAGGGCAAGGGCCCCACAGTTAAGGAATCCGACACCCTCACCGTCAACTACGTTGGCGTGACCCTCGTTGGCGGCACCAAGTTCGATTCAAGTTTCGACCGCGGCGAACCCGCAAGCTTCCCGCTCACCGGCGTCATCAAGGGCTGGACCCAGGGCCTTGCCGGCAAGACGGTTGGTTCCCGCGTCCTCCTGGTCATCCCCAAGGACCTTGCCTACGGCGACGCCGGACAGGGCGAGGCCAAGGGGGACCTCGTCTTCGTAGTGGACATCCTCGGGGCGAAGTAGCAACACTTACAGTCGGGCCGCTGCCCCACCGCGGCATCGATCAGCAGCACCACACGTGCGCAGCAGAACACGAGCAGCACAGACCTAAAGGAGTAACCATGTCATTTGGCCAGCGTGATTTCGACCGCCAGAAGCCCGAGATCGACTTCCCCGAGGGCGATGTTCCCACGGAACTGGTGATCACCGACCTCATTGAGGGCGACGGGCGGGAAGCCAAAGCGGGCGACACCGTATCCACCCACTACGTGGGCGTTGCCTGGTCAACAGGCGAAGAGTTCGACGCATCCTGGGGCCGCGGCGCACCGCTTGACTTCCGCGTGGGCGTCGGCCAGGTCATCCAGGGCTGGGACCAGGGCCTGCTCGGCATGAAGGTGGGCGGCCGCCGCCGCCTGGAGATCCCCTCCGAGCTGGCGTACGGCTCACGCGGCGCCGGCGGAGCCATCGCTCCGAACGAAGCCCTGATCTTCGTAGTGGACCTCGTAGGCGTGCGCTGACGGAGATCAGCCCCTCAACGGTATCCATCACCGCCAGGAGCGCGGCAGGCCCAGGACTTTGAACACCCGGGCCTGCCGCGCTTTCTGCGTTCCGGCGCGGACTTTAGTAACGTAGCCAGGGTGTCCGTATCCCGTACTGAACGTCTCCTCAACCTGCTCATCGCGCTCCTGAACACCCGGTATGGCCTGCGCCGCAGTGAGCTGCGGGAGAAGGTCTACCACGACCAGTCAGGAAACGACGTTGCCTTCGGGCGGATGTTCGAACGGGACAAAAACGACCTCCGCCAGTTCGGCTTCGATGTGGAAACACTTACGGACACGGGGTGGAGCGAGGACGACCCTGCAACCACCCGCTACCGGATCGGCAAGGAATCGAACCGCCTTCCTGATGTCCAGCTGGGGCCGGAGGAATGGACCGTACTCCTCCTGGCCTCGCAGTTGTGGGAACGCGCCGCCCTGGGCACGTCCGCCCAAAGCGCGCTCCGGAAGCTCAAGGCTTCCGGCCGGATGGCCGACGTCGGCCTGCCCGCCGGCGTCCAGCCACGGATCAAACCCGCCGGACAGGCCTTCGATGACCTGGTCGCCGCAATGCACTCCCGGCACCCCGTCACCTTCACGTACCTCGCGGGCACCACCGGCAAGGAGGAACTGCGGACAGTGGAACCATGGGGCCTGGGCAGCCGCTTTGGCCAGTGGTACCTGATGGGCCACGACCGGGTGCGGAATGCCACCCGGCACTTCCGGCTCTCCCGCATTACCAGTGCGGTGACAACCCTGGACAAAGAGCTCTTTACGCCGCCCGCGGACTTCAATGTACGGCAGGAACTGGCCCGCCTCCCGGAGCTTCCGCTGCGCCCTGCCATCGTGGACGTCAGGGAAGGACGCCTGCTGGCCCTGCGCCGGCGGAGCTCTGAGGCAGGCAACGCGGCGGGGCGGCCGGCCGCCGGCTATGAGCGGTTGGCCCTGCAATTCAGGGACCCCGAGAGCCTGGCCGAGGAACTCGCCTCTTACGGGCCGGATGCGCGCGCGGTGTCCCCCTCCGAGCTCGTCAAAGCCGTCCGCCGCAGGCTGCGAGCCGCTGCGGACTTCAGCGCGGCTCCTGTGCCCTCCTACCGCTTCGGCGAGGCCCGTGCCCGGAGTGTCCGCAAACGCACTTCCGAGGACCAGCTCAAGCGGATGCTCCAACTGGTGCCCTTCCTGGTGCACAACCAGGGCCTGCACATCCAGGACGTCGCTGATCAGTTCGGCGTCAGCAGGAAGGAGCTGGAGGACGACCTGCAGATTCTGATCTGCTCCGGGCTGCCCGAGGGATATCCCGATGATCTTTTGGACATCCAGTGGGACGACGACCACGTGTTCATCACCCAGGACCTGGACCTGACGAAACCGGTCCGTTTCACCGTGGAGGAGGCCTGCGCCCTCCTGACCGGGCTGGAGACGCTGAACGGGCTGCCGGAAGTAGCCGAGGGCGGCGCCCTGGAATCGGTGACGCTAAAACTCCTGGCAGCAGCCGGCGAAGAAGGGCTCAGGGCGGCCTCCCTTGCCGGGCCCGAAGTCGCACCCGCGGATGCCGCCACTCACGCCGCCGTGCGGCAGGCGATCGAGTCACGCTCACAGCTGCGCCTGGCGTACCTGTCGCCCCAGCGGGACGCCGTGTCCGAACGCGATGTGGACCCCCTCCGGCTCTACTCCCTGGACAACACCTGGTACTTCGAGGCCTACTGCCACCTGGTCCGCGGGCTGCGGAATTTCCGCCTGGACCGGGTCCAGGAGCTGCACCCGAACGGTGCTCCCGTTTCCGCCGACATCACGCCGGCCGAAGGGGCGCCCGCAAAGCTTTTCACCGCCAACGACGACGACACCACCGTCACCGTCCAGCTCACCCGGCAGGGGAGGGGACTGGCAGATGACTACTACGCGGAACGCACGGCGGAACTGCCCGACGGCGGCCTGGTGGCGGACATCCGCTTCAGCAACACCGCATGGTTGCCGATGTTCGTGGCCCAGCACGGGGGTGCTGCCCGTATTCTTGCCCCCGAGGAGCTGGCGGAAGCTGCCCGCACCTGGCTGGCGGCATCGCTGGCCATGTATGGCGACTAGACTTCTCAGCATGCCTTGGTGGTCCTGGATCCTGATATGGGTGGCGCTCGTTGCGCTCTCGCTGCTCTTCTATGTCCTGCTGGGCATCCGGTTGTTCCGCCAGTTCATGGCAACCGTCAAGGACCTGGGGGCGGCCGGTGAAAAACTGGGGCAGCTGGGCCCCATGGAAACATCCCCGGCCTCCACAGCGCCGGCGACGCCCCACCCGGGATCCGCGGTTTTTGCCTCGCCGACTGTCATGAGACATGATTACGAGGCATCCAAGTCGTCCCGACAGGAAGAACGCCGTCTTCGGCGGGTGCAGCGCAAGATCGACCGGGGCCAGCCGCAGGCACTCGGCGATCTGGACTTCACCTCGAAGTAAAATTGTATTGAAACGAAAGGATTTCCCGTGGGAAGACTCTTTGATGGCCCCTGGCCCATCGTAATTATCATCGTTGTTGCATTGCTCCTTTTTGCCGCGCCTAAACTTCCGGCCATGGCGCGCAGCCTTGGCCAGTCCATGCGGATCATCAAGTCCGAAGTCAAGGAAATGAAGAACGACGGCAAGACCGAATCCACTGACGCCTCAGGTCCGGTGGAAGGCACCATCGTCAACCACCCGAAGGCGAAGCCCGGTGAGCCGACAGACGGCACTGACGTTCCGCCGTCGAACCGCGCCTGACCCCCAGTGGCACTGTCGCGGGCCCGTAAAGCCAACCCCGAGGGGCGGATGGCTCTTTGGGACCACCTCAAAGAGCTCAAGAACCGGCTGATCAAGTCGGCGATCGGCGTCGTCATTGGCGGCATCGGGGGCTGGATACTTTACGATCCGTTGCTGAAGGCCCTGGCCGAGCCGGTCAACCGCATCTCCGAGCAGACCGGCGGGCTCTCGGCCATAAACTTCGGAAGCATTGCATCTCCGTTCGATTTCAAGCTGCAAATGTCACTCCTCATCGGCGTGGTCATTTCCAGCCCCATCTGGATCTACCAGCTCTGGGCGTTTATCACGCCCGGCCTGACCTCCAAGGAACGCCGGTACACGCTGGGGTACATGGCGGCGGCAGTCCCGTTGTTCCTGGCCGGTATCTGGGCCGGCTGGCTTGTTGTGCCGCAGGTGGTCCACGCGCTGACGCAGTTCACCCCGGAAGGGTCCTCCAGCGTCATCGATGCCCGCACATACATCGAGTTCGTGACCCGCATGGTGCTGGTCCTGGGCGTGGCTTTCCTGGTTCCCGTGGTGCTGGTGGGCATCAACATGGCGGGCATCATCTCCGGCAGTACCATCCTCAAGGCCTGGCGCATCACAGTGTTCCTCGTGTTCGTCCTCGCTGCCATTGCTGCTCCCGGAGCAGATGCCATCTCGATGTTCATGCTGGCCGGCCCACTGCTGGTGCTTTTCTTTGCCGCGATCGGCATCTGCCTGATGAACGACAAGCGCCGCGAACGCAGGACAGCCAAACGGGCAGCTGAAACCGAGGCCACAGCGGACATCGCCACCCCCGGCAGTGAGCTCAAGAACCTCTGAGCCCCGTTAGGCTTGGGGTATGTCCTCCAACACCGGGCCTTCTTCCATTGGACCGTTCCCTGCCGGGCCCACCGACACTGAAGAGCTCTCTCCTGCCGAGCGGTACCGTGCCAGCGCCGAGCGCAGGGCCGAAGCGGCGACATACCTCGGAGCCTTCGTCCGTACCCTGGACTTCGAACTGGACGACTTCCAGCGGCAGTCATGCCTCTCCCTCCAGGAGGGCAGGGGAGTGCTGGTGGCGGCCCCCACAGGCGCCGGCAAGACCATCGTCGGTGAATTCGCCATCTACCTGGCGCTTCAGCGCGGCCTGAAGGCGTTTTACACAACCCCCATCAAGGCTTTGAGCAACCAGAAGTTCACCGAACTTTCTGAAAAATACGGCGCCCGGAATGTTGGCCTCCTCACCGGCGACACCAGCATCAACGGTGACGCCCCCGTCGTCGTCATGACCACGGAAGTCCTCCGGAACATGCTGTACGCGGATTCGGCAACATTGGACGACCTCGGCTATGTGGTGATGGACGAGGTGCATTACCTGGCCGACAGGTTCCGGGGTGCCGTCTGGGAGGAAGTGATCATCCATCTCCCCAGCGAGGTGCAGGTGGTTTCACTCAGCGCCACCGTCTCGAACGCCGAGGAGTTCGGAGCCTGGCTGGACACCGTCCGCGGTGATACTGACATCATCGTCTCCGAGCACCGGCCGGTACCTCTCTGGCAGCACGTGATGGTTGGCCGCCAGATCATGGACTTGTTCGCCGGAGAAACCAGCTTCGACGAAATTGCGCCGCCGGTGGACGGGGGGGAGACGCAGCCGGTTTCGTCGAAGGACAGCGCAAAGGGCCGCGGCGTCGACGTCAATCCCGACCTCCTCAAGGTAGCGCGCAGCGAAATCCAGCAGAGTTTCCGCAGCCGCCAGGGCGGGCCCGGCGGACGCGGCCAGCGCGGGCGGCGCGGCAACGACCGTCCCGGCCGGGGCGGCGACGAACGTGGCGTTCGCCCCGCCAGCCGCCCCCAGGTCATCGCAAGCCTGGACCGCATGGACCTGCTCCCTGCCATTACCTTCATTTTCTCAAGGGCCGGCTGTGACGCTGCCGTGGCACAGTGCGTCGGCTCCGGGCTGTGGCTCACCACGGAGAAGGAACAGCGGATCATCGCCCAGCGCGTTGACGAAGCCGGCCAGGATATCCCGCCGGACGACCTCGATATCCTGGGCTTCTGGACCTGGCGTGACGGGCTGATCCGGGGCTTCGCCGCCCACCATGCCGGCATGCTGCCCACTTTCAAGGAAGTGGTGGAGAAACTCTTCGCCGACGGCCTGGTCAAAGCGGTTTTCGCCACGGAAACCCTGGCCCTGGGCGTCAACATGCCTGCCCGCTCCGTGGTGCTGGAAAAGCTGGACAAGTTCAACGGTGAAGCCCATGTGGACATCACCGCCGGTGAGTATACGCAGCTGACCGGCCGTGCGGGCCGCCGCGGCATCGACGTCGAAGGCCATGCAGTGGTGCTGTGGCAGCCCGGTACGGACCCGACGGCGGTCGCCGGCCTGGCGTCCCGGCGCACCTACCCCTTGAACTCGAGCTTCCGGCCCACGTACAACATGAGCATCAACCTCCTGGCCCAATTCGGCCGGGCCCGGGCCCGCGAAATCCTTGAGTCCTCCTTTGCCCAGTTCCAGGCTGACCGTTCGGTGGTGGGGCTTGCCAGGCAGGTGCGCAGCCGGGAGGAATCGCTGGCCGGGTATGCCAAGTCGATGACCTGCCATTTGGGCGACTTTACCGAGTACGCGCGGCTGCGGAGGGAACTCTCCGACGCCGAAAACGCCGGTTCGCGTACCAAGTCCCGCGCCCGGAAATCACTCAGCGATGATTCCCTGGCCCGCCTGTTGCCGGGGGACGTGGTGGAGGTGCCCGGGGGCAGGGCGCCCGGCCCGGCCATTGTGCTCAGTTCGGACCACACCAGCCGCGAGCCGCGGCCTGCCGTCCTGACGCTGGACAACCAGTTGCGGAGAATCGGAACCGATGATCTGGAAGGCCCCATCGCGCCGGTGACGCGCATCCGCATTCCCAAGTCCTTCAATGCCAAGGTGCCCAAATCCCGCCGTGATCTCGCGTCCTCGGCCCGGAACGCGTTGCGGGAGAACCGGCCGCCCGCCCCGGGCAACACCCGCAACCACGATTTCGGACTTGCCACGGCCCTGCCCAACCAGGAAAAGCGCATCGCCGACCTCCGCCGCGTCCTCCGGGCCCACCCGTGCCACGGCTGCAGCGAACGGGAGGACCACGCCCGCTGGTCCGAACGCTGGTGGAAGCTGCGGCGGGAAACCGATGGGCTGGTGCGCCAGATCCAGGGCCGGACCAACACGATCGCCAAGACCTTTGACCGTGTGTGCGACGTCCTGACCGCGTACGGGTATCTGGAGCCGGCTGCCGACGGCCGGCTGGGCATCAGTCCCGATGGCCAGCGGCTGCGGCGGATCTACGGGGAGAAGGACCTCCTCATTTCCCAGTCCCTGCGGCTGGGCGCGTTTGACGACCTGGATGCCGTGGAAGTTGCAGCACTGGCCAGTGTGCTGGTGTACCAGGCGAAAAGGGAGGACCGGGGGCTCCGGCCGCGGATGCCCAGTATTTCCCTTGAGACGTCGGTGGATATCGTCGTCCGCGAGTGGTCTGCCTTGGAGGACGTGGAAGAGGAGAACAAGCTTCCGCTGACCGGCGAACCCGAACTGGGGCTCGTCTGGCCGATCTACAAGTGGGCCCGTGGCCGCCACCTGCAGGACGTCCTGAGCGGCACGGACCTGGCAGCCGGTGACTTTGTCCGGTGGGTGAAGCAGGTTGTCGACCTCTTGGACCAGCTCGCCAAGATTCCCGGCCTGGAACCCCGCCTTGCCAGGCTCTGCGCCGAAGCCATCTCGCTGATCCGCCGCGGCGTCGTGGCTTATTCGTCCGTACTCTGACAAGCCTCGCCGGCCGCCCGCCGGCCCACACCAACCCAGGAGCACTGCCCCGCATGTCACAGCCTGAACCGCTGCCCGCTGCCCGCGCCAAGACTGTCCTCTACCGGAACGGGTCCGTCTACACCGCGGCAGACCCTTTTGCCACGGCCATGGTGGTTGACGGCGGCACGGTTGCCTGGGTGGGATCCGAACAGGCAGCCTCATCCATCGCTGACAGTTCAATGGAGATCATCGATCTCCGGGGCGCCCTCGTGGCGCCGGGCTTTGTGGACTCGCATATCCACCTGACCGAGACCGGCATCGCGCTGGACTCACTGCAGCTGGGCGGAATCCGTTCAGCCAAGGAACTGCTGGACGCCGTAGCCGGTGTCCCCGGCGAAGGACCTGTGCTGGGCCACGGCTGGGACGAGACCACCTGGGCCGATGACACCCTGCCCACCGCCGAGGAACTGGAACGGGCGTCCGCCGGGCGGCACGTGTACCTTTCCCGGGTGGACGTTCACTCCGCGCTGGTGTCCGGGTCCCTGGCCCACGCGGCGGGCGTCCGGGAGCTGGACGGGTTCGACGGCGGGGCGAGGGTCCGCCGGGCAGCGCACACGGCCGCCCGACAGGCTACCCGCCGGCTGCCGCACGACGAGCTGCGGCGCCACCAGGGCCGTGCATTGTCCGAAGCGGCGGCTAATGGCTACGTGGCGGTCGCGGAAATGGGCGCACCGCACATCGGCGGCGCAGAGGACCTGCGGCTTGCCGCCGCATGGAACAACGGCGGCCCTGAAAGCGCCGGAGTCCCTGAAGTCCTTCCCTACTGGGGGGAACTGGCGGCCTCCGAAGAACATGCCCGCAGCCTCCTGGACCAGTTTGGCTTCGGCGTGCGGGGGCTGGCCGGCGACCTCAACATCGACGGCTCCATCGGATCGCGGACCGCCGCCCTAAGGTCCGGGTACGAGGACGCGCCGGGCGAGCAGGGGAGCCTGTATCTGACTGTTGATGAAGCTGCAGCGCACCTTGCTGCATGCTCCCTTGCCGGAGTCCAAGGCGGATTCCATGTTATTGGGGACGCCGGGCTGGACACCGCGCTGGCCGCCCTCGAGCTGGCAGCACGTGAAGTGGGTGAGCAGCGGGTGCGTGCCGCAGGCCACCGCCTTGAACACGTGGAGATGGTGGACGCCGCCGCCGTCGAAACCCTGGCCCGGTACGCGGTAACAGTCAGCGCCCAGCCGGCGTTCGACGCTGCCTGGGGCGGCCCCGGAGGGCTGTACGAACAAAGGCTGGGGGAGCGGAGCCGGTCAATGAACCCCTTTGCCAGGCTCTTCGCGGCCGGGGTTCCGGTGTGCTTCGGCAGCGACAGCCCAGTGACGCCCCTGCGGCCCTGGTCCAGTGTCCGCGCCTGCCTGGAGCACCACAACCAGGATGAGCGGATTTCGGCCCGCGCAGCCTTCCTGGGCCACACCCGGGCAGGCTGGCGCGCCGCCAGATATTCCGACCCCATGGCGGGACAGCTCGTGCCCGGAGCTCCTGCCAGTTTCGCCGTCTGGGAGGTCGAGGAACTGATGGTCCAGGTGGCGGACGGCCGCGTCCAGTCCTGGAGCACCGACCCGAGGGCGCGGACACCGCTGCTGCCTGCCCTGGACACCGGCACTGATCCAGTGTGCCTGCAAACGGTCAGGAACGGCATCGAAATTTTCGCAAGTCCAGCGCTCCGGTCCTGACCCGGCTGCCGCCACCCTATAATTGGTAGTTGCGCCTGCTGCGACCCCGATTGCGGCCGGGCGCTCTGACCGTTTCCCCCAGGAAAGGCCCTCTGTGCGCGTCCTCACGATCATTCCCACCTACAACGAGCTGGAATCGCTGCCCAAGACCCTCCAGCGGCTTCGCGCGGCGGTCCCGGCGTCGGACGTGTTGGTGGTGGATGACAACAGCCCTGACGGCACCGGCCAGCTCGCGGACCGTTTCGCTGCCGAGGATTCCCAGGTGCACGTCCTGCACCGCAAGGGCAAGGAAGGCCTGGGCGCCGCGTACATTGCCGGCTTCCGGTGGGGTCTGGACGCCGGATATGACGTCCTGGTTGAAATGGACGCTGACGGTTCCCACCAGCCCGAGCAGCTTCCCCAGCTGCTGGAAGCCGTTGAACAGGGCGCCGACCTTGCCATGGGCTCCCGGTGGGTTCCCGGCGGCAGCGTCGTCAACTGGCCCCTCTACCGCCAGGCCATTTCCAGGGTGGGCAGCACCTATGCGCGCCTCATGCTGGGTCTGAAGATCAAGGACGTCACGGGCGGCTACCGCGCGTTCCGCAGGACCACGCTGGAAAAGCTCAACCTGGACCAGGTGGACTCGGTTGGCTACGGCTTTCAGGTGGACCTCGCGTTCCGGGTGGCCCGCATGGGGCTCCGGATCGAGGAACGGCCCATCACTTTTGTTGAGCGGGAACTCGGCGCCTCCAAGATGAGCGGCAACATCGTGCTCGAAGCCATGGTCAACGTCACCAAGTGGGGCCTGCAGGCCCGCTGGCACGCCCTGACCGGCAAGAAGACACCGGCGCGGCAGCCGTAACCGCTGCAGCGCAGCGCGTAGAAGCCGAATTAAACAAGGAAGGGGCTGTCCCTGCACAAAGTGCAGGGACAGCCCCTTTGGTTCAAGCCCTGGGCTGGATTCCTTAGGCGGAGCGCCGTTCTCCGCGGCGTTCGCGCAGGATGGTCAGCCGGTCTTCGAGGATCTGCTCAAGCTCGGGCAGCGAGCGGCGTTCCAGGAGCATGTCCCAGTGGGTACGGACAGCTTTGTCGTTGCTGGTGTCGGGCCGTTCGCCATCAACCAGGAGCGCTTCCTTGCCGGTTTTGGAAACCCACACCGGGGGGATTTCCGCCTCTGAGGAGAAGGTGACGAAGACCTGCTCGCCGTCCTCGCACCGGTACTCGACACGCTGGCGCGGAGCCGGCTCTACTCCGGACTCGGTCTCCATGCTCTGTGCACCAAGGCGCATGCCCCGCAGGCTGCGATCGCTCATGATTTCTCCCTCTGGTCGATTCGCGGTGTACAACACCGCGCCGGCCGACGGTAAACACGTACCATCGGACTACTGTGTGCTCTGTGCTGCATCTCTAGATTCAACGCATCGCGAAGCTTTGTTGTTCCAGCGGATCTGCTCCAGCCGGACAAATACACAATTATACCGGCGTAGGGCCGGAACAGCCAAAAGAGGGGTCCGTTCAGCACGGACCCCTCCTCGTAACCGGCAAACACCGTCAGCCGGTCCTCCGGCCGTAGCGCCCTAAGGCTCCGACGGTTTGGCCCCGACTTCGTCGAACAGGCCGCCGGCGGATTCCGGGGTGGTCCCGCCCAGGGCGTTGCCGATTCCCTTGAGTGCTTCGCCGACTTCACTGGGAATGATCCACAGCTTGTTGGAGGAGCCCTCCGCCAGCTTGGGCAGTGTCTGCAGGTACTGGTAGGCCAGCAGCTTCTGGTCCGGATTGCCCTTGTGGATGGCGTCGAAGACCTTCTGGATGGCCTGGGCTTCGCCGTCGGCACGGAGGATGGCCGCCTTCGCATCACCTTCCGCTTTCAGGATGGAGGCCTGCCGCTGGCCCTCAGCGGTGAGAATCGCTGACTGCTTGGTTCCTTCGGCCGTCAGGATGGCCGCGCGCCGGTCGCGCTCGGCGCGCATCTGCTTCTCCATCGAGTCCTGGATGGAGTGGGGCGGATCGATTGCCTTCAGTTCCACGCGGGAAACCCGGATGCCCCAGCGGCCCGTGGCCTCGTCCAGGACGCCGCGCAACTGTCCGTTGATCTGGTCCCGGGACGTGAGCGCCTCCTCAAGGTTCAGCCCGCCCACCACGTTGCGCAGCGTGGTGGTGGTCAGCTGCTCCACGGCCTGGATGTAGTTGGCGATCTCGTACGTGGCGGCGCGCGGGTCCGTGACCTGGAAATATACCACGGTATCGATGGAGACCACCAAGTTGTCCTCGGTGATGACAGGCTGCGGCGGGAAGGAGACCACCTGCTCGCGCAGGTCCAGCAGCGGCAGGAGCCGGTCAACGAAGGGAATAAGGATGGTCAGTCCCGGATTGAGCGTCCGCTGGTATTTGCCCAGCCTTTCAACAACACCAGCCCGTGCCTGTGGAATGATCCGGACCGCCCGGACCAGGACAATAATCACAAACACGATCAGGACCACCAGCACAATGGCGAGTGCGGCTCCTCCTGCGTTATCCATACATTTCCTTCTTCCCCAATTGATCAGGCTGTATCAGGACTTGGTGTCGGGTTCGGATGCTGCCGAAACCACGGCGGTGGCACCGTCTATGGCGGCCACCACAACTTTTTGGCCGGCGGGAAGGACTCCTGCCGCTGAGCGGGCGCTCCAGATATCGCCGCCGATTTTGACCAGGCCGCCGTCTGAGGAGACGGGTTCCATGACCACGGCCTGTTCACCGATCAGCCGGTCAACGTTGGTGCGCTGCTCGGACGGACCCTTCTTCAAGTGGGACAGGGCCACCGGCCGGACAAAGGCGATCATGAGCAGGGAGACGACGCAGAAAACCACAATCTGCAGCCAGAGGTCAGCGCCGGCGAAATCAGCCACCAGGGCGGCAAGGGTTCCTCCGCCGAGCATGATGAAAAACAGGTCAAGGGTGATCATCTCGATCACTGCAAAGGCGAGGAAAGCGGTGAGCCACAGTGCCCACCAGTTTTCGCCCAACCATTCAAACAACATGCTCCCCCTTCGCTACGGGGAGCCGCTACCGCGGACCCTCCAGCAACTGTTCTTCCATCCTAATGCTGGCAGCCTTCCTATGGGCGGGCCGCCGTAAGTTGGCGGGGATAGTGGCCAAGTCGTTACTGCGTGCGGGCCGTCGCGGGGCGGAAGACTGTGAGGCGGAACCGCGCTTCGGCCAGGACGGGCTCCGGCTGGCCCTCCAGCCGGGCGGCGATGGCGGTGCGGTCGCTGTGATGCCCCGCCGGACCCATGAACGCAAGGTCCGCTGCCTCCTGGCGGGTTAGCGCAAGGGGGAAGTCGATGTCCCGGGCGCTTTCGATCGTGAAGTGCGGCTCCATTGCCCCGGCCAAACGGTTCTCCTTGCCTTCTTCGATACCGAGCATGCCGGCCGGCTCCGCCATGGAGGCGAGATGACCGGGCCGGGGTGTCACCACGGCCAGCAGGCCCGCTGGCCGCAGCACGCGTGCGAACTCCGGGGCGTTCCGGGGCGCGAAAATGACCGTGACCGCGTCAACCGAGTTGTCCTTCACCGGCAACGGCTGCCATACGTCCCAGGCGAGGTTTACCGCCTCCGGGTTGAGCCGCGCGGCGCGCCGCAGGGCGAATTTCGAGATGTCGAGGCCAAGGGCGGCCACCTCCCGGCCGTTGGCCGCCGCCGCATCAAGCAGAACGCGCAGGTAGTGTCCCGTGCCGGTTCCTGAGTCCAGCACGACGGCTCGGTCCCGGGGCAGGGATGGGACGACGGCGGCTGCCACCGCCTCTGCCAGCGGCAGGTAGTGCCCCTTCCCCAGGAAGTTGAAGCGGGCCTCCACCATCTCGGCGGTGTCCGCTTCGAACGCGGTGCCTTTTCCCACCAGCAGGTTGAAGTACCCCTGCCTGGCGGCGTCGAAGCTGTGGGAAGATCCGCAAAGAAGGCGGCCGTGGCCGGAGGGATGGGGTCCCGCCGGCTCCAGCGGCTGGAAGCACACAGGGCACAGCAGGGGAAGCTTGGGAGCGGGCATAGCCACCATCTTAGGGCGGCCCGCCCGGCGCCCCGGATGGGTCCGGCTAGGAGCCGGCGACGCTGACCGGGCCGGTATCGAACCCGAGCCCTGCCCGGGCCTTGCTGATCCCCGGTTCCGCCCAGTGCGCGGCGTACTCCGCGTTGCTGCTGAGCGACCGCAGCTGGGCCCGGTCCACGTACAGGACACCGTTCAGGTGGTCGGTTTCGTGCTGCACGATCCGGGCCTGCCAGCCTGCGAACTCCCGCTGCACCGGTGAGCCATCGGGTGCCTGGAAGTCCAGCAGGACGTTCTCGGGTCGGGTCACCACTGCCTGGAGCCCGTTCAGGGAGAGGCAGCCCTCGTAAAAGGAGGCATACTCCGTTCCCAGCGGCGTGTACCCGGGATTTAGGAGTGCCAGGAACTCCAATGGACGTCGCTTGCGCAGCGCAGCGGCCTCCGGATCGACGTCGAACTGGTCCTCGACGACCGCGATTTGGAGGGGGATGCCGAGCTGCGGCGCCGCCAGTCCCACGCCGGGGGCCTCGTGCATAACCTGCCGCATGAGGGCGATGAGGCGCTCCAGCTGGTCGGAGGAGAGTTGACCGTCAAGGGCGGCGGCGCGCTGTCGAAGTGCGGGGTGGCCGGCCTGCACGATGGGCGGGAGCGTTCCGGCCGAAAGGATCCGCTCCACGGTTTCCCGGATCTGTTCATCGCTGGCGGTGGTCTCCGGCGGGATGGGGTTCATGGGGAAAGCCTACTGGCCTCCGTCATCCTCCCGGCCGCAGTGGGTTAGTGTCGTTTCCATGGCTGAAGACCCTTCCCTGAGCATCTCCCCGTTGGATCGGGTCCTCGGATTCATCCGGGTACTGGAAGCAGGCGGAGGGGCCGCTGAGATCAGGCCTTTCCTGGCGGACACCTTCGTGCTGGTGGAAGCACCGCACCTCCTGGCTCCGGAAGGCTCCACGCGCACGCTCGCTTCGGTCCTTGCCGGCGCGGACCAGAGCTCCGAGGTGGTCTCGGACCAGAAGTTCCACATCAGGCGCACCACCTGTGAAGGCGGAAGGGTGGCCGTGGAGGCAGACTGGTCAGCGACGGTCCGGATGGACCTCCGCTACTGGGACCGGGGGGAGACCATCCGGGCCCGGACGTCGTCGGTTTTTGAGGTTGCTGACGGAAAAATCGTGAGCCAGGACAGCTACGACTGCTACTTCCGCTGACTCCCGCCGGGGGCCATGTCCGAGCGTTCCCGGCCCTACTGCATGGTGAAGCGCCGGGCCGTCCACCGGTTCATGGCCGGGATTGAAGCGGCTCCGCCGATGGCAAGGTTGCGAAGCCTAAGGAGCGGCGCCGGCAGCGGACGTCCCAGCAGCATGTTCACTTCGGACTGGCGCCGCGCGATCACAGCGGCACGTCGCCGCCCGGCGTCGAATGCCTTCAGCCGCCCGGCCACTGGCTTTCCCGCCACAGCCTCCCGAACCACGGGAGCCAGGGCCTGGGCGTCCAGCCAGCCAAGGTTCATGCCCTGGCCGCCGATCGGGCTGATTTCGTGGGCGGCGTCGCCCACCAGCACTACGCGCCCGGCCACGATGCGCCGGGCCATTGTGGAGCGGACGCTGAAGGCGCTCAGCATGGCGTTGGTCCGCACGTCAGGGAGGATTCCCGTCCGCCGCAGGACCAGGCGTGCCAGCCGGCCGGCGTCGGCTCCTTCCGCGGGCTGGCCGAGCCGTACCACCCACCGCCGCAGCCCGCCCGGGAGCGGAAAGGATTCTACGATCCCCTCCGGCTCGAGGAAGAGGACAGCCATCTGCCCATGGCGTCCGGAGTCGGCGAAGTCGCCCATCAGGTAGTGGTCCGGATAGGCCTTGGTGCGGACGGGCATACGGACGGCATCGCGCAGCCGTGACCTTGCGCCGTCGGCGGCGACCACAATTGACGCTTCAAAGCTGCCGCCCCCTGCCGTTGCGTCGCTGGAAGGTTCGACGACGACGGCGGCCGAAGCGCCGTCGTCGTTCACTCCTGTGACGCGCACGCCCCTGACGATGGCCCGGCTGTCGAGGGCATTGACGCGTTCCTCGAGGAGTTGTTCCGTCCGGTACTGGGGGAGGGCCAGCACGAACGGAAAGTCCTCCGAAACGCCTGCGAAGGACATGGTGCCCACGGTCCTCCCGCCGCTGAGGGCCATGCCCGCACGGATCGGCACGCCCTCCCGCACCATGGCATCGGCCAGGTGGACGCCGTCCAGCGCCTCGAGGGCGGGAGGATGGATCCCGATGGCGCGGGTGTGGATATTGCGTTCCGTCCGCTGCTCGAGGAGCCGTACGGAGACGCCCTCCTGGAGCAGGGAAGCCGCCAGGTAGAGGCCCACCGGGCCGCCGCCGACGATGACCACGTCTGTTTCCACGTCAGTCCCTCGAAAAAGCGAGGACCTGGTGGAAGGCGCTGCTCGGCCTGACCACCCAGCCGGGGGGAGCGACGGCCGCCAGTTCCCGGCGCGAATAGCTGCGCCGGATGGACGTGAGCCCGTCCGCGCGGATGAATGAATGCCGGAAGGGCAGGGCGGCGGCACTGAAAAGGGCATAGGCAACCGGGCTGCGGCGGAGATCGTTGTGCAGCACGGCCTTTTCGGCCAGAACTTGCGAATGCGCCAGCAGTTCCTGCAGTTGTGCCTCAGCAAGGTGGTGCAGGACATGGTTGGAAATCACGAAGTCGTACTGCCTGCCCTCGCTCACCAGATCGGCGCTGTGGGCCTGCCGGAAAGTGAGTCCCGGGACTTCGGGGCGCCGCTTAGCGAAGGCGGCGGCCCGGGGATCGGGATCGATGCCCGTGATGTGCAGGGCGAGGTGGTCGCGCGCGGCCCAGCGCCACAGCAGGGTTGGGAGATCCCCTCCGCCTGAGCCAATGTCAAGGAGCGTCACGGGCCGGGAGCTGCCGGCCAGGAAAGGACGCAGCTCGCGCACGTACAGCCGGCGCCATCCGGAGAGCATCCGGTTTATGACAGCGAACTGGCGGTACGTGTTGTCCAGGGCCTGCGGGTCGCAGTCGGGCAGGTCCATGATTTCCACCGCCCAGGCGGCGCGCCGCCGCAGCAGGAGATCCACGGGGATCAGGCCACCGGCGCTTCCACCGGCAGCCCCTCCTGCACCTGTTCCTCTGGAGAGTTGTGCGCCGGCCGGGTGGTGCGCGGCGCTTGCCGCAGTTTCGTGAAGACCGCCGTTTCCACAGTGAGGCCGGGGCCGAAGGCCATGGAGCAGATCCGTTCGTCACCCGGCTCCGGGTCCTGTTCCAGGATGTGCTTGATGACGAACAGGACGGTAGCGCTGCTCATGTTGCCGTAATTGCGGAGGACCTCGCGGGCCGGAACCAGCTGTTCCTGCGTGAGGCCGAGCCTGGACTCGACTTTGTCGAGGATGCTGCGGCCGCCCGGGTGGATGGCCCAGTGGCGGATGGAGGAATAGGGGAGTGCTGCCAGTTCCGGTTCCCGCGCCAGGAGGGGCGCCAGTGCCCCGACGATGTGGTCGTCGATGATGTGCGGGACGTAGTTGCCCAGGACCATTTCGAATCCGTGGTCGCCAATGTTCCAGGCCATGGAGTCCTCGCCGACGGGGGTGAGGACTGTTTCAAAATGGTCCAGCTGCATCAGCGCATGGTCTTCGGCGCCTTGCCGGGCAGTGACGACGGCGGCTGCCGCACCATCGGCGAAGAGTGCTGACCCCATGATGGTGTCGGGGTCGTTGGAGGTACGGACATGCAGCGAGCACAGTTCGGCGCAGACCACCAGGACAACGGCGTTGGGGTCGGCTTCGCAGAACAGCTTTGCTGCGCGCAGCGCGGGAAAGGCCGCATAGCAGCCCATGAAGCCGAGGTGGTAGCGCTGGACCGCTGGATCCAGGCCGAGCTCCCGCACGATTTTGTAGTCGGGCCCCGGATTGAAGAATCCCGTGCAGGAGACTGTCACCAGGTGAGTTATGTCAAGTAAATTGAGTTCCGGGCAGGCGCTGACGGCGGAGCGGGCGGCTTCGACGAAGAGCTTGGTGGCTTCCCGGCCGAAGATCTCATTCCGGGCTTTGGTGCCGGGGTTCAGGAGGAGGCCGGTGGCCGGGTCGTAGAATTGCGGATCGTCCGAGCGGAACTCGTTGGTCAGTTCCTCGACGGCGGTAAAGCGGGTGTCAATGGCCGCTGAATCGAAGCACGTGTTCACCAGCCGGGAACCAAGCCTGGACAGGCCAGGCTGGGCCGCAAAGACATCCCGGGCTTCCGACTGGATCAGCATCGTTTTCGGAACTGCAGTTTCAAGTGAACGCACGTAGACCGTCATTGGTTCATTCTTAGCGAGCCCTTGGAATAAGGCAACGGTGGGCGGCCCGGTGACCTGCGGAGTTGTCCGTTCCGGCGGGTGCGTCCGCGCTGGTGGACCCACGCTTCCGTAACCTCACATACTGGCATGCACGGGTATTCATGGGACGGGAGTAGCCGCCTCCGTGATTTGCCGACGGTGAACGGCACTCATACTGCTCGGTGGCGGGGCCGGTGTTAGCTCATGACAGAAAGCTCCTCCGGCTGTAGGCTCCGAATATGCCTGAGGGTCGGAAGCGCCTTGAGCCGCGTATGACGCGGGGCGGATTTCGCTGGCAGCTGGTCATGGTGTCCTTCATGGCCGTAAACGCAATCGTGCAAATTGCATTCCGGTGGAATCAAGCTTGGGGTCCCTTTCTTTACCTCATGCTGGCAATGCTGATTATCTGCGCGGTCTTCACCGCCTATCTGCTCTATGTGCGCCACTACGACGGTCATTTCTGGGACGAGGAAGAAGCCCGTCGCCAGGACTGGGATCGTCGGGGCCGGCAGCTTTAGGTATGTCCTCACGGACGCAAGCGAGACGGAGCCGTTCTAGTTTCTCGGGCTTTCGTGCAGGACGGACTCGTTTACTGCTGCGATGTACCGGGCATAGGCGGATGCCGAGTCGGTGGCGTGGCGTTCGATGGTAGTCGGGGAGTAGCCGAGGGTTTCGGCGATGATGGCCACGGGTGCGAGTTTGGTGAGTTCGTGGAGTGTTCCGAGTCGCGCGGCTCGGGTGTTGAAGAGCTTGCTGAGTCGGGTTGTGAGGTGCCCTGGGTGGATGTGGCGTCCGGGTGATGTTCCGCGGAATACCCACTTGGTGTTGGGGTGTGCTGCGGTCAGTTCGTGGCTTGGGTTTGCGGCGAGCTCCCGCCATGGCTGGGCTAACGGGTCCGGCAGCGCAATTTTGGTGGTTCCGAGTTGGATGGTGACTAAGTCTTCAGTGACTGTGACGTCGTCCCAGGTCAGCCGGGCGATGTTTTCGGCTTGTTGTCCGAAGACGAGGATGAGGATCGCGGCGGCCCGGTCACGGGTCTCCAGTGCGTTGGTGTGGATGATTTGTTGGAGCGCTTTGTCTTGCCCGATCTTGGGGAGTCTTGGGCTGGTGCCGCGGCGGTGCGGGACGATGGTGAGCCCCGCTGGGGCGGCCTTGGTTTTGATGGCCCATTTGAGGAAGCGCTCAGCGATGCGTCTCGTCGTGGGCCCCTCGGATTGCCATACATCAAGGTGGGACTGCTGCAGTTCCGGCAGTTTGATGTCATGACCGGTGAGCCAGTTCAGGAGGTCGATGGCGACGGTGACTTCCTGTTTGGCGCGCAGGAAGGTGCCGCGGGGGACTTCGTCCATGAGGTTCATGCGTCGCTGGTGATGCCATCGGATGTAGCGGCGGATCACGTCAAGGTTCTGTGGGTCGCTGACGCGTTCCATGGCTTGGGTGGCCCAGCTTTCGTAGCGAATCAGGAACGCATTTCGCTGGGGGAGCACCCCGTGTTCGATGAGGAGCCCTCGGACGTACTCGCGGGTGCGGGAGTCGGGCAGTTCATCGAAGGTGTCGTGACTGATTTTGGGTGCGGTAGCGAGGTTACGAAGGAAGGCCGTGACGTGCTTTTGCCGGATCCAGGTCATGCCGCTGTTGGCCCGTTTCATTGACTTCAGTGCCGCCGCCAGCGGGATCAGTTCCGTGGCCATGACTCCCGTAGCTGGGTCTGTAGGCAGGTCGTCTACGATGTCGCCGAGGACGCAGGTCCAGCAGCGTCCACCACTGTAAAGTTCGTCTTCGGCGCCGCAGCCCACACAGTCGACGTTGAGCCGAACGCCCGAGCAGCTGCGGCATGCCGGCTCCTCATCGATAATTCCCGGAAGAACACCTTCATGGCCGCAGGCGCAGACTCCACGGGTGCGCTTTGCCTGCTGATAGCAGTAGCCGCAAACGCCGCCGTCTGGCCAGCGCGCGACGGTTTGATGGTGCTGACCGCAGCGACTGCAGGGAACCGGCCAGCGGATCGGGTCCTCTGCTTTGCGTGGCCTACTCACCGTCCTCAGAAGCGACGAGGCGGACACGTCGTGCGATGGGGTTGCCTGGTTGGATGCCGAGGTCTTCACTGCGCTTCGGGGCATTCGCTGTCGCCGCGGCGCGCATCTCCACGAATGGTTCGAACAGGTCGTTGGGTGTGCAGTCCAGGATGTCGCAGAGCGCGGCGAATGTCCTTGCCGGAATGCGCTCCGGCGTGGAGGTGACCAGCCTGTAGACCTGACTTTCGGAGAGGTTGATGCCACGGGACTTCAGGAGCGGCATCAGTTCGGTGGTCTTCCACAGGTTCTGCTTTGCCATCAGGGCTCGCAAGTTCCAGCGGTAGCCGATCCGGCGCTGTTCAGGCATCTGGGTCCTCCAAGTTCGCGATGCGGCGTGCAATCATCTGCTGCACGGTTTTCTGCTTGAAGTCCGACGATACCGAGGTGTAGAGCCCGGTGGTCGAGGCGTAGGAGTGGCCAACCTGAGTCTGCACGAAGGCCGCGTCGTAGCCGGCTTCGATCAGGTGGGTCACGTAGGAATGCCTGAGGCAATGCAGACCCAGCTCCTGGGGCAGGCCGACGGCATCCCGGGCAGCGGCGAACGCATCCCCGAAAGAGCCCAGGGACATCCGGGCGCCACGTTCGCTCGGCCAAAGAGCCGAAGACCGTTCAGCTGTCGGGAACTGCTGCCTCATGCCGCCGGCTGTCCAGGTCTTGAGCTGGTCCACGACCCAGTCGAACTCCGGCACGGTCAACACGGTGCGACGTCTGGGTCCCGAGCCTGCCGTACCTTTGGCGAACCGAACCTGGACTGCTCCGAACCGGCCGTAGTCGCTGACGTGCGGGTTCGGGCCGAAGTCTTCCAGGTCCAGCATGGTCATTTCGCGTCGGCGAAGCCCATAGGCGTAACAGACTTTGAACGCCACCGAGTCGCGGAACAGGGGCAACCAACGCTTGCTGCCAGCGGCGTATTCCCTGTCGACAAGGTCATCGATGTAGTCGAAAAGGCGCTGCAGTTCCGCCTTGGTGAAGGACCGCTTCTTAGCCGGGACGGCATCATCGGTGGTGTGCCGTGGCATGTTCCACTCGAAGCAGATCTGGCCCGGAATATCGCCGAATGTCCGTTCGCAGAACTCGCCCCACCCATAGCCAGGATGCGTCAGGTAAGAGCAGAACATCGCCACGGCGTTGCTGTACGAGCGCAACGTCTTCAGACTGATCGGTTTCTCGCCCGAGCGCAGATCGGCCAGGAAGTCATCAATGTCGGCGGGGCGCCATTGCCACGGAAATTCACCCGTAAAGCGCTGAAAACGCTCCAGCAGCTGGCAGCGCTGCTTGATGGTCTGAGTCGTGAGGCCGCGTGCCAGCATCTGCGCCCGCCAGCCATCGAGCATGGCAGTGAAAACCCGTTCATCAGCCCTGAACAGCCCAATGTCCGGATCCACCAGCATCCGCGGGACGAAACCTGGACCGGCACCACTCACAACGACCCCTAAACCATGGAAACATGCATTAGATGCAGGAAACCTACAGCCATAAGCGATCCAAGGGCAAATTCAGCCGTCGGCGTGAGGAGCGCGCGTTACCAGCAAAGCCCTGTTGACCTGCGGAAACGCTGGATTCGTCAAGGGAAGGGAGTTCTCGCAGCTACTTCTACTCCCGTACTTTGAACGCCGATAATCTACATTATGTCAAGTAGTAGCAAACACGCCGCCGCCGCGGGTGTCCCCATGGCCGGCTACGCAGGTGCGCGTCTGACTCCTCTGGGATCCTGACGCGCCTGACCTCGGTTGCAGCACGGTGGGTCCGCGAACAACTAAAGTCGGTCTCGTGACGGGTGATCTGCGAGGCTTCTCCCTGGGGACGTGGCTGCGAGTGCGCGGGGACCTCATTGGAGTGCTCTGCGGTCCCCGTATCCATGATCGCGCTGCCCCGACGGCCAAGTGGAGGTGACCCAAGTGGAACGGTTTCTGATACTACTGGCCATAGTCCTTGCTTCAGTGGCAGTCTGCGTAGCCGGACGCTATCGATTCCCCATCAAGGAAGGATCCCGAGCGGATCAGTTCTTCGAATGGCTCCAGTTGGCAGGGAACGTAGTATCCATCGGAGTGGAACTCCTGCTTCCTGCCGTCACCGGTTTCCTCGGCCAGCCTTTCCTGGCCTACGCGGCCGCAATCCTCCAAGTTTTCGCTGTGAGCATCTTCCGAATCCAGCTGCCTTCAATTCGGGCGTTCCGCCCCGGGACGGCCGCTCAGCACTCAGTAGGTGAACCGGAACTTCGCCGCACCCGATGGCCCTACCAAACTGCCTTCGCACTGGGATACGTCCTGCTCCTTGCTTACGTGGCGTCCATTTTCGGTACGTATTTCTAATAGCGACGGCGCGTTCTGCAGCTGCCGTGGGGAGAATCACGCGCTGCTTCACGTTCGGATTCATGGAACTTTGGGCGGCTTCGTCGACCCCAGACGTTCGGCCAGCACCGGAGGCCCCCGCGCACCCAACTGTTCCACCTTCCAGGCATCGGGGAAGAACCGGCTCCGCACCTGCTCAGGCGTGATGCCAGGAGGCAGCAAAACTGGATCGAAGGCAAGCTGGTCTTCGAAAAGCAGCAGGTCCACGTCCGCCGGCACGAAGGCCCGCACCCAGGCCACCAATTCGATCATCGGCGCGGGCGGAGCGCTGATCACGAACGCGGTGCGGTCATCGCTGAGCCCGACATCCCAGGCGTCCGAGTAGCCGACTCGCGCCAGCCGTCTACCGCGGCGCTCGAGAGGCTGTCCGATGTGGTCGCGCCGCAGTGCTCCGAAGACGCCTTCGCGGTCGAACCGCCACTCAGCCCCGTTGACCACGACGAAGGTGTAACCGCCCACCGTCACCTCCTGTCCACGAAAGCCCCCTACCTGCTTCTGGCACAATTCTGGCATCCCGCTCTCGCGGACGGCAGGCACCAGTGCGTTCGGAACTGCACCACTCCCCTGCGGCTGAAGCGGTCGGTCTCAGAATGAAAGGGTTCTCGGGGTCACGGTGAGGTTGATCCCTGCATGCCGTCCCAGCAGGTCCCGGGAGGCCTCCGGGACGTCTATGCGTCCGCTCCAGCGGTGAACGGTAGGGTCTATGTCCTTCAACTGGTCCCTCTCCCCCGGCTCCCAGTCCCGAAGGGCCGTCGGGATCACGCTGTTCCAGGCAGCCCATGCCCTCGGCAGCGGCCGGTCTTTTGCGGGAGGTTCGATGTCAACCACCAGGGTGTCCTGCCAGTCCTCGGTCTGCTCCAGGTGGTCGTCAAAGAAGAAGTGTCCCTCCTTCTCCCTGATGGACATCAGCCGGAGCCGGAGCGCATGACGAAGCCGGGGTACCACCCTGCCGCCGACACGCGGCCGTGGCGCCTTGGAGGAAAGGAAAGTCGTCAGCAGCGGAACCGGAGAATCGATGGGGTCCCCTTCCCGCCAGTGCTCAATCTGTACCGGACAGAAGTGGGACGCACTCTGCTCGTGGACCATAACCGGCAGTCCCCTGATGGCCAGCGCGACGTCAAGCTGGAATTCGACGTCGGCAGGTGCGTCCCTGCCGACCGTGAAGCCGACCAGCTCCACTTCGACCTTAAGATCGCCGAAGAGGAAGCGCTGGAGGTTCTGGTAGCCCTCCTCCGAGTTGACGATTCCGTACCGCCCGCTGTGGCTGCGGTGCACTACGGCCAGCGGCGCGCCCCGGACCGCAGCGTTGTCGATCTGGACCAGCCCGTCACTGCGGGCTCCCACCGCCTTGGAGGACAGGCCCAGGGCCACATCGTAGTCCTCCGGATTGGACCCGACGAGGCAGAACAATTCGTCAACCGGGAAGCCCTCCTCGGGCATCTCGGTTGCGATGAATTGGTCGCGCGTCAGCGTCCTCCTGAGGGCAGGAGGGGTGAGGTACTCGTACATCCGGTCAGGGCCAAAGATATCCGCCCCCTGGAGCCCCGTGGCGTCGCGAATCTTCTCCAGCAGGCCAAAACCGATGGCGAAACGGATTCCACCGTGCGGCGTTGCGTAGGTAAAAACCCGGGCAACAAATCCGGCTCCCGCGGCGGGGTCCAAATTTCCGTCCTGCCCGGCGAGGCTTTCCGGGATGACCCGTTGCAGAAGCGAGCGGCAGATCAGCCCGCCCATGGAATGAGCCACCAGGAAGACCTTGGGCGCGCCGGTCTTCTCCAGCACAAGCTTGATCAGCTTGAACAGGTCGCGTGCCGCATCCTCGAAGGAGAAGTTTTCCGGGTCCGCGCCAAAGGTATCTGCTGACACGTCGTAGAAGCGGTGGATCCACACCGACGCCGGGTTCACCGAGCCGGCGTCCGCGCTGTTCAGAAAGGCCCATTGGTCACCGTGAACAGGGACCTCGTACTTATGGTCGCTCACCAGCCGCAGCATCGGAGACTCGAACTGGTGGAACTTCGCCCGGCCATTGCTGTCAGCCCTGACGTGCACAGAGCCCTGACTGAAGCCGTAGAACGGGTCATCGACGGCGGTATTGACGGCGGTGCCTGTTCCGGCGAAACCCCGGACGTAGATCACGGGCAGCCGGCCGTCGTCGCCAGGGAACCCCATACTGTCCCTCCTTAGGCAACAGATCAGGACTCTGCCGTGCGCCTTGCAGCGTACGGGTCTTGGCCGATTGGACCATCCGCGGCGTTACCGCAGCGTTACTGCTGCCGGTTCCTCCGCCGCGCCCCGCGGGTCCCGGTGCCGGTGCCGTGGGGGTTAACGGCTCAGCGGTGTACGGGGGCGGGAGCCCCGCCGGGCAGGACTAATCTTGCGTCAATATTTCGGAAACGCGAGCCAACTCCTGATTTTCCTCCACCAAGATCAAAGGAACCAAGAGGAAGGCCTCCATTCAATGGAGGGCACCTCTGGCGGCCAAGGGATCGGCGCGGCAGAAGCCTGGACCTTCCCACAATCATTGAGCCAGGACGGGAGAGGTGACCGCGGTGATGCAAGACCACCATTGGTCCGAGCCCGCGGGCGACCAGGGACCAGAGCAGGAGCCCCCCTCCGCCGGCTTCATGGTCATTCGAACCTGGCAGGAGCCCGGCCACCCACAGGGGTTCCGCGCGAGGATAACCTACGGACAGACTCCCAGCAGCACTCAAAGCACCGTGGCCACAGCCGACCCCGCGGAGGTCCTAAGCGTGGTCAAGCGCTGGCTGGCCGCTCAGCCAGGGGTGACCGGGCGGAACTGACCGCTCCGTCCCCAAACCTGGCCGGCGCTCAAGGGGCCCCGTGAGAAGCCCGCTGACCGATTCCGAAGGCAGTAGACCCATGTCTTCCCCAAGCTGCTTCCGGTAGCGTTCGTAAGCCCTGAGCGCGGCGGCGGGATTGCCGTGCTGCAATTCAGCCTGGATAAGGAGACTGACGGCAGTCTCATAGAGCGGCTCGATCTCCACCGCCGCCTCGGCGGCTGCCTCTGCCGTACCGGTGTCCCCCACGGCAAGTGCATGCGAAGCGATAGCTACGTAAGCCCGTAAGCGGTCCTGCTGCAACCGGCTCTGTTCAACCATCATCCAGTCCTCGTACCAGCCGGGAAGCAGCTGCGCGTCATGTAGTCCGTCCAGCAGGGATGCAGGGTCGGCCTGCAGCCCTGCACCGCCCAGGGCCCTGGCCTGAAGCCGGACCCGCCTTAGGTCAACATCCACGTCGTCGCTGAGGTACAGCATCCGGCCCTCGTTGACGATCAGCCCGGGCACTTGGCGGGAAATCAGATGCACACTGACGCGCAGGCTCTCCAACGCCTTGGAATCCGGATACTCGGGCCATAACAAGCCGACGAGGTAGTTACGGAGAAGCGGACCCTTGATGGCCAGCGCCGCGATCAGCCGCTGCTGACGCGTCGCAACGTGCACAACCACGCCGTCCCGGCAGAGACGCCAGGACCCGAGCAGTTCCAGTTTCAATTCTCCATAGCCGTCGGCGCCCATGGGAACCTGATTTCGGTTCAGCAAAACGTGTGATGGATGGTACGAATGAGCATCCTCAGGACGGTCGGTCCTGTCAATGGGGCCATCCCCATACTTCCTAAGGGAGAGGTCCCTCTCCGAAGCGGAGGCAACGCGGACGGAATCTAGCGCCTGGACCCGATCCCGGCGCCAACCACGGCCCCGATCCCAAGTCCCAGTGCAAAACCAAGCAACGGACTGTCAAAAACCGCGAGCCCAAGGGTAATTCCAACAGCACCGCCAACGAGGCAACAGATCCACAGTGGCTTGTTCACAGGGCCTCCGGCAGCGGATACTTCGGCAGCGCAGGCCGACCGGAGATTACTTCGGATTTCCCGGCAAGGTCACCCGTCATAGGCTTTCTGCAGTTCGGCGATGTCCAGCTTGCGCATCCCCAGCATGGCCTGCATGGCCCGCTGAGATCCGTGGGGGTCGGGTCCCGCGATCAAGGACGGCAGGATTGAGGGTATGACCTGCCAGGACAAACCGAAGCGGTCCTTTAGCCAACCGCACTGGCTTTCTGAGCCGCCGTCGGTCAGGGCTGCCCAGTACCGGTCCACCGCGGACTGGTCCTCGCAGTCCACCACGAACGAAACAGCCTCAGTGAAGGTGGATCCCCGGGCACCATTCAGGGCAGTGAACCCCCGTCCTTCGAGTTCAAAGTCGACGGCGATTGCTTCGCCTGCCGCGCCCGGTCCGCCCTCACCGAACCGCGAAACATTGAGGATTCTTGAATCGTCGAAAACCGAAGTGTAGAACTGTGCCGCTTCTTCCGCCTGGTTTTCGAACCAGAGGCAGGTCCCGATCTTTCGTGGCATGGTGGCTCCCTTCCGGCTTGAGCCTAATGCCGCGGTCCACGGCACACAACGGCCGGCGTTAAGCTCGGATCCATGACTTCCCGCAACATGAAGACCGCAAAACCGCACGCCTTCCGCCTGACTCTGGCAGCCGCGGCGACCGACGCCGTCATGATTCTGGTGTTCGCCGCCGTCGGACGTGACGCCCACCAGCGCGGCGATGTGGTGACCGGTGTGTTCCTGACCGCCTGGCCGTTCCTGGCGGGTGCTGCGCTGGGCTGGATCATTGCGAGGGCATGGCGGCAACCCCTCTCGGTACGGCGCACCGGCCTCGCCGTTTGGCTCGGCAGCGTGGCGGGAGGGATGGTGCTGCGCGCCCTGACCGGCCAGGCCGTGGCGCTCCCGTTTGTCATAGTGGCTTTGGTCAGCCTGGGGGTCCTGCTGCTTGGCTACCGCGTGCTGCTGGCGGGGTTCAGGCGCCGCCGGCGTACCTGAACAGGACGGGACACGACGGTCCGGCCGCGCGCAACTGCCAATGTAATAGGCTGGCAGCAGAAGCTTGCCGGGCACTGCTACGGCGCAACAGATCCGGAAGGGTTCAACGTGATCACTGCATTTGTCCTGATCAAGACCGACGCTGCCCGCATCCCTGAAACTGCCGAGGAAATCTCCTCGATCGAGGGGATCAGCGAGGTTTATTCCGTAACCGGAGAATGGGACCTCATTGCCGTGGCCCGGGTCCACCGGCACGAGGATCTGGCGGACGTCATCGCGGACAGGCTTTCCAAGGTCCCTGCCGTGGTCCACACCACAACCCACATTGCCTTCCGCGCATATTCGCAGCACGACCTGGACGCGGCGTTCTCGCTGGGCTTTGAGCAGTAGCCAGTAGGGAACTGACCTTGCTCACCGGGCGGTGAGCGAGACCCACTTCCCAAGGACGGCTGCGGCGGCCCCGGTATCAATGGATTCGGCAGCGCGGGCAAAAGCCTTCCGCATCCGGTCAAGGAAGGTGCCCTCGGCCGATTCGTCGAAGGCCACCAGACCGGCCGCTGCATTGACCAGGACGGCGTCCCTGGCCGGGCCTGCCTTGCCGGCGAGGACCTCGCGGACAACGGCTGCGTTTACCTCTGCGTTTCCACCCCGCAGCTGTTCCACGGTGGCAAGGCGGATGCCCAAGTCCTCCGGAGAGAAAGTCAGCTCTGTCACCCGGCCATCACGGATCTCCCACACTGTGGACGGACCCGTGGTGGTGAGTTCGTCCAGGCCGTCGTTGCCGCGGAATACCAGGCCCCTGCTCCCCCGCTGCGCCAGCACGCCGGCTACCAGCGGCGCCATCCTGGCGTTTGCGACGCCGACCGCTGAGGCCTGCACGTTGGCAGGGTTGGTGAGGGGGCCGAGGAAGTTGAAAGCGGTGGGAATAGCCAGCTCGCGCCGGGGAACGGCGGTGTGGCGGAATGAGGGGTGGAACACCTGCGCAAAGCAGAACGTGATTCCGGCCTCTTCGGCGTTGCGCGCCACCTCCTCGATGGTCAGGTCGAGCCGCACGCCCAAGGCTTCGAGTACGTCTGCAGAGCCGGACGACGACGACGCGGCCCGGTTGCCATGCTTGACCACCTTGGCACCGGCCCCCGCCGCGACAAGGGCTGCCATCGTGGAGATATTCACCGTGTTCAACTGGTCTCCGCCGGTGCCCACGATGTCAAGCTTCTCGCCGGAGATGCTCACAGGCCTGGCATGGGCAAGCATGGCCGCCACCAAGCCCGAAAGCTCCTCAACTGTTTCGCCTTTGGAGCTGAGGGCCACCAGGAATCCGGCAATCTGGGCGGGCGTGGCCTCCCCCGACATGATGGTGTCCATCGCCCAGGAGGTATTGTCCGCTGTCAGGTCAGCACCGCCGATCAAGGCGGAGATCAGGCGGGGCCAAGAATTGCCGGACGGTGCGGAAACCTGTGAAGTCACCTCCTGATGCTATCGAGCGTTGCCGGGGCGTGACCAATGTGAACCCCTCCAGGAACTTTTCCGGGCGATTTCGCGTCTTTGTAGAAAAAGTCCCCCGAAAAGGCGGTTTGCGTTGGGCAGCACGGAGTTTTACAGACATAATGTCTATGTGACATCTGCGACCCATGCCCCCAGTACCCCGGCGCACCCCACGCTGAACCGCCCGAACATGGTTTCCGTTGGAACCGTTGTGTGGCTGTCCAGCGAGTTGATGTTCTTCGCCGGTCTCTTCGCCATGTACTTCACGCTGCGCTCCACGAGTGCGCAGATGTGGGCCGATGAGACAGCCAAGCTCAACTTCCCCTTTGCGCTCGTCAACACCATCGTCCTCGTGGCAAGTTCCTTCACTTGCCAGATGGGCGTCTTCGCGGCCGAACGGCTCCAGCCGCGCCGGACCGGGGGCGCTTTCCAGTTCGCCCGCTGGGGAATGAACGAATGGTTCACCCTGACGTTCCTCATGGGCGCATTCTTCGTTGCCGGACAGACCACGGAATACGCCATGCTGGTCTCTGAGCACGTCTCGCTGTCCTCCAACGCCTACGGCTCCGCCTTCTATATGACCACCGGCTTCCACGGCCTCCACGTCATTGGCGGCCTCATCGCCTTCCTGCTCATCATGGGCCGGTCCTTCGCTGCGAAGAAGTTCGGGCATTTTGAAGCGACCTCAGCGATTGTCACCTCGTACTACTGGCACTTCGTGGACGTCGTGTGGATCGGCCTCTTCCTGGTCATCTACGTACTCAAGTAGCCAGCTTTGATTCTTTTTCTACAAGAGGCAGAATTTCAGGTAGCGGCTCCCGGAGCCGGCGCAGGATCGAATAAAGGAACCACCACGTGAAGGCACTCTCACAAAAGCGGCGTCACCCACTAGCAGCACTAGCGCTGCTCCTGATGGGGCTCCTCATCACGGGTGGGGTATACGCCGCGGCTACCACAGTCAACGAGGCCAAGGCCTCCAGCACTTCCTACAGCGCCAATGACGTGGAAGAAGGCGGCAAGCTGTTTGCAGCGAACTGCGCTACCTGCCACGGGATGGGTGCCAGCGGAAGCCAAGCTGGTCCTTCGCTGGTTGGCGTTGGTGCAGCAGCCGTTGACTTCCAGGTGGGCACCGGCCGCATGCCGATGCAGATGAACGGCCCCCAGGCCATGAAGAAGCCCGTGCAGTTCAACGATGAGCAGACCCGGCAGCTTTCAGCCTATGTTGCTTCCCTGGGTGCCGGCCCGGCGGTCCCTGAAGAAGGCCTGCTCGACGAAGGCGGCGACGCAGCAGAAGGCGGCGAGCTGTTCCGCACCAACTGCGCCATGTGCCACAACGCAGCAGCCGCCGGAGGCGCGCTGACCCGCGGCAAGTTCGCACCCGCGCTGGCAGACGTATCCGGCAAGCACATCTACGAAGCCATGGCCACCGGCCCCCAGAACATGCCTGTGTTCAGTGATTCGAACATCACCCCCGAAGGCAAGCGGGACATCATCACCTTCCTCAAGCAGATCGAAACCACCGGCTCGCCGGGCGGAGCAGACCTCGGATCCCTGGGCCCGGTGGCAGAAGGCCTGTTTGTTTGGGTTGCCGGCCTCGGCGTCATTATCGCCTTCACTATCTGGCTGACTTCCCGGACGTCCTGACCCCTGGGAACCACCACACACTTCTGCTGATCCGTCAGCAGCTTGATATTAGAAACTAACCCGGCACCCGCCGGGACGAGAGAAGGATGAGGCGAATTATGGGCAACCATAGTGACGGCAGTCCGAACCACTCGGGCACCGTAGCTACGGCTGGTCAGAATGAGGTGGAGAAATTCCAGGATCCTGGAATCCCTCCGCACCGTTTGCGCCTGGCTGACACGGACCCGAAGGCCGCAAAGCGGGCAGAACGGCAGGTCGCCTTACTATTTGGCATCTCTGTTGTTGGCACCCTGATCTTCCTGGTGGCGTACTTCGCCATTGACCTGGGAGGCGAAGAATCGAGCATCGGCACCATCCGGCTCCAGAACATGCTGCTCGGCCTTGGCACGGCGTTCGCCATGCTCGGGATCGGTACCGGCATTGTGCACTGGGCCAAGGCCCTCATGCCGGACCACGAAGTTTCCGAGGAGCGCCACGCGATCCGCTACGAGGAGGACCGGCAGGCGGCTGTCCGCATCGTCGATGACATCGTCGAAGAGACGGGCATCAAGCGCCGTCCGCTGATCCGTAACACCCTCCTGGGTGCCGTTGCACTCGCGCCGCTTCCGGCAGTCGCTATCTTCGGTGACCTCGGACCGCGCCCGGACGACAAACTGGCCCACACCATGTGGGCACCCCAGGAAGGCAAGCTCAAGCGGCTTGCCCGTGACCCTGACGGAACACCGATCAAGGCCTCCGACGTCACCATCGGCTCGGCCTTCCACGTTATTCCGGAAGGGCTGAACGACCTCCACGAGGGCAAGCTCAACGAAAAGGCCAAGGCCGTTGTGCTGCTCATGCGGCTGGACCCGGCATCGCTGAACCCCTCCGAGGGCCGCGAGGACTGGGGCTACAACGGCATTGTTGCCTACTCCAAGATCTGCACCCACGTCGGTTGCCCTGTTGCCCTGTACGAGCAGCAGACGCACCACCTGCTGTGCCCGTGCCACCAGTCCACCTTCGACCTCACCCAAGAGTGCAAGGTGATCTTCGGCCCCGCCAGCCGGCCCCTCCCCCAGCTGCCCATCGCAGTTGACGACGAGGGCTACTTGGTCGCCACCAGCGACTTCAAAGAACCCGTAGGACCAAGTTACTGGGAGCGTGATATGCATGAGCGCAGCATCACCAGCTGAGCCGGCTTTCGTCGCCAAAACCAAGACGGGCCGGATTACCGACTTCGTCGATGCACGTGTTGGCGGTTCCGGAATCCTCCGCGAGTTCGGCCGCAAGGTCTTCCCGGACCACTGGTCCTTCATGTTCGGCGAAGTGGCCCTCTACTCGTTTGTCATCCTCCTGCTCTCGGGCACGTTCCTGACATTCTTTTTTGATCCGTCCATGGCCGAGACGCACTATGAGGGTTCATACGTCCCGCTGAAGGGCGTGGAGATGTCCGTGGCGTACAGCTCGTCGCTCGACATCTCGTTTGACATCCGTGGCGGCCTGTTTATGCGCCAGGTCCACCACTGGGCGGCCCTGCTGTTCGTAGCCTCCATCGCGGTGCACATGCTGAGGGTCTTCTTCACCGGCGCCTTCCGCAAGCCCCGCGAAATGAACTGGGTTGTGGGCAGCGTCCTGCTCATCCTGGCAATGGCCGCCGGCTTCACCGGCTACTCGCTGCCTGATGACCTGCTCTCCGGAAACGGCCTGCGCATCATCGACGGCGTGATCAAGTCCATCCCGGTCATCGGCACCTACATCTCGTTCTTCCTCTTCGGGGGAGAATTCCCGGGCACCGCCATCATCGGGCGCCTCTACATGCTGCATATCCTGCTGGTGCCGGCACTCATCCTGCTGATGATCGTCCTGCACCTCTTCATGGTGGTCGTCCACAAGCACACCCAGTACCCCGGCCCCGGCCGGAACGACAACAACGTCGTCGGCTACCCTCTGGGTCCTGTCTATGCAGCCAAGGCCGGTGGATTCTTCTTCATCGTGTTCGGCGTCCTGGCCCTGATGGCAGGCTTCTTCACGATCAACCCGATCTGGAACTACGGCCCCTACGATCCCTCCCCCGTATCCGCCGGTACCCAGCCCGACTGGTACATCGGTTTCGTTGACGGCGCCCTGCGCCTGATGCCGGGTGTGATTGGCGACTTCCACTTCGAATACGTCATCTTCGGCTACACCCTCACGCTGAATGTCCTGCTGCCGGCCCTGGTCCCGGCAGGCATCCTGTTCACCATCATGTTCATGTACCCGTGGATCGAACGCTGGGTTACCAAGGACGAACGTGAACACCACGTCCTGGACCGTCCCCGGAACGCCCCCACCCGTACGGCTATCGGTATGGCCGGCTTCGTCTGGTACTGCGTCATGTGGGCGGCTGCCGGGTCCGACCTCATCGCAACCCACTTCCATGTCTCCCTGAACGATGTGACGTACTGGCTGCGCGCCCTGTTCTTCGTCGGGCCGATTATCGCCTTCGTCGTCACGAAGCGCGTGGCGCTGGCCCTCCAGCGCAAGGACCGCGAGATCGCCCTGCACGGACGCGAGACGGGCCGCATTGTCCGCCTCCCGCATGGTGAGTTCATCGAGGTTCACGCTCCCCTGGACGAGTACAAGCGCTACAAGCTGGTGGGCTTCGAATCGCCTGAGGTTCTTCCTGCCGTGCCGAATGAACACGGCGTTGTAACCCGCAAGGAAAAGCGCCGCGCGTTGCTCTCCAAGTGGTTCTTCGAGGACCGGGTTGCACCTGCAACTCCGGCTGAACTTGAAGCTGCGCACGGCCACGGCCATGCCGCAGTGGAAGCACCCGAGGAAGCAAAGAGCCTGTCCCACTAAGGCTTACAAAGGCAAACAGGAAGGCCGGGTCCACAGGCACCGGGCCTTCCTGTTTGCCTTTCGCGTGTCCGCAGCGCCAGCGCTGCACTCCGTCTGCCGCCGGTGTGGCGGCGGGCGCCTCAGTGGTTACGTGCCCGGCGTGCACCCGGGCGCTGCAGCGGCACCCATAGCTTGTACCTGTCTGCGCGGTAGTAGGAGACCGAATAGTCAACCATGGCCCGGGCTACGAAGGCATGCCGCTGGATCTTAAGGAGCGGCGCACCCACCTCCACGTTCAGCAACCGCGCGGTGGACGGCGAAGCCGCGGTGGCCTCGATCATGTCCTCGCCCCATTCCATCACCAGCCCAAATTGCTCGCTGAGGACGTTGTACAGCGAGGTGGGCGGTTCCCCGTCCAGCAGTCCAGGCACCCGGTGGGCCGGAATGAAGTTCTCGTCAACGCTCATGGGTTCACCGTCGGCCAGGAGCAGGCGCCGGAAACGCACCAATGGCGTTCCCTCATCCAACTGCAGCTCGCGTGCAAGGAACGCACTGGCGGCAATCTGCTCAAAGCTCAGGACCTTCGCCGCGGGGACCATCCCGCGTCGCTGCATCTCCTCGCTGTAGGACGTCAGTTTGACCTGGAGATCGAGCTTAGGCCGGCGGACGAACGTGCCCAGGCCCACTACTCTCTCGATCACTTCTTCGCCTACCAACGCATCAATCGCCTGGCGGACGGTCATGCGGGCAAGGCCGAACCGTTCGGCGAGATCCCGTTCAGACGGCAGGGCTGATCCCGGCGGGCAGGAGTCGGCGATGTAGGTACGCAGGATCTCACGCAGCTGGACGTAGATGGCCGTGCCACTGGACCGGTCGATGTCGCCGGTGATGGCTGCCGCACTAGCTGGCATGGATTGTCTCCCCTGCGTTGAAGTTCACCTTCCAATTTTAGGTCAGGTCTAGACCAGCGTCGTTCACCATGCCCAGCCGTTTAGCAGGGCAACGGGGCAGGCCCTATATTTGTCATGAAAACGCGATGTCGACGGAGGGGGCCGTCATAACGGAGGAGTCCCTTTGCCAACACATAACGCCGTGGTCAAAGCATCGGTGGGCCTGCACGCCAGGCCTGCCGCCCTATTTGTACGGGCTGTTACGGAAACCGGACTGCCGGTGACCATCTCCAAGGAGGGTGGCCCAGGCGTTGATGCGCGCTCCCTGCTGCAGGTAATGGCGGCGGATTTTCACCAGGGATGCATCGTGGAGCTTGGCGTCAGCGACGCGGCCGTCAGAGGCCCGCTGGGGCGCCAGGTGGCCGAGGACGCCTTGCGGGCGCTTGGCGAGCTGCTGGAGTCGCAGGGCGCAGCCTAGGGCGCGCCAGGAGCAACAAAAACGACGTCGGGCCCCACCATTTGGTGGGGCCCGACGTCGTAATCGGTGAAGCGTTAGTGCGCGTGGTCTCCGCGGCTGTATTCGTACACCCAGCCGATGAGTGCCACTACTGCCAGGCCGGCCGCGATGAACACAATCCAGAAACCGACCGCAAGGCCCAGGAAACCTGTTGCGCACGCGATTCCCAGGACCAGCGGCCACCAGCTCCAGGGGCTGAAGTGTCCCTGCTCGCCGGCGCCTTCGTGGATCTCAGCATCGCTGCGGTCCTCGGGGCGCATACCAACGCGCTTCCCGGTGAAGCCAAGGTAGCCGCCAATCATGCCGGCAAGTCCGCCCACCAGCAGGATGCCGAGGATGCCCACCCATTCGCCCCAGTTGGTCAGGAAGCCATAGACCAGGGACACCGGGACGAAGAAGAAGACTCCGGCACCAAAAATCCAAGATTCAATTTTCATTGTCAGTTGTCCCTCTGGTCGGCGTTTCCGAGTACCTGGGCGGCCGGCGCCGGTGACTCAACGGTGTGGACCTGGCGAAGTTCCGGGTGGTGCAGGTCCAGGGCGGGCCGCTCGGAACGGATCCGGGGCAGCGAGGTGAAGTTGTGCCGCGGCGGCGGGCAGGACGTGGCCCATTCCAGCGAGGCGCCGAAGCCCCACGGATCATCAACCTGGACCTTTTCCCCGTTGCGCCACGTGATGTAGACGTTCCAGAAGAACGGGATCAGGGAGGCGCCCAGGACGAACGATGCCACGGTGGAGAACTGGTTCATCCAGGTGAAGTTGTCCTCCACCAGGTAGTCCGCGTAACGGCGCGGCATGCCTTCGACACCCAGCCAGTGCTGGATGAGGAACGTCCCGTGGAAGCCAAGGAACAGCAGCCAGAAGTGGATCTTGCCCAGGCGCTCGTTCAGCATCTTCCCGGTGAACTTCGGCCACCAGAAGTAGAAGCCGGCGAACATCGCGAACACCACGGTGCCGAACACCACGTAGTGGAAGTGCGCCACCACGAAGTAGGAGTCCGAGACGTGGAAGTCCAGCGGCGGGGACGCCAGGATGATGCCGGTGAGGCCGCCGAACAGGAAGGTGATCAGGAAGCCGATACTCCAGAGCATCGGGGTCTCGAACGTCAGCGAACCGCGCCACATGGTGCCGATCCAGTTGAAGAACTTCACACCGGTCGGAACCGCGATCAGCATGGTCATGAACGCGAAGAACGGCAGCAGCACGGATCCGGTGACGTACATGTGGTGTGCCCACACGGTTACCGACAGTGCGGCGATGGCGATGGTGGCGTAGACCAGGCCCTTGTAGCCGAAGATCGGTTTGCGGCTGAACACCGGGAAGATCTCCGAAACGATGCCGAAGAACGGCAGCGCGATGATGTACACCTCGGGGTGGCCGAAGAACCAGAACAGGTGCTGCCAGAGGACGGCACCGCCGTTTTCCGGATCGAAGATGTGGGCACCGAAGCGGCGGTCGGCACCGAGCGCGAACAGAGCAGCCGCTAGCGGCGGGAAGGCCATCAGCACGAGGATGGAAGTCACCAGGGCGTTCCAGGTGAAGATGGGCATCCGCCACATGGTCATGCCGGGGGCACGCATACAGATGATGGTGGTGATGAAGTTGACCGCGCCCAGGATGGTGCCGAAGCCGGACAGCGCCAGGCCGAACACCCACAGGTCGCCACCGATGCCGGGGCTGAACGTCGTGTTGGACAGCGGCGCGTAGGCGAACCAGCCGAACGATGCCGCACCCTGCGGGGTGATGAAACCGGACACCGCGATGGTGGAACCAAAGAGGAAGAACCAGAAGGCCAGGGCGTTCAGCCGCGGGAACGCGACGTCGGGGGCACCGATCTGCAGCGGCATGATGACGTTGGTGAAGCCGGCGAACAGCGGTGTCGCGAACATCAGCAGCATGACGGTGCCGTGCATCGTGAAGAGCTGGTTGTACTGCTCTTTGGTCTGCAGGATCTGCATGCCGGGCTCGAACAGTTCGGCGCGGATGAGCAGCGCCATGACGCCGCCCAGGCAGAAGAACACGAACGACGCGATCAGGTACATGTACCCGATGGTCTTGTGGTCGGTGGAGGTGATCCAGTTGACGACGATGCGTCCCTTGGACTTAGGAACTACGGAAGCCTCGAGGGTTCCGGCAGGTGCGGTCTGGGTATAAGTAGCCACGTCGCTCCCCTTACTTAATTTCGTTCAGGTTCGGGTTGCGGTCGTACTCGACGCCGAGGAGACCCGTGTTGCCGGCTTCGCGCAGCTCGTTCATGTGGGCCTGGAATTCGGATTCCGACACCACCTTCACGCGGAACAGCATTTCGGAGTGGTACTCACCGCAAAGTTCGGCACACTTGCCGTCGTAGGTGCCCTCTTTGGTGGGGGTGAACCTGATGTAGTTGGTCTTGCCCGGGATCATGTCGCGCTTCTGGAGGAAAGCGGGGACCCAGAAGGAGTGGATGACGTCGCGTGCGTTGAGTTCGAGGTCAACAGACTTGTTGACCGGCAGGTACAGGGTGGGGAGCTGTTCCTTATCGATGGTGTTGCCCGTGAGGTGCGCCTGCACCCCGGCCTCGTGGACGTCCTCTTGGATGACGTCGCCGGCCTTGTAGTTGAAGTCCCAGGCCCACTGCTTGCCGCGGACGTCGACAACGACGTCGGCAGGCTGGGAGCGGTTGTCAATCGCCTGCTGGTCACGGTCGGTGAAGTAGAAGAACACCACAACCATGAACAGGGGGATGGTCAGGTAAAAGACTTCAAGGGGCAGGTTGAAGCTGGTCTGCCGCGGGAACCCGACGGTGCCCTTGCGGCGGCGGTATGCAACAAGGCACCAGACGATCAGGCCCCAGGTAATGATGCCCACAACCAGGGCGGCAATCCATGAGTTGACCCAGAGGTCCATGATGCGGTCGGTGTTGCTGGTGGTGCCACGTTCAGTGGGCAGCCACCCTTTCTCTACCTCTGGCGAACATCCGGTCAAAACCAACGCGCCGGCAATTGCCAAGCTTGAGATCGTTGTGATCGTTTTGCGTCGGCTGCCGGTTCGGTTCTGCGAACTCACAGACGGCCCTTCCTACTTGTTGCTGTTGTCCGGGCAGCCTTGGCCGCCCCGGGCACACTAAAAGTTTTACTACTCGGTGTAGAGCTTACCGCTCCGCCGGGCGTTTCGCCCACATGTCGGCGCCGTGCCCCCGTACCGATATTTTCGGCAGGAAACCCGGCGCCGGCATCGGGCGAAATAACCGGCTTAGTGGAACGAATCCCCACACGCGCAAGAGCCGCCGGCGTTCGGGTTGTCGATGGTGAAGCCCTGCTTGGAGATGGTGTCCTCGAAGTCGATGCTGGCACCGCTAAGGTACGGAACGCTCATCTTGTCCACGACAACCTCGACGCCGTCGTAATCCCGGACTGCGTCTCCGTCCAGGAGCCGCTCATCGAAGTAGAGCTGGTAGATCAGTCCGGAGCAGCCGCCGGGCTGCACTGCAACCCGGAGGCGCAGATCCGTACGGCCTTCCTGCTCGAGAAGACTGCGTACCTTACCTGCGGCGACGTCGGTCAGCTTGACCTCGTGGACGGGCAGTTCGTCACTGGCCGTGCTGGTGGTACCGGTGCTGTTCTCATTGGTTGCGGTGCTCATTTGGCCTACCTTCTTAGGACGGTCTGGCGGCGCCGCGCTGGCGGTGCCTGCCCCTACGGTTTCGGTATGGGCTATAGCTACATGCTACGCGGGGCGGAGGTGTAGCTCTAACTCCTGAACGTAACCATCGACGGCTCCCCGTTGTTCCCCGGGAACAGCCAGCGCCGCGCTCCCATCGTGCCCCGGGTCCCCTGAACCGGTCCTAGAGTCCCTGGTCGTTAATCCGGGCCAGGAGCAGGGCCTCGGCAAGGATGGCCTTGCGGAAATCGCCAAGGTGCAGGGACTCATTCGCACTGTGCGCCCGGGAGTCCGGATCCTCCACACCGGTCACCAGGATCTGCACGTCCGGATACAGTTCCGTGAGGTCGGCAATAAAGGGAATGGATCCGCCGATCCCTGTTTCCACGGCTTTGACTCCCCAGGCCTCTCCCAGCGCCCACATGGCCAGTGACGCCGCAGACGACGACGTGTCGGTCAGGAACGGGTTGCCGCTCTCCCCCGGCGTGAAGGTCACCTTCGCGCCGAAGGGTGCGTTTGCCGCAACATGCCGGCGCACAGCCTCCATGGCTTCCTCCGGGACCTGGCCAGGGGCGAGGCGCAGGCTGAACTTCGCCCGGGCGCGGGGCAACAGGGTGTTCGAAGCCGCCTCCACTGACGGAGCGTCGAACCCGATGATGGACAGGGCCGGCTTGGTCCACAATCGGGAGGCGATGCTGCCCGACCCGGCAAGCCGGACGCCGTCGAGTACTGAAGCGTCTGCCCGGTAGTCTTCCTCGGAAAGGTCAACCGTGGCTGTATCCCTTGCCACCAGTCCCTCGATGGCGACATTTCCTTCGTCGTCGTGCAGGGTGGCGATGAGGCGCGACAGGAGGGTGGGCGCATCCAGCACCGGTCCCCCGTACATACCGGAGTGCACGGCGTGGTCGAGGACCTGGACTTCGATGGTTCCGTCCACCAGGCCCCGCAGGCTGGTGGTCAGGGCCGGAACCCCCACCTTCCAGTTGCTGGAATCGGCGACGACGATGACGTCGGCGCGGAGCAGTTCCCGGTTTGCCTCCAGGAAAGAGCGGAAAGTAGGCGAGCCGGCTTCTTCCTCACCCTCAAAGAAGAACGTGACGCCGAGCCCCAGCGAGTTCCCGAGCACCTCCGTAACTGCTGCGTATGCCGCCAGGTGCGCCATGATGCCGGCTTTATCGTCCGCCGCGCCGCGGCCGTACAGGCGTCCGTCCTTCTCGACGGCGGTGAACGGTTCCGTCTCCCACAGACTCTGATCACCCGCGGGCTGGACGTCGTGGTGGGCATAGAGGAGGATCGTCGGCTTGCCGTCGGCGGCAGGCCGTTGGGCGACGACGGCGGGCCCTCCCGGCGTGCCGTCAGGCTTGTTGCAGCCAAGGATCTGGACGTTTCCGAGTCCGGTGCCGCGGAGCAGTTCCGCTACAGCTTCGGCGCTGCGTTCCAGCGGGGCCCGGTCAAAGCTTGGCCAGGCGATGCCGGGGATGGCGACCAGCTCTTTGAGCCGGGCCAAGGTCTGGTTGAAGGACCGGTCTATGGAGCTGCGAAGGTCTTCCGTCCGGTTGTTTCCGGCAAGGCCCGGTGATGGAAGGGCATTATGGTTTTGCGGCGTGCCCGTCGGCAATGAAGTCATGGCAAAACATTACCCGCGTCACATTGACTGCTTGGGACCAACGGTTGGCCTGGGCATGACTTCAGTTCCCCGCCGCAAGGTATTCTGTTCTGGTGTTCGGACGTAAAAAGGAAGCGCCCTCGGCGCAGCAAATAATAGACCAACAGGCTGCAGAGCCGGGGCGGACAGAGGGCTTGAGCGGCAAGGGTGCCCCAACTCCCACGCGTAAGGCACAGGAGGCGGCCCGCAGGCGGCCACTTGTCCCGGAAGACCGTAAAGCCTCGAAGGCTGCCGAGCGCCAGGCAATCCAGGACCAGCGGCTTAAGATGCGCCAGGCGCTGGACACCGGTGACGAACGGTTCCTGCCGCTGCGCGACAAGGGTCCGCAGAAACGGTTTGCCCGTGATTACGTTGACGCACGTTTCAGCCTCGGTGAGTACCTGATGTTCGGCGCCCTCGTATTCGTCCTGGTGTCGTTGGTGGTCCCGGCGTCCAGCGACTTGATGATCTACGTCCTCGGCGGGTTCTGGGTGATGTTCCTGGCCGTCTTCGTGGACGTGTTCATCCTGTCCCGCCAGCTTCGCAAGCGGCTGACCGCCAAATTCGGCGAGGTGGAGCGCGGAACCGTGTGGTACGGCTCCATGCGTTCCCTGCAGTTCCGCAAGCTCCGCCTCCCCAAGCCCCAGGTCAAGCGCGGCCAGTACCCGGCCTGAGCCCGCGGCGCCCTCCAACAGCCAACAAAACCCCGGCGGATATTCCGCCGGGGTTTTTGCTTTGGACCGTTCACGGCCTAGGGCCGGCGGCTCTTCGCCAGTTCGCGGTTGATCCGGGCAGCCCAGAACGGTCCTTCATAGAGGAAGGCGGTATAGCCCTGGACCAGGGTGGCCCCGGCGTCGAGCCTGTCCTGGACGTCCTGTGCCGTTTCAACGCCGCCCACGGCCACCAGGGTGAGGGCGTCACCGGTGACCTGCTTCAGGCGGCGCAGCACGTCGAGGGAGCGCTGCTTCAGCGGCGCACCCGAGAGCCCTCCGGCGCCGCACTTTTCCACCTCTTCCGCCGGCGTGGACAGGCCGCTCCTGGCGATGGTGGTGTTGGTGGCGATAATGCCGTCCAGCTTGAGGTCCAGCGCCAGGCGTGCGACGTCGTCGATATCCTCGTCGCTGAGGTCCGGGGCGATCTTTACAAGCAGGGGGACGTGGCGGCCTGCCGACCTGTCCGCTTCCTGGCCCACAGCCGTCAGCAGCGGCCGGAGCGACTCCACATCCTGCAGCAGCCGCAGGCTGGGGGTATTGGGCGAACTTACGTTGACCACCAGGTAGTCCGCAGCAGGTGCAAGGCTGCGGGCACTGACGAGGTAGTCCTCCACCGCATCGGCAAGCTCCACCGTTTTGGTCTTGCCGATATTGACGCCGATGACGGGGCGCACGCCCCGGTGCCGGCGCTGGAGGGCGGCGCGCGCGGCCTTGAGCCGCGGGGCCACGGCGGTTGCGCCGTCGTTGTTGAATCCCATGCGGTTGATGACCGCGCGGTCCTCCACCAGGCGGAAGAGCCGAGGTTTCTCGTTGCCCGGCTGGGCCTGCCCGGTGATGGTTCCCACCTCAACGTGGCCGAAGCCAAGCTCCGTCAGGGCCTCGATCCCATGGCCTTCCTTGTCGAAGCCGGCAGCAAGCCCGAACGGCGATGGAAAGGTGATTCCGAAGGCCGTGGTCTGGAGCGACGGTGCTGGAGCCGTCAGCTTCGCCAGCACCTTCCCCGCACCGGAGCGATGCGCCAGCCTGATGCCCTTGAATCCGATCTTGTGGGCGCGCTCGGCGTCCATCCATGAAAAGGCCAGCCTGAAGAATGTGGGATAAACGCGCATGCCTCTAGTTTTCCGCCTAGGAGGGCCCAGACCAAAATGAGGCGGGGCAAACCTGCAGCGGATTAGCATAAACGCATGGAATGGCAGCAGGACATCCTGGGCGCTGACTTCGAGTCGCACGCCTTCCGCGCCACGGGGCCGGACGGTGTGGAGCGCACCGCCACGCTGGTCCGGTTCCGCCCAGCACTGACGAAGTTGCCTCCATCCCCGGGCCGGCGCAGCGCCGTCCTGTTCCTGCATGGCTGGAGCGACTATTTCTTCAACGCGGACCTTGCCCGATTCTGGTCCACGGCGGGTTACGACTTCTACGCACTGGACATGCACAACCACGGCCGGAGCCTGCGTCCGGATTTCCCGGGCGGATACGTCGCCGACCTCATGGACTACGATGCCGAAATCGAAGCTGCATTCCAACTGATCGGCCAGGACGGCGCGGACCCCTCGCTGACCCTTATGGGCCATTCGACAGGAGGACTGGTGGCGGCGCTGTGGGCCAGCCGGCACCCCGGCCGGGTCTCCCGGCTGGTCCTGAACAGCCCGTGGCTGGAGATGCACGGCAGCTCACTGGTGCGACGTGCGGCATCCAGGATGGTGGGACCGGTCGCGCGGTTCCGGCCCGAAGCCGTGCTTAGGCTTCCGGAACGGGGGTTCTACTGGCGGACCATCAGCAGCTCGGCCGACGGTGAGTGGACTCTGGATGACCGGTACCGTCCCCCGATGGCGTTTCCCGTGCGGGCAGGCTGGCTCAATGCCGTGCTGTCCGGGCACTCCAAGGTGGCGCGGGGCCTCAACATAGACGTTCCCATCCTTGTCCTGCTGTCCAGCGGCAGCGCCAACGGCCTCTTCTGGTCTGAAGAGATGCGGCGGACGGATGCCGTACTTGACGTCAACATCATCGCTACGCGTGCCCTCACCCTTGGCCGTACGGTGACCGTGGAACGCATAGACGGCGCCCTTCATGACGTGTTCCTCTCCCGCGCCGCGGTGCGTGCCGATGCCTATGCCCGGTTGGCACGCTGGCTTAAGGCTTATGGCGACGACGAGCCATCCGAAAGTTGGAAGAGCGGATGAGCAAAGGGCACGCGGGCCGGGAAAGAGCCGCTGCCCAATGGTCTGCCGACATCCTGGGGCCGCGTTTCGAGCAGCGCGTGCTGCCCCTGGAACCCGATGATGAAGGCGAAGTATGCGCAACGCTTGTCCGTTGCACCGGCCAGGGACCCCGGCAGGGTACGGCGGAACAGCGGGCGGCTGTCAACGTGGTCCTTTACGTCCACGGCTGGGCGGACTACTTCCTCCAGGCGGAAGTCGCGGAGTACCTCACCGGGGCGGGGTTCCCTTTCTACGCCGTTGACCTGCGCAAGTTCGGCCGCAGCCTGCGCCCCTGGCAGACGCCCGGCTTCACTGACGACCTGGGAGTCTACGATGCTGACCTGGCAGCCGCCATCGCGGCGATCAGGGAGGACTTCGAGGAGGCCCTGGGACCGGGAGTCTTCCCCACGGTGCACGTCCTGGCGCACTCCCTGGGCGGGCTTATCACCGCCCTGTGGGCTGACCGGAACCCGAAGGCGGTGGGCACCCTGATCCTGAACGCACCGTGGCTGGAACTGCAGGGGAGCAGCATCATCCGCACCATTGCCATGCACCTGGTGGACCCGCTGTCCAGGGCCGATCCCCGCCGCCCATTGTGGCTTCCGGAGATGCCCGGCTACTGGCAGAGCGTCAGCAGCGAGGCCCACGGGGAGGGGCACCTCGACCCGCAGTGGCGCCCACGGGCGTCCTTTCCCATTCGGGCAGGATGGGCCAAGGCAGTCCTTGCCGGCCACGCCGCGGTGGAACGGCGGCTGGACATCCGGGCCCCGGCCCTGGTCATGCTGTCGGACCGCACCCGCATCCAAATCGAGTGGTCGGCGGAATTGATGGAGGCGGACGCCGTCATCGATGTCGAGGAGACAGCCCACCGTGCGCTCCGCCTTGGACGGCGGGTGGCGGTGTTCCGCTATCCCGGTGCCATCCACGACGTTTTCCTGTCCCGCCGCGGGGTGCGGGAGGAAGCCTGCCGGGACCTCGCGGCGTGGCTCAGGGGCTACCCGGCCTGAAGGCCGCCTCCTGCCGGAACCGGGTGTGCTGCCGGCGGGGCGTGGACCCTAGGATCCCGCGGGTGCGGCGGCATCCACCGCCCCGCCGTACCGGCGGTCCCGCCGGGCGTACTCCTCCACTGCCGCCCAGAGCGTCCGGCGGTCGACGTCGGGCCACAGCGTGTCCATGAAAACGAACTCGGCGTAGGCGGACTGCCAAAGCATGAAATTGGACAGCCGCTGCTCGCCCGAGCTGCGGAGGAACAGGTCCACGTCCGGCAGGTCCGGCTCGTCAAGGTACTTCTGGATGGTCCGCTCGGTGATGGCACCGGGTTTCAGCCTGCCCGCAGCAACCTCGGCGGCGATGGCCGAGACTGCGTCGGTAATTTCAGCCCGGCCGCCGTAATTAACACACATGGTCAACGTGCAAGTGCTGTTGCCCGCGGTGAACTCCTCGGCCTCTTCCAGCTCCCGGATGACTGAGCCCCACAGCCGCGGCCGGCGGCCGGACCAGCGGACGCGCACGCCCCATTCATCGAGCTGGTTTCTTTGCCGGCGCAGCACATCCTTGTTAAATCCCATCAGGAAGCGTACTTCCTCCGGAGACCGGCGCCAGTTTTCCGTGGAGAAGGCATAGACGCTGACATACTCGATGCCGAGTTCTATCGCCCCTGCCATGACGTCCAGCAGCGCCGGCTCGCCTGCCTTGTGCCCTTCAATCCGGGGCAGTCCGCGCTGGTTGGCCCAGCGCCCGTTGCCGTCCATCACGATCGCCACGTGGCGGGGAATGAACTCTGCGGGGATGGAGGGCGCCACGGCTCCGGAGGGATGAGGGTACGGTGCAACCACCGGGTGGGTGCGCTTTCGGGACGCGGGGTTCTTTTTGCCGAGGGCCACTGTCAGCTTCGCTCCACATGTTTGAGGGACTTCAGGACTCGTTCGAGATGCCATTGCAGGTACGCCGCCACCAGGCCCGCAGCTTCTTTCCGGTGTGGCGGAAGGGAGCCGTCCGCCGTGGTCCAGTCACCGGTGAGCAGTGCCGCCAGGAGGACCACGGTTTCCGGCGCAGGAGCCGGTGATCCTGGGGGCCTGCAGCCGCTGCAGACCATCCCTCCCAGCGGCGCTGAGAAAGCGGTATGCGGGCCGGGAACCCCGCAGCGGGCGCAGTCCGTAAAACTGGGGGCCCAACCGCCGGTGGCCAAGGCGCGCAGCAGATAGGAGTCGAGGATCAGGCCGGCGGCGTGTTCATCCCTGCTCAAGGCGGCCAGGGCACCCACCAGCAGGTTGTACTGGGCAGTTCCTGCCTCCCCGTCGACGTCGGTGAGCTTCTCCGCCGTCTCGGTCATCGCCGCCGCCACCGTATACCGGCCGTAATCGGCGGCAATGCTGCCGCCGTAGGCGCCCTTGGCCACCGCCTGGGTGACGATGTCCAGCGTCTTGCCGGAAACAAGCTGCAGGTCCGCCACCATAAACGGCTCAAGGCGCGCTCCAAACCGGCTGCTGGTGCGCCGGACCCCCTTGGCCACAGCCCGCACCTGGCCGTGGTGCTTGGTCAGGAGGGTGATGATCCGGTCCGCCTCGCCCAGCTTATGGGTGCGCAGTACGACGGCGTCGTCCCGGTACGCGCGGGAGGCGAAAGAGTGTTGGGCCACGCCTTATCTTCCCATCCTTTGCAGGCACCATTCGGCCGGCCGCCACCAGGCGGGGCTCCGTTGTGCCGCCGGCGGTCCCGGCGGCACAACGGTGCGGCGTCAGGCCCGGGCGTCCCGGATGGCGCGGTTCACGGCGGAAATAACTGCCTTCAGCGAAGACATGCTGGTGTTGGCGTCAATGCCCACGCCCCACAGGACCCGCTCCCCCACGGCGCACTCGACGTAGGCGGCGGCCATGGCATTGCCGCCCTCGGAAAGGGCGTGTTCGCTGTAGTCGAGGACCCGGACATCCACGCCGTCTTCCCGCAGGATGCTCAGCAGGGCCGCAATGGGGCCGTTGCCGGTCCCGGTACGCTGGACCTGCACGCCGTCAACGGTGAGCGAGGCGTGAAGCGTCATGCCGCCGTCGTCATCCGTTTCTGTCTTGACAGCGCCCAGGGAGTAGCGTCCCCACTGCCCGTCTGCCTTCCCGGAGGGCAGGTACTCATCCTGGAAGACCTGCCACAGCTGGGCGCCGCTTACTTCGCCGCCAACGGTGTCCGTGCGCTTCTGGATCACGCCGGAGAATTCGATCTGAGCGCGGCGCGGCAGGTCCAGGCTGTGCTCGTTCTTCAGCAGGTAGGCCACGCCGCCCTTGCCGGACTGCGAGTTGACGCGGATAACGGCCTCGTAGCTGCGGCCCAGGTCCTTGGGGTCCACGGGCAGGTACGGCACCTGCCACGTGAAGTCTTCCACTGCCTTGCCGGCGGCCGCGGCGTCCCGCTCCAACGCCTCGAAACCCTTCTTGATGGCGTCCTGGTGGGAGCCGGAGAACGCGGTGAAGACGAGGTCGCCGCCGTAGGGTGAGCGCTCGGGGACGGGGAGCTGGTTGCAGTACTCCACGGTCCGGCGGACGTCGTCGATGTTGGAGAAGTCGATCATGGGGTCGATGCCCTGCACAAACAGGTTCAGGCCGAGGGTCACCAGGTCGACGTTGCCGGTCCGCTCACCGTTGCCGAAGAGGCAGCCCTCGATGCGGTCGGCGCCGGCCATATAGCCCAGTTCCGCGGCCGCTACGCCAGTGCCGCGGTCATTGTGGGGGTGCAGGGAGAGGATGATGCCTTCGCGGGGATGCAGGTGGCGGCTCATCCACTCGATGGAGTCGGCGTAAACATTGGGGGTGGCCATTTCCACGGTGGCAGGCAGGTTGATGATGACCTGGCGGTCCGCGGAGGCTTCAAAAACATCAGCGACGGCGTTGCAGACCCGCACAGCGTATTCCAGCTCAGTGCCGGTAAAGGACTCCGGGGAGTACTCGTAGGTCACGTGCGTGTCCGCGAGGGTCTCCTCGTACTTCCTGCACAGGCGGGCGCCCTGGAGTGCGATGTCCAGGATGCCGTCCTCGTCCTGGTTGAAGACAACCCGGCGCTGCAGGACGGAGGTGGAGTTGTACAGGTGGACGATGGCCTGCTTGGCGCCTACCAGGGATTCGTAGGTGCGCTCGATCAAGTGCTCGCGGGCCTGGGTGAGGACCTGGATGGTGACGTCGTCCGGGATGTGGTTGCCCTCAATGAGCTGGCGGACAAAGTCGAAATCCGTCTGGGAAGCAGAGGGAAAACCTACCTCAATCTCCTTGTAGCCCATCCGTACCAGCAGGTCGAACATCTTCATCTTGCGGGCAGGGCTCATGGGATCAATCAGGGCCTGGTTGCCGTCACGCAGGTCCACCGCACACCAGCGGGGGGCTTTGGTGATGATCTTGTCCGGCCACGTGCGGTCCGGCAGCTCTACCTTGATCTGGTCCTGGAACGGCGTGTACCGGTGGAAGGGCATTCCTGAGGGCTTCTGTGCGTTTCGCATTACTATCGGGGCCTTTTCTGTGGTTCTTCGGTGAAAGGGTGGCCGGGCAACACAAACTCCGCAGCGAGGGTGGGCCTTGCGCTAGATCGCGTCTGAGGCCTCGCCGCGGCAGCTAAGAAGAAGGAGCTCTGCACGCACCTTTTGAGGGTAACACGCGTGCGTAAGATGAAAGGGCACTACCGTCCGTAAAGTCCACCATGCAGACGCCGCCGGGTATTCGACCGGGCCGCGGCCCTTCATCAAAGGAGTTTCAGTGCCCATATCGGGGATCGACCTGTCCACCATCGACCACACGGTCCGGCCGCAGGATGACCTGTACCAGCACGTCAACGGTGCCTGGCTGAAGGGCGCGGAAATCCCTGACGACCGTCCGCTTGAGGGAGCCTTCACGGCGCTCCGGGACGGTGCAGAGATCGCGGTCCGGGACATCATTGAGGAGGCGGCGGCCAAGGGTGACGCCGCCAGCGGAATCGAGCGGAAGATCGGCGACCTCTACAACAGCTTCATGGACGAGGCCGCTGTTGAAGCCAAGGGCATGGAACCGATCCGGCAGAGGCTGGCAGCCGTGTTCGCCACAACCACCGTGGCTGAGCTCGTGTCCCTGGCGGGGCGGCTCTTCCGGGCCGATGTTGGGGGGCTCTTCTATATCTACCCGGCCCCCGACGCGGGCAACCCCGACCGGATCCTGCTGTACACCGGACAGGGCGGCCTCGGCCTGCCGGACGAGTCGTACTACCGGGAAGAAAAGTTCGCGCCGACGGTTACGGCGTACAACGCCCACGTGAAGACCATGCTTGAGCTGGCCGGCGTTGCTGACGCCGGGGCCGCCGCCGGGCGGGTGGTGGAGCTGGAGACCAGGCTCGCATCCCACCACTGGGACAAAGTCACGCTCCGGGACCCGCAAAAGACCTACAACCTGAAGACCGCGGATGAAGCGTCCGCGCTGTTCCCCCTGCTCACCACATGGTTCGAAGCCGCCGGCATCGACGAGGCCAAACGCCGGGAAATCGTGGTGAGCACCCCGCCGTTCTTCGACGGGGCCGCAGCGCTCCTTGAGTCCGAGCCGCTGGCCCACTGGCAGGAATGGCTCGCCATGCGGGTGGTGAGCGCCGCGGCCCCCTACCTTTCATCGTCGTTCGTGGATGCCAATTTCGCCTTCTACGGGACCACACTCAGCGGCACCCCGAGGAACAAGGACCGCTGGAAGCGCGGTGTCGCCGTCGTCGAAGCGGCGCTTGGCGAAGCCGTGGGGCAGATCTACGTCGCCCGGCACTTCCCGGAGACCCACAAGGCGCGCATGCAGGCGCTCGTTGCCAACCTGATAGAGGCCTACCGGCAGAGCATCACCGCCGTGGGCTGGATGGGAGACGCCACAAAGGCGGAAGCGCTCCGGAAACTGGAGGGGTTCCGGGCGAAAATCGGCTACCCGGAGGAATGGATCGATTACTCCGCCGTGGAGATCGATCCGGCTGACCTGCTGGGCAATGTGGAACGTGCACATAATGCCGACGTCGACAGGCACCTTGATGAGGTGGGCAAGCCCGTGGACCGCAACAAGTGGCTCATGACCCCGCAGACGGTCAACGCGTACTACCACCCGATGATGAACGAAATCGTGTTCCCGGCAGCGATCCTGCAGCCCCCGTTCTTCACGGCCGATGCTGACGACGCCGTGAACTATGGCGGCATCGGGGCTGTCATCGGGCACGAGATCGGCCATGGTTTTGATGATCAGGGGTCCCAGTTCGACGGCGGCGGGGCGCTGCGGAACTGGTGGACGGACGAGGACCGGCAGGCTTTCGAAGAACTCACCGCCAAACTCGTAGCCCAATTCGATGCCCTGTCACCCTCCGCGGCGCCAGGACACAACGTCAACGGCCGGCTCACGCTTGGCGAGAACATTGGCGATCTGGCAGGCCTGGCGATCGCCTACAAGGCCTACCAGATCAGCCTTGACGGAAAGGAACCGGAGGTCCTGGACGGCCTGACCGGGGAGCAGCGCTTCTTTGCCTCGTGGGCCGCCGGCTGGCGGCAGGTCATTCGGCAGGAGGAGGCTATCCGCCGTCTCGCGACGGACCCGCACTCCCCTAACGAGTTCCGCACCAATGCCATTGCCAGGAACCTCGACGCCTTCCACGAGGCATTCGAGGTTTCCGAACAGGATGGCATGTGGATGCCTCCCGCGGAACGCGTCAGCATCTGGTAATGACAAGGCACAGCGGGACCCGCCTTCCGGCGGTCCCCGCTGTGCCTTGTCACAGACTGTTCCGTTGTGCCGCTGGGGCCCGGTCCGCTAACGCTCGATGAGCATCGGATTGGCCTGCTGGCAGGCCGCATCCTTGGCTGTCTGGTTAACGATGTCTTCGGGCAATACGGCCGCCCCGTAGGTGGTGCCGGCGGTGAAGTCGGTACCGAGGTATACCTGGACCCCTGCGATGTTCGGGGCAGGGAGCATTTGTTCAGCGGGAATACCCAGCATTGCGGCAACATCCGCTGCCACGTCCGCGAAGTCCGGGCCGTAGTAGACCACTGACTGCGCCACAGCCGTCGCCTCAAACCGGCCGGCCTGCGCGAATCCGCCGGCGACCAGGGCCTGGACTATTTCCTGGGCACGGCCCGGGACGCCGCTGCCGTTGGCCACCGTGACAGGCTGCAGGGCTTTGTCGTAGGGCGGGGGCGCAGGCGTGGTTTCCGTGGGGGTCGGGGGTGCCGACGTCTCCGTTGGCGGAGGCGACGGAGCGGTTGGATCGGTCAGGTCGACGTCCTGCCGCATTGCCGAGAAGAGCTGGGAACCTGCGGGCTCGGCAATCTGGAGCCTGTTCGGATCCAGCACCGCGGGGGTGGTGGGCACAGCCACGAACGCCACCTTGCTGACGTCGATGTCCTTGAGCCGGGACCCGATGGTGAGCAGGCTGGGCACCGAGGCCAGCCCTTCATCGACGGTCAGGTTCTGGGTTACCACGTCGGCGATCTTCAGCATCTTCCCCGGATCCGAGAGCGTACCGTCGTCCTTGATCTTGCGGGTCAGGGAGGACAGGAACCCTTGCTGGGCCTTGATCCGGCCCAGGTCGCCGCCGTCGGCAAAGGCATGCCGGGTGCGCAGGAACGCGAGGGCCATCTCACCCTGGACAGCCGAGGTGCCGGCCGGCAGCCGGAGGCGTGAGTCAGGATCGTAGACGGCGTCACTGATGCACACCTCCACACCCCCGACCGCGTTGGACAGTTCCTTCACGGCATTGAAGTCAGCCATCATGAAGTGGTCCACTTCCAGGCCGGTGAGTTTGTTGACGGTGTCCACGGCGCAGCCAATGCCTGCTTCAGCCATGGCTTCATTGATCATCACACCGCTGCGGGCAGGATAGACCTGGTTGGTTTTCGGGTCCTTGCACTGCGGGATGTCAACCAGCAGGTCCCGCGGGAAGCTGATGACGCTGACGCGCTTGTTGTCCTCGGAGATGTCCATCAGCATCATGACATCGGACTTGCCGTATCCGTTGGAGTCATCCGCGGTACCGTATTCGGAGTTCTTCCCGTCACGGGTATCGGAACCGAGGATGAGGATCTGCATCCGTCCGGTGGCGTCGCTCACGGATTCGTTGCTGCCGCCACCGGCGTTCAGGGGCGCTTTGGAAATGTTGCCCTGCAGGCGCAGAAACCAGAAGCCTGCGAAGGCGAGGCCGCCCACAATAGCCACTGACAGGATGGCCGTGACCACCTTCAGCCACACCGGCATTCCGCTTATGCGCCCAAGATGGCGGGCTGCACCGACGGTACCGCCGTCGGCGTGGCGGGATACGGGTCCCGCTCCGGCGGGACCATCGAGTCCGTTGTCGCGTCTGTCGCGGCCTAGCCCCACGTGGTGAACCTTCCTCTAAAAACCAAATCCGGCCCATTTTAGTGGCCCGGGCTGGGAAAATGCCGGGCGGCCTGCGCCGGCGGAGCCGAAACGGCTCAGAAACCCAGCTTGACCAGCTGTTTCGGGTCCCGCTGCCAGTCCTTCGCCACCTTCACGTGAAGGTCGAGATAGATCCGCGTGCCCAGGAGCGCCTCGATGCCCTTGCGTGCATTGGTGCCCACTTCACGCAGCCGGCTGCCGCCCTTGCCGATGATGATCGCCTTCTGCGAGGGACGCTCAACGTAGAGATTGACCCGCACGTCCAGCAGCGGGCTGTCTTCGGGCCGGTCTTCGCGGGGAACGATTTCCTCCACAACCACAGCGAGCGAGTGCGGAAGTTCATCGCGGACACCTTCCAGCGCCGCCTCGCGGATCAGTTCTGCGACCATGACGGCCTCAGGTTCGTCCGTCAGTTCACCGTCGGGGTACAGCGGGGGCGACGGCGGCATGTGGCTGATCAGGACGTCAGCAACGGTGCCCACCTGGAAGCCGTCGGTGGCAGAAACGGGAACGATGTCCTTCCAGCCGTCCTCCCCCATCACTTCCCTGCCGAGGGCTGCGACGGCCAGGAGCTGTTCCGTCAGGGCCTGGCGGTCCACGAGGTCGGCTTTGGTGACGATGGCGATCACGGGCTTGCGGCCAACCGCCGCGAGCTGGGCGGCAATGAATTTGTCTCCGGGGCCGATCTTTTCGTTGGCCGGCAGGCAGAACCCAATCGCATCAACTTCGGCCAGCGTATCCGCCACGAGATCATTAAGGCGCTTGCCAAGGAGCGTCCGCGGGCGATGGAGGCCCGGCGTATCCACGAGGATGAGTTGTGCGTCCTCGCGGTGAACGATGCCGCGGATGGTGTGGCGGGTGGTCTGCGGTTTGGCGGACGTAATGGCCACCTTCTTGCCCACCAGCGCGTTCGTCAAAGTGGACTTGCCCGCGTTGGGCCGTCCCACCAGGATCGCAAATCCTGCGTGGAAACCGCCGAAATCGTCCTGGCCTTCGGCCTTATTTTTCTTGCTCACGTGAAACTCCCTGCTGGGTTGCTTCCGCCTCGTCGAAGAGATCTTCAAGGTCAGTGTCTTCTTTTGCCAACGGTGCCGCAATAATGTGGCTGACGCGGTTTCGGCGGCCTTCAAGCCGGTCGGCCCGCAGGGACACACCGTGCACTTCCACGGAGCTCCCCACAATGGGAACGCGGCCCAGGGCCTTGGCGAGCAGGCCGCCGACGGTGTCCACTTCGTCGTCGTCAAGCTCAATGCCGAAGAGCTCGCCGAGGTCGTCAATCCCCATCCGCGCGCTGACCCGGTACGAACCGTCCCCCAGCTCCACGGCCTCCGCGCTTTCGGTGTCGTACTCGTCCACGATTTCGCCCACGATTTCCTCGATAAGGTCCTCGAGGGTGACCAGGCCGGCCGTTCCGCCGTATTCGTCGATCACGATGGCCACGTGCGTGGACTCTTTCTGCAGCTCCCGGAGCAGGTCGCTGACAGGTTTCGACTCCGGTACGTAGCGAACGTCGCGGGCGAGCGATTCCACCAGCGGCGGCTCCTCGTTGGGCGCCAGCTCATGGATGACGGCGGCAACATCCTTCAGGTAGATGATGCCCAGGATCTGGTCGGTACTGTCGCCGATCACCGGAATCCTGGAATAGCCGGAACGAAGGAAAAGCGACATGGCCTGGCGCAGGCTTGACCCCGCTTCGATGGTGAGGATGTCGGTCCGGGGCACCATGACGGCGCGGACAAGGGTGTCACCGAAGTCGAAGACGGACTGGATCATCTCAGCCTCGGTGTCCTCGATCATGTCCGACTCGCTGGCGCGCTCCACGAGTTCACGGAATTCCTGCTCGCTGAAGAACGCCTCGTCGCCGCCGGGGGCCCCGGGGGCCGCCGTGCTTCCAAGCCTCACCAGCCAGCCCGGGATGGGCCCCAGCACCCAGGTGAGGAAACGGATCGTCGGCGCGGTGAAGCGGACAACAGCGGCTGCGTGCAGCCGTCCGAGTTGCCGCGGGGAGACACCAACAATGACAAAGCCCAGCAGGGCCATAATCCCGGTTGCTGCAAGGCCCGCAAGCCAAACGTTGCTGAGCAGGCTGTAGAGCAGGACGGACACGGCAACGGCGGACGCCATTTCGAACCAGATGCGCCAGAACCTCAGGGCGCGGATGTGCGCCACGGGCTGGCCGAGGATGCGCCGCAGGGCGGTGCCGCGGCTCTTGACCAGGGCTTCCTCGGCATCATGGCGCGGGATGAAGTTGAACGCGGCCTCCGCCGCGGTCAGCACCGCCGCAACGGCCAGGAAGACCAGGGCCATTGCCACGAGGAGCAGGGGCGTCACTGGGTGGTCTCGGCAGGCGCTTCTTTGCCCGTGAAGCCGGACAGCAGCTCACGCTGGAGCCCGAACATCTCGGCCTTTTCCTCGGGTTCGGCGTGGTCGTATCCCAGCAGATGCAGGATGCCGTGGGTGGTCAGCAGCAACATCTCGTCCTGGAGGGGGTGGCCGGCGTTTTTGGCCTGCACCCGGGCCACCTGGGGGCAAATGGCAATGTCGCCCAGCATTCCCTGGGGCGTGGGCCGGTCAGGCGTACCCGGGGTCAGCTCGTCCATGGGCACGGACAAAACATCCGTGGAACCTGGCTCGTCCATCAGTTCGATGTGAAGCTTCTCCATTGCAGGCTCATCCACCAGGAGGATGGACAGTTCAGCCTGCGGATGGATGTAGAGCTGTTCGAAGATGTACCGGGACAAAGCAACGAGTTCAGCTTCGTCCACCTGGACACCGGACTCGTTGTTGACCTCGATGCTCATGCGTGTTCCCCCCGCTTGCCGGCGCCGGTCGAATGCTTTACCCGGCTGCGCTGTGCCTCATCCCAGATGCTGTAGGCGTTGACAATATCCCCCACCAGGCGGTGCCGGACAACGTCTGCGGCGTCCAGCACCGAGAAACTGACGCCTTCGATACCCTGCAGGATCTCCGCCACAATACGGAGCCCGGAGCGGGTGCCGAAGGGCAGGTCAACCTGGGTGACGTCGCCGGTGACCACCATCTTGGAGCCAAAGCCCAGCCGGGTCAGGAACATCTTCATCTGCTCGGGCGTGGTGTTCTGCGCCTCGTCAAGGATGATGAAGGCGTCATTGAGCGTGCGTCCGCGCATGTAGGCCAGCGGAGCCACTTCGATGGTGCCCGCCGCCATCAGCCTGGGAATGGACTCCGGGTCCATCATGTCGTGCAGCGCGTCGTAGAGGGGGCGCAGGTAGGGATCAATCTTGTCGCTCAGGGTTCCGGGCAGGAATCCCAGCCGTTCCCCGGCTTCAACTGCCGGGCGCGTCAGGATAATCCGGCTGACCTCTTTTTGCTGAAGCGCCTGCACAGCCTTTGCCATGGCCAGGTAGGTCTTCCCTGTTCCGGCCGGGCCAATGCCAAAGATCACCGTGTTGTTGTCGATGGCGTCGACGTAGGTCTTCTGGTTCAGCGTCTTGGGACGGATTGTCCTCCCGCGGCTGGAAAGGATGTCGTGGGTCAGAACATCCACGGGGTTCTGCAGCGACTGGGTACGCAGGAGGGCCACGAGCTGCTGAAGGACAGCGGGACTGATAACCGTGCCGCGGGCCACCAGGCCGCGGACCTCGTGGAGGAGCCGCATGATGCGGGGCACGTCGCTGGCAGGACCAGTGATGGAAAGTTCATTTCCGCGGACGTGGAAATTGACGTGCGGGAACTGTTCCTCGATGAAGCGCAAAGCCTCATCGTGGCTGCCCAAGGACTGGACCATCTGGTCGGAGTTGTCGAAAAGTACAACCTCGGTACGGCTGCCGGGCAGGGAATGGGGAAACTCCCCCGCAGCGCCTTCGCCTGTGTTGAGCCGGCGCTTTCCATTCGCTGATTCAGTCATGGTGACGGCCCGCAGGCCCGTGATCCCCTCAAAGTACGAAAATAATGTCCACCGCAGGGCCGGCCACCGCATCCGGCGCGCCTTGCCCAAGCGGTCCCTCCATCTTACGCCAGTACGGCGTCAACACCGGATGAGGGAACCAGCCACGGACCAGGGCAAGGCGGCCTTCAGGCGCGGAGGCTGCGTCATTAGGTATCAACTTCATATCGGCCTCATATCGTTCCCGTTGCAGTTGGCCCCGGGGACCATGGCAGGGCCGTACGGTCCAGCGCCCTGTGCCATGCTGGAAATCCAGCTTCATTGCTGGACTACCGCCGCCCGGAAGCGGCCCAGTTGCGAAAGGACAGGCAACCAAACGTGCCGGCATCAGCTGCGCCCCTGAGGGCAGGACGACGCTGGGGCCGTGCGCGCCCTGCGGTCCTCGCAGTGGTTCTGGCAGTGGGCCCGCTCCTGGCGGGGTGCCTGGCCGAGCCCAATCCTGCACCTACCGGCCTCCTGAACTCCGGGCCTGCCGCCACCGGCACCGCACCATCCACCAGCGCCCCCCTTGAAACCACGCAGTCCTCCAACAAGGCGCCGGTGTACTGGATTGGCCGCACCGGCAGCAGCGTGTTCCTTTACCGGGAGTTCCGGGACGTGCCGGAGCAGGAAAACCCCGTGACGCGTGCCCTGCGGGCGATGATGAAGGATAAGCCGCTTGATCCGGACTTCTTCACCCCGTGGCAGAATCCCAGCAAGCTCGCCACCTCGATTTCCGGCAAGGACGTTATTACGGTGGACGTGTCCGAGGACGCGTTCAACAGCAACCTCGACGCTGACATGGCGGCCCGTGCCGTCCAGCAGCTTGTTTATACGGCCACGGCCGCTGCGGCCAGCTCCGGGCTCATTGACTCCGGGCAGCAGATCCGGGTGCGGATCCTGGTGGACGGGCACACGGACTACGTTGCTTTCGACCACATCCAGCTGGGTGACCTCATGACGAGGGGCGCGGGCATGGTGGCGCCCGTCTGGATCATCGATCCGCAGGAAAATGTGGAAATTGCCGACGGAAGCGTGAAGATCACCGGCCGCAGCACCCTGGCCGGCAGCAAGCTGCGCTGGCAGATCCAGCGGGCGGAGCAGGACGGCAACAAGGTACCGTTCCTCACCGGAGAAACAACGGCCTCCGCCCAGCCCGGACAGGGAGGGATCTTCACGCTTGCCCTCACGCTGCCTTCCGGCGACTACGAGTTGCGCGTGGCCCAGGCCGGCGCCGACGGGCAGCCGGACCAGAACGAGGACTCGCGGGCTTTCAAAGTCCGCTAGCCCGCACGCTGCAGCTTCGGCGGCCTGCTCAACCGGCAGGCTCGGCAGCATGCGCCGCCCAGCGGCCCAGGACGTCGCTGGCAAGCACGACGGCGGCGGGGCCGGCGGTGGATGAGCGCAGCACATGGTGCCCCAGCAGGGCCGTGACAGCACCCTTGCCGCAGAGCCGGGTTACTTCCCGGGGACTGATGCCGCCTTCCGGCCCAACGATCAGGAAGACTTCGCGGGGTTCCGTTGGGGTTCCGCCGCGCTGCCACGCTTCCAGCACTGTCCGCAAGGGCCTAACCGCGTCCTCGTGCAGGATGACGGCAAGCCCTGCGGCCTCCACGAGGCCGGCCAGCGCGGCGGTGTCGACGACGGGCCGCACCTCGGGAACCCAGGCGCGGCGCGCCTGCTTGGCGGCTGCCGTGACCACGGACTGCCATTTGGCGTGGGCCTTCGCGGCCCGGTCGCCTTTCCAGCGGACGATGGACCGTTCGGACTGCCAGGGTATGACGGCGTCGATCCCGAGTTCAGTTGCCGTCTCAATGGCAAGTTCGTCGCGGTCGCCCTTCGCCAGCGCCTGTACCAGCACCAGCCTTGTTACCGGCTGCGGCTCAACGGCCACGGAGGAGCACTCAACATCCAGCCCGGAGGGGGACGCCGCAAGCACCTTTCCGCTCATGCGCGTCCCGGCGCCGTCCACGATGTCAACGGGCTCGCCCGGGGCAAGCCGCTTCACCGTGACGGCGTGCCGCGCCTCGGGCCCCTCCAGGACAAAGACTTCCCCCGCCACCAGCTGGTCAAGGGAACCGGGAGGAGTGAAAAAGACCGGGTTGCTCACCGCTACAGGTTACCGAGCCGGTCCCGGAGCTTGGCGAACATGCCCCCGCTGGCCGCAAGCTTGCCCTCGGTGATCTGTTCACCTCGCATCTTGGCAAGCTGACGCAGGAGGTCCTCCTGCGCGGCGTCCAGCTTGGCGGGAGTCTCGACCTGGAGGTGCACTTTCAGGTCGCCGCGCCCGTACCCGCGAAGGTGGGTCACGCCAAGTCCGCGAAGGGTGATGATCTCGCCGGACTGGGTGCCCGGCTTGACGTCGATCTCCTGCGGTCCGTCGAACGTTTCCAGGCTCACCTCGGTGCCCAGGGCTGCAGCGGTCATGGGAAGGTGCAGGGTTGCGTGGAGGTCGTCGTTGTCCCGGACATAGGTGGCGTCGTTGTTCACGCGGATCTCGACGTAGAGGTCGCCGGCGGGACCGCCGGCGGGACCTGCTTCGCCTTGGCCGGAAAGCTGGATGCGGGTTCCGGTGGCTACGCCGGCGGGAACCTTGATGGTCAGCGAACGGCGGCTGCGGATGCGTCCCTGGCCGCTGCACTCATTGCAGGGGTCCTTGATGACGGTGCCGAAGCCCTCGCACGTACCGCACGGGGCGGCGGTCATGACCTGTCCCAGGATGGAGCGCACGGCACGCTGGACCTGGCCGCTGCCGCCGCAGATGTCGCAGCGTTCCGGATGGGTTCCCGGCCGGCAGCACGAACCTTCGCAGGTGGGGCACGTGACGGCCGTGTCCACTTCCAGCTTCTTGTTGACGCCGAAGACAGCGTCGCGGAGTTCGATGCGGACACTGATGAGTGCGTCCTGGCCGCGCCTGACGCGGGAAGCCGGGCCCGTTGTTCCGCCGGCCCCGAAGAAGGTGTCGAAGATGTCCTGGAACGCGAATCCCTGGCCGGCGTAGCTGCCTCCGCCGAAGCCGTTGTCCGTGCCGTTCTCGTTGCCGGTGGTGTCGTAGACGCGGCGCTTCTGCGGGTCCGAAAGAACCTCGTAGGCGTGGGTCACGGCCTTGAAGCGGTCCGACGCGTCCTCACCCGGGTTGACGTCCGGGTGGAGCGTGCGCGCCAGCTTGCGGTAGGCCTTCTTGATCTCTTCTCCCGTGGCCTCCGGTGAGACTCCAAGGACGTCGTAGTGGCTGCTCAAAGTTCGTATCTCTTCCTTGTTGTACTGCCTGCAGTTGGACTGCGGGAAATGATCTGCATGCCCGGGAACGGGAAAACGTCAGGGTCCCAGGATCCGCGAAAGGTAGCGGGCAACGGCCCTGACTGCGGCCATGGTGGTGGGATAGTCCATCCGGGTTGGTCCCAGGACACCAATTTTCGCAATGTGGTCCGGACCGTACCCCGTGGCAACGACGGACGCCTCGGCAAGGCCGTCGTAGGGATTCTCGCGGCCGATGCTGACAGCCACCCCGCGGTGGTCCTGCGCCATTTCGCTCAGCAGGCGGAGCATGACCACCTGTTCCTCGAGTGCTTCCAGGACCGGTCCGATGCTGAGCGGAAAGTCCACGTTGGAACGCGCAAGGTTGGCGGTGCCCGCCATGACCATGCGGTCTTCCCTGCTGCTCTGGGCCAGGCCTTCGAGGCCGACGGCGAGGGCATGGGCGGCCTGCCTTTGCCCCGGGCCGGCTGTGGCCACCACTGCCGGCAGGGACTGGGCGAGCTGGTTCAGCGGAGTGCCGGCAAGGGAGCCAAGGAACCGTGCCCGCAGGGTGGCGAGGGCGTCGTCCCCCAGGTCCTGGCCGACGTCGATAACGCGCTGTTCCACTTTGCCGCTGTTGGCGATCAGCACCACCAGCACCTTGCGCGGCGCGAGGAGGACGAACTCGATATGGCGGACCAGTGCCCGGCTCAGGTGCGGATACTGGACCACGGCAACCTGGTTGGTCAGCTGCGACAGCAGGCGGACCGTGCGGTCAAGGACGTCGTCGAGGTCGTCAGATCCTTCCAGCAGCGACTGGATGGCCCTGCGCTCGGCCTGGGACAGCGGTTTGACCGCCGAGATCTGGTCCACGAACAGCCGGTAACCCTTGTCAGTGGGGATACGTCCGGCGCTGGTGTGCGGAGCGGTGATCAGGCCCTCTTCCTCCAGGGCGGCCATATCGTTCCTGATCGTTGCGCTGGACACACCGAGATGGTGCCGCTCCACCAGGGCCTTGGACCCGACGGGTTCCCGGGAGTGGACGTAGTCCTCCACGATTGCACGCAGCACTTCAAGTTTGCGTGGCTCGCTCACACTCCACCTCCATCCAGGGTTCGGGGCGGCCGCGCCGCCCGCGCTGTGCCACCTCAAGGGTTAGCACTCGACATGCCTCAGTGCTAACAGTCTATTATGACTCCCGCCGTTGCTAGCATTGGTACCGCTCCGGGCGAAATCCGGACCTGTGACCGAACGCTAGGCGGAGTGAAACCATGCAGTACCAGAACTGGGGCCCACGCGACTTGTCCGCTCCCGCAAAGACTGAACTGCCCGAGGTTCCCGTTGAACGGGGAATGGTCCTTGAGGACGTCCAGTCCGGCTGGGTGGGCGCCGTGACCCGGGTGGAAAAATCCGGCGGCATGCACGTGGTTGCCCTGGAGGACCGGCGCGGTAAATCCCGGTCCTTCCGGCTTGGTTTCGGATTCCTCCTCGAAGGCCGGGCCATCAAGCTCCTGCCCCCGGCCCCGCGGCAGGCCGCCGGCGCCGTCGCCGGCCGGACCGCCTCCGGGTCCGTCCGCGTCGCCGGCCAGCGGGCACAGGTGGCCAAGGCCAGCCGGATCTGGGTGGAGGGAAAGCACGACGCCGAACTGGTGGAAAAGGTCTGGGGAGACGACCTGCGCGTGGAGGGCATCGTCGTCGAACCCCTGCACGGCATTGATGACCTGGCGGGGGCCGTCGCAGCGTTCAGGCCCGGACCGGGCAGGCGCCTCGGCGTCCTGGTGGACCACCTGGTGCCGGATTCCAAGGAATCCCGCATTGCGGACGCCGTCATGGCCTCGCCGGGAGCTGCAGGGAACGTCCTGATTGTGGGTCACCCTTACGTGGACGTGTGGCAGGCCATCCGGCCCGCGGTCCTGGGCATTGAGCAGTGGCCGGTAGTGCCGCGCGGGCAGGATTGGAAGACCGGCATCCTCGCAGCGTTCGGCTGGCCCCATGCCACAAAGGAGGACGTCGGGCTTGGCTGGCAGAAACTGCTCGGCGCCGTCCGAACGTACGCCGACCTGGAAGCCTCGCTGCTGGGGAGGGTCGAAGAAGTCATCGACTTCCTCACCGTGCCCTGAAGGACGGTTCTGCCCCGGCCCGCGCATCCCGGGGCAGGTATGGGGCCGGTACCAAGTATTCTTGGTACTGCGGATCCTGCAACATTGCAGGCCGCCGCACCCAATAAGCTTTCTTAGCCGGCACCATTGCACTTCAGAAGGAACAGACTGTGGCAGAAAACGCACGTGATCACAGGGATAGCCCGGGCGGCCAGGGCCGTTCGGAGTACCACGGCGTTCCCGCGAATGCGCTGCCCCTGACAGCCAGCGAAGACCGGCAATGGGCCACCATGGCGCACTTCGGGGGCATCCTGGGCTGCGTTCCGTCGCTGCTGATCTACCTGATCTTCCGGGACCGCGGGCCCTTCACGGCACAGGAATCCAAGGAAGCCCTGAATTTCAGCCTGCCGCCCACCATTGCTGCCCTGCTGGCGAACATCCTGGTGGTCTTCGTCCCCGTGATCGGCAACATCTTTGCCGTCATCGCCACCCTCATCTGGATTGCGCTCACCTGCTTCTCGGTGGCGGCCGGCATCCATGTCAACCGTGGCCAGCCGCACCGTTACCAGTACAACCTGCGCTGGATCAAGTAGCGGCTGCACGGGTCCACGCCCGCGGGGTTCCCTGGCGGGCGCGGGCCCACGTTGCCTTGTGCCGTTCAGTCCGGCAGGACCCGGCGGACCACCGCGTCTGCCAGCAGCCTGCCCTTGAGGGTCAGGACCAGCCTGCCCCTGAACGCGGCAGCAGGATCCACGAGGCCGTCCGCGATCAGCCCCGCAACCTCATGGCGTCCTTCTTGGCCCAGCGACGATACTTCGAGGCCGGACTGGAGACGGGCCTCGAGCATCACACGTTCGACGTTCCGGGTCTCCTGGTCCAGGGTTTCCCTGCCGGCCGCCGGTGACACTCCCTGTGCGAGGCGTCCGGCGTAGGCCGTGGGGTGTTTGACGTTCCACCACCGCACGCCGCCCACATGCGAATGGGCGCCGGGGCCGATCCCCCACCAGTCGTCGCCCCGCCAGTAGGCGAGGTTGTGGCGGCAGGCCTGCTCCGGCGTGCGGGCCCAGTTGCTGACCTCGTACCAGCCCAGGCCGGCTTTGGTGATGAGGACGTCGGCGAGTTCGTACTTGTCGGCGTGGTCGTCGTCGTCGATTCCTGGAACCTCGCCCCGGCGGATCTGGGCGGCGAGCTTGGTTCCCTCTTCGATGATCAGCGCATAGGCGCTGATGTGGTCCGGCCGGTAGGACAGTGCCGTCTCCAGGGAGTAGCGCCAGTCGTCCAGGGACTCCCCCGGCGTGCCGTAGATGAGGTCCAGGCTCACAGCCAGTCCCGCGTCCCGGGCCCATTGCACAACCTGCGGGACCCGGCTGGGGGTGTGGGTCCGGTCAAGCACTTTGAGGACATGGGGCACTGCAGACTGCATCCCGAAGGAGATGCGGGTGAAGCCGGCTTCCTTCAGGATGGCAAGGGATTCAGGCGTGACGGAGTCCGGGTTCGCCTCCGTGGTGACTTCGGCGCCGGCCTCGATTCCCCACTGTCCGATGGCGCGGCGCAGTATCAGGGCGAGGTCCTCGGCGGGAAGCAGGGTGGGTGTGCCGCCGCCGAAAAACACCGTGCTGAGCGGGCGCGCAGGAAGCCCTGATTCCGCCAGGACCCTGGCTGCCAGGGACACTTCGGAGGCGGCCGTGGCGGCATAGGCGTCCTGCGAGGCCCCGCCGCCGAGCTCCGTGGCGGTATAGGTGTTGAAGTCGCAGTAGCCGCAGCGGACGGCACAGAACGGAATGTGTACGTAAAGCCCGAACGCCCGGCCCGCCGCACCGTCAGCTGCCTGGGGAGGCAGGAGACCGTCCGACGGCGCCGGGTCGCCGAGGGGAAGAGTGCTAGGCATTGCAGGGGCCTCCGGTGGCGCCGGCCGCTGTGACCACTATTTCTTGGCCTTGTCCTTGGACTCGTCCGTGGTGAGCGCGGCGATGAAGGCTTCCTGGGGGACCTCAACGCGGCCCACCATCTTCATGCGCTTCTTGCCTTCCTTCTGCTTCTCCAGCAGTTTGCGCTTACGGGAGATGTCGCCGCCGTAGCACTTGGCCAGGACGTCCTTGCGGATGGCGCGGATGCTTTCCCGGGCGATGATCCTGGAGCCGATGGCCGCCTGGATGGGCACCTCGAACTGCTGGCGGGGAATGAGTTCGCGCAGCTTGGTGGTCATCATGACGCCGTAGGCGTAGGCCTTGTCGCGGTGCGTGATGGCGGAGAAGGCATCCACCTGTTCGCCCTGGAGCATGATGTCGACCTTGACGAGGTCCGCCACCTGGTCGCCGTCGGCCTTCCAGTCGAGCGAGCCGTAGCCGCGGGTCTTGGACTTGAGGATGTCGAAGAAATCGAACACGATCTCGGCGAGCGGCAGGCGGTAGCGGATTTCCACCCGGTCCTCCGAGAGGTAATCCATTCCTCCCATGACGCCGCGGCGGCTCTGGCACAGCTCCATGATGGCACCGACGAATTCGTTCGGTGCCAGGATGGTGGCCGCCACCATGGGCTCGCGGACCTCGGAGATCTTGCCGGAGGGGTATTCGCTGGGGTTGGTCACGTGGACCACTTTCTTGTCCTCCAGCGTCACCTCGTATTCCACGTTGGGGGCCGTGGAAATCAGGTCCAGGTTGTATTCGCGTTCCAGCCGCTCGCGGGTGATTTCAAGGTGGAGCAGTCCCAGGAAGCCCACCCGGAACCCGAAGCCCAGCGCCGCGGAGGTCTCCGGCTCGTAGACCAGGGCGGCATCGTTGAGCATCAGCTTCTCCAGTGCATCGCGCAGCACCGGATAGTCCGTGCCGTCCAGCGGATACAGACCGGAAAACACCATCGGTTTGGCATCGGCGTAGCCGGGCAGGGATTCAGCGGCCGGCTTGGCGAGGTTGGTGACGGTATCGCCGACCTTGGACAGGCGGACGTCCTTCACTCCGGTGATGAGGTACCCCACCTCGCCGACGCCCAGGCCCTTCGAGGGCGTCGGCTCCGGGGAGCTCACGCCAATCTCGAGGAGTTCATGCGTGGCCCGCGTGGACATCATCTGGATGCGCTCGCGGGGGTGCAGCATGCCATCCACCACACGGACATAGGTGACCACGCCGCGGTAGGTGTCGTAGACGGAGTCGAAGATCATTGCGCGGGCCGGGGCATTGGCGTCACCCTGGGGAGCCGGGAGGTCGCGAACAATTTTGTCCAGCAGCGCTTCAACGCCCATGCCGGTTTTTCCCGATACCCGCAGCACGTCCTCCGGTTCGCCGCCGATCAGGCTGGCAAGTTCAGCCGCGTACTTCTCGGGCTGTGCCGCAGGAAGATCGATCTTGTTCAGGACCGGGATGATGGTCAGGTTGTTTTCCATTGCCAGGTACAGGTTGGCGAGGGTCTGGGCTTCGATGCCCTGTGCCGCGTCCACCAGGAGGATTGCTCCCTCGCAGGCCGCGAGGGAGCGGGAGACCTCGTAGGTGAAGTCAACGTGTCCGGGCGTGTCGATCATGTTCAGCGCGTAGCTGACGCCATCCAGCTCCCACGGCATGCGGACAGCCTGGGACTTGATGGTGATGCCGCGCTCGCGTTCGATGTCCATCCGGTCCAGGTACTGGGCCTTCATGTCGCGGGACTGGACCACTCCGGTGAACTGCAGCATCCGGTCGGCCAGGGTGGACTTACCGTGGTCAATGTGCGCGATGATGCAGAAATTCCGAATGATGGCCGGATCTGTCGCGGCGGGCACCGGGGCGGTGCGGGCCATGGGAGACACGCAGGGTCCTTACTGTTGGCATTCACTGATGGCTTTGGGCAACCAGGCAGGACGCGCCGATGGCACGCTGCGGCCCGACCGCACATTTTCAACCTCCAGTGTCCCACGTCAGGGCCCGCGCCACCGCATCCTGAGCGGAGTTCCTGCCTTCACTCTCCCGTACCGGGTGCGGTTATAGGGTTGCTGGATGGTTCTCAATCTCCGCTCCCTGCAGGATGCCGTCAGGACAGGCCTCCGGGCACTGCGCAACGCAGCCAGGACGCCCCCGGCGCCTGGCCCCGACTCCTCCCCCGGCCGGGCGGCGCCTGTGCCCGGCAACGCCCGCCTGCCGGCCGCTGCCCGCGGCGGCGATGTGGATGGCGATGTATATCCCGGGGACTTCCAGGGCCGGTCCAGCGTCCGCTACGCACCGAGGCCCGATGGTGAACCGGATCCGGGCGAGGTGGTGTGGGCGTGGGTGCCCTACGAAGAGGACCACAGCCGGGGAAAAGACCGCCCCGTGCTTTTGGTGGGCCGCAGCGGCAGTTACCTGTTGGGAGTCATGCTCACGAGCAGGGACCGTGTCCCCGAATCGGCCGTGTCACAGGACTATGTGGACCTGGGCGCCGGCGCCTGGGACAGGCAGGGCCGGGCCAGCGAAGCCCGGCTGGACAGGATCGTGCAGCTTCGGCCGGACGCCATCCGGCGCGAAGGTGCTGTCCTGGACCGTGCGCGCTTCGACACCGTGGCGGCCGGACTGCGCAGCCGACACGGCTGGACGTAAACACCGAAATGGCCAGCCCTGCCGCTGACCTGCTATTCTTTATAGCTGTGTGTCCGTGCAGGTCGACGGCCACTGATGGTTGGCCGCCATAGGTATCCCCACGCCGCTCAGTCAATGGCCAATCTGAAAGCCCTCTAGACCATTTCCGCATTAAAAAGAGAGTTCACACGTGGCGAATATCAAGTCCCAGAAGAAGCGCATCCTCACCAACGAGAAGGCACGCCTGCGCAACAACGCAGTCAAGTCCGAGCTGAAGACGGCCATCCGCGCCGTCAACACCGCCGTTGAGTCCACGGACAAGGATGCAGCTGCTGCTGCCCTGGTTGCTGCCAGCCGCAAGCTGGACAAGGCTGTCAGCAAGGGTGTTCTGCACAAGAACAACGCAGCGAACCGCAAGTCGGCGATCTCCAAGAAGGTCAACGCACTGTAAGGTTTCCAGTTCAACTGAACTGATGGTTGTGGCCGGTCCCCTCGGGGGCCGGCCACACATCTTTAAGGCCCGGAATTGCGGCCCCGGATGCCAGGCTTGGGCCCGGATCCGAACGGAACTGTCAGCGGCCCTGGACCGACATGGCGATCACCGTGACCGCATGCTCCACTGCATACACAGGATCACGCGAAAGCCCCTTGACCTGCGCGTCCGCCTCGGCCGTGGCCTGGATGGACCTGACCAGGCCATCCGGGGTCCACCGGCGGACGTCGCGCTGCGCCTGCTCCACCAGCCAGGGCTGCATGCCCAGTTCCGCGGCAATCTGGGCAGAGGAGCCCGACGCACCGGCAACGCGGGCCACGGTACGGAGTTTTGCGGCCAGCGCGGCAACAAGCGGGACGGGGTCTGCTCCCGTGGCGAGGGCATGACGGAGCGTGGACAGGGCCAAAGGAGCGTTGCCGGCCATTGCCGCGTCCGCCACCTTGAACGCCGTCGCTTCAATGCGTCCACCGTAGTAGCGGTCCACAATATCTGAAGTCACGGTGGTCCCGGCATCGGCGATGAGCTGGCTGCACGCCGCCGCAAGTTCCGAGAGGTTTGCGCCGACAGCGTTGACCAGGGCCTGCACCGCGTCCTGCTCAATACGGCGGCCGCCGGCCTTGAACTCGGCCGCCACGAAGGCCACCTTGTCTGCGTCTTTCTTGAGGGGCTGGCAGTCCACCACGGGCCAGCCGTCCTTCTTGATTGCGTCCAGGAGTTTCTTCCCACGGACTCCCCCGCCGTGCCGCAGGACAAGGACGGCATCGGGTTCCGTATGTTCTACGTACCGAAGCGCGTCAGCGAGGAAGGCGTCGTTCATGGCCTCGACGGCTTCGACCTCGATGAGCTTGCTTTCGCCGAACAGCGACGGGCTGACCTGCATCAGCAGGGTGCCGGGCTCGTACGCGGCCGCATTGATGCGGCTGACCTCCACGTCCGGGGCTGTTGCCCGGACCTGGGCACGGATGTGGTCCATGGCCCTGATGCCCAGGTACTCCTCCGGGCCGCTGACCAGCACCACCGCAGCGGGCTTTACGTCCCGCCAGGAGGCCGCATTCGATGCCGGGGAACGGGTTGCTCGCTTCTGCGCAGCGGCCATCGTGGGTTCCTTCCGGAAAGTCTTGTGGAGTATTCCAGCCTGCCACGTCCGGCCGTCCGGTCCAAGCCGGCGGGCGTCAGTGGCACCACGGGCCGGCTCGGCCCGGGCCCTGACCCGCGGCCAAGGCCGTCCAGGGTACCGACTTGGCCCGGTTCAAGGGCCTCGATCAGGGCTACAACGCGCCGATGGGAAGCCAGGACGCAGCGGCCGAACCTGCGGGGCCGGGAGGCCGCCCACAGCGTTCCAAACGTGAGGGCTGACAGGAAGAGCATGGTGAGCAGCCCGGCAACGCCTTCCGGCCACGGAAGTGATGCGCCCGGGAGCTGCGAGGTGAACCTTGCCGTGGCTGCAATGCCGGCGGTGAAGATACCCGCAACGGCGATCAGGGCTGTGGCGGACCAGGGAGCCGGAATTACCAAGGGCACGGCTGCGGTCCCCAGAAGTGTCACCGGAGCCACCAGGGGTGAAGCGATGACATTGGCCAGCAGCGAGTACGTTGAGAATTCGGGTTGCAGCAGCACTGTAACCGGCCCGCACATCAGTTGCGCAGACAAGGGGACTGCGACCCCGGCCGCCACCCAACGCGGAATGAACACCGGCGTCCAGTCGATGATGCGGCGCCCGAGGACAATGATCCCCAGGGTGGCCAGGACGGACAGGAGGAACCCGAAGCTCGATCCCAGGCCCGGGTCGATCAGCAGCAGCGCGATCACGGCCACGCTCAGGAAGCTGAGCCCGCGTCCGGACCGCCCGCCTGCCAGTGAGATCAGTCCAACACCTCCCATCAGCGCCGCCCGAAGTACGCTCGCATCGGGACCCACAAGCACCACGAACAGGCCCAGTCCGGCCCCGGCCAGCACAGCAGCCGGCACCCGGGGCAGGCGTAGGCTGCGGCAGGCCAACAGCAGTGCACCGAGGACCAGGCTGCAGTTGGCCCCGCTGACAGCTGTCAGGTGCGTCATGCCCACACCTTTCATGGCGTTCTTCAGGCCCTCATCCAGCGCGCTGGTGTCTCCCGTGACCATGCCGGGAAGGAGGCCCGCCGGATCAGAGGCGAGGAAGGAAGCTGCGGCAACAAACCGTTCCCGCAGTTCCTTGGCCGATCCCTGCAGTAGCGGAGATTCGTTGGGCCGCCCGGGCGGGGAGGAAGCAGTGAGGGTGCCGGCCTCCTCCCTGCCCGGATCAGGAGGGCGGAGCTTTCCTGCGGTGCGGACCAGCTGGCCCGGCACAAGGGTTCTCCAGGCCGGGCCGCCCATGACCACAAGGTGGGCACGCGTCCTGAGCAGGACGCCGCCGGTGCTGACATCCCGTGTCCAGACGGGCACCGACCAACGCTCGGGCGGTCCTGCCTGGCCGGGTGCCGCCAGTGCGCGCGGGGCTCCCGCCACTTCGACCACGGCCACCACCGACTTCCCGGACGCAATCGCCGCCGCCAGCGGACCCTCGGACCTCTGGCTGGACGCGACGGCCGAGTGCGATGCCGCGGCGGCAGCCAGGAAGAGTGCCACCGCGCTGGTGGCCAGGAAACTCCGCCGAACCGGAGTATTTTTGGCTGCCGGCGCCCCTCCTTCGCAGGCCCCGCCTCCCGATGCCCCCGTTCCCCCGGTACGGGTTCCCCCTGCCGGGTTTGCCCGTAGCCTGCGCCGGCGGAGGCCGGGCAAGGAGGGCCGGGCCGTGCGGAACAGCAGGTGCAGACCCAAGGCCACCGCTGCGCAACATACGACCGCCAGGGCTGCAGGGGCCAGCCAGAGCCCGGCGACTGACGCAGCCCACACCGCGGCTGCCGGCAGGGTGAGGCGGACATCCGTGCGGCGGCGCGGGGCCTCACCGGGGGTGCCGGTGATTGTCCCTGCCCCGTCCTTCACTGCCCGCGCCCAGGTGTCCTTTAGGATCCGGCTCCAATATTCCAGGACACGGTGCCGGAAGGGCACTGCAAGCCCCGGCCTCCGGCGCTCGAAAGGAGCATCCCCGGAGCGGACTGCCGGATTGTCACGGGTCCCGGGAAGGCGGGCGCCTGCTTCACGGCTGCCCCCAGGACCGGGTGGAGTAGCCGGTCCTTTCACAGCGGACTGCACGTAACGGCTCCAGGGACTCGTCCGGGAGGTCTTCCTGCCACTACCCATCGGGATCACGGTTCGCCCGGGCCTTCTCATACCGGGCCTCCCCATACCGCCAGAGCCTCACACCGTCACCAGTGGCAGCAATGCTTCAAGCATCTTGGGTCCCACGCCGTCCACGGCGTCCAACTCCTCGACGTTCTTGAATGCCCCGTGCTCCTTGCGCCAGTCCACGATTCGTTGGGCAAGGACAGGACCCACTTTCGGCAAGGCATCCAGCTCCTCCACGCCCGCCGTGTTGAGGTTGACTTTTCCTTCCGGCGGCATTGCACCGCTGCCGCCATCCCGGCCAGCGCCATCCGGCCCGCCTGCAGGGACCTCCTCCCCTTCCCGCGGAACATGGATCTTCTGGCCGTCCTCCACGGCCAGGGCAAGGTTCAGGCGGTTCAGGTCGGCTCCCGGCGCCCCGCCTCCTGCTGCCGCGATGGCCTCGTGCACCCGGCTTCCTGCGGGCAGTTGAACCACGCCCGGCCTTGCCACTGCCCCTGCCACATGGACCACTACCGATCCGGGGGATTCATCGCCGCGGGCGTCCCTGGCAGCTTCAGGATCACCTCCGGTCCCCTGGTCCCCCGCGGGGGCGCCGTCTGCCACCGGACCACCGGGGCTGATGCCGCTGAGGGGCAGGATCTCCGGACGGCCTGATGCCACCTGCCACCAGAACCATGCCCCCGCCGCAACAGAGAGGATGCCCAGCAGCACAGCGAGGCGCGGCCCCAGCCGCCACCGGAGCACGGATCCCACGGGAGTGGCGGCGGCAGGATCCAGGTCCTGCCGGGAACCGGCGGGTGGGGAGTGCGGGGAGGCCCCCGGCGGGTCCCCGGCCGGTCCCCGGTACTCAAAAGGCCCGTTACCGTTCCGGAGCAGCCCCGCGGGAGCCTCCCCGAGGGCGGCCTGCAGGCGATTCCTGGCATGGCGCGCCGGACCACCTGCTTCTCCAGCGTCCCGGCGTGACATGGCTTCACGCTAGGGAAACGTCCGGGCGCGGCAACAGGGCAGGCACGCGTTATGTGGAAAGGCCTGCCGAACGGCTGCCCGTTTCCGTCAGCTCTTCCCCCACGATCACGGCCAGGACCCCCAGGCCGGCATGGGCCGCGAGGACAGCGGGAAGCGGGCTGGTCTGGGCCGGCGGGCACCCCGGCAAGGCCAAGGCCAGGCGTGCAGCCAGGTTTTTGGCTTCGTCGGGATTGCCGAAATGGTGGATGGCAAGGTGGACGGCCGATGCCGGCCGGCCGGCAGCATCGGCGGCGACGATCTCTTCCAGGCGCGCAACAGCCCTTGCAGCAGACCGCACCTTCTCAAGCAGGACAATCCTGCCGCCCTCCACCGCCAGGATCGGCTTGATGGCCAGCATCGTCCCCAGCAGCGAGGCGGCTGCACCGATCCGGCCCCCGCGGCGCAGCTGCTCCAGGCTCGGGACGTAGAAATACACCTTGGTCCGTCCTGCCTGTCCAGCCGCGGCAGCGGCAACGGCCGCAGCGCCACCGCCGTCGGCCGCTGCCCCCACTGCCGCCTGGACGGCCATGCCCAAAGCCATGCCAACGGTGCGGGAGTCCACGACCTCCACCGGGATGTCCACCCTCGCCGCAGCCAGCCGGGCCGCGTCCGCCGTCCCGGACAGGTCCCCGGAAATATGGATGGAGACTACCGCCTCGAAGCCCTTTTGCCGGGCAGCGCGGTAGGCCTGCTCGAATTGGCCGGGCGAGGGCCGGGAGGTCTTAACGGAGGTCCCGGCGGCCAACGCCAGGGCGATGGTTTCGGAGATGTCGTCTTCGCCCTCGCCATAGATCTCCGACCCAACCATCACAGGCATCGGAATGACCGTCAGGACGCCGTCGCCCGTGAGCGCGGACACCCACTCCGGCGGCAAGGCAGCTGCGGAATCAGTGACCACGGCAGTACGCACGACGGCGCCCGGCCGTGTTCCGGAATCGTCCCGCCTGGCAGCCTCCTGCCTGGCGCGCATGGCCGCCAGGCGTGCGCGGAGCCAGGGCCAGGCGGCGGTGTCGCGGTCGGGCAAGGGGGCCTCCTGGTGTCACTGCAGGCCGCCGGAGCTGTTCCGGCGGCCCGGTCCGGCTAGGCCGGGACGATGTTGACCAGTTTAGGTGCGCGGACAATCACCGTGCGGATGCCGCGGCCGTCCAGTGCCCGCTGGACATTCTCCGACGCAAGCGCCAGTTCGCGCAGCTGGTCCTCGGAGACGTTCGGGGACACTTCCAGCCTGTCCCGGACCTTGCCCTGGACCTGGACCACTGCCGTGACGGTGTCCTGGACCAGCAGGGAGGCGTCATGGGCCGGCCATCCCGCATTCGCGACGGAGGCCGGGTGGCCCAGGACGTTCCACATGTCCTCAGCCGTATACGGCGCGAACAGGCTCAGGATCACCGCGACGGCCTCAGCGGCCTCGCGCACAGCGGGGTCGGCGCCGCCGGCACCGGAGGCTGCGTCTATGGTCTTGCGGGTGGCGTTGACCAGCTCCATCAGTTTGGCCACCACCACGTTGAACTTGTTGGCGTCCAGCAGCGCGGCGGCGTCGGCGATGGTCCGGTGCGTAACGGAGCGCAGTGCGCGGTCGCCGCTGGTGACGTCGATGCCGGGTTCGCTCGCCACATCCTGGGCCAGGCGCCACGCCCGCGCCAGGAACTTGGCGGAACCGGAGGGCGAAACGTCAGCCCAGTCCACGTCGTCCTCGGGCGGGGAGGCGAAGATCATGGTCAGGCGGACGGCATCCACGCCGTATTTGTCCAGCTGCTCGCCGAGGTCCACACCGTTGCCGAGGGACTTGCTCATGGCTTTGCCGCCGTTGAGCACCTGCCCCTGGTTGAGCAGGGCGCTGAACGGCTCGTCGGCGTCGATCATGCCGAGGTCGTGGATGACCTTGGTGAAGAACCGGGCGTACAGCAGGTGCAGGATCGCGTGCTCAACGCCGCCAACGTACTGGCCCACCGGCATCCAGTCGTTGATTTTCTCCGGGTCGAAGGGCCCCTCCGTGTAGTGCGGCGAAACGAAGCGCAGGAAGTACCACGACGAGTCCACGAAGGTGTCCATGGTGTCGGTATCCCGCTTGGCCGGGCCGTGGCAGGAAGGGCAATCCACGTTGACCCACGCTTCGGCAGCAGCCAGCGGAGAGGTGCCCTTGGGCGACAGGTCTTCACCGCGCAAATCGGACGGCAGCGTGACGGGCAGCTGCTCGTCGGGGACAGGAACCTCGCCGCAGGACGGGCAGTGGATGATCGGGATCGGGGTGCCCCAGAACCGCTGGCGGCTGAGCAGCCAGTCCCGCAGGCGGAAGTTCACGAACTTCTCACCGGTGCCCTGGCGTTCCAGCATGGCGATCGCGGCCGGGATGGCCTCCGCCTTGGGCAGGCCATCCAGCCCGCCCGAGTTGATCAGGGTGCCCTCGCCCGTGGTGGCCGTGCCGGAAACGGCAGGATCCTCCTCGCCCGTGTCCAGGACTGCCCGGACAGGCAGGTCGAAGGTGCGGGCGAAGTCCAGGTCGCGCTGGTCGTGGGCCGGCACGGCCATGATCGCGCCGGTGCCGTAGTCGGCCAGGACGTAGTCAGCGGCCCAGACGGGAAGCTTCTCCCCGTTGAGCGGGTTGACGGCGTACCGGCCGGTGAAGACGCCGGTCTTCTCCCGCTCAGTGGACTGGCGTTCAATCTCGGAGAGCGCCTTGACCTGCTCGCGGTATTCGTCCAGGGCCGCGGCGTGCTCCCCGGTGACGAGTTCGACGGCGAGCGGCGCGTCCGCGGCCACCACAAAGAACGTCGCGCCGTACAGGGTGTCGGGGCGGGTGGTGAAGACAGTCACCTCCTTGGCGGGCTTGCCGCCGTCGGCCTCGATCACGAAGTTGACGTGGGCGCCCTCGGAGCGGCCAATCCAGTTCTTCTGCATGGCCAGGACGCGCTCGGGCCAGTGGCCGCGGAGCTGCTCCATGTCGTCAAGCAGCCTGTCGGCGTATTCGGTGATCTTGAAGTACCACTGGTTGAGGGACTTCTTGGTGACGGTGGTGCCGCAGCGCTCGCAGGCACCGTTGACTACCTGTTCGTTGGCCAGCACCGTTTGGTCCTTGGGGCACCAGTTGACCGGGGAGTCCTTGCGGTATGCCAGCCCGCGCTCGTAGAAACGCTTGAACAGCCACTGGGTCCAGCGGTAGTACTCGGGATCCGAGGTATGCAGCCGGCGCGACCAGTCGGCCGAGATGGCGTACCGCTTAAAGGACGCGGCCTGGGTGTCGATGTTGGCGTAGGTCCACTCGCTGGGGTGGGCGTTGCGCTTGATGGCAGCGTTTTCCGCCGGAAGGCCAAAGGAGTCCCAGCCGATCGGGTGGAGGACGTCGAATCCTTTCTGGCGCAGATAGCGGGCCACCACGTCACCCATGGCGAACGCCTCCGCATGGCCCATGTGGAGGTCGCCCGAAGGGTACGGGAACATATCCAGCACGTAGCGCCGCTCCCGGGACCCGTCGTCGACAGGGGTGAAGACCTTGAGGTCTTCCCACACCTGCGGCCATTTGGCCTCCATCGCCGTGAAGCTGTAGGTGCCCTCCTCGGGCACCTCCGCTGACACTGTTGCTGCTGTTCCGGTCTCTGTCTCCGGCTGAACGCCCACTGCTGCCCTCTTCTGTTCTGTTACGGCATCTGTGCTGCCATAACGGCCTGATCCTCCTGCTGTCACCGGACGCTCCCGGACACACAAAAGCCCCTCACCATGGAGGGGCTGCCGCACGCTATCCGTTGGTCCGGATACCGGGCGGCTGGCTAAGCAGAAGGATCGCACGCATGAAACCACTTTAGCGCACCCGGGAAGGAACATCGCCGGGGGCCTGCCGGGAATGACGGCCTCCGTCAGGACCCCGAGGGTACGAGTCCCCCTACTGGAACGGCCCGCAGGATTACGTGTCCCCCTACTGCCGCAACCCGCAAAACCACGTGCCCTCCCCTACCCCCTACAGCTGCGAACTTGTGTGCTTTCCCCCCTTGCCAACAGTGGCAGGGCAGGTGCATTGTAATGACCAAGTCTGAGGGGGAAACTGACTGGTCTCCGGCGTAGGAGCCTGAAATGTATTCATGCCAGTTACACCCGCAGCAAAGTAGCCGCGGGTCTTACCCTTCGTCTAACCCCGGCCGAGAATCCAACGGGTGACGAACCATGTTTGGCTGGGTTACCCGGTTCAGCATGCAGTTTCGGATTCTGGTTCTCGCGATCGCAGCGGGCCTTATTACTTTTGGCGTAGTAAACATTCCACATATGGCTGTGGACACGATGCCGGAGTTCGCCCCCGCACAAGTCGAGATCCAGACCGAAGCCCTCGGGCTTTCCGCCGCTGAGGTCGAACAGCTCATCACCGCCCCCATGGAGGCGGACCTTCTTAATGGCGTGGCCTGGCTGGACGAGATACGCTCCAAGTCCGTTCCCGGCCTGTCGTCCATCGAACTCGTCTTCGAGCCCGGTACGGACGTCCTGCGTGCACGCCAGCTGGTGGCGGAAAGGATGACGCAGGCCCACGCGCTGCCCAACGTCTCCTCGCCGCCCCTGATCATGCAGCCGATGTCGTCCACGAGCCGCGTGATGATGATCAAGATGAACTCCACCGAGCTCTCGGGCATCGACATGTCCGTCCTGGCCCGGTGGAAGATCAAGCCGCGCCTGATAGGCATCCCGGGCGTCGCAAACGTGTCTATCTGGGGCCAGCGCGAACAGCAGCTGCAAGTTGAAGTCACTCCCACGCAGCTCCGCGACAAGGGCATAACCCTTGAGCAGCTGGTCAAGACCACGGGCAACGCCGTCTGGGTTTCGCCGCTGAGCTTCCTGGAGGCATCCACGCCGGGTACCGGCGGCTTCGTGGAGTCACCCAACCAGCGCCTTGGCATCCAGCACGTCCTCCCTATCCGCACCCCGGCCGACCTGGCAAAGGTCAGCGTGGAGGAAGCGGACCCGCCGGTGCTCCTGGGCGACATCGCCCAGGTCAAGGAAGGCCACCAGCCGCTGATCGGGGACGCCGTGGCCGGCTCAGGTGCAGGCCTGATGCTGGTCGTCGAAAAGTTCCCGGGCACCAACACACTGGAAGTCACCCGCAACGTTGAAGCCGCGCTGAAGGACATGGAGCCGGGCCTCACCGGGATCCAGATCGACACGTCCGTCTTCCGGCCGGCAACCGGCGTCCAGGAATCCGTCGACAGCCTGGGCCTCTCCCTGCTCATCAGCCTGCTGATTGCCGTAGCCCTGTTCTGGCTGCTTTTCCGCTCCTGGCGTGCGGCTGTGATTGCGCTCGTGGCCATCGCCACGACGGTCACGACGGCCGCAGTTGTGCTGTTCGCCCAGAATGCAACACTCAACATCGCCATCCTGCTCGGGGTTCTGCTCGGCACATCGGTAATCGTGGGCGACATTGTGGAAGACATCCAGGCCCACCGGCGGCTGGCCTCGGGCCAGGATGTGGCGAAGCCGGGAACTTCCCCAAGGTCGAGGATCAGCCTCATCGCGAAGGGAATCCGCACTCCGCTGTTCCACGCATCGCTCATCATGGTGGTTGTCCTCGTTCCCACGCTCTTTCTGACCGGGGTCGGCGGCTCGTTCTTCACCCCGCTGTTCTGGTCACTTGCGCTGACCCTCGCCGCCGCACTGATAGTTGGCCTCTCCGTGACGCCCGTGCTGGCGTACTTCCTGCTTCCGCCGAAGACTGCTCCGGCCAGGGAACTTCCCGCTGTAGGACGCGCGAAGGCCTACTACGGCCGCGCGCTGGACGGAATCGGTCCCCGGAAAGGCCTTGCCGTCGCGGTGGTGGTGGTTGTGGGAATGCTGGGGATCGTAGCCGGTTCCCAGCTGACGCAAAACAGGCAACTTGTTCCCACGATGCCTGACCGCACGCTTTTGGTTCAGTGGGACACCATGGCCGGGACCTCCAACGATGAAGTCCAGCGGGTTGCCGCCAAGGCCGCCGAGGAACTTCGGGCCCTTCCGGGGGTCTCCGGAGTCGGCGGGCACCTGGGACGCGCCATTTCAGCAGACCAGGTGGTAGGCAACAGCTCCGCCGAGCTGTGGGTGTCGATCGACCGGGGCGCCAACTTCGGCGAAACCGAGCGTGCCGTGCGGGAAGTGGTCCAGGGTTACCCTGGCATCGCGCACAACGTGATGAACTACTCGCAGCAAACCATCGGAGATGTACGCTCCAGCATGGAACCGGACTTTGCGGTCCGGGTCTTTGGAACGGAAATGCCGGTGCTGCGTAAAAAGGCAGAAGAGGTCCGCCAGGCCCTCCAAAAGATCAACGGGGTGAACAACCCGACCATCGACGCACCGGCCGTGACCCCGATAGTGGAGGTCCAGGTCAACCTCGAAGCCGCCCAAAAGGCAGGTATCAAGCCCGGTGACGCAAGGCGCGCCGCTGCGACCCTGATGCAGGGCATCGTGGTTGGGAACCTCTTTGAACAGCAGAAGGTTTTCGAAGTGGTTATCCGGGGGGCCGTTGGCGTCCGGGATGACCTGACAAGCATCCGTGAGCTGCTCCTTGACACCCCCAACGGCGGCCACATCCAACTGGGGCAGATCGCCGACGTGCGGATGGTCCCGAGTGAAGTCGTGGTCCAGCACGATGCTACGTCGCGGCGCATCGACATTGTCGCCGACATCAGCGGACGCCCCTTGGAAGATATTCAGCGGGACATCCAGGCAGCCGTCCAGCAAATCGAGTTCCCGCTCGAGTACCACGCCGAGATCCCCACGAAATATGGTGAACTCCAGGCCGCGGATACCTTGGTGCACGGACTCGGAGTTGCTGCCGCCCTGGCTGTGCTGCTTCTGCTCCAGACAGCGGTGAGGAGCTGGAAACTGGCTGTCGCCACCTTCCTGGCCCTTCCCGCCGCGATGTCCGGAGCAGCGGTGGCGGCCTGGTTCGGATCGGCGTCGCTGTCCTGGCTGTCACTGACAGCGTTTGCTGCCGTCCTTGCCATCGCCGCGCGCAACGCAGCCCTGTTGTCCGCACGCGTCGACGAGATCTGGCGGGAGACTGCCGGAGCTTCGCGCACAGACGTGGTCATGCAGGCAGCCCGGGACCGCGTGTCGCCAGTCCTGAAGTCGGCCATCATCACGCTGCTTGTGCTGATACCGCCCGCCTTCATGGGCGGCACGGTCGGCCAAGCCTTGATAGGGCCGATGCTGCTGATCCTGGCCGGTGGCCTGGTGACCACAACGCTCGTGGGGCTCTTCATCCTCCCGCTGCTCACCCTGTGGTTCGGTCCCCGCACCGAGCCCGAAGAGTGGTCGGAAGTCTACGAATCAGAACATCCAGTCATGTCGATGCCGGAAAAGGTGAAAGTATCATGACCAGCAAAAGCCTCCTTCGGCGCCTGCCAGTCGCAGCTGCCGTCTGCGCCGCCCTGCTGTCTTCACTGCCGGCCTGCGCCCAATCCACAGCGCAGGCGGAGTCTGCAGCCGAAGCGCCTGCCAAGGTGGAGAAGAACGCCACCACGGGAATTGCACGCATAACGCTCAGCCAGCGGGCCATTGAACGGCTTGAACTGCTCACGGAGACCGTCAAGCCGGCGGATGGAGGCATCCTCCTCCCCTACGCTGCCCTGCTTTACGACGCCGAGGGGAAGACCTGGGTTTACGGGAACCCCGAACCACGGGTGTTTGAACGCCAGGCCGTCACCGTGACCAAAGTGGAGGCTGGTGTTGTCACCGCCAGCGCAGGTCCCGCAGTGGGTTCCCAAGTGGTGACCGTGGCCGCCGCTGAGTTGTTCGGCGCAGAGTTCGTCACGGGCAAATGACATGCGCCGGATAGTCGCCGCCAGCCTCCGCTTCAGATCCATCGTCATCGCGTTGGCGGCGGCTCTGATGATGGTTGGCGGCGCCCAGCTCAGCAACGCCTCAGTGGATGTCTTCCCTGAATTCGCGCCGCCAAAAGTCGAGGTCCAGACAGCATGCCTTGGCCTAACGGCCGCGGAGGTTGAAGAACTGGTATCGGTTCCCATGGAGGAGGCCTTCAACGGCATAGACGGCCTCGACCACATGCGCTCCAAGTCAGTCCCGCAGTTGTCCTCGATCGTCATGGAATTCGAGAACGGCACGGATCTGCTGACTGCACGCCAGCTGGTATCCGAACGGATGGCGACAGTCATTCCCACCCTGCCCACCTGGGCAGCCCCGCCGGTGATGCTGCAACCGCTGTCCTCCACCAGCCGGGTGATGAAGATCGGCCTGTCCTCCGACACGCGGTCCCTGATCGAGATGTCCATGATCTCCTACTGGAACATCAGGGCCCATCTGCTCCGCGTTCCGGGTGTGGCGAACGTGGCAATCTGGGGCGAACGCCTCCAGATGCTGCAGGTCCAGGCGGATCCCGCCAGGCTGGCGACCCACAAGGTCAGCCTGGAAACAGTGATGAATTCTACGGCCAATGCGCTGGATGCCGGGCTCCTCCATTACTCCTCGGGTGCCATGATCGGCACCGGCGGATCCCTGGACACGCCCAGCCAATCCATCGGAATCCGCCACGTCCAGCCCATCACCACCCCGGAAGACCTCGCCCAGGTGGCGCTGGAGGACCGGGAGGGGCAGCCACCACTGAAGCTGGGCGACGTGGCAAATGTCGTGGAGGACCACCAGCAGCTTATTGGTGACGCAGTGATCAACGGCGGCCCGGGCCTGATGCTGATCGTGGAGAAACTGCCGTGGGGAAACACCCTTGAAGTCACCCGGGGCGTTGAAGAGGCAATGAAGCAACTCGAACCCGGCCTGACCGGAATTGCCGTGGACACCACGATTTTCCGGCCGGCAACATTCATCGAGGAATCCCTCAATAACCTGGGCGTCGCCCTTCTCCTTGGCTGCCTGCTTGTCATCATGGTGTTGAGTGTCTTCCTCTTCCAGTGGCGGACGGCGCTGGTCAGCGTGCTGGCCATCCCCTTGTCGCTGGTGGCGGCTGCCCTTGTGCTCTATTGGACCGGCGGCACAGTCAACACCATGGTGCTTGCGGGGCTGGTGATTGCGGTCGGGGTGGTGGTGGACGATGCCATCATCGACGTCGAAAACATCGTCAGGCGCCTTCGGCACCACCGGGCAACCGGGGGCACGGGAAGCACGGCGAGGGTTGTGGTCAACGCGTCCCTGGAGGTCCGGGGACCCATCGTTTATGCCACACTGATCATCGTCGCGGCCACGGTTCCGATCTTCTTCCTGGACGGGCTGACGGGGGCCTTCTTCCGGCCGCTGGCCACGGCCTACACGTTGGCAGTGTTCGCGTCGATGCTCGTGGCCCTTACGGTGACCCCCGCGTTGGCATACATCTTCCTCCGGAACGCCAAGCTGGAGGACAGGGATCCGCCCGTGGTCAGGGTCCTCAAGCGCTGGTACAGCAAGGCCCTCCGGCCCATCGTCCGGCGGCCAATTCCCGGTTACCTCGCCTTGGCCGCCTTCGGCATGGTGGGCATAGTGGCGGCACCGTTGCTGGGCCAATCCCTGCTCCCTTCCTTCAAGGAACGCGATTTCCTCATGCACTGGCTTACCAAACCAGGTACGTCCAACGCCGAAGAAGTCCGGGTCAGCCAGCTGGCCTGCAAGGAACTCATGACCATCCAGGGCGTGAACAACTGCGGATCCCACACCGGCCAGGCCTTCAACGCTGATGAAGTGGTGGGTGTCTACTTTGGTGAGAACTGGATCAGCGTAGACCCGGGCGTGGACTACGATTCCACGCTGAAGTCGGTCGAGTCTGTAGTGGCCGGCTACCCCGGTATCCAAAGGGACGTGCAGACCTACCTCAAGGAACGCATCCGTGAGGTGCTGACGGGGACCGGCTATGCCGTCGTCGTCCGCGTCTACGGCGACGACCTTTCGATACTTCGCCAGGAAGCCGACAAGATCAAGGAGATCCTCGGCGGCATTGACGGGGCCATCGGTGCCAAGGTCGCGCTCCAGTCCAACATTCCGCAGATTGATGTGGAGGTGAACCTGGACGCAGCGAACCGCTACGGACTGAAGCCGGGCGATGTGCGCCGGGCGGCGGCCACCATGGTGGCCGGCGAAGAGGTGGGCGACATCTACCGTGACGGCAAAGCCTACGACGTCCAGGTCTGGAGCCCGCCGGAGGTCCGGACGAGCGTCACAAGCATAGAGAACCTCGTGCTGGATACGCCGTCCGGGCAGAAGATCCGGTTGGCTGACGTGGCGGCCGTTTCGGTCAAGCCGACACCCAACGTCGTTGAACGTTCCGAAGGGTCAAGGCGCATCGATGTCAGCGCCAACGTCAAGGAAGGCGACCTGGCCAAGGTGGTGGAGAAGCTGCAGGACGGCATGAAATCAGTCCAGTTCCCGGTCGGCTACAGCGCCGTTGTCCTCGGCGAATACGCGGAACGGCAGGCCGCATCGCAGCGCCTGATGCTCTACTCCATCGTCGCACTCATCGTTGTCTACCTTCTCCTGCAGGCTGCTTTCAGGAGCTGGCGGCTTGCCACCCTGGCCATCCTGACCCTCCCGGTGGCGCTTGTGGGCGGGGTGATCGCTGCGCACCTCAGCGGCGGAATCCTGTCCCTGGGTTCCCTGGTCGGCTTCCTGACGCTGATGGGGATCGCGGCACGCAACGGCATCCTGCTCATCAACCACTGCCAGCACCTTGAACAGTTCGAAGGCGTCCCCTTCGGGCCGGAGCTGGTGCTTCGGGGGGCTGCAGAGCGGTTGTCGCCGATCCTGATGACCACGCTGGCCACCGCGCTGGCCCTGGTGCCGCTCGTTGTCATGGGCAACATCCCGGGCCACGAGATTGAGCATCCGATGGCGGTGGTGATCCTGGGCGGGCTCGTCACGTCGACGTTGGTCAACCTGTTTATCGTCCCCTCGCTGTACCTCCGCTTCGCCAAGGGCGGCCGCGGTCGGCGCAGCACCCCCGAACTGCAGCCGGCCCCTGCGGTGTAGTCCTCTTCCAACCAGTATGAAAGGCACTGAGATGACGCTTTTGGCACGCCGCCTCACAGCATACGGGTCCGCGCTGCTGCTGGCCTTCGGGTCGCTGACGGTGATCTCGGCACCAACGGCGGCCGCGCCGGCAGCCGAAGAACTCTGCGGCGAAGGGTCCGCGATTAATTTCGACCGGTCCGCCTTCCCGGAATATCCGCGGATCGACAACAAGTGGTTCCCGCTCAAGCCGGGCATGCAGTTCACCACGGTGGGCACCGTGACATCGGCTGACGGCGTACAGGCGCACAAGGTGGTCCATACGGTCACCGGCCTGACGAAGGTAATCGACGGCGTGACCACCCGTGTGATGTGGGACCGTGACTACTCTGACGGTGAACTGGTGGAGTCCGAACTGGCCTTCTTTGCCCAGACCCGTGCCGGGGATGTGTGGCTGTTTGGCGAATACCCTGAGGAATACGAAAACGGCGAGTTCGTGGGCGCCCCAAGCACCTTCATCAGCGGGCTCGCCAAGGCACAGGCGGGCATCGCCATGCAGGCAAAGCCCGAGACGGGCACGGCCTCCTACGTCCAGGCCTACGCACCCAAGGTTGATTTCCTCGACTGCGGGACAGTGTTCAAGACAAACCAGGAAGTCTGCGTTCCCACCGGGTGCTACTACGACGTCCTGGTGATCGACGAATACAACCCCCTGGAACCGCCCGAGGCCGGACACCAGCGGAAGTTCTACTCACCCGGAACCGGGCTGATAAAGGTCACTGCCGTTGGCGGTGAAGACCAGGAATTCATGGATCTGGTGAAAGTGCGGAAATTGAACGCCGAGAAGTTCGCGGCCGTCAACGCGCAGGCCCTGGAACTGGACGAAAGGGGATACGAGGTCAGCCGCAGCGTCTATGCCAAGACGCCGCGGGCCGAACTCAACTACTGAGAGGCAGAGGAAGTTCCTGGCCGGCATGAAGCCGGCGCAAGAAGGAGGGCGGCACCCGTGCCGCCCTCCTTCTTCGCCATCCGCTGCCGGCAGGGGCGCCTAGCGCACGTCCTCGTCAACCCAGTCCATGGACTTGGTGACGGCCTTCTTCCAAAGCCGCATCTGCCGGTCCTGCTCCGCCTGGTCCAGCTGCGGTTCCCAGCGCTTGTCCTCGGACCAGTTGGCCGAGCACTCCCCCAGGTCCTTCCAGAACCCGACGGCAAGGCCGGCGGCGTAGGCGGCACCCAGCGCGGTTGTCTCCACTACCTTTGGCCGGATGACGGGGACGCCCAGGATGTCCGCCTGGAACTGCATCAGCGCATCATTGGCCACCATGCCGCCATCGACCTTCAGCTCGGTCAGCGGAACGCCGGAGTCCGCGTTCACAGCGTCCAGGACCTCCCGCGTCTGGAAGGCGGTGGCCTCCAGCGCGGCACGCGCGATGTGGTTCCTGTTGACGAACCTGGTCAGTCCCACGATGGCGCCGCGCGCATCGGACCGCCAGTAGGGTGCGAAGAGACCCGAGAAGGCCGGCACGATGTACACGCCGCCGTTGTCCTTCACGGACGCAGCCAGGGTTTCCACCTCAGGTGCGCTGCTGATCAGGCCCAGGTTGTCACGCAGCCACTGGATGAGCGAGCCGGTGACAGCGATGGAACCTTCCAGGGCGTAGTGCGGCGCAGCGTCACCGAGTTTGTAGCCCACCGTCGTCAGCAGCCCGTTCTTGGAGTGGACGATCTCCTCGCCGGTGTTGAAGATCAGGAAGCAGCCCGTGCCGTACGTGTTCTTGGCCTCGCCTGCCTCGAAGGCCGCCTGGCCGAACGTGGCGGCCTGCTGGTCCCCGAGGATCCCGGCAACGGGAACCTCCCGCAGGAGTTGGGAGGTGTGCACGGTGCCGTACACCTCCGAGGAGGACTTAATCTCGGGCATCATCGTCCGGGGAACACCGAAGATGCCAAGGATCTCCTCATCCCACTGCAGGGTATCCAGGTCCATGAACAGCGTGCGGGAGGCGTTGGTGACGTCCGTGACGTGAACCCCGCCGTCCACTCCGCCGGTCAGGTTCCACAGGACCCACGAGTCGGTGTTGCCAAAGACCAGGTCGCCGGCCTCAGCCTTGGCGCGGGCGCCCTCCACGTTGTCCAGGATCCACTTGATCTTTGTTCCGGAGAAGTACGTGGCCAGCGGGAGGCCCACTTTTTGCTTGAAGCGGTCCGGTCCGCCATCCTTGGCCAGCTCGTCCACGATGTCCTGGGTGCGGGTATCCTGCCAGACGATGGCGTTGTAGACGGCCTCACCGGTGGTCTTGTCCCACACCACCGCAGTTTCACGCTGGTTGGTGATGCCGACTGCGGCGATATCGTGCCGTGTCAGGTTCGCCTTCGACAGCGCTGAGGCAATGACCTCCCGGGTGTTGTTCCAGATTTCGGCCGGGTCGTGCTCCACCCAGCCGGCCTGCGGGAAGATCTGTTCGTGCTCCATCTGCCCGGAGGACACGATGCTCCCGCTGTGGTCGAAGACGATGGCACGGGTGCTGGTGGTTCCCTGGTCGATGGCGATTACGTACTGGTTCATGGTTGACGTCCTTGTCTGTAATGGTGTTGAGCAGTGGTTGGGTAGGGGGTCAGGAGGCGGCCGTGACGATGATGGGGGCAATCCTGGCGACGATGCCGCCAAGGGCGCCGCCAACCAGCGGGCCTACCACCGGAATCCATGAATAGCCCCAGTCGCTCGAGCCCTTGCCCTTGATGGGGAGCAGGGCATGGGCAATGCGTGGACCGAGGTCGCGGGCAGGGTTGATGGCGTAGCCGGTGGGGCCGCCCAGGGAGACGCCGATGCCGACGACGAGGAGTGCGACAGCCAGCGGGCCCAGGCCGGAGGGGGTCCCGCCGAACGTCAGGATGACAAACACCAGGACGAAGGTGCCGATGATTTCGGTCACCAGGTTCCAGGAACTGGAGCGGATGGCCGGTCCGGTGGAGAAGACGGCAAGCTTGCTGGCAACCTCCTCTTCAGCGTCAAAGTGCTGTTTGTAGGCGAGCCAGCACACCACGGCGCCGAGGAAGGCGCCGAGCATCTCGCCGCCGAAGTACGTCAGGGTGGAAGCGAAATCCACCGGTACATCCGGCGCGTATTCGGCCTTTCCGTTAATCAGCAGCCCCAAGGTCACGGCAGGATTCAGGTGCGCCCCGGACTTTGCGGCCACGAAGACGCCCGCGAAGACAGCGATGCCCCATCCCCAGGTGACCATCAGGAACCCGCCGCTGTTGCCCTTTGTCCCCCTCAGGGCAACGTTGGCGACGACGCCGCAACCCAGAAGGGTCAGCATCGCCGTTCCGAATACTTCGGAAAGGAAAACTATTCCAAGAGACATCTTTGACTCCTTTTATTTTCAGATGGAGGTCCTTCGCGGGTTGAAGGACCGTGTGGCCGGGGCGGGTTGCCGCCCCGGCCGACAGCCGGGCCTCAGGCGACCAGGCTGTGGGTTTCTACACGGTGGAACTTCTGCAGCACTTCCTGGGCATGCTTGATTTCCGCTGCCCGGGCTGCGGCGTTCCAACCCAAGGGAACGGACAGCACTTCGGCCATTTCGTTGAGCAGCTCGCCCGTCACCAGCCCCCGGAACGCCAGGGAGGTCCGGCGGATGAGGACGTCCACCAGGTGCCCCACCTGCTCATGGGCCGCCATGAACTCAAGTTCACGGACGCTCAGTTCGCGGGTGGAGTGCAGCAGCCTGTCAGGTCCGGCGTCAAGGTATTCCATGACCGCTTCCGCACGTGTCCCGTACCTGGTCAGGAGCCCTGCTGTACGGTCCGCGTCACGGTTGTCGGCCATATGGGCCTTGATCCACTTCTGGACACCGGCCTCATCGGCAGGGAACCCGGCGCCGCCGCCGATAGGCAACTGCGCGGTGGAGACTTTGCGCTCCATCCCGATCTCAGCCAGGACGTCGTTCGTCATGTGTTCGGCGAGGGCACGGAAGGTTGTCCATTTGCCGCCTACCAGGCTCAAGACCACGGCGCCCTTTCCATTCCGGTCCAGTCCCGTTTCCCGGCGCTCGATGCGGTAGTCGCGGGAAACGAAGCCGGGCTGGGTGGCATCGTGGCGCGGCAGCGGCCGCACTCCGGAGAAGGTGTAGACGATCTGCTCACGAGTAACGGCGATGTCCGGGAACACGTGGCCTATCAGGTCGAAGAAGTACTCGATTTCCTCATCTGTGCAGACGGCGTCCTCCGCCATGTCCGCATCCACATCCGTGGTACCCACAAGGACCCGGTCACCCATGGGGTAGATCAGGACGATCCGCCCGTCCGTGTGCTCGAAGAAGATCTCCCTGCCGCGGCAGGCTTCAAGGAGCGCAGGGTGGTCCAGGACGATGTGGGAGCCCTTGGTGCCGCCCATGAACGTGGAGGCAGAGCCCATGGCGGCGTTGGTGAGGTCCACCCAGGCGCCCGTGGTGTTCACAATGACGTCTGCAGTGAAGTCGAATTCCTCCCCCGTCAGTTCGTCCCGCAGCCGCACGGTGCTTCCCCGGCCGGTGCCCGGATTGGGCTGTCCGGTGACGGACTGCAGCGAAACGTAGTTGCTGGCACGGGCCGTGCTGCCCTGTCCGTTGCCTGCACCGGTTGCCGCCAGCCCGGCTTTCTCCCCGTCCTGGAGGACATCGAGCGTAAGCCGCTCCGGGTTGTGCACGGAAGCGTCGAAGTAGGTCGCCGTGTATTTCACGTCGGGGCGGAGGCTGGGCAGCTCGGCAAGGGCACGCTGGCCGCTGCGGAACTGGTGACGCGGGACGGCGCCGCCATCCCGGGAAAAGGAGTCGTACAGGCTCAGTCCGAGCTTGATGAGGAAGGCACCCCGTTCCTTCGGCTTGCCGTGCTGCTTGTGCGTCAGGAAGCGAAGCGGTGCCGCAAGGACGCCGGAGAAGGTGCTGAAGATCGGGATGGTGGTCTGCAGCGGCTTAACGTAGTGCGGGGCGATGCGAAGCAACCGGTTACGTTCCACCACTGATTCCCGGACCAGGCGGAACTCGCCGTTTTCCAGGTAGCGGATGCCGCCATGGATCATGTGGGAGGAGGCGCCGCTGGCCCCCTGGCAGTAGTCGCCGCGTTCCACGAGGGCGACGTCCACGCCCTGCAGCGCAAGGTCACGGAAAGTTCCCACGCCGTTGATACCTCCTCCCACCACGAGGACCTTGGCATGTGGACGGCGCCGGAGGTGGTGCACTGCGCTGCGCTCCACTCCTGGCTTCGCCGCTGAAGCAATAGGTTGGACGTGAAAATCCTTGGGTCCCAAAACAACTCCCTTGGGGCTTTGTGTGACGCGGTACCGGATGGGTTTACCGCCGTTTCACCACTATTCTTTGGAGTAATGGAAAATGGAGTCAAGCACTATGCACAAACGTGCAGTCTGGAGGACTGATGGACCCCTCACGCCACTCTGACGCACTGCGGGCTGCACAAATGTATTACCTGCAGGACCTCACCATGGACGCCATAGCCCGGGAGCTGGGGACGTCCCGGTCCACGGTTTCCCGCCTCCTGTCCTCCGCCCGCGAATCCGGCCTGGTGCAAATCCAGATCCGCAATCCGCTGGATACGGGTCCCGAACTGGAGGGCAGGATCCGCCGGCGGTACGGCGTGGATGTCCACGTGGTTCCGGTCATGGAAATACTCAATGAGGCGGAAACACTGGACCGGGTGGCGATGCAGGCAGCGCGAACCATCGGACCGCTGGTGGATTCCAACGCGATCATCGGAGTGGCCTGGGGATCCACCCTGAGCGCCGTCAGCCGCCACCTCACCCGCAAGATCACCCATGACAGCGTCATCGTGCAGTTGAACGGCGCCGGCAACATGCACACCACCGGCATCACGTATGCCAGCGACATCATGCGGCGGTTTGGAAGCGCCTACGGGGCCAGGGTTGAACAGTTCCCGGTGCCTGCCTTCTTTGACCACGCAGCCACCAAGGTTGCCATGTGGAATGAACGCAGCGTGCAACGGATCCTCGAACTCCAGGCGAAGATGAGCATCGCAATTTTTGGCGTGGGCTCCGTGGACGCCGACTATCCCAGCCACGTGTATGCCGGTGGATACCTGGACGAGGCTGACCTCAACATCCTGGCAACCTCGGATGTTGTGGGCGACGTAGCCACCGTCTTCTTCCGCAGCGACGGCTCCTCCGACGGGATCGTCCTCAACGAACGATCCACCGGACCCGCACTCGCGCAGTTGCGGCAAGTCCGACGGAGGATCTGTGTAGTGTCCGGGGTGTCCAAGATCAACGGGCTCCGCGGAGCCCTGGCGGCGGGCCTGGCCACGGACCTGATCCTGGACGAGGCCACCGCGCGCCGCCTGGTGGATTTTGAAGGTCTCGCCACCGCTGGTGGGTAGAGTCGTGGCTATGAGAACTTCACCGCGGCTCAGCCTTAACAATGGCGTGCTGATCCACCAACTCGGATACGGGCTCTACAAGGTCCCGGCCGCCGACGCGGAAGGCCTCGTCGCCACTGCGCTCGCAGCCGGATACCGCCACTTCGACACGGCGGCGATGTACGGCAACGAAACCGGTGTGGCTCGGGGCATCAGTTCGCAACTGGGCGGTGACGCGGGCAGCGGCGGCTCGGGCGAGCTGTTCCCGGCTCTGTCCCGGGAAGACATTTTCGTCACCACGAAGGTGTGGAACAGCGACCACGGCTATGACGCCACGCTGCGTGCCTTTGATGAGTCCATGGTCAATCTCGGCCTTGACTACGTTGACATGTACCTCATCCACTGGCCTTGCGCCGCCCGCGGCCTATTTCCGGACACGTACCGTGCACTGGAAACCCTGTACCGGGAAGGAAAAGTCCGTGCCATCGGCGTCAGCAATTTCCAGCCCGCCCACTTTGACCGGCTGCTGCAGACCGCGGAAGTGGTCCCCGCCGTCAACCAGATAGAACTGCATCCGTGGCTGCAGCAGGCAGAACTCCGGACACTGCATGATGGACTGGGTATCCGGACCGAAGCGTGGAGCCCCCTGGGGCGGGGCCAGGTCCTCGCCGACCCCGTTGTCCGCGCCTGCGCCTCCGAACATGGCAAAACCCCCGCCCAGGTGATCCTCCGCTGGCATATCCAGCTGGGAAATATTGCCATCCCCAAGGCGAGCTCGGAGGTGCGGATCCGGGAAAACATGGACATCTTCGACTTCGAGCTCTCCGCCCGGGACATGACGGCGCTGGCCGGGCTGGACCGGGGTTACCGCACCGGGTCCCACCCGGACACCGTTAACTGAGGCAGGACACATGACTACAGCACAGCCCGGATCCGCCGCGCCCGCCTACTTCAGCGCCGACCTGGCCGCACGCACGTCCGCCTCCACCCTGGAGCTCGACGGCGGCAAGGTTGCCTATTGGACCTACGAACCGCTGGTGGCCAGCCCCGAAACACGCACCATCCTGGTCATCCATGGCTTCCGCGGAGACCACCACGGACTGCTGAGGGTGGCAGACCAGCTTCCCGAGATGCGGATCATCATGCCGGACCTGCCCGCATTTGGTGAGTCCGCGGCATTCCGGTCGGGCGAGCATTCCGTGGAGCGCTACGGCCTGTTCATCACGCAATTCATGGCAGCCCTGGGCCTCGGCCCGGACACGGTCCTGCTGGGACACTCGTTCGGCTCCATCATTGCGGCGCACTTCGTGGCCGATCGTCCCGGCACCGTGGATCCGCTCATCCTCATCAACCCCATTGCGGCACCGGCACTGGAAGGGCCAAAGGGTGTGATGACCAGGCTGGCGATCCTGTACTACCGCCTTTCAGCCCGGCTCCCCCGGACGGTGGGACTGGCCCTGCTGCGGAATCCGCTGATTGTCCGGGTAATGAGTGAAACCATGGCCAAGACGGGCGATAAAGACCTCCGCCGGTTCATCCACGGCCAGCACCACGCCTACTTCAGCGCTTTCGCCAGCCGGGAGAGCCTCCTTGAATCGTTTACGGCATCAGTCAGCAGCCATGTGGCGGAAGTAGCCGGCCAGCTGACCCTGCCAGTCCTGCTGATCGCGGGGGAAAAGGACGAGATCGCCGTCCTGGCCGACCAACACCGCCTGGCTGCGCTGCTGCCGGATGGAGAGCTCCAGGTGATTCCCGGCGTCGGGCATCTGATCCACTACGAGACACCTGAACCGGCAGCCACTTTCATCCGCAGCTTCCTTAAGGACCATCCCGCGTGAAGATTGTCATTGACGCACGGTTTACCCGGACAGACCACCACGACGGCATCAGCCGCTACGGCGCCAGCCTGATTGCCGCCACGGCTAAAATCGCCGACGTCTCCATGCTGGTCTCCGACGTCCGGCAACTCGCCCTGCTCCCGGACGTTCCGTACACCCTGATCGGCAGCCCGCTGTCGCCCAGGGAACTGTTTGTGGCGCGGACCATCAACAAGCTGGGCGCCGACGTGGTGGTGTGCCCCATGCAGACGATGGGAACCTGGGGCCGCAAGTACGGCCTGGTCCTGACCCTCCACGACCTTATCTACTACGAACACCCGGCCCCGCCCGGCTTCCTCCCCGCGCCCGTGCGCCTGCTGTGGCGGCTGTACCACAAGGCATACTGGCCGCAGCGGCTCCTCCTCAACCGCGCCGACACTGTGGCCACCATCAGCGCAACCACGGAAGCGCTGATCGCAAAGTACCGCCTGACGCGCCGCCCGGTGCGGATCATCAGCAATGCCCCCCAGCCGGAGCAGGAACACGGACCGCGGCCCGCTGGCGCCGGTGCAGACCGCGCGCTCGTCTACATGGGCTCTTTCATGCCGTACAAGAACGTGGAAACCATGGTGGCGGGGATGGCGGGCCTGCCCGGGTACACCCTCCACCTGCTCAGCCGCATCACGCCCCAACGCCGCGCCGAATTGGAACGCCTGGTTCCTCCAGGGGCGCACGTGGTATTCCACAACGGCGTCACGGACGAGCAGTATCACGAATTCCTGCGCTCTGCTGCGGCGCTGGTCAGCCTGTCCCGGGCTGAAGGCTACGGGCTTCCCCTGGTGGAGGCCATGGCGCTCGGCACCCCTGTTGTTGCCAGCGACATCCCCATCTTCCGGGAGGTCGGCGGGGACGCCGCTCTCTACGTGGATCCGGAGTCCCCGGAACAGTTTGCCGATGCCGTGCGCACGCTCCAGGACAACGGGCACTGGGAGGAACTTTCGCGGCGCTGCGTTGCGCGTGCACGGGAGTTCACCTGGGACGAGTCGGCCCGCCAGCTGGTGGATGTGGCACACGAAATCATGGCCCGGCGCCGGGGCCGGCGTTAGAGGACGCCCCTAGAGGACGTCGATGCCGTCCAGCCGGAGCTGGAAAGGCTCGCTGGAGCGTTTCGCAGCGGCCGCGGCCCTGGTGACCCGCAGGACACGGGTGACGGCCGCAGCCTGTCCGTAGGGGAAGAAGAGCAGGGTGCGCACATCCTCCGCTGAACGGCGGGGCGACGGCGGACCGCTGAGCACCACGGGTGCGGGCCCGGCGGTCCGTAAGGTGATCCCGCTGGAGGCAAGTTCCGCTGACACGGCACCGGTGTAATGTTCGACGGCGGCGCGCGGCCCGGTGACGGAGGCGAGGCGGACCGCGGGGGGAAGCTGCAGCTCCATGCGCAGGGAAAGTTCCCGTTCCGCATATCCGGCGGGGTCCCAGCGAAGCAGTGCACCCACGGCAGCTGTATCCGCGGCCGTGACCACTACCAGCCCGCCGTCCGCCGCCGGACGCACCAGCGCGGCTGCATTGAACCACCGACGCACCGTATCCTCGCCGGCGCGCAGCGTCTCCCGGCGCAGGAGTGAATCACCGTCCAGGAGCAGTGCAGCCGCGTATCCCCCGTCCGCTACCGGTTCGGCACCCACCGTGGCCACCACCAGTGCCTTGCCCGGACCCACCTCAGCCTTTACCTGGTCTCCCGAGGAAGTAACGACGGTCTTCCCGGGAAAGGCACGGCCGAGTTCCTCAGCTGTCCTGATCACTCCAGTGGCACCCTTGCGCAGGCGCCTGCCGCCGCAGTGCACGCAGTGCCAGTCCGGCGCCGGGGTGGAGCACCAGCGGCATTGGGGCATGGCGGACGTGCCGCTGGCGCCTGCCACGGCCAGTGGTCCCTGGCAGCTGCCGCAGCGCGCCGGCTCCCGGCACATCTCACAGGCCAGTGACGGCGCATAACCGGCGCGGGCCACCTGGACCAGGACCGGTCCGCGCTCCAGCCCCTCCTTGGCGGCCCGCCACGCGGCGCCGGGCAGGCGGGCGATCCTGGCCAGCGGATCCCGCTCCTGCTCGAAGCTGTCAGCAGTGTTGACGATGCGCGGAGCTGTCCTCCGGACGTCAGGGCGGCCGGCTTCGACCGCACGTGCCCAGCCCGCTTCTACCAGCCGCTGGGCTTCCGTGCTTCGGGAGTGGCCTGCAAGGAGGCACGCGGCATCCTCCTGCCCAGCCCGCAGGAGCAGCACCTCGCGGGCGTGCGCATACGGGGCGCGCTGCTCGATGTGGAGGTCGTCCCCGTCGTCCCAGCAGGCCACCAGGCCCAGGTCCTTGACGGGTGCAAAAGCTGCCGACCTGGTGCCGATGGCAACCCGGGCAGTCCCTGCCAGGAGCCGCAGGAAACTCCGGTACCGCGGGGTGGGACCGTCGTCGGCAGTCAGCCGGGCAACTGCGTCTTCGGGCAGCAGGCAGTGGAGCGCCTCTTCAAGGCGGTCAAGGTCCCGGTAATCGGGCACAACCACCACGGCGCCGCGCCCTGATGCGTACGCGGCGGCCACGGCCTCCGCCAGCAGCTGGGGCCACCCACCCGGACCGAATCCCTGCAGCGGGTTCAGCACGGCCCTGGGCGAACCGCCACCGGCCAGGTGCTGCAGGAAGGCCTGGCCGTTATTGTAGGCCGCCCAGGCACTCGGCAGGGCGTCCTGCGCGGGACCGGCCTGCAGGGCCGTGGCCTCGCGGGGTTCTGCCTGGTCCGGGACTGCCGGCCCCTCCGGCTCCGCTGACGCGAACTCCTTTTCCAGCCTGGCCACCCTGGGCGGGACGGCGACGCGGAGGACATCGCTGACCGTCCCGGCGTAGCGTGCGGCGACGGAGGAAACAAGCTCCCGGACGGCGGGCGTCAGCACCGGCACCGGGGACACAACCTTCGCCAGCGGCACCAGGGTGTGCCCGGCGTCGGACTCTGCCACCCGCTCCATGATGAACCCGTTGAGGTCCTGGCTGTTGAACTTGACTTTGACCCGGACTCCCGGCTTGGCGGACTCGTCGAGGGCCTCCGGAACCCCGTAGTCGAAAAGCCGGTCCAGGTGCGGAAGGGAGGATTCCACCAGGACCCTGGCCACGGGCATGTTCTTTGACAGCTGCGGTCCCGGCGGCCGGGACGCGGAAGGAAACCCCTGCAGCAGGGTAGGCTGCACGGCGTCCGGGATGTCCAGGAATGGCTTGAGGGTCCTGTCAGCAGCGATGGCCGTTACCTCCGTTCAGCTCCCGTGTGGACATGTCCAGCCAACCACAGGGCGGTGACATTCCGCCGAAGGCAATGATTCCCAAGGCAGGCTCAGGGCGGCCCACCGGGGCTTAGGCGTTGAAGAACGCCTTTAGGTCATCAACGCGGTCCAGCCGCTCCCAGGTAAAGTCCGGCTCGTCGCGGCCAAAGTGGCCGTGGGCTGCCGTCTTGGCATAGATGGGGCGCTTCAGGTCCAGTGCATCGATGATGGCACGGGGGCGCAAGTCGAAAATTTCCGCGATGGCGGCGCTGATCCGGGCCGGATCAACGGTTTCAGTCCCGAAGGTTTCCACGTAGGTACCTACGGGACGGGCCTGGCCAATGGCGTACGCAATCTGGATCTCCGCACGCTTGGCGAGTCCTGCCGCCACCACGTTCTTGGCAACCCACCGCATGGCGTAGGCAGCCGAGCGGTCCACCTTGGACGGGTCCTTGCCGGAGAAGGCCCCACCGCCGTGCCTGGCCATGCCGCCGTACGTGTCCACGATGATCTTGCGGCCGGTGAGGCCGGCGTCGCCCACGGGCCCGCCAATCACGAACTCACCGGCAGGGTTGAGGATGTTGCGCACCCGGGACAGGTCCAGGTTGGCACCTGCGAGCACCGGTTCGATGACGATCGACGCGAGGTCGGCGCGGAGCTGGTCAAGACTTGCACCTTCGGCGTGCTGGCTTGAGATAACCACCGTTTCCGCCGAGACCGGAACGTCTTTGTCGTATCCGACCGTCACCTGGGTCTTGCCGTCCGGACGCAGGTAGGCCAACTGGCCCGACTTGCGCACTTCGGTGAGTCGTTCGGACAACCGGTGTGCCAGCCAGATGGGCACGGGCATGTAGGAGGGGGTTTCATCGCTGGCGTACCCGAACATGAGGCCTTGGTCGCCGGCGCCCTGAAGGTCGTAATCGTCTTCCTGGCGCCCCTCACGGGCCTCCAGGGAGTTGAACACGCCCCCGGCGATGTCGTTGGACTGCTGGCCGATGGATACGGACACTCCGCAGCGGGCGCCGTCGAATCCATTGGCTGAAGAGTCGTAGCCGATGCCCAGGATGGTTTCGCGCACGATCTGCGGAATCTCCACGTAGGCATCGGTGGTGACTTCGCCTGCAACGTGGACCAGGCCGGTAGTGGCCATTGTCTCCACCGCGACCCGGGATTCGGGGTCGGCGGCCAGCAGCGCGTCCAGGATGGCGTCACTGATCTGGTCGCAGATCTTGTCCGGGTGGCCCTCGGTGACCGACTCGGAAGTGAAGAGCCGAAGCGCGGGAGGCGTGGCCCCGGAAGTGTGGGGAAGGTGCAGCGGTAAAGTCACTTAACTACCTTACTGGTTGGAATACGCCCGCCCCGCAGGAGACGCCGGGAGATGTCTCCGTGCTAAGCAAACGTGGCCTGAAACACTCAGGCGCGGGGCGAAACGGCATTCAGTTCAAAGGCGATCCGGCTGATGATGGCCGCTGACACCTCGGTCTTGGTTCCGGACGCCTCCTGTGGTTCGGACCCGGAGCGGGCAAGGATGACAACCGAAGTGGTGTCCTGGCCAAACACTTTGTCCGTACCCACGTGGTTGACCACCAGCAGGTCGCAGCCCTTGCGTTGCAGCTTCGCTTCGGCGTGGGCCAGGACATCGCCGTCGCTGTCTCCGGTCTCCGCCGCGAAGCCGACAATCAGCTGGTGCCCCTCCCCCCGGACGGTACTGTTGCGCAGTTCCACCAGTTCAAGCAGGATGTCCGGGTTGCGGACCAAGGTGATCACGGGATCGGTCCGGTCATCACGTTTCTTGATCTTGGTGTCCGAGACCTCCGCGGGGCGGAAGTCCGCCACTGCCGCGGACATGATGACGACGTCGGAATCAGCTGCCGCCGCCAGCGCCGCCTCCCGCATTTGCAGGGCGGTCTCCACTTGGACAACCTCGACGCCGGCCGGCGGCGGAACTTCCATGTGCGCTGCGAGGAGCCGGACGTTTGCCCCTGCATTCCGGGCGGCTACGGCCAGGGCGACACCCTGCTTGCCCGAGGACCTGTTGCCGAGGAACCGCACCGGGTCCAGGGGCTCGCGGGTGCCACCGGCGCTGATGGTGATTGTGCGGCCGGCCAGCGGAAGCTGAAAGTCCTGCCGGCCCTCCACCAGGGCCATGGCGGCGGCGAAAATGGCTTCCGGCTCGGGAAGCCTGCCGGGGCCCGAATCTGCACCCGTGAGCCGCCCGGTGGCCGGCTCCAGGACCGCGGCCCCGCGCCCGCGGAGGGTCTCGACATTGGCGCGGGTGGCCGCGTGCTGCCACATTTCGGTGTGCATGGCGGGGGCAAACAGCACCGGCCCGTGAGCCATCAGCAGCGTGTTCGTCAGGAGGTCCCCGGCCTGTCCGGTTGCAGCCTTCGCCAGGAGGTCCGCCGTGGCCGGAGCGACGACCACGAGGTCTGCCTCGTGGCCGAGACGCACGTGGTTGACCTGGTGGACGTCGTCAAAGACGCTGTTGCTGACCGGATTCCCGGATAGCGCCTCCCAGGTGGCGCTGCCCACAAAACGTGTGGACGCCTCCGTGGGAATCACGGTCACGTTGTGCCCGGCTTCAGTAAAAAGCCGGAGGAGCGACGCCACCTTGTAGGCGGCAATCCCTCCCCCGACTCCGAGGACTATGCGCACGTGGCCTCCGTCACCAGTACGTCAGGCGGCAGTTTTACTCTGCCGGCTGGATCGGCGTGGAGACCAGCTTGCCTTCGTTGATCTCGCGAAGGGCGATCGAGAGGGACTTCTCGTTCAGCTTGGTGTCAACCAGCGGGCCGACGTATTCGAAAAGGCCCTCGTGCAGCTGGGCGTAGTAGGCGTTGATCTGACGAGCACGCTTGGCACCGAAGATCACCAGGCCGTACTTGGAATCTGCCGCTTTAAGCAGCGAGTCGATCGGCGGGTTGATGATGCCTTCAAGGTTCGTGGACACGAATTCTCCAAAGTTCTAGCGGGTTGACGGTTCCGGCAAACCGTGCGGATGCGGGGTCAGCCCCATGAGTGAAACAAGCTCGTCCGCTGCCCGGCGAACGTCGTCGTTGATGACGGTATGGTCGAACTCCGGTTCAGCAGCAAGTTCCAGTTTAGCGGTTTCCAGGCGTCGCTGCTGTTCCTCGGGGGATTCCGTGCCGCGGCCCACCAGGCGGCGCACCATTTCGTCCCAGCTGGGCGGGGCCAGGAACACAAACTGGGCGTCCGGGACAGCGGCCTTGACCTGCCGGGCACCCTGCAGGTCGATTTCCAGGAGCACGGACCGGCCCTCGGCGATGGCATGGTCCACCGTGCTCTTCAAGGTCCCATAGGTGTTCTGGCCGTGGACCACTGCCCATTCGAGGAGTTCACCGTCAGCCACGAGTTTTTCGAACTCTTCCTTGGACTTGAAAAAGTAGTGGACCCCGTCCTGCTCTCCGGGGCGGGGTGCGCGGGTGGTGGCGGATACGGACAGCCAGACCTCGGGATAGTTGTCCCGGATGTAGGTGGACACGGTGCCTTTGCCAACAGCCGTCGGGCCAGCGAGGACTGTCAATCCAGGTTTCTTGCTCACGTATTCCTTTGCCGGGGTTTGGGTTAAGGCGGGTTTAGGGCCCGCCCTGGTTATCGTCTATAAAATCTACCAGCGCCCGGCGCTGGTGAACGCCCAGGCCGCGGACCCTGCGGGAAGCGGCGATTCCCAACTGGCCCATGATGATCGCGGCCCGGACCTTTCCGATGCCCGGAAGGGCCTCGAGCAGCTCCGAAACCTTCATCCGCGCAAGGGCGTCGTCCTGCTGCGCGGAGTCGATGATGTCCGCCGCGGACCTCTCACCGTTCTTCAGGCTTTCCTTGGCCGCCGCGCGGGTGGCCCTGGCTGCTGCCGCCTTGTTCAGCGCGTCAGCCCGTTCCGACGCGGATAACGGTCGCAGGACCATGTGGACACCCCCGGATTCGGCGGACTGTGTCCAAAGGCGGCCGCCCTTGGACCTGTCCTGAAACTACCCTTTGGTGCTGCCCGAATCAATGCATCCGGTGAAACCCGCCGCTATTCGCTGCGGAGGCCGTGCAGGGTCCGCTGCGCGGCGTCCCGCAGGCCGCGCAGGTCCGGCCCGGCGGACAGGATGTCCCGGCTGGATGTTCCGAGGACCTGCGGGTAGGCCGTACCGAACGTGGCGCGGAGGTCGGCGGGCGTGGCGCCCTGGGCCCCGAGGCCCGGCGCCAGGAGCGGGCCGCGGACCGCGGCAAGGTCCAGTTCCAGTTCAGCGAGGGCCGAGCCCACGGTTGCACCCACCACCAGGCCCACGGAGCCCAGGTTCCCCGGGTAGCGCCGGTTTTCCGCCGCGGCGGCTTCGGTAATCCTCCGGGCCACCGAATCGGTTCCGCCGACGTGCTGGACCGAGGCGCCCTCCGGATTGGACGTCAGGGCAAGGACGAAGACGCCGCGGCCGGTCGCGGCAGCGAGGTCCAGGGCTGGCCGCAGGGACTCAAAACCCAGGTACGGGCTGAGTGTCACCGAATCCGCTGCCAGCGGGGAATCGTCACGGAGCCAGGCGTCTGCGTAGGCGGCCATGGTGGATCCGATGTCGCCGCGCTTGGCATCGGCGATGGTGAGCACCGACTCATCGCGCGCTTCGGCAAGAAGCTCCTCCAGGACAGCCATGCCGGCGGACCCGTGGCGCTCATACAGCGCCACCTGCGGCTTGATGGCGGCAGCGAGCGAACCCACGGCCTCCAAAACTGTCAGCGAAAACCGCCTCAGCCCGCCGGCGTCGTCCGCCAGCCCCCAGGCCTTCAACAGGGCAGGGTGCGGATCGATCCCGACGCAGAGCGGACCGCGGGCGGCCATGGCCGCGCCAAGCCGGGAGCCGAAGGGCTCCCGGCCCTGCACTGCAGGGGACGCTGGTGCCTGCTCAGGCACGCTGAAGCGCCGCCTTCTGGGACTCGGCCAGGGCAGCGGCATGCTCCTGCAGGCTGGTGACCGACCATTCGTAGGTCCGCATGGCCTCGATGGCCTGCACTGCGGCGTTGAACTCGGCCACCGTGGTGATGCAGGGGATGCCGATGGACGTGGCCGCGGCCCGGAGTTCGTAGCCGTCGCTGCGGGCCTCGCCGCCGGAAGGCGTGTTGAAGACCATGTCGATCTCACCCGCGATCACGAGGTCGGCGATGGTGCCTTCGCCTTCGGCGCTGCTGCCTTCTGCCACCTTGCGGACCGGCGTTGCCTGGATGCCGTTGCGGCGCAGGACGTCGGCGGTGCCGCCGGTGGACACGATCTCGAAACCGAGGTCGGAGAGCCGCTTGACGCCCATGATCACCGAGCGCTTGTCCCGGTTGGCCACGGAGACAAAGATCTTGCCTTCGGTGGGCAGTGCGTTGTTGGCGGCGGCCTGGCTCTTCGCGAAGGCGGTGTCGAAGTGCTTGTCGATGCCCATCACCTCGCCGGTGGAGCGCATTTCCGGGCCGAGCAGGGAATCCACAACCTTGCCTTCCAGCGTACGGAAGCGGCTGAACGGCAGGACTGCCTCCTTGACGGAGACGGGGGCGTCCAGGGGCAGGGTGGATCCGTCACCGGTCTCCGGCAGCATCTTGTAGGCGCTGCGGAGCTGGTTGATGGTCACGCCGGTGCCGATCAGGGCGGCGGCCTTGGCCATCTGCACGCCGGTGGCCTTGGAGACGAACGGCACCGTGCGCGATGCGCGGGGGTTGGCTTCCAGGACGTACAGCACATCCGAGGCGAGGGCGAACTGGATGTTGATCAGGCCGCGGACGCCCACGCCTTCGGCGATGGCGCGGGTTGCCGTGCGGACCCGTTCCAGGACATTGGTGCCGAGGGTGATGGGCGGCAGGACGCAGGCCGAGTCGCCGGAGTGGATGCCGGCTTCCTCGATGTGCTCCATGATGCCGCCCAGGTACATGTCCGTCCCGTCGAAGAGCGCGTCGACGTCGATTTCGACGGCGTCCTCCAGGAAGCGGTCGATCAGCACCGGATGGTCCGGGGTGATTTCCGTGGCGTTGGCGATGTAGCGGGACAGGTTGGGCTCGTCGTAGACGATCTCCATGCCGCGGCCGCCCAGCACGTAGGACGGGCGGACCAGGACCGGGTAGCCGATCTCGTCGGCGATCTTCTTGGCGTCCTCGAAGGACACGGCGGTGCCGTTCTTCGGGGAGATGAGGCCGGCCTTGTCGAGCACCCGGGAGAAGGCGCCGCGGTGCTCGGCGAGGTCGATCGCCTCCGGGGAGGTGCCAAGGATGGGGACGCCGGCGTCGGCCAGCTGCTGGGCCAGCTTGAGGGGGGTCTGGCCGCCGAGTTGGACGAACACGCCCATCACGCCGCCGGTGCGTTCCTCGGCGGCGATGACCTCCAGCACGTCCTCAAGCGTGAGCGGCTCGAAGTACAGGCGGGTGGAGATGTCGTAGTCGGTGGAGACGGTTTCCGGGTTGCAGTTGACCATGACGGTCTCGTAGCCGGCCTTGCGCAGCGCCATGGAGGCATGGACGCAGGAGTAGTCGAACTCGATGCCCTGGCCGATGCGGTTGGGGCCGGAGCCGAGGATCAGGATGGACGGCTTGGAGTGCAGCGCAACCTCGTCCTCCTCGTCGTAGGCCGAGTAGTGGTAGGGCGTGTACGCGGCGAACTCGGCGGCGCAGGTGTCCACGGTCTTGTAGACGGGGCGGATGCCCAGGGCCTGGCGCACTCCGCGGACCACGGCCTCGGAGTTGTGGGTGAGGGAGCCGATCTGCTCGTCGGAGAAGCCGTGGCGCTTGGCCCGCTTGAGCATGTCAGCCGTCAGCGCGCCGGCCTGGCGGATTTCCCGGGAGATCTCGTTGAGGAGCTGGAGCTGGTCGAGGAACCAGGGGTCGATCTTGGTGGCTTCGAAGAGCTGTTCAACGGTGGCGCCGCCCAGGAGGGCGCGCTGCACCTGGTGGAGCCGTTCCGTCGTCGGGCGCTTTGCCTTCTCGATGAGGTCCGGCACTTCCCATTCCGGGACGGAGCTGAAGTCCAGCTGCGAACCCTTCTGCTCCAGGGAGCGCAGTGCCTTCTGCAGGGCTTCGGTGAAGTTGCGGCCCATGGCCATGGCCTCGCCCACGGACTTCATGGTGGTGGTGAGGGTGTTGTCCGCCGCCGGGAACTTCTCGAACGCGAACCGCGGAACCTTGACCACAACGTAGTCGAGCGTGGGCTCGAAGGACGCCGGGGTCTTCTGGGTGATGTCGTTGGGGATCTCGTCCAGCGTGTAGCCGAGGGAAAGCTTGGTGGCGATCTTGGCGATCGCAAACCCCGTGGCCTTGGACGCCAGCGCCGAGGACCGGGACACCCGGGGGTTCATCTCGATGACCACGACGCGGCCGGTGGCGGGGTCGATGGCGAACTGGATGTTGCAGCCGCCGGTGTCCACGCCAACTTCACGGATGACGGCGATGGAGATGTCGCGCAGCCGCTGGTATTCCCGGTCGGTGAGGGTGAGGGCCGGTGCCACCGTGATGGAGTCGCCGGTGTGGACGCCTACGGGGTCGAAGTTTTCAATGGAGCAGACCACCACGACGTTGTCGTTCTTGTCGCGCATCATCTCGAGCTCGTATTCCTTCCAGCCGAGGATGCTCTCTTCGAGCAGCACCTCGCTGGTGGGGCTGTACTGCAGGCCCTGTCCCACGATGCGGCGGAGGTCGTCCTCGTTGTAGGCGAGGCCGGAGCCCAGGCCGCCCATGGTGAAGGAGGGCCGGACCACCATGGGGTAGCCGAGGTCCTCGGCGGCTTTCAATGCCTCGTCCATGGTGTGGATGATGTGGCTGCGGGCGGACTCGGCGCCGCAGCGCTCCACCACGCCCTTGAACTTCTCGCGGTCCTCGCCAAGCTCGATGGCGGCGATGTTGGCGCCGATCAGCTCCACGTTGTACTTCTCCAGCACACCGTTCTTGTCCAGCGCGATGGCCGTGTTCAGCGCGGTCTGCCCGCCCAGTGTGGGCAGCACGGCGTCGGGGCGTTCCTTGGCGATGATCTTCTCCACCACCTCGGGGGTGATGGGCTCGATGTAGGTGGCATCGGCGAACTCGGGGTCCGTCATGATGGTGGCCGGGTTGGAGTTGACCAGGATGACCCGCAGGCCCTCCTCCTTCAGGACGCGCAGCGCCTGCGTGCCGGAGTAGTCGAACTCGGCGGCCTGGCCGATGACGATCGGGCCGGAACCAATGACGAGGACGCTTTTGAGATCTGTACGTTTCGGCATTACTTCTTGTCCTCAGTCTTGTTGTCGTTGTTGTGCCCGGTACCAGCGGCGGCACCGGCAGCGGGATGGGCGGAGTCCACCGGTTCCTTGGACAGGTTGGCGGTCCTGCCGTCCCGGGTGCCCTCCATCAGGTCAATGAAGCGGTCGAAGAGGTACGCGGCGTCGTGCGGTCCCGCGGCTGCTTCCGGGTGGTACTGGACGGAGAAGGCGGGGATGTCCAGGCAGGCGAGGCCTTCCACCACATCGTCGTTCAGGCTGACGTGGCTGACTTCGACGCGGCCGTAACGTGCCTCCGGTGCCTGCGTGGCGCCGTCGAGCGGTGCATCCACGGCAAAGCCGTGGTTCTGGGAGGTAATCTCCACCTTGCCGGTGCGCCGGTCCATGACTGGCTGGTTGATGCCGCGGTGGCCGTACTTCAGCTTGTAGGTGCCGAAGCCGAGCGCACGGCCCAGGATCTGGTTGCCGAAGCAGATGCCGAAGTAGGGCAGCTTTTCGTCCAGGACGGAGCGGAGGAGCTTGACCTGGGCGTCGGCTGTGGCGGGGTCCCCGGGGCCGTTGGACATAAAGAAGCCGTCCGGGTTGACGGCTTTGACGTCCGCCAGGGTTGCGGTGGCCGGAAGCACGTGCACGCGGACGCCGCGCTCGGCGAACCGGACCGGGGTCATGGCCTTGATGCCAAGGTCGATGGCGGCGATGCTGAAGCGGGGTTCGCCGTCCCAGCCGTGGTCCTTGGGTTCCACCACGTAGGCTTCGTCGATACTGACTTCCTCGGCCAGCCGGGCGCCTTCCATCGGGGCGCTGGCCAGCACGGCGTCGAGCAGTTCCTTGTCCGTGGCCTGGGCGGCCTCGCCGGAGAAGATGCCGGCGCGCATGGTCTTGTGCTCGCGCAGGTGGCGGGTGATGGCGCGGGTGTCCACGCCCTGGATGCCGACGATGCCCTGTGCCACCAGCTCCTCGTCCAGCGAACGCTCGGAGCGCCAGTTGGACGGGCGGCGGGCGGCATCGCGGACGATGTAGCCGGCGACCCAGACGCGGCGGGACTCGGCGTCCTCATTGTTCACGCCGGTGTTGCCGATGTGCGGAGCGGTCTGCACTACGAGCTGGCGGGCGTAGGAGGGGTCCGTGATGGTTTCCTGGTAGCCGGTCATGCCGGTGGCGAAGACTGCTTCGCCCAGCGCGGTTCCGGTGGCGCCGTAGCTGCTTCCGCGGAAGATGCGGCCGTCTTCGAGCACCAGCGCAGCTGGAGCGGACACGGGAGCGGAAACTGGGGCGGTTACTGCGGTGTTTGTTGTCACTGTCTTACTTTCCACTATTGGCATCAGCCGCGGGGGCCGAAGAAATCAATTCCTGAAGTGCTGCGATGAGCACGTCCCTGTCCTCTGCGCGCCTGGTCCGGAAGCCGGTGTCCAGCACATGGCTGCCGTGCGCCCAGGCAAGGACCAGGAGGCCGTCCTTCTCCACGAACTTTCCGGCCATCCCGCTGTCCAGCCGCACGCCGGCCAGGGACGCCGCCGGGATATAGAGCGCCGGAGCCCCGGAACGGTCAAAGAGGACGCCGTGCGGGTAGACCTCCAGCGTGGCATTGGTGCGGATGCCCAGCGCATGCACGGCGATCCGGTCCAGCCAGTCACCGGCGGTGGTGGACGCTACGTACTGGCCCTCGGCTGCGGCGAGCGGCTCCCCCGGCGCCTCCGGCACCACGGGCAACCGTTCGACGTCGGACTGGCGTCGGAGGCGGTTCCGCCAGCCCATCCAGATAAGGGCAAATGCTATGGCGATGAGGCCCAGCGTGATGACCAGCGAAAGCAGCTTGGTGTCCATCAGGCTGCGCCTGCGGTTGTGGCCGACCCGTACGGGTACGGGGTGTTGAGCTCGCCGTTGAGGACGGTGGGGTGGCCCTTGAAGAACGTGGCCACCACCTTGCCGGGCAGTTCCATGCCCTTGAACGGGGAGTTCCGTCCCATCGTGGCCATCTTTGCGGGCTCCACGGTCCAGCGCGCGGCCGGGTCCACCAAGGTGATGTTGGCGGGCTCCCCTGCTTCCAGCGGCCGGCCCTGGTCCTCGAGGCGGCCGATCGCCGCAGCCGCCGTGGAGGTCACCCTGGCAAAATCCGCCCAGGTGATCAGGCCGGTTTCGATCATGGTGTGCTGGACCACGGACAGGGCAGTTTCCAGTCCGGTCATTCCCATGGCCGCCTGCGCCCACTCGCATTCCTTGTGCTCACTGGGGTGCGGCGCGTGGTCCGTGCCCACGACGTCGATGGTGCCGTCCGCGAGGCCGGCGCGCAGGGCCTGGACATCGGCGTCGGTCCGCAAGGGCGGGTTCACCTTGTAGACGGGGTCGTAGCTGCGGACCAGGTCGTCGGTCAGGAGCAGGTGGTGCGGGGTGACCTCGGCGGTGACGTTGATGCCGCGCTCCTTGGCCCAGCGGATGATTTCCACCGAACCGGCGGTGGAGACGTGGCAGACGTGGAGCCGGGACCCGACATGCCGGGCCAGCAGGACGTCGCGGGCAATGATGCTTTCCTCGGCCACCGCGGGCCACCCTGCCAGCCCCAGCACGGCGGACACCTCGCCCTCGTTCATCTGGGCGCCGGCTGTCAGGCGGGGTTCCTGCGCGTGCTGGGCCACCACGCCGTCGAACGCCTTGACGTATTCCAGCGCACGGCGCATGAGGACGGGATCGTGGACGCAGATGCCGTCGTCGGAGAACATCCGGACCCTGGCGCGGGAATCGGCCATGGCGCCCAACTCGGCGAGCTGTTCCCCGGCCAGGCCCACGGTGACGGCGCCGACGGGCCGGACGTCCACCCAGCCGGCCGTTTGGCCGAGGGTGTAGACCTGTTCCACCACGCCGGCGGTGTCTGCCACGGGAGTGCTGTTGGCCATCGCATGGACAGCGGTGTAACCGCCCAGCGCGGCGGCCCGGGTTCCGGTCTCCACGGTTTCGGCGTCTTCGCGGCCGGGTTCGCGGAGGTGGGTGTGGACGTCCACCATGCCGGGCAGTGCCACCAGGCCGGCGGCGTCGACCACTGTGGCACCGTCGGCTGAAAGACCCGTCCCACGCTCAGCGATCAGCCCGTCGCGGATCAGCAGGTCCGCCGGTTCGCCGCCCAGGATCGAGGCGCCGCGGATCAGGTAGGTTCCGGTGTTGGCTGCCATCAGTTGCTCTCCTTGGTGGGATGGGTGCCGGCGTACGCCAGGGCGGGGGTGGCGGCTGGTCCGCGGGTGTCCCCGGAGAGCAGCAGGTAGAGTGCGGCCATGCGCACCGAGACGCCGTTGCGGACCTGGGCCAGCACGGTGGAACGCGGTGAATCAGCGGCTGCCGCCGAAATTTCCAGGCCGCGGTTCATCGGGCCGGGGTGCATGATGATGGTGTCCTTCATGCCCAGGGTGTCCAGCGCCCGCAGACGGTTGTCATCAAAGCCCCAGCGGCGGGAGTACTCACGGGTACTGGGGAAGAAGGATGCATTCATGCGTTCACCCTGAACGCGGAGCATCATGACCGCGTCCACGCCCTGTTCGAGTGTCTCGTCCAGGTTGTAGCTGACCTTGCAGGGCCACTTTTCGACGCCGATGGGCAGCAGGGTGGGCGGCGCCACGAGGGTGACGTCGGCACCGAGGGTACGCAGGAGCCAGACGTTGGAGCGCGCCACCCGCGAGTGCAGGACGTCCCCGGCAATGGCCACCCGCATGCCCTTGAGGTCTGCGCCTTCGGAACCGGTGCCGGCCAGGCGGGCCCAGTGCCGGCGCATGGTGAACGCATCGAGCAGTGCCTGGGTCGGGTGTTCGTGGGTGCCGTCCCCGGCGTTGATGACGGCGGCGTCGATCCAGTCGGTTGCGGCCAGGCGGTGCGGCGCACCGGAGGCCCAGTGGCGGATCACGACGGCGTCCGCGCCCATGGCGGACAGCGTCTGGGCGGTGTCCTTCAGGGACTCCCCCTTGGACACCGAGGATCCCTTGGCGGCGAAGTTGATGACATCCGCCGAGAGCCGCTTGGCGGCGGCCTCGAAGGAGATGCGGGTGCGGGTGGAATCTTCGAAGAAGAGGTTCACCACGGTACGGCCACGAAGGGCCGGGAGCTTCTTGACCTCGCGGTCGCCCACGGCAGCCATCTCCTCGGCGGTGTCGAGGATACGGATCGCGCTGGCAAGGCTGAGGTCCTCGGTGGAGAGCAGGTGCTTCATGAGCGCCCCTCGATGACTACTTCGTTGACGGGTGCGCCGCCGGGGGCGGTATCGGTTTCCTCCAGCCGGACCCTGACCTTTTCCGCGGATGACGTCGGCAGGTTCTTGCCGACGTGGTCGGCCCGGATGGGAAGCTCCCGGTGGCCCCGGTCGATCAGAACGGCGAGCCGGACGATGCGGGGGCGGCCGAGGTCTACGAGGGCGTCCAGGGCGGCGCGGATGGTGCGGCCGGAGTAGAGGACGTCGTCGATCAGGACCACCACCTTGTTGTCGATGCCCGTGCGCGGCAGCTTGGTGGGGTACGGCGGCCGGGTGCCCTGGTGGGAGAGGTCGTCGCGGAACATGGTGACGTCCAGCTGGCCGACGATGGCCGCTGCGTCAACGGTGGGATCCGCGGCGGCGATTTTTTCGGCGAGCCGGACAGCCAGCGGGAAACCGCGGCGCGGGATGCCCAGCAGGACGAGGTCCTGCGATCCCTTGTTGGCCTCAAGGATCTCATGGGCGATACGAGTGAGCGCCCGGTCAATGTCCGCCTGGCTGAGGACAACCCTGGCTGGAACCGGTGCGCTGGTGACAGAAGTCAACGCTCGTCTCCCCTTTCCCCGCCTCACGGGACGGAATTAAAAAAGGATCATGTGCGTCTCAAAATTACCACAGCGGCCTCCCTGGACATGCGTCGGGAGGACGCGGTGATGGTCACACCCAGGCGGCTTAGTGGAACCGGCAAGGCGTGGTCTTAGGCGTCCGGGCGACTCACACCTAGGCTTTTCGGTATGTCGATGCATCCGAGCAACCCTGCGTCCGGCCGGCCGGAAGACCCCTGGGGGCGGGGAACGGCGCCGCTGCCCGCCCAGGCCAACCCCAGCTGGATGGGGCACGTGCAGCCCGGGAACTACCGTCCGGCGCCCGGGCATGAGGGGGCACCGGTTGGAACTGTGGTGCCGCCGCAGGACCAGGGAACCATGGTGAAGGCGGCCAGGTCCCGCAGCGGCCTGCTGGGTTTGACCGTCGGCGTCAGTGTCCTGGCCCTCCTGAGCCTTTTCCTGGTGGTGCCGTTCCTGCTGTCCAGCACGGGGGCGGCCGGGTTCGTTGTGGGGTTCCTCGCATCATTGATCCCCCTGTCCGTGGTGCTCCTGGCCGTGCACATCATCGACAAGTGGGAGCCCGAGCCAAAGCGGCTGCTGTACTTCGCCTTCACGTGGGGCGCCGCCGTATCCATTGCGGTGACCCTGCTCATCCAGCCGTTTTTCGTCCTGGCGTTCCAGTTTTCTGACGAGGCGGACCTCCGGACCTACATGGCCACGGTGCAGGCGCCCGTCGTGGAGGAGTTCGCCAAATCCCTGGGGCTGCTGATGCTGCTCCTGCTGGCGAGGAAACACTTTGACGGGCCGGTGGACGGCGTGGTCTTCGCGTTCACCATCGCCGGGGGTTTCGCTTTCACCGAGAACATCCTGTACTTCGGCAGGGCCATCGCGGAGTCGGCAGATCCCGCAGGCGACTTCGCCCAGGTCTTTTTCCTCCGCGGGGTCATGTCGCCCTTTGCGCATGCGATCTTCACGGGCACCACCGGGCTGGTCATGGGGTTCGCCGCCCGGCGCTGGCATACCGGCGCCTCGGTGGCCGCTTTCCTGGTGGGGCTGCTGCCTGCCATGTTCCTGCACAACCGCTGGAACAGCATGGGGCAGGGCTTCCTGGCGGACTACATCCTGGTCCAGGTGCCCATCTTCCTCCTCGCTGTAGGCGGCATCATCCTGCTGCGCGTCGCGGAGAAGAGGCTGACCCGGCAGCGGCTGCTCGAGTACTCGGCGGCAGGCTGGTTCACTCCCGCTGAGGTGGAGCTCCTGGCCACCGTGGGCGGACGGCGGACGGCGTTGAACTGGGCCGGCAGCTATGGCAGGAAAAGGCAGATGAGGGAGTTCCTGAAGGCCGCCACGCATCTGGCGAATACCCGGCAGCGCATCCTGAGCGGCCGCGATGTCCAGCTGCACCAGGCTGAGGAGCGCCAGCAGCTGCAGCGCATCCTGGCCCTGCGGGCCGCCGTGGCCGGCTGATGTCCCGCCGCCCTTACCCGGCAGAGGACGCAGTGGCCTTTGAAGTCAGTGCCAGCGCCTCGTCCAGTACCTTCCCGAAGTTGGCGGGATCGTGGGCAAAGCGGCCCAGGAACAGCCCGGAAACGCCGCTGAGCCTGGGCAGCACGCCGGGCTTGGCTGACCCGCCGTAGATGACCGGGAGCCCCACTAGCCCATGCCCGGCGAGCAGCGCGCGGAGGTGGCTGACGACGTCGGACACGTACCCGGTGTCCGCCGGCTCTGCTGCCCCGATGGCCCAGACAGGTTCGTAGGCCACGATGACCCGGGCGGCCAGCGCCCAGTCGCCGCCAACGGCCGCCCGGATCTGCCTGTACACAACGACGGCGGCGTCACGGGGGGAGCCTTCCCCCAAGGAGTCTTCTCCCACGCAGAGCAGCGGCGTCAGCCCGGCGTCGTCCGCTGCCCGGACCTTGAGCGCCACAATGCCGTCAGTTTCGCCGAAGTGGGCGCGGCGTTCGGCGTGGCCGATCTCCACCAGGAGGACGCCCAGATCAGCCAGCATGGACGGAGCCACTTCCCCCGTCCAGGGCCCGTCCGCCCAGCCGCAGTTCTGCGCGCCGAGGCGGACCGGCGACCCTTCGAGGATCCGGCCGGCGGCGGGCAGCACCGGAAAACTGGGGACGACGAACGGGACCACCCGCCCGGCCGCAAGGGCCGGACGGGTGTCCACTTCGTGCCTGATGCCGGTGAGCCACTCAAGGGAGTCGGCGTAGCCCAGGTACATTTTGGTGCTGACGCCGACGTACACCGTTTCGGTGCCCTGGCGGTCCGATGTGCTGCAGTCGGGCATGGGTTCGATCACTTGTGGTCGAGCAGGTCGTCCGCCTTGTTGCGGAACCGCTTGGTGGCGTACATCATGATGGCGGCCACGAACGGCAGGACGCCCAGCGCGTAGACCCCCATGGTGCCGGTGTCCGACGCCGTAACCTGGTTGACCGTTGTGCGCAGGATCGGGGCCACGAAGCCGCCCAGGTTGCCCAGCGAGTTGATCAGGCCAATGCCCGCGGCGGCTGCCGTTCCGGTGAGGAAGGCCGTGGGGTAGGACCAGGCGATGGGGCCGATGGACAGGAAGCTGCACACCGCCAGGGTGATGAAGAGGATGCCCAGGGCCGGGATATGGTTTGCTCCCGCCCAGGCAGAGCCGAAGATGCACAGGCCGGTGGAGAGGAACAGGCCGGTGCCCCAGACACGGCGGCGGACTATGGTGTTGGCGGCCCGGCCGATGAAGTAGCAGGCGAAGATGCCAAAGAACCACGGGATCGCTGCCAGCAGGCCCACCATCAGTCCGACCTTTTGGCCGGTCAGCTGGGACACCTGCTGCGGCAGGTAGAACGTCACGCCATACACAGCCACCTGGAGGCAGAAGTAGATGGCCGTGAAGTACCAGACCTTGCGGTTCTTCATGGCGGCAACGACGCCTCGGGGGCCGGTTTCTTCCTTGACGGTGTCCTCCAGCGCCATGACATCCAGCAGGGCCTGTTTTTCCCCGGGGTCCAGGAATTTGGCATCCTGGGGGCTGTTGATCAGGAAGAAGTACGCGGCGATGCCGGCCACAACGGCGAGCATGCCTTCCACGAAGAACATGACCTGCCAGCCGGCCACGCCGGGAACCTGGTCGCCGATGTTTATCAGCCAGCCGGACAGCGGGGCACCCATCATCTGCGAGAACGGCTGCGCGAGGTAGAAGATGGCGAACATCTTCACGCGCACCTTGTTGGGGAACCAGGCAGCGAGGAACATGATGACGCCGGGGAACAGGCCTGCTTCGGTTACACCCAGCAGGAAACGCAGGATGATGAAGGAAGTCTCGCCCTGGACGAAGGCGAAGCAGGCGGACACGATTCCCCAGGTGATGGCGATGCGGGCCAGCCACACCTTTGCGCCGAACTTGGTCAGGAGCAGGTTGCTGGGGATTTCGAACAGTGCGTAGCCGATGAAGAAGATACCGGCGCCAAGGGCGTAGGCCCCCGCGGTGACCCCGCGGTCCACCCCGAGCGCCGCCTCCGCGAAGCCCACGTTGGTACGGTCCAGGAACGCAACGATGTACAGGATGACGAGCATCGGCATGAGCCGGAAGGAGGCCTTGGAGATCGCCGATTTAAGGACCGGCGAGTCCAGGAGCTCCTTGGTGGATGCTGCTGTTAGGGACATCTAAACTCCTCTTTGAGTATGTAAGCGTGGAAATCGGTGCACGTTGATGCCCGGTTACAGCGGGAAGGCGATGAGAACCACGCCCGCCAGGCAGGCGAGCACGCCGATTGCCAGGTAGATCCGTCGTTCCTTGGTCCAGGCGCCCATGGGGGTCCTTTCCTAGTGCATGTAGAGGCCGCCGTCCACATTCAGCGTCTGGCCGGAGATATAGCCGGCGTCCTCGCTGATGAGGAAGGCGATGGCGGCAGCGATGTCGCGGGGGGATCCCACCCGGTTGACCACCAGGTCGCGGGTGAGTTCTTCCTTGCGTTCCTCGCTGAGGGTGCCGCCCATGATGTCGGTATCGATCGGGCCCGGGGAGATGGCGTTCACGGTGATGTCGTACTCCCCCAGTTCGCGGGCGGTGGAGCGGGTCAGCCCGATCACGCCGGCCTTCGCCACCGAGTAGGGCGTTTTGGAGAACGTTCCGCCGCCCCGCTGGGCGGACACCGAAGAGATATTGACGATCCGACCGATCCGGTTCTTAACCATTGACTCCGCGACCCGGCGGGTGGCGTAGTGGACGCCGTTCAGGTTGATGTTCAGCACGCGGTCCCACTCGGCCGCGTCAAGGTCCAGGTACGGAACCGGGGAGCTGACGCCGGCAATATTGGCCAGGGCCACCACCTGCGGCAGCTCGGCTTCGATTGAGTCGACCGCGGCGCGGACGGAGCCTTCGTCAGCCACATCGGCACCGGCGCCATGGGCCTGCACGCCGTAGCGGGATGCCAGTTCCTTGGCCGTGGCCTTGCACAGTGCGTCGTCGAGGTCGATGATGCCGATGTTCCAGCCCTGGGCCGCAAGGTAGTTGGCGGTGGCCCGGCCGATGCCGCGCTCAGAGACCGCCCCGGTGACGATGGCGGTGCGTCGTGCAGGGAAAACACTCATGGTTGCTCCTGGGAGTAGGAAGGGATGGTCAGCCGATGGGTGCCGGGCCGAGCTCATCAAGCAGTTTCTGCATGGCCACGTAGGCCCTGTTGCGGTAGGCGATGAGCTCGGGGGTGCGTTCGGCCGGGACATTGAGGAAGCCGGCGCCGGTCTTCGTGCCGAGCTTCCCGGCCTCCACCAGGTCGCTGAGGATCCTGGGCGTGGCAAACCTCTCCGGGAAGTCGGTCTGCAAGGACTTGTAGCAGAAGTTGTAGACATCCAGCCCGGCCATGTCCGCGATGGCGAAGGGCCCAAAGAACGGCAGCCGGAAACCAAAGGTGGTGCGGACCAGTGTGTCGACGTCGTCCGCCGTCGCAATCCCCTGCTCCACCAGCTGGGCAGCTTCGTGGAACAGCGCATACTGCAGGCGGTTGAGCACGAAGCCTGTGACGTCCTTGACCACTGCTGTCTGCTTGCCGGCGGCGTGGACCAGGTCGCGGGCTGTCCCCACTGCTGATGCGGACGTGCCGGCGTGGGGAATGATTTCCACACCGGGGATGAACGGCGACGGGTTGGAGAAGTGGACGCCCAGGAAGCGCTCCGGGTTGATGACCGGCCCGGACAGTTCGGCGATGGAAATGGTGGAGGTGTTGGAGCCGATGATGGCATCCGGCCGCGCCGCTGCGCTGATGCGGGCCAGCGTCTGATGCTTGATGGCGATGACCTCGGGGACGGCCTCTTCGATGAAGTCAGCGTCCGCCACCGCTTCCTCGATGTCCTTGGCGGCCCAGAGGTTCTGCTTCAGGATCTCTGTGGAACCGGCGGGGAAAAGGCCGCCGGCCACGAACTGGTCCGATTCGGCCAGAAGGCGGTCGTAGTTGCCCCGGGCCACTTCGGCGGACACGTCCGCCAGTGCCACGCGCGCTCCGCCGAGCGCCAGGACCTGGGCGATGCCGCCGCCCATGTAGCCGGAGCCGACGACGGCGATCTTCCGCGCGCTGATGGCGTCCGTTGGAGTCGGGGTGCTTGCTGTTTCGGTCATGGTCAGACTGCCTTCGTGTAGTCGGGCTCATAGGAGCAGATGGCGTCCACCTTGGCGGCGGAGGCTGAAGTCTCATCGAAGCGGTAGTCGAGCCATTCGCCCACCAGCTTCTTGGCCAGTTCGAGGCCGATGACGCGCTGGCCCATGGTGAGGACCTGGGCGTTGTTGCTCAGGACCGAACGTTCCACGGAGTAGCCGTCGTGGGCCGTAACCGCACGGACGCCCGGGACCTTATTGGCCGCGATGGCCACCCCCAGGCCGGTACCGCAGATCAGCAGGGCGCGGTCTGCCTCACCGTCTGCCACCTTGCGGGCGGCGTCCACGGCCACGTGCGGGTACGCGGTCGAGTCGTTCGCCCCTACGCCGATGTCGACGACGGACGCCACGCGGCTGTCTGCCTCGAGCAGCGCCCTCAGGGCATTCTTGTACTCGACCCCGGCTTCATCGTTGCCAATGACGATGCGCCACCCTGCTGCCGCGCCCTGTCCGGGATTCTGTCCTGTGTTCTGTCCTGCGCTCATTCTTGTGCTCCATTTCCGGCCGCGGAAGCGGCCAGCCGGGAATCAGTCAGTGGGTTGTCGGCTGTGCCGGAGTCGGCATAGCGTGCTATGCGGGAGGCGATGAGGCCGAAGGATACGGCTCCGGGGTCGGGATGCCCCAGGCTCTTCTCCGCCAGGGGCCGGGCACGGCCCTTGAGCGGACGGAGGGAAGCCGTGGCATCGGCCGCCTCCCGGGCAGCAGCGGCCGCCGCCGCCAGTGCCCCCTTGACCTGCGTGCCGCCGTCGAACGCTGCCCGGAAAGCCTCCTGGTAGGGAAGCAGCGCATCCACCATGGTTTTGTCGCCAGGTTCAGCCCCGCCCAGTCCGGTGATGGCATCCACGAACGCGGCCACGGCAGCGGCCGCGTCGCCGCCGCGGTACGAGTCCTTGTTGCCGAGCGCGAGCCCGGCCGCAATCACGGCTGATCCCCACAACGCACCGGAGGTGCCGCCGGCACGTTCACTCCAGGCCTCCCCGGCCGACGTCAGCACGCGCTCCACGGAAACTCCGGCAGCAGCTGCTTCAGCCGCGGCCGCCGCTGCCGCGTCCACGCCGCGGCGCATGCCGATGCCGTGGTCGCCGTCGCCCGCGATGGCGTCCAGGTTCCCCAGTTCCTCTTCATGCTCGACGACGACGCCCTGCACCTGGGCGAGCACGGCGGCGGCCAGCCGGCCCAGCTCGGCTGCTGCCGCCGTCGTGTTCTCCGCTTCACCGGCCACGGCGTCTTCCGGTCCGGCCAGCTCACGGCGGGCCCGCGGAGCCAGGTTGCCCTTGCGGAAGGCGGGGGTGTCGGCAGGTGCGGCCCAGTACCGCCCCAGCTCGTCGTCCAGCCAGAGCAGGGTGAGGGAGAGTCCGGACATGTCCAGGCTGGTGACCAGCTCGCCGCACTCGGGCTCCACAACGGTGAGGCCGGCGGCGGTGAGGAGCTTTTCGATCTTCCCGAAAAGCAGGAACAGCTCGTCGTACTTGACCGTGCCCAGGCCGTTGACGATGGCCACCACACGGTTCCCGGCGTCGTCGGGCTTGTCCGCCAGGAGCCTGGAGACCAGCAGTTCGGCGAGTTCGGAGGCGGTGGGCATGGGGTGTTCGGAGATGCCCGGCTCGCCGTGGATGCCGAGGCCCAGCGACATCTGCCCGGCGGGCACGTGGAACAGCGGCGCGTCCGCTCCCGGCAGCGTGCAGCCGTCAAAGGCCACACCCAGGGAACGGGTGCGGTAGTTGGTCCGGATGGCCAGGCGTTCGACGGCGCCGAGGTCCAGTCCTGCTTCGGCCGCGGCGCCGGCAATCTTGAAGACCGTCAGGTCCCCGGCAATGCCGCGGCGCTTCTCGATCTGGTCCAGCGGAGCGCTGGCGATGTCGTCCGTGACCAGGACGGTGCGGGTTTCGATGCCTTCGGCGTTGAGCCGCAGCTGGGCCTGGCCGAAGTGGAGCACGTCGCCGGCGTAGTTGCCGTAACTCAGCAGCACGCCGCCGCCCGCGTTGGCGGCCTTGGCCACCCGGTAGACCTGGCCGGCTGCCGGGGAAGCGAACATGTTGCCGCAGGCGGAGCCCGTGGCGAGGCCCGGTCCCACGAGGCCCGCGAAGGCCGGGTAGTGGCCGGATCCGCCGCCCACCACCAGGGCCACTTGGCCGGCGGGCACCTCGGTGGAGCGGACCACGCCGCCGTCCACCCGGGCGACGTACCCGCGGTTGGCTGCCACAAAGCCGTCCAGTGCCTCATCCGCGAAATCAGCGGGGTTGTCGAAGATCTGGGTCATGGTTTCCTCATTGAATCCGAGTTGGAGAAGTAAAGCCGGGAGTCTGAATTGGTGCGGCCGCCACCGAATGCATGCCGGCCGCACCAGGCGCCATGGATCAGACGCTGCTGAGTTCCGGGGCGGGCAGCTGCCTCCCCTGCGCCACCCGGCTCTGCCCGAGTGCGTAGCCGTCGGTCTTGGGGAGGACGTGGCGGCGGAGGTAGTCCTGGTTGCTGGCGGTGACGCTCAGTCCGTCGCCGCCGTAGTGCTCGGTGCAAAGGATGCCCTGGAAGCCCACGGACAAGGCGACTTTGAAGGCCTCGCGGTAGTTGATGAGGCCGCTCTCCATGGGTGCCGGCATGGCGACATACATGTCGCGGGCCGTGTCCTCGTCCCGGATGTAGTTCTTCATGTGCCAGTAGTTGGAGTACGGCAGGGTCTTGGCCACCATCTCGCGCCAGTCCTCGATGGGCCGGTGCAGCCGGATGAGGTTGCCGAGGTCCGGGTTGAGGCCGACGTTGGCGAGGCCGATGTCCTGGACCATCTTCACGGAGGAGTCGGCGGTGCCCAGGTACGTGTCCTCGTACATTTCCAGGGACAGCAGGACGCCCACCTCGGCCGCGTGCCGGCCCAGTTCACGGAGGCGCGACACGGCGTTGTTCCACGCTTCCCTGTTGCCTTCGGGGTCCTTGTAGCCTTCCACCGTCCAGAACCACAGCTGCTTCTGCTGCTCCGCCGTGATGGCCTGGTGGAGTCCAAAGGAGACAACCTCGCAGCCCAGCGCTGCTGCGGCGTCAATGGTGCGGTGGCTGTAGGCCAGGTTTTCTTCCCACCTGCCTTCTTCGATGACGCTGCGGCGGATAGCCGAGATGACCGGTACGCCGATTCCAACAGCGTCCGCGGCCTCCTTGAACTCGGCCAGGCGCCCTTGGCTCAGATCGCCCGGCCGGACCCAGCTGTCCGTGAGGTCGGCATTGGCGAAGCCGGCCTCCTTCACCTCGGACAGGACACCGGCCCAGACGGAGGCTTCGGCGTCGTTCACGTGGACACCCCGGGCGTCTGTTGCCGGAAACTGCAGCAGTGCTGCAGTGATGGGCCAGTTGTCGGCTGTGTACGCCATGGTGTAGCTCCCTTGCNCGAACTGCTGCGCCAGATCAGCGTGGGCGCCTTCACCGCTGCCACCCCCGTCCACATCGGCTACTACCTGGTGATGACCGCCGTCGGCATGCTGCTCACCACGGTCCGCCTGCGCCAGCTCTTCCTGAGGTAGCCCCCCCAACTAGGTAGCGCTAAGTGTCGTTTTGGGGGTTCAAAACGACACTTGGCGCTACCTAGTTGGGCGTGAGGGGCTGGTTCAGCCTGGCGGGGCGTCAGCCATGGCACGCGCACGGACCTGCCGGATGTGCTCGGCCATCGCGGCCTCCGCCGTGCCGGGGTTGCCCGATGCAAGGGCCTTCAGGACAGCCTGGTGTTCGGCGATTGCACTGTCGGCATCGGTAATTCCCACTCCCCCGAAGAGCCTGAACCGCTGGATCTGGCCGCCGAGGGACGCATAGGCGGCTTCCATGAACTGGTTGCCGGTGTGCCGGGCGATGAGCTGGTGAAAACGCTCGTCCGCTTCCAGGTAGTCCTTGAACTCGGCGAAGGACGGGCCCCGTGGAGCGGCCTTCAGGTCCTCCACCGCCGTTTCCAGTTCGGCCAGGCCCTTCTGGCCGATCCGTTCACAGGCCAGCTTGGCGTTCACGGGTTCGATAGCCAGCCGCGCCTCCATGAGCTCGGCGAAGTCCTCCCTTGTGAAGACCGGAGCCACCCGGTACCCCTTGAGGGCCACCCTCCGGACCATGCCCGTGTGCTCCAGCCTCGCCAGCGCCTCGCGGACAGGCGTGGGCGAGACGTCCAGGTCCCGGGCGGTGCCGTCAATGCTGACCACGGCTCCCGGCGCCAGGCGGCCGTCCATAAGGGACGCCAGGAGTTCCGCGTAGACGTGGTCGGCGAGCACCTGGCGGTTGACAGCGCGGCCCGGCCGGCGGGCCGTCGCCATGTCCTCCGGCCGGGGCCCGTTGTCCTTGGGGGCTTTCTGCATGTTCAGATCCTATAGGGTTCCAACGATTCGGGACCTGCCACCCGGCCGCGGCCCCGCGGGCAGGCTAGGCACCGAAAAGCCCCGTCCAGGCTTGCCGGGACGGGGCTTGTCAGTTTGGTTATGCGAGCAGGGAAGGCTTCAGCTGCTGAAGCCGGCCCAGGAGGCCGTTGATGAATTGGGGCGACTCGTCAGTGGAAAGCGTCTTGGCCAACGCCACCGCTTCGCTCACCGCCACGCCGTCCGGAATATCGTCGTTGTACAGGAGTTCCCAAGTGCCGATGCGCAAAATGATGCGGTCCACCGACGGCATCCGCTCAAGGCTCCAGCCCTGGGAGTACGTCTCCAGGAACTCGTCGATGGCGGTTTGCTGGGACAGCACGCCCTCAACGATTTCGATGGTGTACGGGTTGATTACCTGGTCGGTCTTTTCCCGCCGGGAGCGGATCACGTCAAAGGCCGAAACCGAGCGCTGCTCAGCTTCGAAAAGAACGTCCAGTGCCCTGTTACGGGCTTTACCGCGTGCGCTCACTACTCAGTGACCCGGCCCAGGTAGCTGCCGTCGCGGGTGTCTACCTTGACCTTGGTGTTGTTTTCAATGAACAGCGGAACCTGGATCTCGTACCCGGTTTCCAGGGTTGCGGGCTTGGTGCCCGCGGAGGAGCGGTCGCCCTGCAGGCCCGGCTCGGTGTAGGTGATTTCCAGCACGACGCTGGGCGGGAGTTCGATGTACAGCGGGGTGCCCTCGTGAATGGCGATGTTGACCATCTGGTTCTCGAGCATGAAGTTGGTGGCATCGCCTACCGTTGCGCCGGAGACAGTGATCTGGTCGAAGTCCGAGGTGTCCATGAACACGAAGTCGGCGCCGTCCTGGTACAGGTACTGGTAGTCACGGCGGTCAACCGTTGCGGTCTCGATCTTCAGCCCGGCGTTGAACGTCTTGTCCACGACCTTGCCGGACATCACGTTGCGCATCTTGGTGCGAACGAACGCACCGCCCTTGCCTGGCTTGACGTGCTGGAATTCGATGATGTTCCAGAGCTGGCCCTCGAGCTTCAGGACCGTTCCGTTCTTGATGTCGTTAGTGGTTGCCACTGTTTCCTCTGGTCTCTGTCTGGTCGCGTTGTCAGACGTTGTATGCCGGGCAGGCAACCCAAACGGACTGCCGGCGCGTGTTTGTCAAAAATCGGGTGGTTAAAAATTCAAGAACCATTCTACCGGGTTAATCCGGTGCGCTTCCCGGCTGCGGCTTCAGGCGGCTGCCGGAGGGCAGCTGCACCGATCCGCTGCCGGTATCAGCAGGCCAGGTCCAGGACATCCCGGGCACGCTGCAACGCCACGGTGGACGAGTAGATCTGGGCCGCATCGGCGGACTGCGCCACGCGCAGGTCGAGTGCGCGCGCGAACGATTCAACAGCTGCTGACATCTGGCCGGCACTGTACTGGGTCTTTCCCAGGAACTGCCACACGAGGGCCTCCCGCGGCGTCCCCTGCACTTCGGCCAGGAGCTGGCGGAACAGCTCCACGGCACGGTCAAGGCGGTTTGAAACCCGCAGCACCTCAGCCTCGAAGGTCCGCAGCCGGAAGGACTCGGGGTCCTTGAACCGGGCTTCGGCCAGCAGTTCGGCGGCTTCGGAGGCGTGCCCTTCCACCAGGAGAACGAAAATATGGTCTGCCGGATCGCTGGATACCGCCAGCGCCTCCCGGCAGGCGTCCTCGTTCACAATCTCCGGCAGCAGCGATTCCGGGTTGATCCGGATACCCGGAAAACCGGCCTCGGGCCAGTCTGCTGTTCCTTGCATGTCCCCCTGCATCAGGAAGCAATTTCCTGATATGCGGCGAACAGCAGGGAGGTGTCCGGGACGTCAAGGATTCCGGGCTTTGCCACGCCGTCCAAAACAACAAAGCGCAGCAGGTCACCGCGTGACTTCTTGTCGCGCCGCATTCCGTCAAGGAGGGCTTGCCAACGGTCCCGCCGGTAAGTAACCGGGAGGCCGAGGCTCTCAAGCACGGTCCGGTGCCGGTCGGCGTCGGCATCGCTGAGGCGGCCCACGCTGCGGGCGAGCTCGGCAGCGAACATCATGCCAACCGAGACAGCGGCGCCGTGACGCCACGAGTAGCGTTCGACGAGTTCGATGGCGTGCCCGAGGGTGTGCCCGTAGTTCAGGATTTCCCGCAAACCGGATTCCTTGAGGTCCTCGGAAACCACTTTGGCCTTAACGGCGATGGCCCGCTCGATCAACTCCCGGAGGACGTCAGACTGCGGATCCACCACAGCGGCCGGGTCCTTTTCCACGAGGTCGAGGATGGCGGGATCGGCGATGAAACCGCACTTGATGACCTCCGCCATGCCGGAAACCATCTCGTTGCGGGGCAGCGTGTTGAGGGTGTCCAGATCGGCCAGCACGCCCGCGGGAGGATGGAATGCGCCCACCAGGTTCTTGCCTTCGGCGGTGTTGATCCCTGTCTTCCCGCCCACGGAGGCGTCCACCATGGCGAGCAGGCTGGTGGGCATGTGGATGACCTTGACGCCGCGCAGCCAGGTGGCTGCAACGAAGCCGGCGACATCCGTGACCGCGCCTCCGCCGACGGCAACGATGGCGTCGGACCGGGTGAAGTCGTTCTGCCCCAGGACCTGCCAGCAGAAGGCGGCCACCTGGATGTGCTTGCCTTCTTCGGCGTCCGGGATTTCCGCGGTCAGGGAGGTGAAACCGGCGGCGGCCAGCTCGTCGCGGACGGTGTCGCCGGTAAGCCGCAAGGCGCGCGGATGGATGACCAGCACGCGCCGTACCCGCTCCCCCAGCAGCCTCGGAAGGTCACCCAGCAGCCCCCGCCCCACGACGACGTCGTAATTCTCGGCGGCGGAACTGCCTGTGACACTGATGACTGTTGATTCGGTGGTCACTTTTCAACTTCCTGTTTGGCAGCTGCGTAGTCCCGCAGTGCTGCTTCGAGCCGCGCGCCCAGCTCGGAAACCGAGCCGTGGCGCACGTCCAGGGTGAGGTCAGCCAGCCGCTCATAGACTGGCTTGCGGGTGGCGAACATTGCGGTCCAGCGGCCCATCGCGTCCCCGGCCAGCAGCGGGCGCCCGGAGTTCCGGGCGATGCGGCCGGCCACTGTTTGCGCGTCGCATTCGAGGTACACCACGGTACAGCGGCTGATCAGCTGCTGAGTGCCGGAGTCCAGTACCGCGCCGCCGCCGAGGGAGATCACCGCGACGGTCTGGTCCGCCGCTTCGACGACGTCGGCTACCGTCCGTGCTTCGATCTCACGGAACGCATGTTCACCGCGCCCGGCAAATATATCCGAAATCGATCCATGGCCGGCCACGATCACGGCGTCGGTGTCCACGAACGGGACGCCGAGCTGATGGGCAAGCTGCTGCCCGATGGCCGACTTGCCCACCGCCATGGGCCCGATCAGGACAATGGGCCGGCCTGAGGGTCCGGTTTTGCTGCGGTGGGGCACTTACTGGCCGATCGAGTCCAGGGACGCCGGAATGTTGTCCAGGTAACCCTTGATGTTGCGTGCGGTCTCCGCGACGGAGTCGCCGCCGAACTTTTCGGTGACGGCCTCGGCGAGGACCAGCGCCACCATTGCCTCTGCCACCACACCGGCGGCCGGAACCGCACAGACGTCCGAACGCTGGTGGTGCGCCTTTGCAGGCTCCCCGGTGCTGACGTCGATGGTCTTGAGGGCGCGCGGCACCGTGGCGATGGGCTTCATGGCGGCCCGGACGCGCAGGACGTCTCCGATGCTCATGCCGCCCTCGATGCCGCCGGCACGGTTGCTGGTGCGGACAATGCGGCCGTCAGCATCCCGGACGATTTCGTCATGGGCGGCGGAGCCGCGGCGCGCGGCCGTCAGGAAGCCGTCGCCGACCTCCACGCCCTTGATGGCCTGGATGCCCATCAGTGCGGCGGCAAGGCGGGAATCCAGGCGCCGGTCCCAGTGCACGTAGCTGCCCAGTCCTGGCGGGAGTCCGTAGGCGAGGACTTCCACCACGCCGCCCAGGGTTTCGCCTTCCTTGTGGGCGGCGTCCACCTCGGCGACCATCGCATCGGAGGTTTCGCGGTCGAAGCAGCGGAGCGGGTCGGCGTCCAGCGCAATGACATCCGCGGGCACCGGAAGGGGACGTCCTTCCGGGACTGCGACAGTGGCAATGCTGACTGTGTGGCTGACCAGCTCGATGCCGAGGTGCTTGAGGAATTGTGCCGCAACGGTGCCCATGGCAACGCGGGTGGCGGTCTCGCGCGCGCTTGCCCGCTCCAGGACAGGACGTGCCTCAGCGAAGCCGTACTTCTGCATCCCGGTGAAATCGGCGTGGCCGGGCCGGGGGCGGGTCAGCGGCGCGTTGCGTGCCTGGTCCGCGAGCAGGTCCGGATCCACAGGATCCGCCGACATGATCTGTTCCCACTTGGGCCACTCTGTATTGCCCACCTGGATGGCCACCGGGCCGCCCTGGGTGAGGCCGTGGCGGACGCCGCCGAGGATGGTGACGACGTCCTGCTCGAACTTCATGCGCGCGCCACGGCCATAGCCCAGCCGGCGGCGTGCCAAGGAGTCTGCGATGTGCCCGCTGGTGATTTCCACACCGGCGGGGACGCCTTCAATAATTCCCATCAGAGCCGGACCATGGGATTCACCGGCAGTCAACCAACGCAACATATCTTCCATCCTGCCACGGGGGGCGGTTACAAAGCGCGTCGGGGAAGGCCGACTGAGGCGCACATCACATCTATGACGGCGGCATTGACGTCATCGCCGCGACGGGTAAAAAGGCGTACCTGTTCCACTGCCTGGTACAGCAGCATCTCCAGGCCGGGCACCACGGTGCCGCCGCCTGCCTGCCACACCGAGGCGACCAGGCTGGGCCAGGGATCGTAGGCAACATCCAGCAGCACGCCGGGAGTGGCGGTTTTCAACTCCGCTATTTCGGCCGCCAGCCCGTCCGCGGCCCGCGGCGGCAGGGTGGAGATGACGACGTCGGCGGCGGCCGTTGGGTGCACCGCGTCAGCCAGGCGGCGGATGTCCAGGTCCATGCCCAGGCTTGCGGCGGCGGAGCGGACCTCCCCGGTCCTGGAGGTGTCCCGGACGAAAACCTGGACGTGGCCGGTCCCAAGCTCCTTCAGCGCCGCGATGGCAGAGGCCGCTGTTCCCCCGCCGCCGAGGATGACGGCGGCGGGGGCTGGCCCCGTCCCGGCATGCCGAAGGGCGTTGACGATCCCGGCAACATCGGTGTTCGATCCAACGATCTTCCGGCCGCCGTCGTGGTCCTCGAAGGACACCGTGTTGACCACACCCAGGATCCCGGCAACGCCGCGGACCTCATCCACCTGCCCGAGCATCGCCGTCTTCAAGGGCATCGTGACGGACAGGCCGCGCCAGCCCGGCTGGTCGCGGATCTGCCGCATCAGCGTCGGCAGCAACTGCTCGGTGACGTCAATCGCCGTGTAGCTGATGCCGACGCCCAGCCGGCCGTAGGCAGCAAGATGCAGTGCCGGCGACTTCGAGTGGCTGATCGGGTGGCCCAGGACGGCAGCCCGAAGGCTCATGTGCAGCGTCCGGCGTTCGCCGCGCACCAGGCGTTGTACTGCTCGACGTACCCGTTGTGCTCGGCCAGCGTCCTGGAGAACTTGGTCTCTTTGGTGTCCAGGTTGATGGTGACCCAGTACAGGTAGTCGTTCGTCTTCGGCCTGGCGGCAGCATCAATGGCCGTCTTTCCCGGAGAGCCGATGGGTCCCGGGGGCAGTCCGGGATTCGCATAGGTGTTGTACGGGTTGGACTTGTCCTGGCGCTGTTCGTCCGTGAAGTTGTAGCTCTTGGTGCCCAGGCCGTACGTCACCGCCGAGTCCACCTGCAGGAAACCTCCGGTCTGGTCGTTGGGCTTGAGCCGGTTGTAGATGGCACCTGCCACGTCCCCGTACTCCGCCTGGCCGCCTTCGGCCTGGACAATGCTGGCCACGATCACGGCCTCGTACTGCTTGGCCGGGTCCGTGATGCCCTGCGACACAAGTTCGTCGGTTGTGATCTTGACCAGGGCCTGGAGGATGTCCTTTGCCGGGGTACCAAGGGGGAAACGGTGTTCACCCGGAGCCAGGTAGCCCTCAAGGTTTTTTGCGGTGGCCGGCAGCCCGAACTGGGCCGGCTGGTTGCTGAGCGCCTGCAGGTCCTGGATGGATATTCCGGAACCTTGCGAGATCGCCTGCAGGGACTCGCCCACGCGCAGGCCGGCGCTGAGGGCGAAGTAGATGACCTTGGTTTGGTCCTTGCCCAGCAGGACGTTTACGGCGTCGGAATTCTTCATCTCGTTCTTGAACGTGTAGTCCCCCGGAGCCAGTGTTCCCCCGGATGCGCTGAAGCTCTGGAGGAAGGTGTCCGCATTCGCCACCACGCGTTCGTTTTCCAGCTTCGCAGCGACGGACCGGGTGCCTTCGCCGTTCTCGACGGTCACCACGACTTCGCCCGTCCCCGGGCCCGGGAAGTCGGCGGGCTTGTCGTTGCCAAGCAACGGCTTCAGGAACTGCGCGCCGACTGCCACGGCCGTGACGAAGACAGCAAGGGTAAGGAACAGTGCCAGCATCCGCCTGCGGCGGCGCACCTTCTTGGACGGTTTGGCCACTACCGCTGCCGTCGACGGGGCGGGAAGGAATTCGTGATGGTGCGCGCCGTCGTCGTGCCCCTCGGGGTAGTGGGCGTCACCGTAGTGCTCCTGGTCGTAGTGGCCATCGTGATAGTGATCCGCGTGGTGCGCTGCAGGGTAGGCGGCCCCGTCCGGGAAGTGCGGCTCGTCGTCGTAATGCGTTCCAGTTCCGTGCTGGTGGGCTCCGAAGGCGGGCGCTCCTGAAAAAACGGGTGCCTCGTGGGCATGAAGCCCGTCATGCCGGCCGGCTTCTTCATAGTTGGCGTCCCCACGGAAGTCTTCGTTGTGATGTGCCTCTTCCCGGGGGATGTCCTGGATGGACGGCGGAGTGAGGGGAGCAGCAGGAACGGGCTGTTCTACCGGTGTTTCCTGCGGTGCCGCTTCCTGGGGTCCAGCTTCGTTCCGCAATGCTTCGTCCTTAGGCAGGGGGTGCGGCTCGGGTGCCACGGGAGGTTCCGAAGGCTGCGGCGGAATGTCGTGGCCGGTCTCGTAGGCCTGCTCGGGCACCGCGTCCTGGCCTCCGGTGTTGAAGGTCTTTTCCCTTGCACGGAGTTCCTTGCGGGTCAGCGGTCGTGCTGCTCCGGCGTCCAGTGGGCTGGAAGCGTCGTCAATGTTGGCAGGGCTCACTGTTGCCTTCCATTATCTGAAGATTGGGCCGTTTCGCCGGGGGCGGCGCGCACAGTGTCATTCTGCCCGCTGCCTCCCAGGTCCACGGAAGGGGGCGGCGGCGTCACGCGTGAGCCGACGTCCGCTCCCCTGGCTTTCTGCATGTCGATGGCGTGCTGAAGGATACCCGCCGCCGCGACCTGATCAACTACTTTACGGTGATTCCTGCTGCTCATGCCAGCTTCATGCAGGTTGCGGTGCGCGGTCACGCTGCTCAACCGTTCGTCCACAAGGTTAACCGGGACGTCCACAGCACGGGCAGCCAGTTCGCCGGCAAGCAGCCGGGCGTAGTCCACGGCCATCTTGGCGGACGCCCTTTCCTCACCCTTGAGGGTGCGGGGCAGCCCCACGATCACCTGCACGGCGCCGAGCTCCTCGACCAGGTTTGCGATGACCCTGACGTCGGAGTTTTTCCTGGCGTTGCGGTCCAGCGTTTTGTAGGGCGTTGCCAGGATCGAGTCGCGGTCGCAGATGGCAACCCCCACCCGGACCGTGCCGACGTCCACCCCCAGTTTGATCCCCTGGGGGTAGGCGCCGGCAGCTGCAGGACTGGTCATGGGTGGTTAGCGCCGCGTAATGGCGTCAACAACCGCCGCCAGTGCCGGGCCGACCTTGCCGGCGTCGGTGCCGCCGCCCTGGGCGACGTCGTCCTTGCCGCCGCCTCCGCCGCCGAGGACACCCGCGGCGAGGCGGACAAGCGCGCCGGCCTTGACCCCGGCCTCCCTGGCGGCTTCATTGGTGGCCACCAGGATCATGGGACGGTCGTTCGCAACGCCGGCAACGGCCACAGTCGCCGCTGCCGAGCCGAGACGGTTGCGCAGGTCCAGCGCCAGGCCGCGAAGATCGTCCGCGCCACTGACCTGGCCGGCATCATGGGCGATGACGCTCACGCCGGCCGCGTCCTTGGCGCTGTTGACCAGCTGTGCGGCCGAGGCGGCCAACTGCTCCTTGCGGAGGCGGTCCAGCTCCTTCTCCGTGGCCTTGAGTTTGGCGAGGGTGGCGGAAATCCGGTCGGCCAGCTGGCCCGAGGGCACTTTGAGGAGCTCGGTCAGCTCGGTCACCAGGGCGCGTTCGGCGGCCAGGTGGCGGAACGCATCCATGCCCACGAAGGCCTCCACGCGGCGGTTTCCCGACCCCACGGACTGCTCGCCCAGGAGCGAAAGGCTGCCGATCAGGGAAGTGTTGGGAACGTGGGTGCCGCCGCACAGCTCGCGGGACCAGGCGCCGTCGATCTCCACCACGCGTACTTCGCTGCCATAGTTTTCACCGAACAGTGCCATGGCGCCCAGGGCCTTGGCCTCCGCCAGTCCCATCACCTTGGTCTCCACCCGGAAATTGTTCCGGATGGCCAGGTTGGAGACTTCCTCGATCTCGGACCGGGTGGCCGTGCTCAGGCCTTCGCCCCAGGCGAAGTCGAAGCGCAGGTAGCCGGCCTTGTTGTAAGAACCGCGCTGCGTGGCTTCGGGGCCGAGGATCTGGTGAAGCGCCGCGTGCACGATGTGCGTGCCGGTGTGGGCCTGTTCGGCGGCGTGCCGGCGTTCACGGTCGACGGCGGCGCGGACCAGCGAGTCGGACCCGATTTCGCCTTCGCGCACGATCGCCTTGTGCACGCTCAGGCCTTTCAGGGGCCGCTGCACGTCAAGGACCTCGACGACGAATCCGTCACCGGTGATGAGGCCCGTGTCTGCGGCCTGGCCGCCTGCTTCCGCGTAGAACGGGGTCTCGGAGAGCACCAGCTCGATCTCGTCGCCCGTGGAGGCCTGCTGGACCGGGCGGCCGCCCGTGAGGATGCCGCGGACCCGGGATTCGCCGTCGAGCTCCGTGTAGCCGGTGAAGACCGTCTCGCCCTGGGCCAGGATGTCCTGGAAGGCGCTGAGGTCGGCGTGGCCGCCCTTCTTGCCCTTGGCATCCGCCTGGGCGCGCTGGCGCTGTTCCTGCATGAGGCTGCGGAACGCTGCCTCATCCACCTTGAGCCCGGCTTCTTCGGCCATTTCCAGGGTCAGGTCGATGGGGAACCCGTAGGTGTCGTGCAGGGTGAAGGCGTCCTCGCCGGACAGCGGCTTGTTGGCCGCTTTGGACACCTTGACGGCGTCCTCAAGCCGGGCAGTGCCGGAAGCGATGGTGCGCAGGAAGGCCTTCTCCTCCGCGTAGGCGATGCGGCTGATCCGGGCGAAGTCGGTGTCAACCACGGGGTAGACGCCCTTCATGGCGTCGCGGGAGGCCGGCAGGAGCTCAGGCAGGCATGCCTGTTCCACGCCGAGGAGGCGCATGGAGCGGACGGCACGGCGGATGAGCCGGCGCAGGACGTAGCCGCGGCCCTCGTTGGAGGGGGTCACGCCGTCGGAGATGAGCATCAGCGCCGAGCGGACGTGGTCGGCGACCACGCGCATGCGCACGTCGTCCGTGTGGTGCGGGTCGTCGTCGGACTCGGCGGAGGTGTACTCCCTGCCGGAGAGTTCGGCGGCCTTGTCGATGACGGGGCGGACCTGGTCCGTCTCGTACATGTTCTCGACGCCCTGCAGGATCATGGCCAGGCGCTCCATGCCCAGGCCGGTGTCGATGTTGCGCTTGGGCAGCTCGCCCACGACGTCGAAGTCTTCCTTTGAACGCACGTTTTCGATCTGGTACTGCATGAACACGAGGTTCCAGATCTCGATGTAGCGAGTTTCGTCCGCCAGCGGGCCGCCCTCGACGCCGTATGCGGGGCCGCGGTCATAGTAGATTTCGGAGCAGGGGCCGGCAGGGCCGGGCTGCCCGGTGTGCCAGTAGTTGTCCGCCTTGCCCATTTTCTGGATGCGCTCCGCGGGGACGCCGGTGTTCTTCAGCCACAGTTCCCTGGCTTCGTCGTCCTCTTCGTAGACGGTCACCCAGAGGCGTTCCGGCGCAAGCCCGTAGCCGCCGTCGTCAACGCTCGTGGTGAGCAGTTCCCAGGCGAATTTGATGGCATCTTCCTTGAAGTAATCTCCGAAGGAGAAGTTGCCGCACATTTGGAAGAAGGTTCCGTGGCGGGCAGTCTTGCCCACTTCCTCGATATCGCCGGTGCGGATGCATTTCTGCACGCTGACGGCACGTGAGTAGGGTGGTTCCTCCCTGGCCGTCAGGTAGGGAATGAACGGCACCATGCCGGCAACCGTGAACAGCAGCGAGGGGTCGCTGGAAACCAACGATGCGGAGGGAACCGCGGTGTGGCCCTTGCTGACAAAAAAGTCCACCCAGCGCTTTGTGATCTCCTGCGACTTCATGAGCTGTTACGTACCCTTCTTGCTCCGCGCACTGACCGGCGCGGAGGTTCTTTCGCGTGCGGTTCCCGTAGCTGTACGGTTCCCGCCGGTGTTGTTATAACGTTTGGTGCCGCCGCATCGTGCGGTCGGCGGGTGCGGGCCGGCGTGGTACCGGCCTGCGGGGCCTGGTCAGCGGCGGACCAGGTCTTCCGATTCGACGCCGAGGGCGGCCCGCAGATCGGTCTCGCGCTCACGCATCCCTGCGCGGACGGCATCGGCGAAGTCGTAGACGCCGTCAGCGAGCCGGTTCACCGCGCGGTTGAGGCCCTCCGGGCCAAGCGCGGACTGCATGCCGGCCTGCGCTTCGGTCACCTTGCGGAAGGCGATCACTCCGATCGCCACGCCGATTCCCATCCAGACAAGTCGTTTCATTTTATGTTCTCCGGAATTCAGCGGCTGCGGCGGCCGGCAGCGGGTTTCTTGCGGTTGGCAAACGCGGTGCGGACACCGTAGCTGAAGGCGGCCACCTTGATGAGCGGGGATCCGACTGTGGCGGCCACCAGCGAGGACAGCGCCGACAGGTTGGCCGAGGCGTCCGAAACGTTGGACGAGATACCGTCCACTTTCTTCAGCTGCTGGTTGGTGGTGGACACGGTGGCCGTGACCTCGTCCATCAGGGGCGTGGCGCCGTCGCTCAGGGACCGGATGGCCGTGCGCACCTCGTCAAACACCTTGCCCAGCTTCACGATGGGCACCGCGAGCAGCAGCACCAGGAGCGCAAACACCCCGGCAGCGATCAGGCCGGCAATATCGCCACCAGACATAGACGTTTCATCTCCTCGAAATTCTGTGGTTCGTGTCATCAGCGGATGCGTCAGCAAAACGCGTTTCCGCAGATGTCCCCCAAGTACCTTACATACAAAGAAGCCCGCGGCGCTTGCCACGGGCTTCTTTGGATACGCTGCCGGAATTTAGCGTGCGTAGAATTCGACGACGAGCTGCTCTTCGCAGGTCACGGGGACCTCGGAGCGCTTGGGGCGGCGGACCAGGCGTGCCTGCAGGGCCTCCAGCTTGACGTCCAGGTAGGCCGGAACGGCGGGCAGGACGTCGCGGTGGGCGCCGGCTGCTGCAACCTGGAGCGGGACCATGGTTTCGCTGCGGCTGTGGACGTGGACCAGCTGGCCCTCGCCGACGCGGAACGACGGACGGTCAACGCGGACGCCGTCAACCATGATGTGGCGGTGCACAACCAGCTGGCGGGCCTGGGCGATGGTGCGGGCGAAACCGGCACGCAGGACCAGGGCGTCAAGGCGCATTTCGAGCAGTTCGATGAGGTTTTCACCGGTCAGGCCCTTGGTGCGGCGGGCCTCTTCGAAGGCACGGGTCATCTGTGCTTCGCGGATGCCGTACTGGGCGCGCAGGCGCTGCTTTTCGCGGAGGCGTACGGCGTAGTCGGAGTCCTGCTTCTTGCGGGCACGGCCATGCTCACCGGGGCCGTACGGGCGGCGCTCCATGTACTTGGCGGCCTTGGGGGTCAGAGCGATGCCGAGGGACCGCGAGAGGCGGGCCTGACGGCGAGCACGAGTGTTGTTAGCCACTTGTGTCCTTCCAATATCTGCGGTGTGTCAGTGTTACTGGCCTCCACGATGGAGAGCATCGGCCAACCGCTGCCTTTTGCTACTGGGCGCAGGGCATAACCTTCTCAACGTAAATTGGGGAGATTGTGCGTCCGTGCCTTGCCAGACAAACATCTATCCTACCACGGCGGCTACTTGCCCCGGACAATCTTCCGCAGCCGCTCCAGGCGCACCGCAATGTCCCGCTCCGCGCCGTTGGCCGTGGGCTGGTAGTAGTCCCTCCCCACGAGGTCGTCCGGGGGATACTGCTGGGCGGCTACTCCGTGCGGCGCATCGTGGGCGTATTTGTACCCCACGCCGTGGCCCAGCTGTTTGGAACCCGGATAGTGCGCGTCCCGCAGGTGCGCGGGGATGCCGTTCCCCAGGCCTGCCCGGACGTCGGCGATGGCCTTGTTGATGCCCATGTAGGCGGCGTTGGACTTCGGGGCGGTGGCCAGGTGCACCACGGCCTCGGCAAGGATGATGCGGCCCTCCGGCATCCCGATCAGCTGCACGGCCTGGGCCGCTGCCACTGCCGTCTGCAGCGCAGTGGGATCGGCCATCCCCACGTCCTCGGCCGCAGAGATCACGATCCTTCGGGCCACGAAGCGGGGGTCCTCCCCCGCTTCCAGCATCCGCGCCAGGTAGTGGAGGGCTGCGTCCACGTCAGACCCGCGGATCGATTTGATGAAGGCACTGATGACGTCGTAGTGCTGGTCCCCGGCACGGTCGTAACGGACGGCGGCAACATCGAGGGCACGCTCGGTGTGCTTGAGTTCGACGACGACAGGCCCTTCCCCTGCATCGTCCGCATCCCCGAACGCAACCCCGGCTGCCGCTTCCAGGGCCGTCAAGGCACGGCGGGCATCACCCCCGGAAAGCCTTACGAGGTGGTCCAGTGCTTCCTCATTGAGGTCCACTTTCCCGTTCAGGCCGCGAGGATCTGCAACGGCGCGCTGGATCAGTCCCTCGATGTCCGCATCGGTCAGTGGCTTGAGGGTCAGCAGCAGGGAACGGGACAAAAGCGGCGAGACGACCGAAAACGAGGGGTTCTCGGTGGTGGCAGCCACCAGGACCACCCACCGGTTTTCGACGCCGGGCAGCAGGGCATCCTGCTGGGCTTTGTTGAAGCGGTGGATCTCGTCGAGGAACAGGACGGTGGTGGTCTTGTAGAGGTCCCTCGCGGTGAGGGCGTCGTCCATCACCCGCCGCACGTCCTTGACGCCGGCAGTGATGGCAGAGAGTTCCACGAACTTCCGGCCCGGTCCCCTGGCGATCACGTGCGCCAGGGTGGTCTTGCCGGTCCCGGGAGGACCCCAGAGGATGAGCGACGTGGGTCCTGCCGGGCCGGTTGTGTCCGCTCCCGCCCCGGCAGCGAGCTGGCGCAAGGGTGACCCTTGACCCAGCAGGTGTTGCTGGCCCACCACCTCATCGAGGGTGCGGGGACGCATCCGGACGGCGAGCGGGCCGCGCGGGGAAGCGCTGCCTCCTCCCCCGGCAGGCCGCCCGGCGGCAGGTGCAGCACTGTCGCCGTCGTCGTCATCATTGCCGGGCCCGTGCCCGAAGAGATCTTCCACATAGATAGGCTACTTCCAGTTCACCTTCCGGTTTCGCCGGAAGCCACGCGCGTCAGCGAAGGGTTGACCCATGTCCGTGCATGCCACCGGCGGAGCCAGGCCGCCGTCCGTACGGACCGCTTTCGTCCCCGGCGCCCGGCTGGCCGGATGGGCAGGGCGGTTCGGTGCTGCGCACGGCGGGTACCGGATGACGGATGACGACGACGGACTGCGGCTGATTGCCGCGGACGGCACCGAAGCATTGCTGCAGCCGCCGTGGCCGGTTGACGGACGGCCGGGCCGTGGGGCGGATGCCCTTGAACGGCTCGCGTCCCTCGCGTCCCAGCCGCGCAGGCTCGGCCTCCTGCTGGTCCGGCGCGGAGGATACGGCGTAGCGGTAGTAAGTGAGGGCGTGGTCCTGGCCTCCAAGGTGGGCTCCACCTATGTGCAGTCCCGGACCGCCGCGGGCGGCCAGTCGCAGCAGCGCTTCGCACGCCGGCGGAGCAACCAGGCAGACGCTCTGGTGGGGGCAGTCGCCGAACATGCCGGCCGCGTGTTCAGCAGTGCATCTTTTGAATACGTGGTTCCCGGGGGCGACAGGACCCTGGCCGGCCTTGTCCTCGAGCACCCGGCCCTGAAGGGCTATACCGCCTTGCCCCGGCTGGCCTGTCTCGACGTCCCGGATCCCAAGGCCTCGGTGCTGCGGAAAACCGCCGCCGATGCGTGTGCGGTGCGGATCCAGGTCTCAGACCCGTCCTAGTTAACAGCCCGTGAGAGCCCTGCGCGGCCGCTGCTGGCGGTAAATGTACCGTCCCGACTCCGTAAAACCCGCCTTGCTGTACAACTGCCGGGCAGCTTGGTTCGCGGCTGTAACCAGCAGCCAGAACCTGTCCACTCCGTGCGCGCCTCCCTCAGCAAGGAGGGCCTGGAGCACCGCCGTCGCATATCCCCGGCGGCGGCCCGACGCGGATGTGGCCATGCAATAGATTCCTCCCGTGCCGTGCACCATGGCGAGGCGCCCTACCGCGGCGGGGACACCGTCGTCGCCCCTTACGAGGGCATACAGCGACGGGCATCCGGTCAGGATGGCGCGCGCCGTGTCACGCTGCCCCTCTCCGCCTCGGCCGTCCACGCTCCACCAGAGGTGCAGCCACTCCTCGTCCGGCGCGTCCTGAACCTCCACCCGTCCGCTTCCGGAACCTGGGAAGCCGTTCCCCGAAGGCCGGGACATGATCAGCGTTTCCGACTGCCGGGTGAAGCCTTGGGCGTCCAGGACCTGGTTCAGCCCGTCGTTGGCGGGAGTGTCCGTCATCTGGAAAATGAGCGGCAACCGCCGCTCCCGGTACCACTGCATCGCCTCGCGCAATGCTGCCAGGGGCTCCCCGGCAGTGTTCCGGGGCCACACCGAGTTCGCCCTCTGGGTGACCCCGGCCGCAGCACGGAGCACCCACTCCCCCGTGTCCCGGCGCTCAACGGCAGGCCAGGCGGCATCCATGAGTATCTCGAAGGCGCCGGTCTGGTGACCCGGGAGGCTGTGGACCACTGGGGTTCCTGTCTGCGGATAAGCCTGAAGGCCCTCCCATCCGGGAGGGCCTTCAGGCCAAACGGGGTAATGCCCTACTTGCCCTCTGCCGGCTTGGACTCCGGCTTGAAGTCGACACCGGCTTCCTTGCGCTGCTGGGGCGTGATCGGGGCGGGGGCGGCGGTCAGGGGATCGTACCCGTTGCCGGTCTTGGGGAAGGCAATAACGTCGCGGATGGACTCAACCCCAGCCAGCAGTGCCACCACGCGGTCCCAGCCAAAGGCGATGCCGCCGTGCGGAGGGGCACCGTACTTGAAGCCCTCCAGCAGGAACCCAAACTTGGTCTGGGCATCTTCCCGGTCGAGGCCCATCAGTTCGAACACCCGTTCCTGGACGTCGCGCTCGTGGATACGGATGGATCCGCCGCCGATTTCGTGGCCGTTGCAGACGATGTCGTAGGCGTACGACAGCGCTGATTCCGGGTCCTTGTCAAAGGTCTCCAGGAACTCGGGCTTGGGCGAGGTGAAGGCGTGGTGGACGGCGGTCCACTTGCCTGCACCCACCGCCACGTCACCTGAAGCAACGGCCGCGGCCGCAGGTTCGAACATCGGCGCGTCGACCACCCAGCAGAAGGCCCAGGCGGCGGGATCGATCAGGCCGGTGCGATGTCCGATTTCCACCCGGGCAGCGCCGAGCAGTGCCCGTGCCGCAGGCTTCTCGCCGGCAGCGAAGAAGATGCAGTCACCGGGCTTGGCGCCGACCGCGTCTGCCAGGCCTGCGCGCTCCGTGTCGGTCAGGTTCTTGGCCACCGGACCGGCAAGTTCGCCATCTTCCTTGAACAGGACATAGGCAAGTCCCTTGTGGCCGCGCTGCTTGGCGAATTCCTGCCAGCCATCCAAGGTCCGGCGCGGCTGGGAGGCGCCGCCGGGCATCACCACGGCACCGACGTAAGGCGCCTTGAACACACCGAAGTTGGTGTCCTTGAAGAACCCGGTCAGTTCGGTGAGCTCCACGCCGAAACGGAGGTCGGGCTTATCCGAGCCGTACCGGGCCATGGCGTCGGCGTAGGTGATCCGCTGGATGGGAGTGGGGATCTCGACGTCGATCAGCTTCCACAGGGCCTTGAGGATGTTTTCGCCGAGGGCAATGATGTCGTCCTGGTCCACGAAGCTTGCTTCGATGTCCAGCTGGGTGAACTCCGGCTGCCGGTCGGCGCGGAAGTCCTCATCGCGGTAGCAGCGGGCAATCTGGTAATACTTCTCAAAGCCGCCCACCTGCAGGAGCTGCTTGAACAACTGCGGGGACTGCGGAAGGGCATACCAGGAACCCGGTGCCAGGCGGGCCGGGACCACGAAGTCGCGGGCGCCTTCGGGCGTGGACCGGGTGAGGGTGGGGGTTTCAACCTCCACGAAGCCGTCCTTGTGCAGCAAGTCGCGGGCCACACGGTTTGCCTCGGAACGCAGCCGGAGGTTTCGGGCGGGACCGGGCCGGCGCAGGTCCAGGTAACGGTGCTTCAGGCGTGCTTCCTCGCCCACTTCAACATGCTCGTCGATCTGGAACGGGAGCGGCTCGGAGGTGTTGAGGATAACCACCTTGTCCGCCATGACCTCGATCCCGCCGGTGGCCAGGGCAGGGTTCTCGTTGCCCTCGGGCCGCTTGGAGACAGTGCCGGTGACCTGCAGGACATACTCGTTGCGCAGGCCGTGGAAGACTTCTTCCTCGCGGACCACAACCTGGGCCACGCCGGAAGCATCGCGCAGGTCCACGAAGGCCACACCACCGTGATCACGACGGCGGCCCACCCAGCCAGCCAGGGTTACGGTTTGTCCAATGTGCTCGGAACGAAGGGATCCGAGGTCATGTGTGCGCAGCACAGCACGCCTTTCTGCGGGGTTACAGCGGGAAGTCGATCGGGAAGTTCAATAGGATCGTTGCAGGAACGATTCCGTTCGAGTTTACCCGCTGCCAAGGGACTGTCACCGCATGAGCGCACACCAGCAACTTCAACGCAGGCTCGGCACGTTCGACGCCACCGCCATCGGGCTGGGCTCAATGCTGGGAGCAGGGGTGTTCGTGGTGTTCGCCCCCGCGGCGGCGCTGGCCGGCCAGCTGCTGGCCCTGTCGGTGGTCATCGCCGGGGCGGTGGCCTACTGCAACGCCGTGGCTTCAGCCGCCCTTGCCGCGAAGTACCCCACCAGCGGGGGGACGTACGTCTATGGGCGCGAACAGCTGGGTAAGTGGCCGGGATTCCTTGCCGGCTGGGGCTTTGTGACCGGCAAGACGGCGTCCTGCGCTGCCATGGCCCTGACATTCGGCAGCTACATCTCGCCGCAGTACGCCGTGCCGGTGGCCGTGGCTGCCGTGGTGGCCCTGACCGGCGTGAACCTGCTGGGCATCACGCGGACGGCGCTGCTCACCAGGGTCCTGCTGTGCGTCGTCCTGGCCACCCTCAGCTTCGTGGCTGTTGCCGCAGCGGTCGGGCCGCACCCCGATGCGGGACCTGCCGGATCCGCGGACATGGCCTCCCCGGGGGGCGTGTTGCCCGCGGCAGGCCTGATGTTTTTCGCCTTTGCCGGCTACGCCCGGATTGCCACCCTCGGCGAGGAGGTCAAGGATCCTGCCCGCGCCATACCGCGTGCCATCCTTGCGGCCCTTGCGGGTGCCTTCGCCATCTACCTCACCCTGTCGCTGCTCCTGCTGAACCACCTTCCCGGCGGGCAGCTCGCTGCCACCAGGACGCCGCTGCTCGACGCCGTGCTGCAGTCCGGGCTGGCGGCGGGGGCTCCCGCCGTCCAGGCAGGAGCCGCGGCGGCCTGCCTGGGCGCGCTCCTGGCACTCATCACCGGCGTCGGTCGCACCACCCTCGCCATGGCCAGGGAACGCGACCTGCCTGTACTTCTTGCGCGGGTCGGGGGAAAGCACACCGTGCCGTACGCCGCAGAACTCGCCGTGGCCGCCGTCGTCATCCTGCTGCTTGCCACCACGGACGTTATGACGGTGGTGGGCTTCTCCAGCTTTGGCGTACTGATCTACTACGCTGTGGCGAACGCATCAGCGTACACGTTGCCGACGCACCCGGCATATGCGCCCAAGTGGCTCAACGCCGTCGGCTTCGTGGCCTGCCTGTTGCTGGCCTTCACCCTGCCGCCGATCCCGGTACTGACCATGGCCGGGGTCCTGGCCGCCGGCGTGGCGGGGCGGTGGCTGATGCTTCGGCTGCGCCGCTAAACGGACGCGGCGGCCTCTGCCGCCGTCAACACCTGTACTGCCAGGTCTTCCGACGGCGGCGTCCAGGTCTCCGGGGCTGCCACCACCTGTTCGCCGGTGCGGATGTCCTTGACCTGGTGCGTTCCGTCGTCGTCCGTGAACCACACAAAGGGGATGCCGCGGCGGTCGGCGAACTTGATCTGCTTGCCGAACTTTTCCGCTTTCGCTGCCACTTCGGTAGGAATGCCCCGGCTGCGCAGCTGGGCGGCCACGTCCTGGGCGGCATCCCAGCTGTCATCGTGGGTGAGGGCCACCAGCACCGCGGTGGGAACCGACCGTGACGCCCTCGCCAGGTCCTGGCTCAAAATGCGGGACACCAGCCGGGTGACGCCGATCGAAAGACCCACGCCCGGGAACTTCCGGTTTCCCTTCGACGCCAACGCGTCATACCGGCCGCCGGAGCAGATGGAACCGAGCTGTTCGTGGCCCACCAGGACGGTTTCCACCACTGTTCCGGTGTAATAGTCGAGGCCGCGGGCAATGCTGAGGTCAGCCACCACCTTGCCGGGGGCACGCTGGACAGCCGCCTCGATCACCTGTTCGAGCTCGCTCAGCCCTTCGTCGAGGAGTTCATTGCTGACCCCCAAGGCCTGGACCTGTGCCACGAACGAGGTGTCCTCGGTGCGGATTCCAGCCAACTGCAGGGCCTTCCGGGCCTGCTCGTCGGTGGCGCCCAGTTCCGTCTTCAGCAGTTCGGCAACCTTCGCCGCACCGATCTTTTCGAGTTTGTCGATACTCCGCAGCACCCCTGCGGTGTCATCCAGCCCGATTCCACGGTAAAAGCCTTCGGCAAGCTTCCTGTTGTTGATGCGCAGCCGGAAGTCAGGGATGGGGAGGGCGCTGAGCGCCTCGGCGATCACCAGCGCGATCTCTACGTCGTAGCGGAACGGCAGGTCGCCGTCACCCACCACGTCAATGTCCGCCTGGGTGAATTCGCGGGCGCGTCCCTCCTGGGGACGCTCGCCGCGCCAGACCTTCTGGATCTGGTACCGCCGGAAGGGGAACGCCAGGTAGCCGGCGTTTTCTACGACGTAGCGGGCAAACGGAACGGTGAGGTCGAAGTGCAGGGCAAGTGCGTGCGGATCGGCCTTGCCCTCCTTAACGGGGCTGGCGCCCTCATCATCCTGCAGCCGGCTGAGCCCGTAGACTTCCTTGTCGATTTCGCCCTTGCGCAGCAACTGGCCCACCGTCTCCACAGCGCGGGTCTCAATGGAGGAAAACCCGTGCAGTTCAAAAACGCGGCGCAGCGTATCCAGCACATGGAGCTCCACCAGCCGCTCCTCGGGAAGCCACTCGGGGAATCCGGACAGGGAGGCGGTGCGTGCCATGGTGGAGTTTCTCCTCTTGGTGAACGGTTGCCGGAACCTGCGTGGCAATCGGCCCGAAACGGGCTTGCGACGGCGGCAGTCCAGCCAGTCATGCATAAACTATGTGCGGCAGTCAGTTTATGCGTCATCCGCCGGCATCTCTAATGCAGCGGAGCGGCAGGGCTTGGCCGCCAACAACTGCTGACGCGGCCCCAAAGCCGCGCCTGCAGCAGCCCGACTATAAGGAGGACCCTTGGCGGCCAGTTCACGCAGTGCCCGCGAAACCAAACGGCGCATTCAGCAGATGGAAGCCAAGCGTGCCCTGCGGCGGGACCAGGAGGGCCGGCGCAAGCGTGACAACCTGATCGCCGCCGGTGCCGGGGCAACCGCAGTGGCCCTCGCCGTCGTACTCCAGCTCACTGCCTTCGCCGGCAACCCGACCGAGGATGAATTCGCTGCGGCGCAAGCCGGGTTGTCCAGCCCGCCCGCCACCGCCAGCCCTTCGGCGACGCCGTCGGCCCAGGCAACGAACGGTCCCAACATTCCTGCGGCCGGCATCGCCGCCGGCAAGACCTTCACGGGCGAACTCGTCCTCAACGGCAGCCCGCTCGGTGTGGAGCTGGATGGGACCAGCGCGCCGCAGGCCGCCGCGGTCTTCAAGTCCCTCAGCGATGAGGGCTTCTACAACGGAAAGAACTGCCACCGGTTGACCACCGGTGAGGCATTCGGCGTCCTGCAATGCGGCTCGGCCACGGGCGACGGGCAGGGAGACCCGAATTACACGTGGGGGCCGCTCGAAAACACGCCGGCGGACAACAGCTATCCGGCGGGAACCATCGCTGTAGCCCGGACGGGCAACAACGCCTACGGGAACGGCACCCAGTTCTTCATCGTCTACAAGGACACCGTGATCCCGGCAGACAGCGCCGGAGGCTACACGGTGGTCGGAAAGGTGACGTCGGGGCTGGACCTGGTGTCGAAAGTGGCCGCTGCAGGGGTCACCCCGGGCAGCAGTGTCACAGACGGCGCGCCCGTTGAACCAGTCACGATAGACTCGTTTTCTCTGAAGTAGGAAGCCCGGCCGGCGCGGCCGCGGTGCAGTACGTGCGTATTTCCCTCCAAGCGAAAGACTTTTAGCGGTGACAGACAGTCAGAAATCCGACGAAACAGCAACAGACCTGGCCGAAGCGGCGGCACCCGCAGCCGGCGGTGAGGCCACCGAAGCGGCCGGCACCCCCGCTGCGGAGGCAACCGAAACCGGGGCCGCTGCAGAAGAACCAGCCGCCGGCGAGGCTCCAGCGGCCGAAACGCCGGCTGACGCTGCACCCGCACCTGCACCTGCACCTGCGCCATCTCCAAGGTCAGTAGCGCCGTCTCCGGCCGCGTTCGCTTCCCGCCCCAAGCCTGCTGCCGCGGCCCCGGCCGCAGCAGCAGTAACGGCAGCCCCAACCACCTCCCTTGCGGAAGCCTCGAAGTGGGGTCGGGTTGAAGGCGACGGGTACGTCTTCCTGACCATTGACGGCAGCGAGCACGCCGTCGGGCAGTACCCGGGCGTGAGCGACGACGAAGCCCTCGCGTACTTCGCACGGAAATACGACGACGTCGTGGCCCAGATTGTGCTGCTCGAACAGCGCGTCAGCTCAAAGGCGCCCAGCACTGATATGCAGAAGACCGTGACGCACCTGCGGGAGCAGCTTGCGGAGCGCAACATGGTGGGCGACCTGCGTTCTGCGGAGGCCCGGCTGGACAAGCTCTCCGAACAGGTAGTTGAGCTGGAGAAAGCCGAGAAGGCAGAGCACGACGCCGTCCGCGCCTCTGAACTGGCGGCCCGCGAGGCTATCGTGGCGGAGGCCGAGCAGATCTCCGGCCAGGACCCGGCACAGACTCAGTGGAAGACCTCCAGCGCCAGGATGAACGAACTCTTTGAGAGCTGGAAAACAGCCCAGAAGAGCGGCGTACGCCTGGGCCGGAGCAACGAGGACGCCCTGTGGAAGAGGTTCCGCGCCGCCCGCACGGTTTTCGACCGCCACCGCCGCGCCTACTTCTCCCAGCTGGACAGCAACAATTCCGCTGCCAAGTCGGCCAAGGAAAAGCTGATCGCTGAAGCCGAAGCGCTGTCCAGCTCCACCGACTGGGGTTTCGCCGCCGGCGAGTACCGCAGGCTGATGGATCAGTGGAAGGCGTCACCGCGCGCCAGCCGCAAGGACGATGACGCGCTGTGGGCCCGTTTCCGTGCGGCGCAGGATGTGTTCTTCACGAACCGCCAGGCCGCCAACGACGAAATCGACCAGGAATACGCCGCCAACCTCACCGTCAAGGAAGCGCTCCTGGCAGAGGCCAACGCCATCCTTCCGGTGAAGGACCTCGCGGCGGCAAAGAAGGCACTGCAGTCCGTCCGCGACCGGTGGGAAGAAGCGGGCAAGGTTCCGCGGGCCGACATGGGACGCATCGAGGCTGGCCTGCGCAAGGTCGAAGACGCCGTCCGCAGCGCCGAGGACGAACAGTGGCAGCGCTCCAACCCGGAGCGGAAGGCGCGGACCAACAGCGCCCTCTCCCAGCTGGAATCCGCGATCGCCGGCCTGCAGGATGATCTCGCCAAGGCGGAGAAGAGCGGCGACCAGCGCAGGATCAAGACGGCCCGGGAGGCCCTCGAAGCACGCCAGGCATGGCTGGACCAGATCCAGCGCTCGGCCAGCGAGCTTTCCTGATACACCTGCCCTGACCAGCGGGCCCGGTTCCGGTTATCCACATAACCTGAACCGGGCCTGTGCCAGTTAACGGCTCCCGGTGCAGGATGGACGAATGGTGATTCCACCGGCTCCTCCGGGCCCCGATCATGCAGCTGCGGCAGACGCTTTGGCGCCCCGCTTTCCCGAACTCTATTCCCCGGACATGCCCTTCGCCTGGCCCGAGCTGCAGTCCCTCGCGGCGGACGGGCTGCTGGACAGGATCCACCACCGCGGCTATACACTGCCAGGGCTCCCGGCCTCTCCGCAGCTGCGGGCACGGGCGGCGGCGGGGGCGGTGCCCGCTTCGGTCCGCCAAAGGGTGGTTGCCGGCCGGATGACGGCCGCCTGGATCTACGGCTGTGCCAGTGAGCCGGACAGGCTGGCCCTCCTTGTGGATGCGACGCGGAGGGTCTCCAGCCTCCGGACCACAAGGGGATGCACCCTCCATGAGGTAAGGCTCGGGCCGTTCGATGTTGTCAGCCTCGGTGGCCTGATGGTCTCAAGCCCGTTGCGGACCGCCCTGGACATCGCCCTGCACGTGGACGCCGAGCGCGCCATCCCCACCCTGGAAAGACTGCTGGCGCGGCCCCAGAACGACGTCCGCCTGCGCCTGCTGGTCCTGGCAATAGAAGCCACGCCGCGGGTGCCCCACAAAAAGGCTGCCCTGGAAAAACTCGCTGCACTAGCTCCGGCGCTTGTTGCCGGTGGTCCGGTAGACGTCAAACACCCCGTCGATCCTGCGGACTGCACTGAGGACGTGGCTCAGGTACTTGGGGTCCCCCATCTCGAAGGCAAACTTTGAGATGGCCACCCTGTCCGTGGAGGTGTGCACACTGGCTGCCAGGATGTTCACGTGGTTCTCGGACAGGACCCGGGTGACGTCGGACAGCAGGGACTTGCGGTCCAGTGCCTCCACCTGGATCTCCACCAGGAAGACGCTGGACTGCGTCGGTGCCCAGTCCACGTCAACAATCCTGTCCGGCTGGTCCTTCAGGTCGGAGATGTTGGTGCAGTCGGTCCTGTGCACGGAGACTCCCGAGCCCCGGGTGACGAAACCGAGGATGGGATCCGGCGGGACCGGCGTGCAGCAGCGGGCCAGCTTCACCCAGACGTCGCCCACGCCACGGACCACCACGCCCGAGTCGGAGAAGCGGGCCTTGGTGACCTGGGTGGGAATGCTGACTTCGGCAATATCGTCGTCGGTGCTTTCATTGCCGCCGAGGCTCTCGACCAGCTTCTCCATGACCGACTGCGCGGACGTGTGGCCGTCACCGACGCCGGCGTACAGGCCGGAGATGTCGACGTACTTGAATTCCTCCGCCACCGCTGCGAGGGCCTCGTGGGTCATGAGCCGCTGCAGGGGAAGGTTCTGCTTCCGCATTGCACGGGTCAGCAGTTCCTTGCCGCGATCAATGGCTTCTTCGCGGCGTTCCTTGCTGAACCACTGGCGGATCTTGTTCCGGGCCCTGGCGCTCTTGACGAAGTGCTGCCAGTCCTGGCTCGGCCCTGCCCCCTCAGCCTTCGAGGTGAAGATCTCCACCCAGTCACCGTGGTTCAGTTCACTATTGAGCGGAACCAGCTTGCCGTTGACCCTGGCGCCGATGGTGCGGTGGCCCACCTCGGTGTGCACGGCGTAGGCAAAGTCCACGGGGGTGGATCCCGCCGGCAGTGCCATGACCTCGCCCTTGGGGGTGAAGACAAAGACCTCCCGGGCGTTGATTTCGAAGCGGAGCGAATCAAGGAACTCGCCGGGATCGGAGGTTTCCTGCTGCCAGTCCACCAGGGAACGCAGCCAGCCCATGTCCCCGTCGCGGGGGCTGCCCGGGCCGACGGCCGTGCGGTTGGGCTGGTCCTTGTACTTCCAGTGTGCAGCGACGCCGTATTCAGCCCGGCGGTGCATTTCATGGGTGCGGATCTGGATTTCCACGGGTTTGCCGCCGGGCCCGATCACCGTGGTGTGCAGCGACTGGTACATGTTGAACTTGGGCATCGCGATGTAGTCCTTGAACCTGCCGGGCAGCGGGTTCCAGCGCGAATGCATGGTGCCCAGTGCGGCGTAACAGTCCCTGACCGAGTCCACCAGCACCCGGACACCCATGAGGTCGTTGATGTCGTCGAAGTCCTTATCGCGGACGATCATCTTCTGGTAGATGGAATAGTAGTGCTTCGGACGGCCAGTGATGGTCGCCTTGATCTTCGCGGCGCGCAGGTCTTCGGTGATCTGGTCCCGGATGACGCTCAGGCTCTTCTCCCGCTCGGGGGTCCGGTCCCCCACCATGCGGACAATTTCTTCGTACACCTTGGGATACAGCGCGGCGAAGGAAAGATCCTCCAGTTCCCACTTAATGGTGTTCATGCCCAGCCGGTGCGCCAGCGGGGCGAAAATTTCGAGGGTTTCGCGGGCCTTGCGGGCTGAGGATTCGGCCGACACGAAGCGCCAGGTCCGCGCGTTGTGCAGCCGGTCGGCCAGTTTGATCATCAGCACGCGGATGTCCTTGGCCATCGCCACAACCATCTTGCGGACGGTTTCGGACTGCGCCGCCTCGCCGAAGCTGACTTTGTCCAGCTTGGTCACGCCGTCCACCAGCATGGCAACTTCGGGCCCGAAGTCCCGCTTGAGGTCGGCGAGGGTGTAGGGGGTGTCCTCCACCGTGTCATGGAGCAGGGCGGCGGCAAGCGTTGTGCCGCTCAGGCCCAGTTCGGCGAGGATGGTGGCCACGGCCACCGGATGCGTGATGTAAGGATCGCCGCTTTTGCGCTTCTGCCCGCGGTGGCTCTGCTCAGCGACGTCGAACGCCCGCTGGATAAGGTCGAAGTCCTCTTTGGGATTGTTGGCCCGGACGGTCCTCAACAGTGGTTCAAGAATGGGTGAGTACGTGGCCGTGCTGCGCCCCGTCAGCCGGGCGAGCCTGGAGCGGGTGCGCTCCCTGCGGCCGGGGAATGTGGGACGGGACCCGGAGTTGTCGACCGGAACGAGCGGCCCGGGGCGCGCGGAGGCGGCCACCCCGGTCTGCATGCCGGGGGCAGGACTTTTGTCTCCTTGTGCCGTTGGCGCCGACGCCGAACGTTCTTCCAATGAAGTACCCCTCACCACCGTTTTAATTACTTCAGTCTATTCCCCGCGGCGGTGACTTTTATAACCGGCCCACTAAACGCCGACGGGCCGGACAACGCCAGGTTCCTGGCGCCGTCCGGCCCCTGCTGAAAAGTCAGGCCTGGGCGGGCTCCGCAGCCGCGTTCCGCTCGGCGGTGGCACGCCTCTGCTCAACGCGCTTGGCCTGCCTGACGAGGTCAGGCTCATTCTGCCGCAGCCAGGCGTACATCGGGGCCGCCACGAAGATCGTGGCCGCCGTTCCGATGAGGATTCCGACGAACAGCGCAAGGGAAAGGTCGCGCAGGGTACCGGCGCCCAGGAGTCCGGCGCCGATGAAGAGGATGGCCCCCACGGGGAGGATTGCCACCATCATGGTGTTGATCGAGCGGACCAGGGTCTGGTTGACGGCGAGGTTGACCTCCTCGGCGAACGTCCGGCGGGTCGAGGCGTCCAGGTCCGCGGTGTTCTCGCGGATCTTGTCGAACACCACCACCGTATCGTAGAGGGAGTAGCTGAGGACGGTCAGGAAACCGATGATGGCCGAAGGGGTAACCTCGAAGTCGCTGAGGGCGTAGACGCCGGCAGTGATGAACATCGTCACCGCCATGCCGGCGATTGCCGAGAGCGACATCTTCCACGTGCGGAAGTACAGGGCCATCAGCACGGCCGCGAGGAGCACGAAGACCACCAGGCCGATCAGCGCCTGCTTGGTGACATCGGCGCCCCAGGTGGGACCGACGAAGGTGGACGTCACCTCGTTCTCGGTGACACCGTACGCGCCGGTGAGTCCCTCCTTGATGCGAAGCGTCTCATCATCGGTGAGTTTGTCCGTTTGGATCCGCATGGTGGTGCCGGCGACGTTCGCCACGCGGGGGACGCTGCCGGGCACCACATCGGTGACGGCCTTCTCCCCCACGGCTGCATCCGTGGTCTGCACGTTGGAGACCGTGAACTCCGATCCGCCGCGGAACTCGATGCCAAGGTTGAAGCCGCCCTTGGCCGCCGGGATGAGAATGGACAGCGCAACAGCCACCGCCGCAATGATGAACCAGAGTTTCTTGGCGCCGACAAAGTTGTAGGAGCGTTTTCCGGTGTAGAGCTCGTTGCCGAAGTTGGCGAAGCCTGACATTACTTGTTCTCCTTCGCTGCGGACTTCGAGGAGCCCGCAAGCTGCTCCTGCTTCTCCGCCAGTCGGCGTTCCGCAATGGTCATCCTGCGTTCGGCTTCCGCTGCCGCGCCGGCGTTCTTGGCGCGGACCAGGGCCGGCTTGGCGTCCGGGGTACGGACACGCCCGGCACCGCGGTAGAGCGGGACGGCACCGAGTCGCTTGGGATCGAGGCCGGACAGCGGGTGGCCCTCGCCGAAGAACCTGGTGCGGGCCAGGAGCTGCAGCGTGGGGTGGGTGAACATGAACACCACGATGAGGTCGGCGATGGCCGTCAGGCCGAGGGTGAAGGCGAACCCGCGCACGTTGCCCACGGCCACGAAGTACAGGACCAGGGCTGCCAGCAGGTTGACGGCCTTGGAGGCCAGGACGGTCCGCTTGGCCCGCTTCCAGCCGTTTTCGACGGCGGAAACCAGGCCGCGGCCTTCACGGAGCTCATCCCTGATCCGCTCGAAGTAGACGATGAACGAGTCGGCCGTCTGGCCGATGGCCACGATGATGCCCGCCACGCCGGCCAGGGACAGGCGGTAGTTCTCCGTCCAGCCCAGGATGGCGATGGCGAGATACGTGAGGATGCCGGCCACCACCAGCGACGCGATGGTCACGAAGCCAAGCGCCCGGTACTGGAACAGCGAGTAGACCACCACGAGCAGGAGTCCGATAAGGCCCGCGAGGAGGCCCATCCGCAGCTGTTCCCCGCCCAGGGTGGCGGAAATCTGCTGTTCGCTTTGGATTTCGAAACTGATGGGGAGGGCGCCGAACCGGAGTTGGTCGGACAGGGCCTTGGCACTTTGTTCGGTGAACCCGCCGGTGATCTGCGGGCGTCCGTCGGTGATGACCGCAAGGGACCGGGGCGCGGAAATGACCTGGTCATCAAGAACAATGGCGAACTGGGCCTTGGGGTCGTTGCCTGCGTCACCGCCGGCGGCCACGTAGAACTGGTTCAGGCGTTCCGTGACCTCCTTGAACTTGGCTGTTCCCTCGTCGTCGAACTGGATGTTGACCGCCCAGTCGTTCGTGACGGCACCCTGCGCACCCTGCTGGAGCTGGAAGGAGGACGTGACGATGTTGCTGCCCTTGACCTCCACCGGGCCGAGGATGTACTTGATGGCAGGGGTAGAGTCGGTGGCAGGCTCGCAAGTCACCAGCGGCTTGGCCGGGTCCGAGCGTTCCTGCTTGTCCTGGGCAGGGTTGTCGCAGTCCAGCGTCTCGAACTGGCGGTAGACCTCAGGGGTGATCCAGTTCGTGTCGCTGCTGTTGGCAGGTTCCGCCGTCGGCTTTGGCAGCTGGTCCTCGGGCGCCCGCTGCTCCTCCGGCACCGGTGCACCTGCTCCGGCGAGCAGGACGGGGCGGAAGTTCATGTCCGCCGAGGCCTGGATCAGGTCTCGGGTCTGGCTCGAGGGGGTGCCGGGAAGGCTGACCACCACGTTGCGCCCGGACTGGGTGCTGATCTCAGCCTCGGCAACACCTGAACCGTCAACACGCTGGCGGATGATCGCCACGGCCTGGTTGAGCTGTTCCTCATTGATGTCCGAGCCGCCCTCGACCTTCGGCGCCAGGATCATCTGGGTGCCGCCTTCGAGGTCCAGGGCCAGTTTGGGTGCCCAGTTTGCCTGTCCGGCAAGGGTGCCTCCGGCCAGGACGGCAGTGAGTGCGGCGAGGATTACACCGAGCCAGACCAGGACCCGGAGGCCTGGTTTTTTGGGGCCAGTTCGTGCCATTGTCGATCTTTCTCTTATTCACGGAGGAACCGCCGGTGCCTGCCGTGCTTGCACCGGCGGCGGTCCGCAGCGGTAGAGGTTGTTGGGAAGCAGCGGGGACTAGCTGTCCTTCTTGCCCTCGTCATTGAGGCGCTGCGGGGTTTCGTCCGGTGTCTCCGCCGTCGCAGCGGTGCTGCCGCCTTCGGACGCCGTCAGGGAGGAAGCATCGTCCGGCACGGCCGGGGAAACAACCTCGGGCTCGGCTGCCACCGCGGGTTCCACAATCTTGGTGACGGCCTGGCGGTGCACGGTGGCGAGGTTGCCCGGCGACAGTTCCAGGGTGACCTTGTTTTCCTCCTCGTCGATGGCCACGATGCGGCCGAACAGGCCGAAGCTGGTCATTACCTCCACGCCCGGGCCGAACTTCGACTGGAGCTCCGCCTGCTGCTGCTGCGTCTTCTTGTTGCGGCGGAACATCATGAAGATGAAGACGCCGAGCATGACGAACAGGAGAATTGACATTGGATCCAAGGGGAATTCCGTCCTTTATTTACATAGCTGATTTTCCAGCAACTTCGGCTTCGCTCCGGCCGGGGCAGGACAGTAAGGCAGGCAAAAGCCTGTCGGGTTCCCTTCCCCAGCGACGCAGGAGGCCGGTGGCCGCCCACGAAACAAAGACCCGAACGTGCCGAGCGTCATACCAGTCTAAAGGGAAAAGCTGAACGCAGCCTGCCTATGGGCCCTCCGGGGCCCAGCCGCCCGCGGGTTCGGCGTCCCCGGCCGGTTCGAACAGGTCCAGCTGCTCCTGCGCGAAGACTCCTGACGGAATGGCATAGCCGAGGTGCGTCCAGGCGGGAGCCATGGCTATCCTGCCCCGGGGGGTGCGGCCCAGGAGTCCTTCCCGTACCAGGAAGGGCTCCGCGACCGTTTCCACTGTTTCGGTTTCTTCGCCGACGGCGATCGCGAGCGTGGACAGCCCCACGGGCCCGCCGCCGAATTTGGTGATGAGTGCTTCAAGGACGGCGCGGTCAAGCCGGTCCAGGCCCTTCTTGTCCACCTCGTACATGTCCAGGGCAGCGGACGCCGCCCGCGCGTCAATCTGCTCAATTCCGTGGACCAGGGCCCAGTCCCGCACTCGCCGCAGCAACCTGTTGGCAATACGGGGGGTGCCCCGGGATCGTCCCGCTATTTCGCTGAAACCGGCGGAATTGACTTTGAGGTCCAGCAGGCCGGCAGAGCGGCGCAGCACGAGTTCGAGCTCGGGGACGGAGTAGAACTCCAGGTGGCCGGTGAATCCGAACCGGTCGCGCAAGGGCCCGGGCAGCAGGCCGGCGCGGGTGGTGGCGCCCACCAGGGTGAAAGGCGGCAGCTCGAGCGGGATTGCGGTGGCACCTGCGCCCTTGCCCACCACGATGTCCACCCGGAAATCCTCCATGGCCATATACAGCATCTCTTCCGCCGGCCGGGACATGCGGTGGATCTCGTCCAGGAACAAGACCTCGCCCTCGGAAAGGGAGGACAGTATGGCGGCGAGGTCTCCAGCGTGCTGGATAGCGGGACCGCTGCTGATCCGCAGCGGGGCGCTCATTTCGGACGCAACGATCATGGCGAGGGTCGTTTTACCCAGGCCTGGCGGGCCCGAGAACAGCACGTGGTCCGCGCTGCGGCCGCGCATCCGTGACGCCTTCAGCACCAGGGACAGCTGTTTCCGCACCCGGTGCTGGCCCACGAAGTCGTCGAGGTTCTTGGGCCTGAGCGCTGCCTCAATGGCCCGCTCCTCAGGTTCCTCGCCCGCGGCCACGAGGGACGGTTCAGCCACGGCTGCCTACCCGGTTGCCGGCGCGCGCGCCGTCCTGGCCCAGCCACCGGAGGGTAGTGCGCAGGATCTCCGGCACGTTGCCGCGGAAGGAAACCTCGGGCTCGTCCGCCAGGGCTTTGTCGATGCTTGCCGAGGCGTCCTTCTCGGACCAGCCCAGGCTCGTCATCGCGGCTACCACCTGCGGTTTCCAGGCGGCCTCGGCTGCCGTGGACGCCGCTGCGGCACCCGCGGTGCCGTGCGGCACAAGTTTTCCGGCCAGCTCCAGCACGATCCGCCCGGCCACCTTGGGACCGATGCCCGGCACCTTGGTGAACGTCTTGCTGTCCCCGGTGTGCGCGGCCACCCGGATGGCCTCCGGTTCGTGCACGGCCAGGACAGCCAGCGCCAGCCGGGGGCCAACCCCGCTCACGCTGAGCAGGACATCGAAAACCTCACGCTCGTCGTCGGACGCGAAACCGAAAAGGGTGAGCGAATCCTCCCGCACAATCAACGAGGTGAAGAGCTGGCCCTCTTCCCCGGCGCGAAGCCGGCTCAGGGTTTGCGGGGTGGCGTTGACGCTCATGCCCGCACCGTTGAGGTCAATGACAGCCGTGGAAAGACCCACGTGCGCTACCGTCCCGCGTAGGAAACTGATCAAGGCCGGGCTCCTGGTGTATTGCCGGGCTCCAGGGAGCAGGACCGGCTATCCGAACATATCTACGAATACCCTAGCAAGCCGCCGGGACAATCAGCGTGCGCGGCGCGCCTTTGCTTCCGCCTCGGCCCAGGCCCGCTGGGCGGAAGTGAGCGATGGACTGCCGGGTCCGGTGGTGACTGCACCCTTGTTGGAGGTGCCGCTGCCTGACCGCCAGGCGTGGGTGATGGCCAGCGCCAGGGCGTCGGCCGCATCCGCAGGCCGTGGCGGCGCATCGAGGCGAAGGATCTTGGTGACCAGCTTCGTCACGGCATCCTTGTTGGCGGAACCGCTGCCGGTGACGGCCGCCTTGACCTCCGACGGCGTATGCAGGGCCACCGGGATCCCCCGCCGGGCAGCGGCGGCGATCACCACGCCCGACGCCTGGGCCACGCCCATCACCGTGCTGACGTTCAGTTGGGAAAAGACGCGCTCGACGGCGAGGACCTCCGGTTCATAACGGTCCAGCCATTCATCGATCGAGGTGGCTATGACCAGGAGCCGCTGGTCGAGGCTTTCGTCGGGCGAGGTGCCCACGACGCCCACCGCAACCATGGTGGCCCGCCGGTTCCGTTCCACGTCCACCACGCCGATCCCGCATCGGGTCAGGCCCGGGTCCACCCCGAGGACGCGCAGCGTCACGGTTGGGCGGGCGCGGCGGGCGGGCGGTACGTCACTCAGATTCCAGGGCGGCCTGGACGTCGTCGCTGAGGTCGGCGTTGCTGTAGACGTTCTGGACGTCGTCGAGGTCTTCCAGCGCGTCAACGAGCTTCACGAACTTCCTGGCTGCTTCCAGGTCCAGGGGAACTTCCATGGACGGAACGAACTCAGCCTCATCAGTGTCGTACTCGATGCCGGCCTCCTTCAGGGCGTCGCGGACGGCCTGGAGGTCCTTGGGGTCTGAGTGGATCTCGAAGGTTTCGCCGTTGTCCTTGACTTCCTCGGCTCCGGCGTCCAGGACAGCCATCAGGACGTCGTCCTCGGTCAGGTCCTTCTTGGGCAGCGTCACCACGCCCTTGCGGCTGAACAGGTAGCTCACCGAGCCGGGATCGGCAATGGTGCCGCCGTTGCGGGAGATCGCGAGGCGGACCTCGGAGGCGGCGCGGTTCTTGTTGTCCGTGAGGCATTCAATCAGCAGGGCGGAACCCTGCGGGCCGCGGCATTCGTACATGATCTCTGTGTAATCGACCACTTCACCGGTGAGCCCGGCTCCGCGCTTGATGGCACGGTCGATGTTGTCGGCCGGGACAGACGTCTTCTTCGCTTTGGTGACGGCGAGTTCCAGGCCCGGGTTGCCTTGCAGGTCAGGGCCGCCCATGCGCGCGGCAACTTCAATATTCTTGATCAGCTTGGCAAACGACTTGGCGCGCCGGCTATCGAGGATGGCCTTCTTGTGCTTGGTCGTTGCCCATTTGGAGTGGCCTGACATGCTCTACGCTTCTCCTCTGATCATGCGGATAAAAAGTTCGTGTACGCGTTTCTCCCCAGTCACTTCCGGGTGGAAGGAGGTGGCCAGCAACTGGCCGGAACGCACTGCAACAATTCTAGCCGTCCCGGGCAGCGGGACCGCGTGGGACGCGTGTTCCGGGTCGGCCGGCTCAACCTGGGCAAGGATTTCGACGCCGGGACCCACCCTCTCCACCCAGGGCCCCCGGATGAACACGGCATGGACGGGCGGGACGCCGTCTTCCGTTGCGCTGAATTCAAGGCCTTTGAACTCCAGGTCCGTCTCGAAGGACTCGCGCTGCCGGCCGAAGGCGTTGCGGCGGACGGTGATGTCCAGGCCGCCGAAAGTCTGCTGCGGTGCCCCGGACAGGTCCGTCGCGGGATCGGCAATGTCGTCGGCAAGCAGGATCATCCCCGCACATGAGCCATAGACGGGCAGGCCTTCGGCGATGCGTTCCCGCAGCGGTTCTGCCAGATCAAAGGCGCGCGCCAGCTTGTCGATTGCAGTGGACTCGCCGCCCGGAATCACCAGCCCGTCCAACCCGTCCAGTTCCTTCGGGCGGCGGACGCCCACAGCCTGGGCACCCGTCCGTTCGATCGCACGGAGGTGCTCGCGGAAGTCGCCCTGGAGCGCCAGCACACCGATCCGAAGGCCGGCGCCCGGGCGTGCAGAATCAGCTGAAGGGGAATTTGCCATCCAACCAGCATAAGCGCCCAAACCATCCTGCCTGGCTCATGGCAGGCGCCTGGCGGAGGTTGCATGCCGTTGCTGGGATATATTCAAAACATGCTCTACTTCAGTGTTCCGCTCGGCAAGCTGGTGCGCCGCGTCTCCCGGCTCAGGGGTGGCGGGTCCGCCCTGCCCGGGCTGGTGGTTGAAAAAATCGACCCCGGCTTCATGCGGCGGACGCTCACCACGCTCCCCCACGGCGTCGCTGTTGTCAGCGGCACGAACGGCAAGACCACCACCACCAAAATGGTGGTGGAGCTGCTGGAAAGCCAGGGCCTCAAGGTCTTCACCAACCGCACGGGGAGCAACTTCACCCGCGGTGTGGCCGCAGCCCTGCTGGGCGAGGTGGATTGGCGCGGCCGGCTCGACGCCGACGTCGCGGTCCTGGAACTCGACGAAGCCCACGCCGTGCACTTCGTCAACAGCGTGCCGCCGCGCTACTGCCTGCTGCTGAACGTCCTCCGCGACCAGCTGGACCGCTTTGGTGAAATCGACAAGACGGCCCAACTGCTCCAGCACATCGCTGCCAAGACCACCGGGACGGTGGTGCTGAACCGTGAGGATCCCAGGGTGGCCCGGATCGCCGAAACGCTGACCGGCCAGGACGTCAAATACTTCGGCCTGGACGATTCGCTCCTGGGCACCTTCCCCAACGACGACGATATGCGGGCCGCTCCCGGCAGTCCCGCCCCGGCGGGCCTGCCGGAGAAGCCCGCTGCCGACGTCGTCCTTCGCAAGGTGGGCGCGGACACGGCCGAGTTCGAGTACGACGGCGTCACGGTCAGCACAGGCATGAAGCTGCGGGGTGTCTACAACATCTTCAATGCGGCCGCGGCGCTGACGCTCGCGCGGAGCATCTGCGGCAGCGGCGCCGCCACGGCCAACCATGAGACTCTGTTGGATGCGCTGTCCCACGTGGCACCGGCATTCGGACGCGGGGAAAGCCTTACCGTGGACGGCCAGCCCCTGGACCTGGTCCTGGTCAAGAACCCGAGCGGCTTCCGGCTCGGCCTGAAGTCCTTCCCGGCCGGAGGCTACGCCACCATGATCGCCATCAATGACAACTATGCGGACGGCCGGGATATGTCGTGGCTGTGGGATGTTGAGTTCGATTCCCTGCGGGAAGGCGGGGTGGACCAGCTGACCGGGTCCCGCGCCTATGACATGGCCCTCCGGCTGCAATACGACGACGTCCCCGTCGGCAGTGTGCAGACGGACATTGCGCCGGCCCTTGCAGCCTTCATCCGGGAAGCCCGGGGAAAGCCGAAGCGCATCTTCTGCACCTACACCGCCATGCTGGCCATCCGCCGTGAACTGTCCAAAATCACCACCGTGGAGGTTGTCTCTTGAGCCAGGCAGGTGCGGACCCCGCACGGGAGAACTCTGAGAGCAAGGGCACCCTCCGCGTGGTGCAGCTCTACCCGCGGGACATGAACATCTACGGCGACTGGGGCAATGCCCTGGTCCTGCAGCAGCGGATCAGGTGGCACGGCTACACTCCGGAGCTGGTCGAGTACAACGTGGGGGATCCGTTCCCCGACGGCGTGGACATTATCGTGGGCGGCGGCGGCCAGGACAGCGGCCAGCTGGTGATCAAGGACGACCTGCAGTCGCGGGCCGGAGTACTTAAGGACCTGGCTGAGGACGGTGCGCCGATGCTTGTCATCTGTGGGCTGTACCAGCTCTTCGGACACTTCTTCAAGACCCGCACAGGCGCCGTGATCCCGGGCATCGGCATCCTGGACGTGGAAACCCACGGGACGGACGAACGCCTGATCGGCAACGTCAAGGTCTCCACCCCGGAGTTCGGCGAAGTCCTGGGTTATGAGAACCACAGCGGCCAGACCACCCTTGGCAGCGGCGTGCGGCCTTTGGGCTCCACCCCGAAGGGTATGGGCAACAACAGCAGTGACGGCCACGAGGGTGCCCGCTACCGCAATATAGTGGCCAGCTACCTGCACGGCTCCCTCCTGCCCAAGAATCCGGCCATCGCGGACTTCCTGATCCGCACGGCAGCGGAGCGCAAGTACGGCAGCTTTGTTCCGGGCCATCCGGATGACCACTACGCGGAACTGGCCAGGGAACACGCGGCGCGGCGCCCTCGCTGACCCGGGGCGGGACAGTCAGCGCTCAGCGCCAGTTAAAGTACTCACGGTGTATGTTCGCCCGGCGGACACCGGCGGCGCGAAAAGCCTTCCCAAACTGGCGGAGCATCTTGTCCGGACCTCCCATGAAGACAGACAAGCGGCGAGGTTCCACGGCTACGGAGCCAAGGACCATCTCAGGAGTCAGCCTCCCGTCCGTATCCGTGTCCACGAAATGGACCGTAAGGCCAGGGTGGGCCCTGGCGATACCTGCGATTTCTTGGGCAAAGGGCGACGTGCCTGATGAGGTGACGAACAGATCGACGGTGCCCTCCAGCTTTCCTTCCAGGGAACGCAGCCAGCTAAGGAACGGGGTGATCCCCACGCCTCCTGCTATCCAGACCTGGTGCCCGGTCCCGGCGTCGCGGTCGAAGCGGCCATAGGGTCCGCTGACTACCGCCGGCATGCCGGGGAGCACCGCGTCGGGCATGCCGGCGGTGTGATCACCCAGGGCCTTGACCGTGATGCGTATCCGGCGCTCCCGGACGGAGCCCGAGATCGAAAACGGATGCCGCTGCCATCCCTGCTTCGTCTCCAGGTAGATCATGGCGAACTGGCCTGGTTTGAACTTCAGCGGCCTTCCCAGTGGCAGGAGGCTAACCTCCACCAGGCCCGGCGCCACGATGTCGACGCGTTCCACCTGGTAATCGTGGTGGGGCAGGAAGTGCCGCGCCAGGAGTTCCCGGTAGGCGTAGAAGGCAAGTCCCGTGCCGCCGATGGCCACGTAGCTCCAGCGCAATCCTGGTACCGCATCGAAGGCGCTGGCGTCCAAAAGGCCATGCAGAAAGCCGGCAGCGACAAAAAGTCCTGTCAGGCGGTGGAAGCCGCGCCACCGTTCATAGCCTCCAAGCAGGCGCCGAAGAAGCCGCACAGGCCAGGCTTCGCGGAAGTCGAGCACCATCCGCCGGACAGGGGCAGGCAGCATGGTGCGCCAGCGAGGCAGGACGGCCCAGACCACCAGGGCGGCAAGCCCGGTTGCGGCGATGACGGCCAGCGCCTTGCCCACGCTGGTGGCAGCGGGGTTGGCGGCAAGTTGGATGTGGGGCACCAGGAGCAGGCTTCCGGTAATCGCAAGGCGGCGGTGCCAGATGGCGGCGTGGTCAATGCCACCGAAGATGTGCTCCACCTGCGGAAGCGTACTGATCAGGACCAACGCTATGGAAAAGAGCAGGATGGACTCGCCACCAAAGAGTTGTCCCAGGTAGCCCGGCACAGCCTCCCCTCCGGGCCGCATCAGGTACCAAAGGACTGCATAGGCCGCGGAAAAGCCCATAATGCCGGCGGGCCCGGTCCACCGCACGGGGAGGCCGGGATGCCCGGCCACTCTTCCTGACTCCGGCTGCGGGTTCACCACGGATCACGGCTCCTTCGTTACCAGGAGTTCGTGGGCGCCGGCGGACGGGGCGTCCATGGACTCGACCACCCCCAGAGTACGCTCCCTGGTCGCGGCGTCGGCTTCCGGCCCGGCACAGGGCCCCTGCGGCGCGTCGGAGGCCACCGAACACCAGCGGTAGGGATCCCGGACAATAACCGAAGGAGCCCAGGCCAGGTCCGTGGCTGACCACCTGCCCGACGTGTCCTGGCCGAACTGTACCCTGACCAGCAGGCCCTCATTGTTGACCACATACCACGGGGAAAGTTCCGTGATGGCGTTGCCCAGCCCGTATACGATCCAGGTGCCCTTGTAGTTTTCAATGGGCTGCACGGCGTGCGCGTGGTGTCCGTAGACCAGGTTGAACTGGCCGCTGTCCGCCAGGGCACGCGCCACCTCCTGCTGCTGGACGTTGGGTTCACTGGCGTATTCGTCCCCCGCATGCATGGCCGCCAGCACGATGTCCGCCCCCTGCGCCCGCGCTTTCTCCGCCTTGGCGATCATGGTGGGGGCATCGAGCATGTCCACCTGCCAGGGATGGTCCGGAACCAGCCCGTTAAGCCCATAGGTTCCCTGGACAACAGCGATCTTTGCCGCCGCCGTCTGCATAATGAGGATCTTTTGGGACTCGGTCTCGGTCCGGTAGGAGCCTGTGTGTTTGAGGCCGGCGGCGTCCAGGGTATCCAGGGTTCGCAGCAGTCCGTCCGTCCCGCGGTCGATGGTGTGGTTGCTGCCCGTTGTGCAGGCCTGGTAGCCGACCTCTTTTGAGGCGGTAATGATCTGCGGCGGAACGTTGAAGGAGGGATAGGCCGAGAACGGGCCGTCCGGACCGGATACGGGAGTTTCCAGGTGGCAGATGGCGAGGTCGCTGTTGTTGATGTACCTGCGCTGGCCTTCCAGGAGCGGCACGAAGTCCATTCCCGGCTTGCCTGCGGCCGCCGCGTCGTGCTGTCCCTGCTGCGCGTGCACCAGCATGTCTCCGGTGACCAGCACCGAAGTGCAGCGGAGCACGGGGCAGGCAGGCCCTTTGCCGGGGGTCGGGGTGGGTGTCGGTGTGGACGGCGGAGCAGGGGTTGTGGCCGTCACGGGACCAGAACTGCCGGAACCGCCCGCTGCCGGACCCGCCCCGGCGGAAGCGGAGTTTCCCGCCCGGGCCGTGGACCCGTCCTGCTCCGCCAACAGGCCGCAGCCTGCCAAGGCCCCTGCCAGGAGCACCGAAACGGCCAAGGCCGAAACGGAAGCATGGGCGCGGATATGCACCGGCCCCCTGCCGGATATGGTCCCCATAGCTGCCATTGTAGGGACGGCGGCGTGGCGTGGCGCACATTGAGAAGCGTGGCCTGCTGTGAAAGGTTTTAGTTCATGACCAACCCCCTTCTGGCGCCCAGTCCCCTGCCGTACGGACTTCCTCCCTTCGCCGGGATCGAACCCGCCCACTACGAGGAAGCCATCGAAGCGGGCCTCGCCGAACACCTGGCCGAGATCCAGGGAATCGTGGACACCCCGGCACCGGCCACCTTCGACAACACGGCACTGGCGATGGAGCGCTCCGGCCGCCTGCTGGACCGGGCCGCCGCGTCCTTCTTCACACTGGTGTCAGCGGACGCGTCGGACCGGATCCGGGACCTCGAAACGAAACTTTCCCCGCTCTTCTCAGCCCACCAGGACGAGATCTTCCTGAACCGTGGACTTTTCGAGCGCTTTGCCGCCATCGATACGGCCCAATGTGATGCCGAGTCCACCCGGCTGGTGGAGGAATACCTCAGGGAATTCCGGCAGTCCGGCATCCAGCTTGACGGCCCGGGCCAGGAGAGGCTCCGCGCCATCAACGCCGAACTCTCACAGCTGGGCACGGAGTTCGGACAGCGGGTCAAGGACGGAATGAAGTCGGCCGCCATCCTGCTTGACCATGCCGGGGATCTGGCCGGCCTGCCGGCGGATGACATTGCCAGCGCTGCCGAGGCCGCCCGCGCGGCCGGCCATGACGGGAAGTTCCTGCTGACGCTGATCCAGCCCAGCAACCAGCCCGCCCTGGCCGCCCTCGAAAACCGCGACGTCCGCCGTCGGCTCTTCGAAGCCTCCGTAGCCCGGGGCAGCAGCGGCGGCAGCCTCGACGTGCTGGACCTGGCAACATCAATGGCGCGGCTCCGCGCCGAGAAGGCATCGCTGCTCGGCTTTGCCAACTACGCCGAGCTGGTGGTGGACCGCCAAACTGCTCCGGACTTCGAATCGGTCCAGGCCATGCTTAGCCGCATGGCCCCGGCAGCGGTGCGGAACGCGGACGCCGAAGCGGCGGCGCTGGCCGAGGCTGCGGGCCATCCGCTGGAGGCCTGGGACTGGGCCTTCTACTCCGCCAGGGTCCGCCGCGGGAAGTATGCGGTGGACGAACAGGCACTGCGTCCCTATTTCGAACTTGACCGGGTCCTGGCCGACGGGGTTTTCTTCGCCGCCACATCCCTGTACGGCATCACGTTCCACGAGCGGGACGACCTCTCCGGCTACCACCCTGATGTACGCATTTGGGAGGTCCGGGACGAGGACGGTGAGGGACTGGGCCTGTTCCTGGGCGACTACTACACCCGCGAGTCAAAGCGTGGCGGGGCATGGATGAATTCCCTGGTTGAACAGTCGGCGCTGCTGGGAACCAAGCCTGTTGTCATCAACAACCTGAACATCTCCAAGCCGCCGGCCGGCGAGCCAACCCTGCTGACCCTGGACGAGCTGCGGACCACGTTCCACGAATTCGGCCACGCCCTGCACGGGCTCTTCTCCAACGTTACGTACCCGCGGTTTTCCGGCACGTCAGTTCCCCGCGACTTCGTTGAGTACCCGTCCCAGGTCAATGAAATGTGGATCATGTGGCCCGAAGTCCTGGAAAATTATGCGCGCCACCACGCCACCGGTGAGCCGCTGCCGGCCACCGTCGTGGAAAAGCTCAACGAGTCCCGGCTGTGGGGCGAGGGTTTTGCCACCACCGAGTACCTGGGCGCGGCCTTGCTGGACCTTGCCTGGCATGTCCTCGGGGCCGGCGATGTTCCGGAAGACGCCCTGGCTTTCGAAGACAAGGCCCTCGCTGCCGCGGGAATCGCCCACGCCCTGATTCCGCCGCGCTACCGCACCGGCTACTTCCAGCACGTCTTCGCAGGCGCAGGGTACGCAGCAGGCTACTACTCCTACATCTGGAGCGAGGTCCTGGACGCGGAAACGGTGGACTGGTTCACCGAAAACGGCGGCCTGACACGCGCGAACGGCCAGCGCTTCCGCCAGGAGCTGCTGTCACGGGGTAACAGCCGGGACCCCCTGGAATCCTTCCGCAGCCTCCGCGGCCGCGACGCCCGCCTGGAACCGCTGCTGAAGCGCCGCGGCCTGGAGTAAGGGTTTCCAAGTAGGTAGCGCTAAGTGTCGTTTTGAACCTCCAAAACGACACTTAGCGCTACCTACTTGGGATAAACGAACGACGGCGGCGGGTCACCTTCCCGGGTGACCCGCCGCCGTCGTACTGCTTTTGAAGCTGTTACCAGCCGCGTTCGGCGAGGCGGTGGGGCTGGGGGATCTCGTCGACGTTGATGCCCACCATGGCTTCGCCGAGGCCGCGGGAGGCCTTGGCGATGACGTCGGGGTCATCGAAGAAGGTGGTGGCCTTGACGACGGCGGCGGCGCGCTGGGCCGGGTTGCCGGACTTGAAGATGCCCGAGCCGACGAACACGCCGTCAGCGCCGAGCTGCATCATCATGGCCGCGTCAGCGGGGGTGGCGATGCCGCCGGCGGTGAACAGCACCACCGGAAGCTTGCCGGCGGCGGCAACTTCCTTGACCAGTTCGTACGGTGCCTGCAGTTCCTTCGCCGCGACGTACAGCTCGTCCTCGGGCAGGGCCGCAAGCTTGGCGATCTCGGAACGGATCTGGCGCATGTGGCCGGTGGCGTTCGAGACGTCGCCGGTGCCGGCCTCGCCCTTGGAACGGATCATGGCCGCACCCTCGTTGATGCGGCGCAGGGCCTCACCGAGGTTGGTGGCACCGCAAACGAAGGGAACCTTGAAGTTCCACTTGTCGATGTGGTTGACATAGTCGGCCGGGGTCAGGACCTCGGACTCGTCGATGTAGTCCACGCCCAGGGACTGCAGGACCTGGGCCTCCACGAAGTGGCCGATCCGGGCCTTGGCCATGACCGGGATGGACACGGCATCGATGATCTTCTCGATCATGTCCGGATCCGACATGCGGGACACGCCGCCCTGGGCCCGGATATCGGCCGGAACGCGTTCCAGCGCCATCACAGCAACGGCACCGGCGTCCTCGGCGATGCGGGCTTGTTCGACGTTGACGACGTCCATGATGACGCCGCCCTTGAGCATCTCAGCCATACCGCGCTTCACGCGGTTGCTGCCCGTGACGCTGTTCGCGGACGAACCGGCTTCGCTGCTTACATCAGGTGTAGACACAAAAACCCCTATGGGTAGATAGATGACCTTCGCCGGGGTGCAGGGCGGCACGGAGATGCCGATGTACACGCACCGGGTTGCCGGATCCATTGACCGGGCAGTCCTAATACTAGTCTCACCGCGGCCAGCAGGCTTAATTCGTGTTAATCAGCAGGCGACGGCTCGGCGAGGGACTGGCGGCGGACGGAAAGCACGCGCTGGACCACTGTGATGAAGCTGGCCACGGCCAGCAGCAGGAGCGTCACCAGGAGCACCAGTTCCGGAAGTCCAAGGCCCGTGAAGCCGGTAACCACCAGCACGGAGACGAGGCGCTCGGCCCGCTCCGCGATCCCGGTGTTGGCCGTGAACCCCAGCGACTCGGCCTTTGCCCTGGCATAGGAAACCACCATGCCAAGGACCAGGCAGACCATGGCTGCCACGGCGATGGGAACGTTCGCCCCGCCGGTGAAGAACCACACGGCCAGGCCGGCGAACAGGGCGCCGTCGGCGATCCGGTCAAGCGTGGAGTCAAGGAAGTTGCCCCACCGGCTGCCCACCTTCCGCATCCTGGCCATGATGCCGTCCAGGACATCGGAGAAGATGAACGCGGTGATGAACAGGGTTCCCCACCAAAGCTGGCCGAGCGGATAGAAGGCCAGGGCACCCACCACGACGCCGGCCGTGCCGACGACCGTTACCGCATCCGGCGAAACACCGATCTTGAGGAGCCAGCGGGCAAGCGGGGTGAACAGTGCGGTGAAGAAACCGCGGGCATGCCTATTCAGCATCCGTCTCCCCGGGCCAGGCGTCGGCCACCTGCTGGCGGACCTCGTCGAGGGTCTGCGTAATGGCCTTGGTCTGGGCGATGATCGGGAAGAAATTCCCGTCACCGCCCCAGCGGGGAACGATGTGCTGGTGGAGGTGCGCCGCGATTCCGGCACCGCCCACGACGCCCTGGTTCATGCCCAGGTTGAAGCCCCCCGGGTTGGCCACTTTCCGCAGGACCTTCATGGCGGTCTGGGTGAGTTCCGCGAACTCGGCGGTCTCGTCGAGAGTCAGGTCTGTGTAGTCGGGAATGTGACGGTACGGGCACACCAGGAGATGGCCGGGGTTGTAGGGAAAGAGGTTCAGCACCACGTAGCAGGTCTTTCCACGGTGGACGATAAGGGCTTCCTCGTCAGTCCGTCCGGGGCCAACGCAGAAGGGGCAGTCGTTCTCATTCTTGAACTGGTGCTGCCCGCCTTTGATGTAGGCCATGCGGTGCGGAGTCCACAGGCGCTGGAAGGCGTCCGGGACACCGGCGAGGTCAAAGTCGTCGGTAACGCCGGCATCGCCTGGATACCCTGCGCCTGTGTTCTCCTGCACCGTGCTGTTCCGTTTCCGCTAGCTGGTCCGGTTACGGACGGCTTCCGTGATCCGCTTGACTGCCTCTGCCACGGGCACGCCGTTGTCCTGGCTTCCGTCCCGGAAGCGGAACGACACTGCGCCTGCCTCGGCGTCATCCCCGCCGGCGATCAGCACGAACGGGATCTTGTCCTTGCTGGCGGTGCGGATCTTCTTCGGGAACCGGTCCGAGGAGGTGTCCACCTCGGCACGGATGCCTGCGGCCTTAAGCTGGTCGACGACGTCGAACATGTACTCGTTGAACGTTTCCGCCACCGGGATGCCCACCACCTGCACCGGGGCAAGCCAGGCGGGGAAGGCGCCGGCGTAATGCTCGGTGAGCACTCCCATGAACCGCTCAATCGATCCGAACAGTGCGCGGTGGATCATGACGGGCCGCTGGCGGGTGCCGTCTGCCGCCTGGAACTCCAGTTCGAACCGTTCCGGCAGGTTGAAGTCCAGCTGGATGGTGGACATCTGCCAGGTCCGGCCCAGGGCGTCCTTCGCCTGCACGGAAATCTTGGGGCCGTAGAACGCGGCCCCGCCCGGATCAGCGACAAGTTCCAGGCCCGATTCCTCGGCCACTTCGGCCAGGGTCCGGGTAGCTTCGTCCCAGGCGGCGTCGTCACCGACGAACTTCTCGGGATCCTTGGTGGAGAGCTCCAGGTAGAAGTCGTTCAGGCCGTAGTCCTTGAGCAGGTCCAGCACGAACGTCAGGGTCTTGGTGAGCTCATCCTTCATCTGCTCGCGGGTGCAGTAGATGTGGGCGTCGTCCTGTGTCATGCCGCGGACCCGGGTCAGGCCGTGCACCACGCCGGACTTCTCGTACCGGTACACCGACCCGAATTCGAACAGCCGCAGGGGCAGCTCACGGTAGGAGCGTCCGCGGGCCCGGAAGACCAGGTTGTGCATGGGGCAGTTCATCGGCTTGAGGTAGTAATCCTGGCCGGGCTTGCGGACTGTGCCGTCTTCATTGAGTTCGGCGTCCACGTGCATGGCCGGGAACATGCCGTCCTTGTACCAGTCCAGGTGGCCCGAGACCTCGTACAGGTGGCCCTTGGTGATGTGCGGCGTGTACACGAACTCATAGCCGGCCTCAACATGGCGCTGCCGGGAGTAGTCCTCCATCTCCTTGCGGATGATGCCGCCCTTGGGGTGGAAGACGGGAAGGCCCGAGCCGAGTTCGTCCGGGAAGGAGAACAGGTCCAGCTCAGAGCCAAGCTTGCGGTGGTCGCGGCGTTCGGCCTCGGCGATGCGCTCCTGGTAGGCCTTGAGGGCATCCTTGGTAGGCCACGCAGTGCCGTAGATCCGCTGCAGCTGCTGGTTCTTCTGGTTACCCAGCCAGTAGGCGGAGGACGAACGGGTGAGGGCGAAGGCATTGGAGATCAGCTTTGTGTTGGGCAGGTGCGGCCCACGGCAAAGGTCGCACCAGACGGTGGTCCCGTCCTTGCGCTCCACGTTGTCGTAGATGGTGATGTCGCCGGCACCGACCTCGACGTTGACGCCTTCGCCGGCCTCTGCGGCTTCGTTCTTCTTGCCCAGGAGTTCAAGCTTGTAAGGCTCGTCCTTCATGGCTTCGCGGGCCTCGTCCTCATTGACCACACGGCGGACGAACTTCTGGTTCTGGTTGATGATCTTCTGCATCATCTTTTCGAGGGTCTTGAGGTCCTCGGGAGTGAACGGTTCGGCAACATCGAAGTCGAAGTAGAAGCCGTCGGTGATGTACGGGCCGATGCCCAGTTTGGCGTCCGGGCGCAGCTGCTGGACGGCCTGCGCCATGACGTGGGCGGTGGAGTGGCGGAGGACGTTCAGCCCGTCCGGGGAATCGATGGTGACGCCCTCGACGTCGGCGCCTTCAGGCAGTTCCTGGTCCAGGTCCTTAAGCTCGCCGTTGACGCGGGCAACAACAACATCACGGCGCTCAAAGAAGAGTTCCGCACCGGTTGTCCCGGTAGTCACCTTGGTCTCTTCGCCATCGACGAGAAGGGTGATCTGCTGGGCATCTGACACGGGTGTCTCCTATTCAAAGTTAAGGCTTCATAGCTTGTGGCATACGGGGACCACAGCCAGCCATCGTCAATGCTATCGGTTCAGCTCAGGCCCGACCAACGCGGCGCACCCGAGGATCAGCCGCCGAATCCCGTGATGGCGAGGGTCCGGGTGATTCCGTCCAGGGGGTGCCGGGCCTCCGGTTCCTGCGCCTGGGACTCCTGGAACGGCAAGGTTTCGGCGCGGCTCAGGTCCCAGGCCATGCTCGCGCTCAGGCTGATTCCCCGCGGGCCGGTCCGCCTGGTGGTGCCACGGATCAGGAGCAGCCGGGTTCCAAAGAGGAGCATTCCTGCCTTTTCCTGGGCTTCATGGAAGAAGACCGAATCGATGCAGCCGGTGCCGTCGTCGATGCTGATGAAAACTACCCGCCGGCCGCCCCGCATGGGCGGCGTCTGGGTTGCCACGCGAACCCCGGCCACCAATACTTCCGTCCCGTTCCGCAGGCCGAGGAGCTTGTCCGCCGTGGTGACTCCCAGCCTGTTGAGCATCGGCCGGTGGCTGTCCATCAGGTGGCTGCTGACATCAACAGCCATCAGGTCGAGTTCGGCCCGCACAGTTTCCACCAGGGTAGGCGCCGGCAGCCCGGGCTTGACGTTGCGCAGTTCAACATCCCCCAAAGGCAGGGAGAGCTGACCCTCGATAACCTCCACGCCTTTCCGTCCGCTGCCGGCACCTTGGAGTTTTTGCAGGTGTTGGACAAGGTCCGCACGGTTTGCGTTGCCGCCTGCCTCCCGGTGAAGGGAATCAAAAGCGCCCAGCTGGGCCAGCCGCTTGATGCTGGGCTTGCTGACCCTGGACCGTGTCCTCAGGTCTGCGAGTGAGTCAAAGGGCTGGCCGGCAACGATCCGCTTAAGTTCTGTTGCGGACAATCCGTAAATGCCGTTCAGGCTTAGCCTGATTCCCAGCTTTCCTGCATCCGGGCCTTGCTCTACCCGTTCCACCCGGTATTCTGCCTTGCTGCGGTTGATGTCCAACGGGAGGATCGGGATGCCCAGGCGCCGTGCTTCCGCTACCAGCAGCCTTTTGGGGTACATCCCGGGATCGTGCTCCCACAGCCCGGCAAGGAATGCTTCGGGGTGGTGCGCCTTCAGCCAGGCCGACTGGTAGGTGGGGACTGCAAAGGCAGCACCATGCGCTTTGCAGAATCCGAAGCTTCCGAAGGCTTTCAAGGTTCCCCAGACGTTGTCCACCACAACGGGCGCGTAGCCCCTTTCCCGGGCCGCTTTGCGGAAGAACTCCTCCACGCCCAACTCAAGGACCTCGTTGCCCAGGGCACGGCGGAACTCGTCCGCACGTGCCAGTCCGCAGCCTGTCATGACGTCGAAGGTCTTCAGGATCTGTTCGTGGAAAACGGTGACGCCGTGGGTCTCCGCGAGCACCGGTTTCAGGTCCGGATGGGGGTACACCTCGGGGGCGAATCCGTGCCTGTGCTCAAGGAAGGGCCGGACCATGTCCGATTTCATGGGGCCGGGGCGGAACAGTGAAATATCGATGATGAGGTCGTTGAATTCCCGGGGGGCCATCTTGCCAATGAGCTCACGCTGCCCGGGCGATTCAATCTGGAAGCAGCCCAGGGTGTGGGTGCTCCTGATCAGTTCAAAGGTGGCTTCATCGTCCAGCGGGACGGCATTGAGGTCGATGCGCCCGTTGTCGGCAATGTAGTCGGGACCGGTCCCGTCCGGACCAGGTGAATGCCTTCCGGCTGCCACCACTTCTTCCTTGGAGGGGTGGATGCGGATGACTTCCCGCACGGCAAAAGCCATGGCGCTCTGCATCCGGACCCCAAGGACATCAAGCTTGAGCATTCCCATGGGATCCATGTCGTGCTTATCGAACTGGCTCATGGGGAGGCCAAGTCCGCTGGGCTGCACAGGAGTGCGGTCCAGCAGGGTTGCGTCGCCAAGGATCACGCCGCAGGGATGCATGGAAATATGCCGGGGCAGCCTGTCAAGGCGTTCCGTCAGGTCCACCAGCAGATCAAGCTGCTGGTTTCCATCCAGGTCCCGCTGTTCCACCCGGCCGGCGAACTCCCGGAGCTCAGGTTTTTCCTGCAGCGCTTCACGGAAATTGCGGGCAGAAAAGCGCCACAACTGCTTGGCAATCTCCCCCACTTCGTCGCCGTCCATGCCCAGCGCCATGCCGGCGTCCCGCACTGCGCCCCTGGCCCGGTAGCCATTCTGCATGCTCATCAGGGTGACCCGCTCAGCACCAAAGCGCTCAAAAATCCGGTGGTAGACGTTGTGCCGCTCCGCGCTTTCAACGTCTATGTCAATATCCGGAAGGGTTGCCCGGTCCTGCGACAGGAAGCGTTCGAAAATGAGGTCATGCTGCAGGGGGTTCACCTGGCTGACGTCGATCAGGTAATTGACCAGGCTTGAGGCGCCGGATCCACGGGCTGCTGCCCGCACTCCCATTTCCTGGATCATGCGGGAGACCTCGGCAACTGTCAGGAAATAGGAGGAGAAGCCGAGGTTGCGGATGATGCCCAGTTCGTGATCGAGCCGGGAGCGCATCCTTTGTCCGGCAGTGCCGGTAATTCCCGGGAAGCGCCTGGTGATTCCAGCCTGGCACCGCTGGACCAGTTCAAGGTGCGGATCCTGGCTGATCCCGATGACTGAAGCTTCCGGCACCACGGGCTGCTTCCACCCCATGTCCGTGACCGGATCAATCCTGCAGAGGTCCGCCAGCGCCTCGGTCTGCGCCATCAGCTGCTTGAGGTCCGCTGCACCATAGCCTGCCGCAGAAATGATCTCCTTGCCCAGGCGGAGCATCTCCGCGGAGGATTTAAGCCAGCCTTGGCCTGTTGGCTGCAGCAGGGGCTCTTCCGCGAGTTGCGGCAGGGATTTCAGGGTGCGGGCTGAGTCGAGCACATCCGCGGTGGGCGCTCCGTCTGCAGCGCAGTACCTTACGGCGTTTGTCAGGATTGCAGGAACATGATGCTCTTCTGCCAGCTTGAGCATGCGGACAGCATGGGCGGTACTCAAGGGCTTTCCGGGTGCGCTGAGCTGGGAAACTATCTCGGCAACCAAAGTGCCTGCGGGCATGGCGTCCAACCATTGCTTGAAGAGGGTGCGCGGACGAAGGTAGCGCCGCCCGCCCATGGCGCGGCCGACGTCGGAATCAGGCCCGACCAGGACAGTCAGCACCGGTTTCAGGGTTTGGGGATCGAGGGTTCGGGAGGCAAGTTCGGCCCTGGTCACGGCGGCTGGAACTGTTCCCCCGGATTTCCCGGAGGTGCGGGCATGGGCATCTGATATCAGCCTGCAGAGCGCGCGGTAGCCCGCCCCGTTGTTGTTGCCCCGGGCCAGCACTACCACCCTGCCGGCAAGCTGGGTGCGGTGATCGCCGTCGTCGTCAAATACCGCAAGGTCAACACCCACAATGGGATCGATGCCCGCTCCCATGCATGCCTTGAGGTGTTTGATGGTTCCGTACATGCCGTCACGGTCAGTGCAGGCAAGGGCTGTTGCACCGTCAGCGGCGGCGGCCTGCGCCAGTTCCTCTGGCCAGGAGACGCCGTAGTGCGCACTGAAGGCAGTGGAGACGTGAAGATGGGTGAAACTCATGCTGTCCTGGGCCGGAGTGCGTCATGGATGCGCAGCAGCCGCCAGCGGCCGCTTTGGATATGCCTGGTGAGGTCAAGCGTCAGGGTTTCTTCCGGCTCCTGGACTCCACGGACAGGGTGGTCAGGCCGCACCTGGACCCGCCAGATTTCGTGGTCCACCAGTCCGCGGCCGCTGCCAAGCGGAGCGCGGCTTTCTTCCGCCCACCATTGCCGGCGTTCGTACCAGCGCACCGGTTCAGCACAAACAGCATAGGAACGTCCTGCCCACAGCAGGCGCTGCGGCTCGCCGTCGGCGGTGCACTCGACGTCCACGGATTGGCTGAACATGCCCATGGCGCCTCCCGGATCTCATCTGGCTTATTCGAATACTTGTTCGAATAGGCCCAGTCTACCCCTGCCCTGAACGTGCGCAAAGAAGGTTCAGGGGAAGGACTGAGGAGAATGGCGCGCAAGGGTGGACGGACCGATCGACAGGGAGCAGGATGGTGCCATGAGCACCCAAGACGCACTTCTTAAGCAGGCAAGCATCTCAACCCAGGACTCCACCGTGGTGGCCACGTTCAATATAGACGGCACCATCCCGGCGTCCGGTGCTTACGTGGTAGGTCTGGTAGGGGCTACTCCGGACTATTCAACACAACGGCGGCTATGCATTGAGTTCATGAACGGGGAGGCGATTGCCTTTTATTCATTCAACCGTGAACAGGGAGTCGAAGAAGACTACGACCTGTCCGGTGTGACCCACTCCGACAGCACCATTACGGGCAGCTTTCCCCTGGCGGCCTTGAACGGCCTTGGCAAGGGGCATGTCATGTCAGCCTTCAGCGAGGCCGAGGGCAGGGAATTCCAGCACGGCGTCCCCGTGGAGGAACACCTCTAAACAAGGGCTTGCGGGCAGTTCAGCTGTTCCCTTTGTGGACCCGCATTTCCAGTTCGATGAAGCCGGAGATCATTGCCCGGTACGTGGACTCCACAATGTCCGGGTCGATGTCTTTTTTCTCGGCTGCCGAGCGGACATGCTCAATGATCCGTTCCACGCGCCCGGGCGCACGGACCTCGGCGTCATCACCCTTGAGGGTTCCGGCAATCCGGATCAGCCGTTCCCGGCGGGCGATGAGGGTGACAATCTGCTCATCCACCTCGTCGACAGCAATGCGGACCGCAGCGAGCTGTTCCTTGTCGGCCAAAGCATCTCGATCATTTCCTTGAATTGTCGCCATCGTCTGACAGTATCGAAGCATGCAGCCCAGAGTCGACTTCATCTCACTAGGTGTCCGCAGCGTTTCCGCCTCCCGCGCGTTCTATGTGGACGGCCTTGGCTGGCCGGTCCACCGTGAACTTGAGGGTGATGTTGTGTTCATCCAGGTGAACCACGGTTTGGTGCTGTCCCTGTGGGACGTGCGCCAGATGCAGGCTGACGCCGGCGTCAGTCCGCCCGGTCCGGTTCCCTGCATCACGCTTAGCCACAACCTTCCGTCCACTGAGGACGTGGACCGGGTCATGGAAGAAGCGGCCGCGGCGGGGGCTGCCATCATCGCGGAGCCCATCACCCAGCCGTGGGGCGGGTACAGCGGATACTTCGCCGATCCGGACGGCTTCCGGTGGGAGGTTGCCTACAACCCCGCCTGGAGAGTGGACGACGACGGCGCGGTCACCGTATAGCGCTTGCCGCGGGTCCGCGACGGACTGCTAGAAGAGGGCCTCCACGGGCCGGATGAGTTCCGGCCCGTTGTTCCGGACGTTGCCGACTTCTTTTCCCACAGAGTCCACGCGCCAGTCCGCCGCCACGTCCTTGACCCCCGCCCGCACCAGGTCCACCAGGCCGGCGGCGTCGTCCGCGGCTGGGTCGAGCCATGCCCGCATCGTGGCTTTGTCCATCGGCAGCGGCACGCGGTCATGCAAGGCCGTCAGTTTTCCAAACACCGTTGACTCGCTGCCCGGCGGCGGGGTGTCAGTGGTCAGGATGGCCGTGGAGAGCATCCAGCCGCCCGGCTCCCCCGCCGGCCACGCGGGATCCTTCCACCACTCATAGAGCCCTGCGAAGACCAGGCCCTTACCCCCGTCCGGATGGACATAGTACGGCTGCTTCGACTTTCCCGGCCCCTGCTTCCATTCGTAGTATCCATCTGCCGGGACCGCACAGCGGCGCGACCTGGCGGCCTTGCGGAACGCCGGCTTCTCAAGCACGGACTCACTGCGTGCGTTGATCATCCGCGAGCCGATGCCCGGGTCCTTGGCCCAGGACGGGACCAGCCCCCACCGGGCAACATGGAGCTGGCGCACCTGCCTGGCAGCCGGCCCGTCATCCACCAGGCGTTCAAGGACGATGGGAACGTCGTCCGTCGGGGCGACATTCCACGACGGAGGAATGTTCACCTCGTCCTCCAGCTCGGCGTCGAACTCGGCCAGGAGGTCCCCCACGGCACGGGCCATGACATAGCGTCCACACATGGCTCCAGCATGCCACCGGCGCCAGATGGTGTCATCCGAAGGACATATGAACGGCCTGCGGCCTCTGTTGGCCGGGAATAGGCACCGCCGCGTTACCGTTGTCAGGAACGAAACCGTCAACGACACAGAGGAGAGCTCCGTGGACTTCACTCCCGACTCCGGCACCATCACCATGTTTTCCACTACCTGGTGCGGCTACTGCAATCGGCTGAAGAAGCAGCTGGATGCCCAGGGCATCGGCTACACCGAGATCAACATCGAGGAAGTGGAAGGCACTGCCGAACTCGTGGAGCAGCTTAACGGGGGCAACCGCACGGTACCCACCGTCCTCTTCCCGGACGGCACCGCGGCCACGAATCCGTCCGCAGCCGAGGTCAAGACCCGCCTCGCAGCCTAGGCGCTAACGCCATCGCGCGGGTCATGCCCCCAGGCTGCTGAAGGAAGCGGCCTTCAGGACGGCATGGCCCGCGTAGGCGGCAAGCAAGGCATTTTCCACCGCGGCAACGTCCACGCCAGGGACCAGGTCTTCGACCGCACCTGCCGTGGCGGGGTTCCAGTCCAGCCCCAGGGCGGCATAGCTGTCGGTCAGCACTTTGCGGATGGGCGCAGAGTTTTCCACCACAATGACGGAACTGAAGAGCCAGCCGCCGGCCACTACGCGTTGCGCCGTGCCAACCAGCTTCACCTGGTGGCCGCCGTCAGCCGGGTCGGTTCCGTGCACGCTGAACTCGCCGGGGCAGTATTCGCCCGGAATCTCGCCCACGGCCGCCTGAACGCCGACGCTGCGCAGTACCTCGGCAAACAGCTCCCCAAAGTAACCGAACCTGGTTTTGGAGCCTGCGATGGCGTCGGCGTCCGGTTGAAGGTGGTCCACCACCAGGGTCCCCTCGTGGTAGGCGGCCGCCCGCCCCCCTGCCCGGCGGACCAGGGGCTCGAAGCCGTTGGCCCTGCACGCCCGGGCAGCCGCCTCAAAGCCCGGCAACCGGGTGTCACGCTGGCCGAAGGCAACGGTGGGCGCAGGCCGGTAAAGCCGGAGCGTGGGGCCAATGTCCCCCTTCTTCACCCGTGCCAGGAGTTCCAGGCCGAGCTCCAGGTCACGGCCCGCGCCCAGCGACTTTTCCTGCCGCACAACGGTTAGCGTGCGGGGCCCCGGGCCGTCGTCGTACATGTTGCTATGCTCCCCTATGGTCATATTGCAGTTCCTGGTGGTCGCCGCCGCCTTCGCGGCGATTGACGCCGTCTGGCTCAAGCTGATGAATCCCTTTTACCGCAGCCACATCGGCGAGCTGCTGGCGGATAAACCACACCTAGGTTACGCCGTCGCCTTCTATGTCATTTACATCGCCGGGATTGTGTTTTTCGCCCTCCGGCCTGCCCTCGACGGCGGCAGCTGGCTCACTGCCCTGGGTTACGGCGCGGCATTGGGCGCCTTCGCCTACGCCACCTACGACCTCACCAATGCCGCCACCCTGAAGGTGTGGCCGCTGCAGCTGATCGTGGTGGACATGCTGTGGGGCGCCGTACTCACGGGGCTGTCCACGGTTGCCGGCTGGCTTGTATTCCAGGGACGCGCCTGACGCTGAGGCGGTCACGGACCGCGGCGGCCCGCCCACAGCCCGTGCAGCAGCGGGACCACGGACCCGGCCATGAGGACGCTGCCCAGGACAAGGTCGTCTGCCCGCACCACGGCGCCGGCAATGAGCAGGGCCGCAAAAACAAGGGCCGACGCCGACCGCCGGGCCCTGCGGTCCAGCCGGGCGAGCTGCCGCTCAATGCGGGGATTAGCCACCGCAAGCGACCCCTCCTCGAGGCGGCCGGCCAGTGCTTCCAGGCGTTTGGGCAGGCGCAGGGCGATCGCCGCGGCGTCGAGGGCCTGCTGGACCACGTCCTGTACGAGGTTGCCGCGCTCGTCCCGCAACAGCCGGGCCGCATACGGTTCCACCGAGTCCCACAGGTTGAAGCGTTCATCAAGCGAGCTGCAGACACCGGACGTCAGTGACATCGCCCGGATGATCAGCAGGAAGTTCTCCGGGAACTGGAACGGCAAAGAGCGGATAACGTCACCGAATTCCACGCCGAAATCGCGGAACTCCTTGGGATCCACTTCACGAAGCTCGGCAAACCCCATCCCGCCGAAGCGGGCGAAGAGGTGCGTCATGGCCCTTTCCAGCTCCATGATGTCCGCCGACGGCGCCAGCACGCCGACGTCGTTGATCGCCGCCACCAGCCCCTTGCCGTCACGCGCGGCGGCCGCAATCAGCAGCTTCCTCAGCCCGCTGCGCGTGGAGTCGGTGACCTCGCCCATCATGCCGAAGTCGATGAACGTCAGTTTCCACGGATGTCCCCCCGAGCCGGCAGAAACAGGAGTGACGAAGATGTTGCCCGGGTGCGGATCCGCGTGGAAGAAGCCGGTGGTGAACAACTGGTCGAACATAACGGACGCGAACACCGGGGCCACTTCGGCCGGATCGATGCCGGCGGCGCGAAGGGCTCCGGCCTCCGTGATCTTGATGGCCGTGACATCTTCAAGGGTAAGGACGCGCCGGGTGGTCCGCTCCCACGCGACGCGCGGCACGCCGACCCTGTCATCAGCTGCAAACGCGGCCTCGAAGCGCTCGGCGTTTGCCGCCTCGTGCAGGTAGTCGATCTCCTCGAAACTCGTCTGCGCGAACTCCTCGACCAGCGCCGGGACGTCCGCACGGCTGGAAACCAGGCGGATGCGGCTGAGCCACCCTCCCACCTTGCGCAGGGCCGCCAGGTCGACGTCGACAATCCCGTCAATGCCCGGACGCTGCACCTTCAGGACCACGTTGCTGAGCCCGGTGTCGGCGGCGTCGGCGGGCAGGAGGCGGGCACGGTGCGCCTGGCCCAGCGAGGCGGCCGCGACCGGCACCTCCTCGACGAAGGCGAACACCTGCTCAAGCCGGGCGCCCAGTTCCTTCTCCGCAAGGGCGCGGATCGCGGGAAACGGAACCGGAGGGACTTCGTCCTGCAGCCCCTCAAGCTCCCTGGTGATCTCGGGCGGAAGGACGTCGAGCCTGGAGGACAGGAACTGCCCCACCTTGATCATCAGGCCGCCCAGTTCCACTGCCATCAGGTGGAAGTTCCGGGCGAAGCCCTGCATTCTCTTCGAACGTGTCCGCCCGGCGATGCGGGCAAGCCCGATCCGCGGGAGGAAGAGCTCAAACCACCACGTCACAGCCAGGTTCCACGCGGCAAAGCGAAGGATGCGGCGGTAGCGGGCGCGGGTGCCTCCGGCGCCGGGTACCGGGGCGGGGCGGTCCCGGCGGACGAACGCCACCCGCGTCAGTCCTGGGCGAGGATCGAATAGATCCGGCGCCGCGCCTCATCGAGCACTGCCACGGCCTGCCGCACCTGCTCCGGTGAACCCGTGCGGCCAACCTGGGCTGCAGCCTGTGCCAATTCCACACCGGCCTTGGGCAGGGCCGTAAACCCGCCGGCCTGGGAACCCGCTGATTCCCAGGGGGCCGCCGCGGCATGGTCGTTGGCCACTTCCTCACGGCCGGCCTCTGTCAGCGAATAGATCTTGCGGCTGTTGGACTCTTCCGCGCGGATGGTCCCCTCGTCCGCGAGCAGCTGCAGCGTGGGGTAGACCGAGCCGGCGCTTGGCTTCCAGCTGCCGTTGCTGCGCTCCTCGATTTCGCGGATGATCTGGTAGCCGTGCATGGGCCGCTCCGCCAGGAGGGCCAGCACGGCGGCGCGGACCTCGCCTTTGCCGGCGCGGGTTCCTGCGCGCTTTTCGAACCGGGAACGCAGTTCCTCGACGGCCTGCCACATGCCATCGATGTTGGTCCCGCCGAATCCGCCGGATTGATATGAACCACGCATGATGTTCTCCCTTGTGAATCCTGAACGATATACAACGATACTCAACGACACAGGCTCGGAGCTAGGGGCAGGGGAGATTTCATGAGCGCGCGGCTTCGGCCTCTGCGGCCGAAATCCGCGCGCAATGTCAGGTTCTGCGGATGGTGAGAATCTGCTCGGCACGCCCGAACGGACCCTGGAGGTCGTGCAGCACGGTGGATGTCAGGCCAATCCCGTCTCCGCCGAACGACACAGCATTGTCCAGGCCCAGCCATTCCCCCTCGGGGCGGCGGTACATGTGGATCTGGAGGTCCAGGTTGGGGAAGGCATAACTGTCCTTGCCCGGGGGGACCCGGGCCGCAATACCGTTGGCGGTGTCCACGAGCCCCATGAGCCGGGCAAGGTCGCCGCTGTCGCCACGGTCCGTCAGGGGGTGGTCTGTCCTGAGCCAGACCTTTCCGGCGCCCGGCCGGTGCCCTTCCGCCACCCTCATTTCAAGGGAGCGGATGTAGCCGCCCGGCCAGACGGACGCGCCGTCGTATGGCTTGCAGTCCTCCGGTCCGGGAATCGGGTTGTCTTCGATGGCCGCCACTTCGGTGGTATCGCTGGTGACCAGCCGCCAGGCGGTGGCGCGAATGGCAGTCCGCCCGCCGGCCACCAGTTCCGCCTGGAGGAGTTCGATGGTCTTCCCCGGCCGGAGGGTGGTGGTTTCGATATGGAAGGCGCCGCCCGGGATGAGCCCCAGGATCTCGTAGCTGATCCGCGCCATCCGCATGTCCGCCCGCGGCTCATGCCGTTCCAGGCTGTCCGCCATCAGGCCTGACGCGGGCGCCATGTGCTGCTCGTGCACGTTCCAGGCACCCTGGGCATGGATGGTGGAACGGAATCGTCCCCCGCCCAGGTTCAGGTAGTAGAAGCTTCCTGCGGCCAGTTCAGGCAAGTCTGCGGTCAAAGCGCGCCCCTCCGGTGATACTCAGTGAATTGGCCTTAACTCTATCCGCCGTCCCCCGGACGGGCGGCAGAGGCGGTCTGCCGAGGGAGACTTGGCCGGACGCGGCGAAATGTTGGAGCCGGACAGGATTGATCCGACTAGACTCGGAAACTGGTCCTGTCAGCAACCCTCGGAAGAGGTGTTCCATGCGTGTCATCAGCTACAACCTCCGCAAACACAAGGCGAGCGGTGAACTCCTCGCCCTGGCGCGGAACCATGACATTGATGCGCTCTGCCTCCAGGAGGTGGATTCCAGTGACCTCCCCGAGACGCTGGGGCCGCTGCACCTGGCGGATGCCACCAAGGGCAACCGGCTGGGGCTGGCCATCTATTACCGGATGAGCCGCTTCACTGCCCTGGACACCCAGTCCTTCGCGCTCAAGAAGTCAATGCACGACCGGGTCCTGGCCCCGGCCCATGAGCGGCTGATCGGCACCCGGGTGATGGACAACGAGACGCAGCATGAGCTGGTCATCGGCTCCTTCCACGCCGCGCCCCTCACGGCTTCGAACTCGCTGCGGCGGAAGCAGATCCACGCCGCCCATGCCGAGCTGCTCAGCATGGGCAAAGGCCTGATGACCCTGATGGTGGGCGACTTCAACTATCCGTTCTTCACGAAGAACCTGGACCTGCACATGAAGAACTCCGGCTATGCCCTGTCGCTCAGCAACAGGCGCACCTACACCCGGTACAAGGTATTCAAGGGCCACTTCGATTTTGCAACGTCACTGGGCCTCGACATCGAAAGCGTCGAAACGCTTCCACGCGGGAACTCGGACCACCTCCCGATCCTGGTCACCGCCGAATACGGTCCGGACTACTAGGCCCCAAGCCGTTCACGCAGGCCGGGCCACGATGCCCCGAAGCCCGGGTGCAGTTCGAGGCAGTCCACATCGGCCACCGGCACCCACCGCAGTTCGAGGCTTTCGGGATCACTGATCACCGGATCAAAGGGCTCCCTGACCAGCACCACCACCGTGGTGTAGGACCAATAACCCACGTCAAAGAAGGACGTGAAGAGAAGGTCGACATTGCCGGCGGGTACGGCAGCTTCCTCGAAGGCTTCCCGGAGCGCGCCTGTGACGGGCTCCTCGCCATGATGGAGCGCCCCTCCGGGCAGGCCCCACGTCCCCCCGTTGTGGCTCCAGACAGCCCGGTGCTGCAGCAGCACGCCTTTGTCCGGATCGTACGCCAGCACTCCGGCTGCACCGAACCGCCCCCAGTAGCGGCCGCGGTCCCCTTCGACCCAGGCGTCGCCCGGGTCCCGGGGACCGGTGCGGACGGGCGGGGCTGAGGACGCAGTGGAAACCGAAAAGTGATCCATCGTTCCAGTCTGACAGGTGCCGTGGACGGGGTGCACCTGCCGTGCCGGATGTCAGTCAGGCCTGGTTCGCGTGGCCGCGTTCGACGGCGAAATCACCGCCGGGGTACATGATGGTTTCGTGTCCGTCATCAAAGCGGACGAGGTAGGGCGGCGTCCCGCCCTGGCCCCGCACCTCCAGGATCACCCCGTGCCGGTCTGTGGCCCCAACGGTCCTTCCATGGACGATGATGCGGTCGCCTTGCGTTGCCTCCATGGCAATCACCTCCCAGCCCAAGAGTACGACTGCCTACCCGGCGGGGAAAGGGCGAAGGAGAAAGTGCGGAGGGAAATGGAGTGCATGGCGGCGAGGTGGGGAAAGAGCCGTGCCATGGCAGGATTTTGACCATGCCGCTGCATCTTGTGCTGGTTGCCGATACCCATGTCCCGAAGCGCGCCCGGGCGCTCCCCGCACAGCTGTGGTCCGCCGTCGAAAGCGCCGACATGGTGTTGCACGCCGGGGACTGGGTTGACGCGTCCCTCTTGGCGGAGTTTGAACAGCGGAGCCGCTCGCTGCTGGGCGTCTACGGAAACAATGACGGGCCGCAGCTGCGCCGACGGTTGCCGGAAGTTGCCACGGCCACGCTCGAGGGAGTCAACTTTGCGATGGTCCACGAAACCGGCCAGGCAAAGGGACGTGAGGCCGCTGCGAAGCGCTGTACCCGGAGGCGGACGTCCTGGTCTTCGGGCATAGCCACATCCCGTGGGACACCACCACCCCGCGCGGCCTGCGCCTGCTGAACCCGGGTTCACCCACCGACCGCCGCCGGCAGCCGGCCTGCACTTACATGACCGCCGTCGTGGACGCCGGCCGGCTGGCCGACGTCCGCTTGGTGGAGGTTTCCCGCGGCTGACGGGAGGCGGGAAGGGACGGGGTCGACAGGGGCCGCGTACTGCTTGCGCCGGAACAGTAGACGTGCTTGGCTTTTCAGTCCTGGTCCTGCTCCGCGAGCAGGGCGTCGGTGGCCTCGTCCGGCTGGCCGTCAAAGAACTGGGCAAGGACGGTCTTGAACACTGTTTCGCCGGGCGCGGCGCGGAGGAACAGGGTCATGGACGAGTGCAGCTTCCTGGCATCGATGCCGCCCAGGATTTCCTCGGCAGTGCGCCCGGCGTGGTTGGTGAACGCCAGGGCGCACTCCAGGAGCCGCGGGCCCAGGACCTCGTGGTCCAGGTACGCCCGGGCTTCGGCCAGCGAAGTGATGGCGTATTTCCGCGAGGTAGGGCTTTGCCCAAGGCCGGCGAGCTGCGGAAAGATGAACCACATCCAGTGGCCGGCCTTGTTGCCGAGCTGAAGCTCAGCCAAGGCCTGCCCGAAGGTCCCGCCCTCGCCTGCGCCGCTGTCCTGGGCTGACACGAAGCGTTTCAGGTCATAGGGATCGTTCATAGCTGTCTCCTTTGTGGGGGGCCTCAGTGCCGGACTGCTGCCCAATGCAGGCCGCAGCCCTGCGCAGCCGCGCGTCCGGGTCCTGGCTCCACCTGGCAAGGACCACACCTGCGCGCTGCCGGTCGCGTCCTGCCAGTCCAGCCAATAGCGGCAACACTACGTCGGACAGCAGGGGGTCCACCAACTCGGGGCTTTCCGCGGAACGAAGGAAGCCCTCGATCCGGGTCAGGTCGGAGTGCAGCAGGAGGCCGGCCCTTGACTGCAGGAGCACCACGGCGGCCAGGCGGCGCTCAAAAACCGGCCTGCTGCCAGGTTTCGGCTGGCCCCACAGCCCGGACGCCAGCTGGAGCACGGCATCGTGGTCCAGCTCCTTGAACTTCCGCAGGGCGTCCCGGACCGTTCCCCGGACGGCGCCCACCGAAGAGCCGTAGGAGGACAGCACCCCGCCCAGCCGGGACTCGACGTCGTCCGCCCGGTACCAGGCGCCTTCATTCTGCAGGGTGCGGTCGATGAACGCCGCGGCGGCCGCCACACAGTCGGTCCCGCCGTTCATCGGCCACGTCCCGCGGCTGCGTGCCTGATGCAGAACGGTGTCCACGGCCTGGCCTCCAGCCTTCCCTCCGCGATAGGTTCTCCACAAACCGAACAGATGCCGTACGTGCCGGCAGCGATCCGGGCCAGGGCGGCCTCCACCTGGTCAAGGCCGGCGGTGCTTTGCTGCAGCAGGGCAGCTGCCTGGGACAGCTCGAAGGCAATGGTGGAACCCTCAGGATCGTGTTCGTCGTCGACGTTCGAATCCTGGCGCGCAGAGTTTGCCGAGGCAATGTCGGCGCGGAGCGCCGGGAGCAGTGCCACCTTCCGCTTCCGCTCCTCCTCGAGGAGGACGCGGAATCTTTCGAAATCAGGCATGGGAAAAGCCTAGCGCGGTGTCAGTACCAATTCCTGGCCACGGAGTGGTTCCACGCCGAGCAGGGGGAACCGTACCGTTCGCGGATATAGCCAAGGCCCCACTCGATCTGCGTCCGGTAGTTGGTCAGCCAATCGCTGCCGGCGCTGGAATACTTGCCCGGCGGCAGCGCCTGCGGGATGCCGTAGGCACCGGAGTACGGGTTGGTGGCCGTTGTCAGCCAGTTCGATTCCTTGGTCCAAAGCCGGGCAAGGCAGAGGAACTGGTCCGATCCCCAGCCATAGGCCCCCAGCCTGCCCGAGGCGTAGCTTTTGGCACCGGCAGGATCGTTGACCGCACCCGCAGGAGCAGAGGGAATTACGACGGCGGGCGGGCTGGGCGGCGCGGCAGGCGCCGGAGCGGGGACAGGCGGAGCAGGATCCGGCGGCGCAGGGTTGCCGGCCGGAGGATTTTCAGGTGCCGGATCGGCAGGAGCCGGACGCACGGGGGCGGGAGCAGCAGATGGCTGCGCCTTTGCCGCCGCGGCGGCTGCGGCAGCCCGTCGTCGTGCCTCTTCCCCGGCCGCGGCCCTTTTCGCCTCCTGCGCTGCTTCATAAGCGGCCAGAGCCGCCTGTCCACGCCGGAATTCACCCTCAACCGCCGCCGTCGTGCCCTTCAGGGACGCCAACTGCTCGGTCAGCTCCCGGCTGCGCTGCTGTTCTTCCGTAAGCTGGCGTGCCATGGCTTCCTGGGCCGATCGGGCCGCCGCAAGCTTTTCCGCCGCCTCGTCGGACAGCCGTTCACGCTCGGCCCGGGCGGCTTTCTCCTGATCGGCCAGCGAAGCCGTAACTTTCCCCGCGGCGGCTGCCTTGTCCACAAGGCCCGCCGTTTTGCCGCCCACCAGATGCACCACGTTGAGCCCGTGGACATTGTTGTTCCCGATCGCATCAAGGGCCACGAAGAACCCCATGTTCGTACCGCCCGTTTTGTAGGACTGGGCGGCCAGGGCTCCGATGCCCTTCCTGTGGCGGATGAGTTCGGCTTTGGCGGTCCCGGCCTGTTCCGCCAGCGACTCCACTCGGGCAGTGGATGCTGCCAACGCGGCATCAGCCGCTGCAGACTCAGCGGCTGACGCCACCGCCGCGTTGCCCAAGGCCTCCGACTGCGCCTGCAGCCCGTCCAACAGGCCTGCGATCATACCGATCTCTTTTTCCGTGCCGGCCTCGGTCAGCTTGGCCCGCTCCACGTCCTCCCACGAGGGGTAGCCACCAGGCGGAACGCCCTCGGCCGCGCCGGCCGGAGTCAGCCAGACGCTGCCGGCGAGGGCGGCGGCCAGCAGTGTCCCGGGCAGGCGGTGCCGGGCATTTAGAACGGAACGGGACATAGTTCGGAAGCTTACCGGCTTCAACCTTCACTTCAAGGATGAGGGGCCTGCATCGTTATACAGCAGAGACAAGCCATCGACTTTCCACGGTGAAAGCCTGAGCGTGCGCGCAGTGCCCGCGACCCAGAGTCGGTTCGTTTGCATAAACCGAGAGGAGAACCTCGCATGTTACCCAAACGTGACAATCGGCGCCGGGGCGGGTTATGGTCTTAAGGTGTCCCTCCCAGACGGGACATTCCCCTCAGCTTGCCGAGCCCTGCCGCTGAACCGGGAACCATCGCTATCCAGCTGGCAGGGACGGGGGAACCAAGTTTCCACGGCCTCTCAAGAGGCCTTGGGGTTAAGTCGCTGGCGCCTCCGTTCCTTTCGGAGTTGCTCCCGGCCGGGTATCTCCAGCCCGAACCCGACAGCTCACCCCGCAGGCATGGGAGAGGCGATCAACTGTGTCAAAAATTTCCACCACCGCCCGTCACCGCGCAACTCCGGCCCGCTCCATCGTCCTCGAAGGACTGGCTGTTTCGGCCAAGTCGCAGGCCAGGACCCTGGGCCGTCCGGCACTCGCCGTGGCAGCCGCATCCGGCATTGCTTTCGGCGTCGGCGCCCCGGCGCACGCCGGCGTGACCGGTCCGGACACCACCGAGACCACTAACGTCCAGGCCTCCGCCGCAGCAGTTGCAGCCCCCGCTGCGGCAGCCGGCACCGTCCACACGGTGGTAACCGGCGACACGCTGGGCGCCATCTCGTCCGCCTACGGCGTGGCCCTGGGCGATGTCCTGGCAGCCAACGGGCTTTCAATCTCCGCGGTTATCTACCCCGGCGACCAGATCCAGATCCCGGGTGCAGGCTACGCCCCGGCAGCTCCGGCCGCCGCACCCGCCCCGGCACCCGTCCAGACCGCCGCTGCCACGGCACCGGCGAACACGGGGATGAACTTGTCCTACGCCTCTGCCAGCACCGGCACGGGCACCGGAGCAGCAATTCTCGCCTCGGCTTACAGCCAGGTGGGCGTCGGCCAGGACTGCACCGCGATGGTGGAGAACGCCCTGCGTTCCGTTGGCCTGAGCGTCGGCGACCTGGCTCCCACCCAGTTCTTCCAGTACGGCACTGTTGTGGGTTCCCCCGCTCCCGGTGACCTCGTGATCACGGCCGGCCACGTGGGCGTTTACGCCGGCGACGGCCAGGTTGTCAGCGGCGGCGTGAACGGTTACAGCACCGAAGTCCACTCCATCAGCTGGCTGAGCGGCGCTTCCTTCGTCCGCGTAGCGTAACCAACGGCGACGGGGCAGTCCGCTCGCAGCGGGGCAGTCCCACCCTGTGGAAGGGGCTGGAAGGGGCGGCAGCCGGGTTTACCGGCTGCCGCCCCTTCCACGTTCTTAAGGGTCCTTGGGGCTCCCTTGGCTCCGCTGGAATTACGGCTAGGTGCCGCAGAAGGTCCGGTATTTGCCGAAGTCCTCCGGCGGTCCTTCCGTGTAGCGTTCCAGCCCCGGACGCTCCTGGAACGGGGACCGGACAACCTCAAGGAGGCGGTTAAACGGGTCAAGATCGCCCTCGGTGGCAGCGGCCAGTGCTTCCTCCACCAGGTGGTTCCTGGGGATGTACGCGGGGTTCACGCTGTCCATGAGTTCGGCGTCGGGCTTCAGCGCGGCCCAGCGTCCGGCCCAGGCATCGAAAGTCCCCAGGTCCGGCACCATGCCGCGGGCAGGCCTGGAGTTGCCCCGGGCGGCCTGTCCAAGGTTCCGGAAGAATTGCGTGTAGTCAACGGGTCCGTCCTTCAGCAGGCCGATCACGCCATCCACAAGGTCCGAGGCTTCGTCACGTTCCGGGCCTGCCGCAGGGCCGGCAGGCACGCCGAGCTTGGCCTTCATGCCCTCGAACCAGGCATCACTGTACCGGCCGCGGAACGTGCCTAGGGCCTCCACCGCGGGGCCGACAGCCTGTTCCTGGTCTTCGTTGAAGAGCGGCAGCATGGCCTCAGCGAGCCGGGCCAGGTTCCACTCGGCTACCACGGGCTGGTTCGCGTAGGCATAGCGGCCGCCTACATCGATGGAGCTATACACGGCGGCGGGATCAAACGCGTCCATGAATGCGCAGGGCCCGTAGTCGATGGTTTCCCCGGAGATGGTCATGTTGTCCGTGTTCATGACCCCGTGCACGAAGCCCACCAGCATCCACTTGGCCACGAGCTCCGCCTGGGCGGCGACCACTGCTTCAAACAGCGCCAGGTAGGGCTGTTCGGACCGGGCTGCAGCCGGATAGTGCCTGCTGATGGCGTGGTCCGCCAGCCGGCGCAGCAGGTCCATGTTCTCCGTGGCCCGGGCGTATTGGAAGCTGCCCACGCGGAGGTGGCTGCTGGCCACACGGGCCAGGACGGCGCCCGGCAGCATCGTGTCCCGGCGCACCGGCCGCCCGGTGGCTACGACGGCCAGGGCCCGCGTGGTGGGAATGTTCAGGGCGTGCATGGCCTCGCTCACAAGGTACTCCCGCAGCATCGGGCCGATGACGGCCCGGCCGTCGCCCGCGCGGGCGAAAGGTGTACGGCCGGAACCCTTCAGGTGCACATCCCGCAAGCGCCCGCCGTCGGCAACTATTTCGCCCAGCAGCAGCGCGCGGCCGTCGCCGAGCAGCGGTGAGTAGCCACCGAACTGGTGCCCGGCGTACGCCTGGGCTACGGGGGTCGCACCCGGGGGGAGGTAGTTGCCCAGCAGGAGGCGCACGCCTTCCGGCGTCCGCAGGTAGTCGGGTGCCAGCCCCAGCTCGGTCGCCAGCGCGTCGTTAAGGACCAAGAGTTCAGGCTCCGGCGCTTCCTCCGCCTGCCACGGAACGGCCAGCTCCGCCAGTTCACGGGCAAAGCGGCCCTCGAAGACGACAGTTGATTCTGCTGCAGCAGTCATGGGTTAACCCTATCGCCGTCGCTTGTCCGGCCGTTGATGAGCTCATCGGTGACCTCCCCGGCTCGAGGAATGGCATGGCCTGGCAGAGCGGTCCGTTCAGGTGCAGTGGACCGTTCCGGTGCCGTGACGCCATGCCCCGGCCAGCGGCGCCGCCGGGGCATGGGGACGCGTTGCAGGTCCTGCGCGGCGATGACGTCAGTATCCGCCGCACGGGCCCTGGCCTGGACCGCGAGCGGCGCGGCGTCCTCGCCGTACCGTGAGGAGAAGTGCGTCAGCACGAGGGTTCGGGCGGCTGCCCCCGCTGCCAGTTCCCCTGCCTGCCCGGCGGTGAGGTGACGGTACTGGCGCGCCAGCCCGCCGTCGTCATCGCTGAAGGTGGACTCCGCAACGAGGAGGTCGACGCCGTCGGCCAGCTCCTCGGCGCCCTCGCAGGGCGCCGTGTCCATTACGAAAGCGAAGCGCTGGCCGGGCCGCGGAATGCTGACATCATCGAGGCGGACGCCCGCAAGGCTGCCTTCATGCTGCAGGCGCCCGATCGCGGGGCCCGATATTCCTGCCGCGGCAAGGCGTTCAGGCAGCAGCGTGCGGCCGTCCGGTTCCACCAGCCGGTAGCCGTAGGTCTCAATGCGGTGCTTCAGCGGCCGGACGTCAAGGCCTTCGGCCACCGTCCCGCTTCCGCCGTGGGGGCGAAGCCTGAGGTCGATTCCCGGTGAACTGACAGACACGAGGGCGCGCACCACGTCTTCCCCGGATAACGGGTAGTGAAGATGGATAGGGTGCGCCACCCCGTCCAGGGCCATCCGCGACAACACCCCCGGCAGACCAAAACAATGGTCTCCGTGGACGTGGGTGAGGCAAATGCGGGTTATCTGGCTCGCCGGGATCCCCGCGTGGATCATTTGGCGCTGCGTGCCCTCGCCCGGGTCAAAGAGGAAACCTTCCCCGTCCCAGCGGAGCAGGTAGCCGTTGTGGTTCCTGGTCCGGGTGGGGACCTGGGAGGCCGTACCGAGGATGGTGAGGTCGCGCATGGCGGTGGGTGCCAAAAAGCAGGCTCCGGAGGAGTCCGGGACCTGCTTTTGTGGTTGCCGGGTCGGCTTAGCGCCGCCGGAGCATTCCCATGATTTTGCCGGTCACGCCACCGGTCCGGGCTCCTGCGGGGCCCGTCGTGCCAGGTGCCCGGCCCGTGGCATTCAGTCCGGTCCGGCGCGTTGTTCCGGCGGTCCCGGTCCTGCCGGAGAATCGTCCAGCGGCATTCCTGATCATGCTTCCCAAGTTCATGTGAAACTCCTTCAGTATTGATCCTGCCAACCGATATTCATCAGCCTGCTTATGATTTTAGCGTAGTTCGGCTGCAACTAGGGGAAGCAGCAGAAGTTCCCCCTGCATTTGGCCCGATAAGCGCAGGAGCCCCGATCCGTTCTGCTGGCTGGCCGACGTCCGGTAAGGGACACCATTGCCGAACATTTCACCGGAAGCGTCCAGGTCCGTTCCGACGGCTCACGGCCTGAGCCGGCGGACGAAGGGCGCCTTGCCCAACGGTGCCCGCTCCAGCTGGTCCACCACGGACACAGAGACCGGGGTTCGCGCGACGCCGGCTGCTGCGAGGGCTTCGGCCACCGAAGCCTGGATGCCTGCTGTTGTGCTTCCCGCCGTCAGTCCTGCAACGAGGACCCGCAGTCCCGTGGGTTCCTGGACCACCTGCCAGCCGGCGGCGGCTGCCTGGTCCAGGACGTGGTGGAACACGATGGGGTGGACGCTGACAAGGCCTGCCCTGCCTGGCAGCTCAAGCACGTCCTCCAACCTGCCTTCGATATCCTCCATGCGGATGAACGAGCGGCCACAGGGGCATCCGCGCTGCCCCAACGTCACGCTGTCCGACAGCTCATAGCGAATCAGCGGCAAAGTCCGCGAGAACAGGACGGTGACCAAAAGCTTCGCGCCCGTTGACCCGGGCGGTACCGGGACGCCCTCCTTGTCCACTGGTTCGACAATGAGCAGGTCCTCGTAGACATGCCGGTTCCGGTAGACGCACGGTGAAGCGATGCCGGCCGTCTCAGTGGCGGCGTAGACATCGAACGGTGCACTCCCCCAGGCCCTTTCCAATTCCCGGGCAGCGGGCGGGGTGAGCACCTCCGAGGCCGACATCACTGCCTGCGGCGAAATTTTCAGGCGCCCGGCCAGCTGTTCGGCCGCCAGGGGCAAAAGCGCGGAAGCGTAACCCACCAGGACCCGGGGCTGGAACCCGTTCAGCGCCGCCACTGTTTCATGCATGGGTGCGGTCACGTCCAGCCGGAGCGTGGGGACAAGCCCCGAACGCAGCGAAGCGCCAACCACGGCGGACTGGTGGGTGGGGACGCGCGAGCTTACCAGCGCCATTTTAAGCGGCCGGCCGAGGCCGGCCGCTATTCCAGCCCAGTCATTAGCGCGGGCATAGGAAGCCAGCACATGTGCCCATTCCGGCCGGCTCCACACGAAGGTTCCGCGTGGACCGGCGGTCCCGGCTGTCGCCGCAGCCCACCAGCGCCCCCTCCACGGCAAGCCGGGATCACCGTCCTCGGCGGCGAGGGTCCGGAGACGTTGTTCCAGGTCGGCCAGGCTCAGGTCGCGCGTAGTAAGGACCTCGTCGAAGTGGCCCATGAGGTCGGCCTTGGTCACGGGCGGCAACTGGGCAAGGGGAGCCCCGTAGAGCCCTGCATGGCGGCGCCGGTAGAACTCAGACCCGGCATAGGCGGCCGTCCGCAGTCTCTGCAGGGCACGTTCCTGGTGGGCAGCAATCCGGACAGGGCTCCAGCGGTCCCGCCGCTTCAAGGCAGCCCGAAGAACGAGCACCCGGGCTATGAGCCGCACATCCATGCGATCCGGCCTTGGAAGAGCCGGCGCGGCGGCGCGTCAGGCCCCGCGGGCGCGGCGGAGGGCGGAGAGGCGGGCCGAGTATTCCGTCTCGTCTATTTCACCGCGGGCAAACCGCTCGGCCAGCAGTTGCTCCGCACTGCCGAGACTGTGGCCTCCGCCGTCCCTGCGGTTGCCGCCTGACATCGAGCGGGCAAAAACCACGATGGCGACGATGATTGCACCCCAAAAGAGGATGAAGCTCACCACCATCAGGATGTAGCCCCAGGCGCCCATGTTCCCGTCCCACCACATCATCCCTGCATCCTCACCTCGCGGAGCCCCGCCACTGCTCCCTGTTCGATGATCCATCCGGCCCGTGTGCGGTGCCAGAGTCTTTCGTCCCCAGGATGAATGGCCAGGTCAGGACAGCCGCGGCCCCTCAGCGCTCCAGATCGTCGGGTTCGAACTCACTTAGAGGGGAGCCGCCAAAGCTTTCCGTGTCGTCACTGCCCTCAGCCCCTGGTCCGTTCGGATTCCCGCCGAAATCCACATCGGCAACGGCCTCCTCCAAGGTGGGCGTTACGGGACCGTCCTGGGCTTCATCCGCTGCGTAACCTGCCTGGGCTGATCCTTCACGGAATGCCTGGTCGCTGATGAAGTCCTCTTCTTCCCCGGAGACCGCCTCGTCCTGGAGCAGCGGATCGTCCTGCCAGCGGTCCGGATTGTTTTCGGCCGCTCCCGGATAGCCGTCCGGTTCGCCCTTCACCGGGTCAAGTTCAAATGATGCAGCCGCGCCGGGGGTCTCATCAAGGAGCACGTCGTCATCCCGGACAACCTCAAGGCCGTCGTCAGGGAGGTTCTGTTCCGTCATGGTGATGCCTTTCTCTTGAACAGCCAATGTCTCTTGGACAGGCAAAGCGAACAATAGTAAGCATACTGATGAAATAGGGACGGCGCTAACTTCCCCCCGGCACGACTTGCCGTGACCTTTGGCCCTATATCTCCCGGGGGCACAGCGCCAGTCTTGAACTGGACCCGCCCGAGAAGAAACAGGAAGCCCGGCCATGACAACTCGCAAACCAATCGCAGTCGCCACCAACGACTCCCCCCAGAGCCAGGCTGCCGTGCTCTGGGCTGCCCGCCGGGCCGAACGTTCCGGCCTGCCACTGGTGATCCTCCACGTCGTGGACGACCGGTGGGCGGCTGATCCGTATCCGTGGATCGGCGTTCTCGAGGAGGCGGGCGACAAGCTCCTGCAGACTGCCGCCGGCCGTATCCGGGGGGCCTTCCCCATCAGCGTTACCACCCGGCTTCTTACCGGAAGCGTGGGAGGCTCGCTGGCGAAGTATTCCGGCAGGGCATCCATGGTGGTTGTGGGCTCAGGCACGGGCCACCTCGGCGGAACCCTTGCAGACCGGGCGCTGCAGGTTGCGGCTTCTTCAAAGGTTCCCGTTGCGGTGGTAGGTACACAGGAGCTTGAAGGCCGGTCCGGCGTGGTGGTGGGAGTCGACGGCTCCAGGGAGGCAACCCAGGCTGTGGCCTTCGCCGCAGCCGAGGCTGACCGTGAGGGGGACGACCTCACTGTGGTCTATGCCATCAACGCGCCCGACCGAGTTACGGATGCGGGCCTGCTGACCACCAGCCTGGCCGACCTTGTTACCGAGGAAGAACGCATCGTCCTGTCCGAAACAGTGGCCGGTCTCAACGAGGACTATCCGAGCCTGACGGTGCATCGCGTGCTGGAGACCGAAAGGGGACCGGTGGAATCGTTGGTTGATGCTGCCTCCGGGGCCAGGATGCTCGTGGTGGGCAGCCGCGGAAGAGGCGGAATCAAACGGCTTCTGCTCGGTTCCACAGCCTACGGCGTCCTCAAGCACCTGCCGTGCCCTACCGTGATCACCCGGATCCAGGCAATCAAGAACACACCCTAGGAAGCCCTGGCAGCTGCCCACTCCCCCGCACACACCTGTCCCATTCCCTACGTTCCGGGCCGGCACCATGAAAAAGACTGCTGCAGTAATCATGCTTATCCTCGGGATCCTGATCTCAATCGTCGGGGCCACCATCCTGGCCGGAGGTGCCGTGGCGTCCGTAGTGGGGACCGCCCACGGCGACGGATACCTCACCACCCGCACGGAACGCCTCTCCGTTGGATCCCACGCCCTGACCTCGCCCAGGCTCGACGCGATAGGCGGGGGCGTACCGCCCCGCCTTCCCTTCGACGTCGGTACGCTCAGGCTGCGCGCCTCTTCCCTGGACCCCGGCAAGGAGATCTTCGTGGGCGTCGCCCCGCAGGCCGACGTCGAGCGATATCTTTCGGGCGTGCATCACTCGGAGCTGATTAAAGTCGACAGCCGGCCCTTCCGGGCCGAATACCGCGACATCCCGGGCACCGGCACCCCCGCACCCCCGGGAGAGCAAACGTTCTGGAGCACCTCTGCCTCCGGGGCCGGCCAGCAGGATCTCACGTGGGACCTTGCCGCAGGCAATTGGGCGATAGTCATCATGAATGCCGATGCCAGCCCCGGGGTCAATGCCGAAGTGCAGGCCGGTTTCCGCTCCGACCTGATCCGGCCCGCGGCAACGGGGCTGCTGGTGGGAGGCGCCGTTGCGCTGGCAATCGGGATTCCGTTGCTGATCCTGGGAGCCGTCGGACTCGGCCGGCACACGGGGCCGCACTCCGGCGGGCCGGCCGCGCCACCACCCGGCTACGGACCGCCCCCCGGATACGCACCACCCCCCGGCTATGGACCGGTCCCCGGATATGCACCACCACCCGGATACGCAGGCGGAGCACCGGGAGCGGAAGGCACCCCAGGAGGTCCCGGTTATCCGGGCTCACCGGGAACTCCGCCCCTGCAACAGCCCGGCCAAGGCGACCGGGCCGACCGCGCACCCTACCCGGCCCGGCTCTTCGGCGACCTTGACCCGGCCTTGTCGCGAGCAATGTGGCTGGTGAAGTGGTTCCTTGCCATCCCGCATTTCATCGTGCTGTTCTTCCTCTGGTTTGCGTTCGTCGTAACCACCATCGCGGCGTGGTTCGCCATCCTGTTCACCGGGCGCTATCCCCGGCCCCTGTTTGACTTCAACGTCGGCGTCCTGCGCTGGAACTGGCGAGTGGCTTTCTACGCCTACGCCGCTGCAGGAACGGACCTCTACCCGCCGTTCACCCTGGCACGCACCAACTATCCTGCCGATTTCGAGGTGGACTACCCGGAACGCCTCTCCCGGGGGCTGGTCCTGGTCAAGTCGTGGCTGCTTGCGATCCCGCACCTGCTCATCGTCGCAGCCTTCTCCGGCACCCCCTGGACCTGGCAGGCGGAGACCGATGATTTGGGAACCACCTACCAACGGAGCACAGGCCTGTCGCTGCTGGGCCTGCTGGTCCTGGTTGCAGTAGTGGCCCTGCTCTTCACCGGCCGCTACCAGCGCCCGCTGTTCGACCTGATACTCGGCATCAACCGATGGATCTACCGCGTCCTGGCCTATGCGGCCCTGATGCGGGACGAGTACCCTCCGTTCCGGCTGGACCAGGGCGCCCGTGAGGTACCGCCGCCCCCTGGCGGGACCGCCGTACCAGGAGCCACCCCGCCCCTTGAGTGAGGGCCCGCCTTGATGCTGCCGGAGCGTCCTGCCGACTGCCGGTCAGCCTCTATTACTGGCTGCAAGCCCGCCCTAAACTGGTTCTGCAATCAGCGGCTGCGGACAAGAGGAGAAGGCCATGGCGGTCATCGAGCAGGTGCGCGAAGGAATGCACGTCGTAGCGTCGGACGGGAAGAAAATCGGCAAGGTCGACGACCTGAAAATGGGTGATCCGGAGGCTGTGACCTCTGACGGCCAAACAGACCCTGAAACGGGAGGCCTCGTCAATACGGCGGTCGATGGGTTTGCCGCGACGTCCAGGTTGCCCCACCACACCGCAGAGAGGCTGCTGCGGATCGGCTATGTCAAAGTCGACAGGTCCGGCTTGTTGGCTGGTCATGCCTACTTCGCATCGGATGAGTTGGACCGGGTCGAGGGCGATACGCTGTGGCTGAAGGAGGGCCGGCACACCGACTAGCCTGGCCCTTCCCACCCCTCGGCACTGCCGCCTGCAGTGACTTTCGGCCCTACCTTTGCGGGAGCCCGCCGGGACACTATTGCCAGTGTGGCCGCACGCGCCGCATGAGGAGCTGAGATGAATACTTCCGGAGCGCCGTTCGCACGGATACTGGTGGGGGTCGACGGATCGGAGGCTTCCATTGAAGCCCTGCGGCAGGCCCAGCGGCTGGCGGTGCCCCTCGGGGCGAAGGTCCTGGCCAACGCCTACTGGGATTATCCGCAGGTCTACACAGGCTACGTGATGATGGGCATTGAGGGCTTCGAGGAACGCGCCGGGGAAATCCTGGCTGAGGCGGTCAAGACCGCCTTCGGTGACGAAACGCCGTCGAACGTCATTTCCACGCTGGTCCGCGGCCATCCCCGGGAATCACTGATCGAAGCCAGCCGCGACGCGGACATGGTCGTGGTGGGGAGGCGCGGCCACGGCGGCTTTGGCGGGCTGTTGCTTGGCTCAGTCAGTTCCGCCCTGGTGGCCCACGCCCATTGTCCCGTGCTGGTGGTCCACACACCGGAAACCCACACGGCCTCGTCCTAGGCAGGGCAGCTTGGGCCGGCGCACAGCAGGTACAGACCGTTGACAACAATGCGGCAGGGCGGACGACGGCGGGTGGCGGCCGTGGCGGCCGCCCTCGCCCTGCTGGCCCTCGCCATAGTCCTGGCCCTCTTGCTAAGGGCGCCGGGAAGCCCGCCGGCGGCAGGGCCGTCAGGCTCTGCGAGCCCCTCCGCAACCCCGGTGGCGTCAAGCCCCAGCCCCGATGCATCCAGCGCCGTTCCCTCGGCGTCGCAGCCTGCGGAAGCCTCGACAGAACCACCCGAGGCCGGCCAAAATCCCGTCCAGCCGCCGGTTACCGTACCTCCCGTCCCTGTTCCCCCGCCGTCGGAGCCCGTTGCCACCCCTGGCCCGGTTCCGCCCGCAGCTCCCTTTCCGGCCTCGCTCCGTGACCAGGACCTCACGGTCATCCCTCGCGCCGGGCAGGTCGTGGCGCTGACTTTCGACGCGGGAGCCAACGCTGCGGGGCTGCCGAAAATCCTCTCCACCCTGTCCGCAAAAGGGGTTGCCGCCACGTTCTTCCTGACCGGGAACTGGGCAGACACCAATCCCGGAGGGGTGGGGCAGATTGTTTCCGCGGGGCACCGGGTGGCCAACCACTCCATGACCCATCCTGGTTTCACCGGCCTCGACGGTACCGGGATTGCGCAGCAGGTGCGCGGAGCGGAACAGGCCATCCTGGCCGCCGGCGCCGACCCCACGCCGCTGTTCCGCTTTCCCTTCGGGGAACGCGATGCCCGGACCATTGCCGCTGTCAACGACCTGGGCTATGTTGCAGTCCGCTGGACTGTGGACACCCTGGGCTGGAAAGGCACCAGCGGCGGGATCAACACGCAGATCGTTGCCGACCGCACACTGGCGGGCCTGCAGCCGGGCGAAATTGTCCTGATGCACATCGGCTCCAATCCCAACGACGGCACTACCCTGGACGCCGATGCCCTGCCGCAGATCATCGACCGGATCAGCGCCGCGGGGTATGGCTTCGTCACCCTCGACGCGCTGCTGGCCCCGTAGGCAAGGAGGGGCAGACCCATGGCTAAGCCCCGGCAGGCAGGACCCGGAGGCAGAAAATCCGGTCCGGCCGCGAACGATATGCCTGATCCGGCCCACCACGGCCTTCCCCTGCACGAGGTGGTCCTCCTGCTTGGGACAGACCACGTGCGGGGCCTCGCTTCCGCGGAGGTGGCCCGCCGGCAGGAACAGTTCGGTGCCAATGTCCTGCCGCGCTCACGGGGTGCGGGAATTCTCCGGAAACTGGCGCGGCAGTTCAACAACCCGCTGGTTTACGTCCTGTTGGCCGCGGCCGCCGTCACTCTCGCCCTGGGCGAGTACCTGGACTCGGGCGTCATCCTCGCCGTCGTCCTGGTGAACACGGCGATCGGCTTCGTCCAGGAAGTCAGGGCAGAGGCCGCCCTGGATGCGCTGCATTCCCTCGTCCGCACCCGTGCCGTGGTCACAAGGGACGGGCAGAGGCGCGAGGTTCCCTCCGAGGAGCTGGTACCGGGGGACCTCGTGCTGCTCGAAGCCGGCGACAAAGTGCCGGCGGACCTCCGGCTGGTCAGGTTGTCCGGCCTGCGCGCGGATGAGTCAGCGCTGACGGGAGAATCCGACGCAGTCGCCAAGGACGAGGTGGTACTGCCCCCGACCACCCCCGTCGCGGACCGCCGGAACATGGTCTACAGCGGCACCCTGGTGACCGCGGGCAGCGGGGCAGGCGTCGTCGTCGCAATCGGCGGCGAGACGGAACTCGGCGAGATCCATCGGCTTATGGGTGCGGTGCAGCCGGTGGCTACACCGCTGACCCAGAAACTGTCACGCTTCAGCATGACGCTGACGGTGGCCATCCTTGCCCTGGCCGCCGTGGCTTTCCTTGCCGGCGTGGCACGCGGCCAGGAGCCCGCGCAGATGTTCACCGCCGCCGTCGCACTGGCTGTGGGGGCGATCCCTGAAGGCCTGCCGGCAGCGGTCACTGTAACCCTCGCCATCGGTGTCCGCCGCATGGCCCGGCGCCGCGCCGTGGTCCGGCGGTTGCCGGTGGTTGAGACGTTGGGCAGCACCACCGTTATCTGTTCGGACAAGACCGGCACCTTTACGGAAAACCAGATGACGGTGCGTGCGCTCTGGACACCGTCCGCAAGGTACGAGGTGACAGGTTCCGGTTACGGCCCGGAGGGGCAGGTCCTCCGTGCCGGGGCCGGCGTCCGGGCGGCCGGAACCGCCACGGACCGGACGACGGCGGCGGCGCAGGACGAGGGACTGTACTGGTCCCTTCTGGCGGGAGGCGCCTGCAATGACGCCAGGATCATCAGGGAGGGACAGCACTGGCAGGCCCGGGGGGACCCCACGGAGGCGGCCATGGTGGTGGCGGCAGGGAAGGGCGGCGTGGAGGCCGGGGAGTTCCTTTCCTCCCATCCGCGGACCGGCACGCTGCCGTTCGCCTCGGAGCACCAATACATGGCAACCCTCCACACCTCCGCCTTCCAGGACGGCAGGGGCACGGGGTCCGGCATTGTGCTGGTCAAGGGCGCGGTGGAACGCGTGCTGGAGCTGTGCGCGGGGCAGATGGATCACCAGGGCCGCACCATGCCGCTGGCCAGGCAGTCAGTACTCGATGAGGCCCACCGGTTCGCCGGCACCGGGCTGAGGGTGCTTGCCACGGCGATGATGCGCCTTCCTGCCGGCGGCACCCTGGCCGAGTCAAGCCTGCACGGGCAGCTGACGCTGACGGGACTGCAGGCCATGTTCGATCCGCCGCGGGAGGCAGCGGCGGCATCGGTGCAGGCCTGCCACCAGGCGGGCGTGGCAGTGAAAATGATCACCGGAGACCACGTGGGAACAGCCGCCACCATTGCCAGGGCGGTGGGCCTGACCGCGGACCGGGCGGACGGGACGGCACTGACCGGAACTGAACTTGACGCGATACCCGCGGACGGACTGCCCGACGCCGTCGAGCGGGCAACGGTCTTCGCACGGGTGTCCCCCGAACAGAAGCTTCGCCTGATCGGCGCCCTGCAGTCCCGGGGAAACGTCGTCGCCATGACAGGCGATGGCGTCAACGACGCACCGGCCCTGAGGCAGGCGAACGTCGGCATAGCCATGGGGCGCTCTGGAACGGAAGTGGCCAAGGAGGCCTCGGACATCGTCCTCACCGACGACGACTTTGCCACCATTGAGGCTGCCGTTGAGGAAGGCCGGAACGTCTTCGACAACCTGACCAAGTTCATCGTCTGGACCTTGCCCACGAACATGGGGGAAGGCCTGGTGATCCTGGTGGCAATCCTGATCGGGGCAACGCTCCCCGTCCTGCCCACCCAGATTCTGTGGATCAACATGACCACCGCTGTGGCCCTGGGCCTGATGCTTGCCTTCGAGCCGAAGGAACCGGGCCTTATGTCCCGCCCGCCACGGGCCCCCGGCCGACCGCTGCTGACCTGGACACTTACCCTTCGGATCCTGCTGGTCTCCACCCTCCTCGTGGCAGGCACCTGGTGGATCTTCGAACTTGAGCTCGCTGGCGGCGCGTCCCTCGCGGAAGCCCGGACGGCGGCCGTCAACCTTTTTGTTGCGGTGGAACTGTTCTACCTGTTCAGCTGCCGTTCCCTCACCAGGTCGGTCTGGCGAATCGGCTTCTTCAGCAACCGCTGGGTCATCCTTGGCGTCCTGGTCCAGGCAGCCGGCCAACTGGCCATCACGTACCTGCCGCTGATGAACGAGCTTTTCCATACGGCCCCGATCACGGCGGAAGCCTGGCTGCGGATCCTGGGCATCGCACTGCTCGCGTCCCTGGTTGTGGCAGTGGAAAAGCGCTTCCGGCGCCGTGAGTTCTAGGGGCCGTTCAACGATGCGGCCAACGCCCGGCCCGCCGTGCCTTACGTCTTCGGCAGGAGCCGGACCATCACCAACCCGGTGACCGCGGCCATGGCCACCGCCATCAGAACGGCGGCCCCGGCTCCAATGGCGGCAACCAGCCACACATCCTGGCCGGGCTGCCACAGCGGCGTGGCCACCGCCATGAAGACGCCCAGTCCTGCCGTCCACGCGGCGGCGCTTCCTGCCACCCACCGCCAGGCCCGCGGAACGTGGTGCCGCAGCTCAAACCACTGCGCAAGGCCGATCGAAACCAGGATGACCACGGCCGCCACGGCTCCCGTAGCGGCCTGGGCGGGTGCGGGCCAGCCCTGCCAGCCTTCGTTGCTGAAGGTCAGCAGTGCCACGGTCCAGGCAACCACCGCCGCGGCGGCCGTCAGCAGGACCCACCGCAGAACCGATACGCCGGGCAGCGTTGTCCTGAGCACCCGCACCTGGAACCACCCCAGGACCGCTCCTTCAACGAGGCCGGCCAGCACCAGCAGCGGAACCGCCGCCGCGGGCCCCGGGGCAACAGGGACGGACTGGGCGAGTACGGGGGCAAGGAATCCCAGGCTCTCGCCGAGGCTCACCCAGCCCACCCAGCGGGCGAAGAATGTGTTTCTGCGCGTCACAACGGGCCCCTTAGCCACCGGTCACAGTCCTCCTTCCGGTGTCTTCCCCAGAGTGGGACGGGCAGCCGCGGAACACCAGTGCCAAAGGCCCTGCGGTGGCACTGGAGCCGGCCTGTCCGCCTTGGTAGCTTCAATGCATGGCCATCAAACTTGAGAACGTCGGTATCGCGGTTCGCGACCTCGAAGCGGCCATCGCCTTTTTCACCGACCTCGGGCTGATACTCGTCGGCCGTGACACTGTCAGCGGCGAGTGGGCCGACACTGCCGTGGGGCTTGATGGCAACCATGCCAGGATTGCGCTGCTCCAGACCCCGGACGGCCGGGGTCAACTTGAGCTCTTCGAATACATCCACCCCGAAGCGATCGAGTTGAATCCGACCCGTCCAAACGACATCGGCATGCACCGTGTGGCCTTCTCGGTCGACGACATCGACAAAGCCCTCGAAACAGCTGCGAGGCACGGATGCCATCCGCTCCGCGGCGTGGCGACCTACGGCGATGCCTACAAACTCACGTACCTCCGCGGTCCCAGCGGAATCCTCCTGATGCTCGCCGAGAAACTGAAAAACGACTGACACCCTGACCGGGACCAATGGCTCTGCCTGCGGCCTGCGCCTGCTGCCCATAGTTAATGGCAGGCAAGCGTCGATCCGTTACCAGCAGTCCGCAGCCAACAGCCGGCATATAAGTTAGGGAGAGAACCATGAACCACCCCAAGGACGCCGCCGCCGAGACCCAGGCGCTCCAGGCCGTCGAACAGCATCACGCGAACATGCTCGGGCAGCTCAAGGGGCTGGTGGCCCAGCTGATGGAAGCGGTTGAGGCAGGCGACACGGAAGCCGAACGAACAGCACATGCAACGCTGTTGGACTGGTGCGACAACGAGCTTATTCCCCACGCCCTGGCAGAAGAGGGGCCCCTGTACAGTGGACCCCGCGACACCCCGGAGGGGCGGCTCCTGGTGGAGGGAATGCTGGCCGAGCACCGCGTCATCGTGGACCTGGTGGAGGAACTTCGCACGTCCAAGGGACTGTCCGCGGCAGTTGCCGGCGCTGCCATCCAGCGGATGTTTGCCATGCACCTGGATAAGGAAAACCGCCTCCTGATGCCCTTCGTTGCCGGCTCCCCTGAGCTTTCCCTTGCCGCAGCGGTCAAGGGACTCCACGAATTGACCGGGGAAGGCAGCGGGCACCACGCGGAAACGCACGACGGCGGCGCGCACCAGCGGTGACCTGCCCGGCGTCCCTATTTTCCGCCGTCGGCTCCTCTCGCGCGGGCGCGTTCTTCGTCCGGGGCATGGACTACCAGGACAGGGCAATGGGCGTGGCTGACGCACGCAGAACTGACCGAGCCCGGCACAAAGCCGCTGTGCCCCCGCCGCCCAACGATGAGGAGTGAGGCGCTGCGGCTCCCCTCAACCAGGAGCTCGCCGGGTTTTCCACGCATCAGCCGGGTATGGACATATGACGGCCGCTCCGGGCCGAACGCAGCTGTGAGCGCCTGCTCCAGCGACTGCTCCGCAGCGTACTGAAAACCTTCAACACCCACTACCAGGTAGAGCCCGAAGCCGGCCGGAACATCCCAGCATGCCCAAGCCTCCACCGTTGCTTCGAGCGGCCCGGCCAGGGTTGCGGCCGTCCGGAGGGCGGAAACAGAGGCGTCGGAACCGTCCACGCCCACAATTATTTTGGGGTGCCGTTCGGGGGCATCCATGATGCGGGCTCCATTCTCTTTGGCCTGTTCCAAGACTGGAGAAGGTGCGGGCCTGCGGGATAGGGCCTAAAGTCACAGGGGGATGCCGGCCGGCAGCAGGACCGGCCGGCCCGGCACAGTCGCGGCCACAGGGTGCGTTGTATGACCACGACTCCAGACTTTGGTCCCTTCCTGCCGATCTGTGGGCAAGGAAGAATAGTCCTAAGCCCTTGGCAGGGCTGCCTCACACAGCAGTGAGTTTTGGTCCTTATGAAAATGGGAGCGGTTGGGTGCAAATGCATGAGTCAGGCCCGGAAGGGACAGCAGGTCTCCGCGGGCCCCTGCGCGTTTTTATCCTCGACGACCATGAACTCGTCAGGCAGGGACTGAAGGACCTGTTGGAGGGTGAGGGGTTTGTGGTGGTCGGCGAAAGCGGATCGGCGGCGGAAGCCACCCGGCGCATCCCGGCATTGCAGCCGGATATTGCGATCCTGGACGGTCGGCTTCCCGACGGCACCGGCATCGAGGTCTGCAGGGACGTGCGCTCGTTCGACCCCCGCCTGCACTGCCTGATCCTGACCAGCTACGACGACGAGCAAGCCATCCGCGGGGCTGTCCTGGCAGGCGCGTCCGGGTACATCCTCAAGCAGATCAGGAGTGACGACCTGCTTCAGGGCATCCGCAAGGCCGCCATGGGCGAATCGCTGTTCGAGCCCGGAGTCAAGGAGCGGATTATCGCCGGCCTTTCCAAAGCCCCCACAGACCCGCGGTTGGACGCGCTCAGTGCGCAGGAGAAGAAGGTACTGGCGCTGATCGGGCAAGGACTGACGAACCGCCAGATCGGTGAGGAACTTTTCCTGGCGGAGAAAACCGTGAAGAACTACGTTTCTTCCATCCTGGCGAAATTGGGGTTCGAAAGGCGGACCCAGGCAGCCGTCTACGTCACCCGGAATGCACAGGACGCCCAGTAACCCTGTGCACGGCGGTGTACAACATTCAGTCGTTTTCGGCGCAGATCATTGGCGGTGGACGGACCAGGTTATCCGGGTGCCTTCCCCCGGGGCGCTTTTAATAAGGCAGGTGCCGCCCAGCAGCTCTGCGCGGTGCCGCATGTTCGCGAGGCCGCTGGCCTTGTCAGGCTCGCCAAAACCGCAGCCGTCGTCCGTGAGCACCAGTTCAACCTGTTTTTGGGTGACGGAAACGGTGACGCGGATTTCCTCGGCGCCCGAGTGCCTGGCCGCATTGCTCAGTCCTTCCGAGAGGACGGACAGCAGGTGGCCGGCGATATTCTCCCTGACAGCATCGTCCACGGGCCCGGCGAAGGCGACTTTCGGTGCCACGGCATAGCTCCGGGATGTCTCCTGCACCACCTTCAGGATGCGGCCCGTGAGCGGTTCACGCTCTTGCTCGCCCGTGCGGAGGGAGTAGATCGTGTCCCTCAACTTCCTGATGGTGTCGTCGAGCTCGGACGTGACGACCGCGATCCGCTCATGGGCGACAGGATCCAGGGTGTAGCGGCGGAGGCTCTGGATGCTCAACCCGGAAGCAAACAGCCTCTGGATAACGAGATCGTGCAGGTCACGGGCAATCCGCTCCCGGTCGGTGAAGAGCAGGTTCTGTTCGCGCAAGGCATGGACGCGGGCCAGGTCAAGTGCCAGCCCGATCCTGCTGCCGAAAAGCGAACTGGACTCAATTTCGGCCTGGTTATAGGCAGCCGCGCCCACCGGACGCGCAAGCAGCAGCACGCCATTTTCACTGTTGCTGTGGCCCAGGGGGCACACCAGGACCGAACCCAGCTTTTCAACGACCTCGTCATCAAATACCAGGCGGGGGTCCCGCGCCACAAGCGACTCCCCTGTTTCAATGACCCGGGAAACCTCGTCCGACCCGGTAATTTCCTGCCCCGCCTGCAGGCCCTGCACCCCCAGGGATGCCCTGCATCTTAGGGCGCCGTCACCAGCGGGAACGGCAATCACGGCCAGCGCTGAATCCGACACCCTCAATGCGGTTTCGGCAACGAGATCGAGGTTGTCCTCAGTTTCGGGGTGCGGGGTCATGATCAGCCGGCTGCTCAGCTCCATGCCCGCCTCCAGCCATTTCTGGCGCCGCTTGCTGTCTTCGAAAAGGCGGGCATTCTGGATGGCCACACCGGCAGCAGCAGCCAAAGCGACGGCGAGGTCCTCATCCTCCGGCGTGAAGTCCTGGCCGCCGTCCTTTTCCGTCAAGTAAAGATTCCCGAACACTTCGTCCCTCACGCGCACGGGTACGCCAAGGAAAGTCTTCATTGGCGGGTGGTTCCTGGGAAAACCGGACGCTATGGGGTGCTGGCCGAGGTCGTGCAGCCGCAGGGGCCGCGGCTCGCGGATCAACAGTCCCAGGACGCCATGCCCTGTCGGCAGGTCCCCGATGGACCCGATCGCGTCGTCGTTAATTCCCACAGTGATGAAATGGCTAAGGCTGCGGTCCTCGGCAATGACCCCCAGCGCACCGTACCTGGCGCCGACAAGTTCGCAGGCCGACCGCACCAGTCGGTCCAGCACGGCTTCCAGGCTCAGATCCTCGGCCAGGGCCACCACGGAAGCCAGGAGGCCGTTCATCCGTTCCTGGGTCTGCAGCAATTCGTCCGCACGGGCAACAAAATCCCGCAGGAGGTCTTCTGCCCTTTCCTTCATAGGAGAGCGCCACGGCTCAGTACTCACGTCCGACCTCCTGTGACAGTTACCCGCGACGCTGCGGGCCCAGCAGCACTTCAATCGTCCGGGCCGGTTTGCTCCCCCGGAAAGGTCACCTTTGCCTGAGCACGAAGGCATACCTTGGGGCCAGTTTAGAAGAAAAAGTCAAGGCCTGAAATGCCCTAATTGAAACGCTTAGCAATGCCCGCAGACTGCCACGAAATGCTGCGGGACCTTCTTCCCTAGCCGGGTGGGATTCCCCGCCTTAGGCTACGGCCATGGATACAGCTGCGACAGAACCGGAAGCCGAAAGCCTGGGCGTACATGATTGCTGGAGATACCTTCGGTCCACCTCCCTTTGCCGAATGGCCTTCACCCGTGGCAACACGGTGGAAATCTTCCCGGTGAACTACGTGCCCAGCAACGGAACACTGCTGATCCGGACGGGAGAAGGCACGAAATTGGATGCAGTGGCGGAACGCAGGGTGGTGGCGCTGGAGGCCGACGGCCTGAACCAGTACGGCACCATCGCCTGGAGCGTCGTGGTGAAGGGCCACGCTGTGGTCGTTACCGACGCCGAGGAATTCCAGGACGCCGCCGACGCGGGGCTCTCGCCGTGGCAGGCGGGACCAAAGAACAGCCTTATCCGCGTTACACCCGAGGAGATCACCGGGCGGCGATTCGTGATCGCCCCGCCTACCCGGTGGTGGGCCCCGCAGGAGCCGGGCGACAGGGCCTGAGGCACATCTTCACCGCCGCACTGAGAGAACCAAGGAAGGTAAACCCATGGACGCAAGCAAGCCCATCGCCGTCGGCATCATCGACTCCTCCCCCTCGAACGCCGCCCTGCTGTGGGCGGCCGCCCGTGCCCGCCGGCTCAGGCTGCCGCTGGCCATCCTTCATGTCCTGGATGACCGCTGGATGGCAGGCGAGGCGCTCGATGCGCTCCCCTATATCGACGCCCTGCGGAACTCCGCGCTCGGCATGCTGAAGGAGGCCGGGGAACGCGTCCGCGCAGCAGAACCTGACCTTCAGGTAACAACCGAACTGCTGGAAGGAAGCGTCGGGGGATCCCTTGGCGACTATTCAACGAAAGCATCCATGCTGGTCCTGGGCAGCAGCGGCCACTCTCGCGCTGCACTGACGGACCGGGCGCTCCAGGCGGCTGCCCACGCAGAATGTCCGGTGGCGGTCATCGGCGCAGGCCACGGCGGCGGGCAAGGCGTCGTGGTGGGCGTGGACGGATCAAGGGAGTCCACCCAAGCCGTGGCCTTCGCGGCATCCGAGGCTGACGCACTGGGTGAAGAACTTACCGTCATCTACGCCTTCACCGGCCCCAACCGCTGGATCAAGGCAGGGCTGCCGTCCAGCAGTTTCGCGGAGCACGTGATGCAAGAGGAACAGATCGTCCTGTCAGAGACCGTGGCGGGGCTCCGCCAGGACTACCCCGGCCTCGTGGTGCACGGAGTCCTCGAAACCGTCCTGGAACCTGCCGACGCCCTGGTCCAGGCAGCTGCCAACGCACGGATGCTGGTTCTGGGCAGCCGGGGCAGGGGCGGCTTTGGAAGGCTGCTCCTCGGATCGACGGCGCACGGCGTCCTCACCCAGCCACCCTGCCCCACTGTGATCACACGGCTGAAGAAGACCCGGCATGAGTAATGACGGACGGAACCTGCTGACGGCGTGATGTATGAAGCCGGGGAAAGCCTCGAACACCACCCGTCCTCAAGCATGCCCGGGGGCCGGCGGTGGCACGATGGCCTCACCTCGGCTGATGTCCTGGAACGCACCGGTGCCGGACGCATCAACCGCGTCCCGGGAACAACAAGCCGCAGCCTCTGGGAAATCGTCCGGGCGAATGTCCTGACCCTTTTCAACGGCATCGTGGCGGGGTGCTTCATCCTGCTGTTGGTGCTGGACCAGTGGCGGGACGCGCTCTTTGGCTTTTCGGCCCTTGGTAACTCACTGATCGGAATCGTCCAGGAATACCGCGCGAAGAAATCCCTTGACCGGTTAGCCATTCTCCACGCGGCGGAGAGCAAGGTTGTGCGGGACGGCAGGCCCCAACGGATCCCTGCGGACGCCCTGGTTCCGGACGACATCGTCCTGCTCAGCGCCGGGGAACAGGTAAGCGCGGACCTGCGCCTCCTGGACGGAGGGTACGTGGAGGTGGACGAGTCCTTCCTGACCGGAGAATCCGAACCCGTGTCCAAGGCTCCCGGAGCGGTGCTCCTGTCCGGGTCGCTGATCATGGCCGGCAGTGGCCGGGCAGCGGTGTTCCGGGCAGGACCGGACACGTTCGCCTACAAACTTACGGCTGAGGCCAAGCGGTTCTCCCTGGTCACGTCCGAGATCCGCTCGGGCCTGGACAAAGTCCTCCGCGTCATTACGTGGCTGCTCCTGCCCACCGCAGCACTCGTGGCCAACGCCCAGATCCAGAATGCCGGCGGCTGGGAGGACGCCCTCAGTTCCGGGCGCTGGATACCCGGGACCTTGGGCCTGGTGGCCAGCATCATCTCCATGATTCCGCTCGGCCTGGTCCTGCTCACCAGCGTTGCGTTTGCCGTGGGCGGGGTCCGGCTTGCCGGCCACATGGTCCTGGTGCAGGAGCTGGCGGCCGTTGAGGTTTTGGCGAGGGTCGACGTCCTGTGCCTGGACAAGACGGGCACCCTGTCCTCCGGTTCCATCAAATTCGACGCCGTGCACGACGCCGGCACACCGCCGGCGGAGGGGTGGCGGAGGGCCCTGGAGTGGTTCGGCGCAAACGAGGAAGCCAGCACGACGGCCAAGTCCATCGGCGCCGCTTTTCCGGCGGGCGACCTCCTGCCGGCGGCCGCGTCCGTGCCGTTCACTTCCGCCCGGAAATGGAGCGCAGTGACGTTCCCGCCCGGGTCCGGGGCTCCCGGAACCTGGGTGTTGGGAGCTCCTGACGCTGTCCTTGCGGGATCCTCCCGGCGTGCCGGGGCCCACCGGCTCGCCGCGGCACTGGCCTCCACCGGGCTGCGGACCCTGGCACTCGCCCACATGCCGGGCTCCCTGCCCGGTTCCGTGCCCGAATGGGGCGAAAGCGGCCGGCTGCCCCCCGAACTTGTTCCGGTGGTGCTGTTGACCTTCCGTGAGGACATCCGGAAGGACGCACACAAGACCCTCGCATACTTCCGGCAGCAGGGGGTCGCCGTGAAGATCATCTCCGGGGACGATCCGCGCACCGTTGCCGTCCTGGCGCGCGAAGTGGGGTTTGGACAGGGTGCGGCCTATGACGCGCGAAACCTGCCCGCCGACCCCGTCCTGCTGGAAAAGACCATGGAGGACCACCACGTGTTCGGCAGCGTCACCCCTGCCCAGAAGCGGGACATGGTCCAGGCCCTGAAGCGGCGCGGGCACACGGTGGCAATGACCGGAGACGGCGTCAATGATGTGCTTGCGCTGAAGGATGCGGACCTGGGCATCGCCATGGACACGGCATCACCGGCCACCAAGGCCGTGGCACGGCTTGTCCTTTTGGACGGGCGCTTCGACAGGTTGCCCGCGGTCGTGGCGGAGGGCCGCCGCGCCATCAGCAACATCGAGCGGGTCTCCATGGTGTTCCTCAGCAAGACCGTGTACATAACGCTGACCTCGTTGGCTTTCGCCCTGCTGCTGCTGCCCTTCCCGTTCCTTCCGCGCCAGCTGTCCGTACTGGACGGACTGACCATCGGCCTGCCCGCATTCTTCCTGGCCCTCCAGCCCAGTGCACAGCGCTATGCACCTGGTTTCCTGAAACGCTCCCTGGCCTTCTCGGTACCGGCCGGTATGTGCGCCGCGCTGTGCGTGCTGGCGGTCGCCGCCTACGCGCGGCTGGGCGGCCAGCACGGCACCGGGGCGGTCCAGTCTGCCACCATCATCAGCCTCGCCCTGATCGCGGCATGGATCCTGGTGATGGCATCCCGGCCGTTGAACTGGATCAAAACCCTCATTTTGGCCGGCATGTACGGCGGCCTGGTCCTCTTGTTCACCGTCCCTCCGGTCAAGGATTTCTTCAGGCTCGACTGGCCGCCCCCGGACCTGCTGGCGGCCTCCGTCATAGTGGCCCTGGCAGGAAGCCTGGCTATCGAAGGAATCGGCCGTTTTCAACGGCGCCTGACCGGCGGCCAAGGAATGGCTGGCGGAAAATGACTTTCGGCTCTGGCCGGGCTGCGCCGGCCGTGCCACAGTGATAAGCCGGATGGCACGAGGAGGAATCGGTGCTCGCTTGGTGGGTGGGCCGCCCCGGCCCCGTCTCTACCCGTCCCCTGACCATGGGGATCCGCGAAAACCCCAGGCCCGGGGCCAACGAACTCCTGGTTGACGTGAGCGTGTGCGGTGTCTGCCGCACGGACCTGCATCTCGCCGAAGGGGACCTCCCGCCCCGCCGTCCCCGTGTTGTGCCAGGGCACGAGGCAGTGGGCGTGGTAGCCGGGACCGGGCCGGGCAATTCCCCGTTCGCACCGGGTGACAGGGTAGGCATCGCCTGGCTTGGCGGGGTCTGCGGTACCTGCGCCTACTGCCGCCGCGGGGACGAAAACCTGTGCACGGCACCCGTCTTCACCGGGTGGGACAAGGACGGCGGCTACGCCCAGCAGCTCACTGTCGCCCAGGACTTTGCCTACCCTATCCCTGAGGTGTTCACCGATGAAGAGGCGGCACCCCTGCTGTGCTCGGGCATCATCGGCTACCGCGCGCTGAAGCGGGCCCGTGTGCCGGCCGGGGGCCGCCTTGGCATCTACGGTTTCGGCAGTTCCGCCCACCTGACCGCGCAGCTGGCGATGCACCAGGGGGCGTCCGTCTACGTCATGACCCGCTCGGCGAAGGCCCGTGCCCTTGCCCGGGATCTCGGCGCAGAGTACGTCGGCGGCGCCTACGACGATCCACCGGTGCCGCTTGATTCCGCCATCCTCTTTGCTCCTGTGGGGGACCTCGTGCCGGTGGCGCTCCGGGCCCTCGATCGTGGCGGAACGCTGGCGATTGCGGGCATCTACCTCAGCGACATACCGGCCCTGAACTACCATGACCATCTGTTCTACGAGCGTCAAGTGTGCAGCGTTACCGCCAACACGCGGGCGGACGGACTGGAGTTCCTGGCGCTCGCAGCCGAAATTCCGCTGGCACCGGCCACCACCGTCTACCCGTTTGATGCAGCCGCTACCGCGCTGGACGATCTTGCCGGGGACAGGATCACCGGTTCCGCCGTGCTCCGGGTTAGCCCGGAAACACCTGCAGGCCAGGGTGGGACCTTGGACTCTGGAACCTTCACCGCGTAAAGCGGATGGTGGTAGTGCCGGGCAACCAGCTGTCCCGGACCAGTATGAGCAGGAGGCAATAATGACTGAGCTGATGAAGTGGTTTGAGTCGCGCCGCTCCCCCATGGACCTGATCGAAAGGCTGTTCGAAGGCGAGACGGGGACGGCCGCCATCCGGGTAGAGGAGATGGTGGACGGCAACACCTTGGTGGTGCGGGCGGAGCTGCCCGGCATCGACCCGGACAAGGACGTTGACGTGACAGTGACCGACGGCGTGCTGTCCATCAAGGCCGAGCGGCAGGAAAAGAAGGAACACAAGGACAAGGACAGTTACCGGTCCGAATTCCGTTACGGTTCCTTTGTCCGACGGCTCCCGCTGCCCAGCGGCGTCCAGCAGGGCGACGTCACCGCGTCCTACAAGGACGGCGTCCTGGAAGTCCGTGCTCCCCTGCCGGACCAGGGCCAGGGACCGGCGGCCTCGAAAATCCCGATTAGCAGGGGTTGACGGCTGGTGCCTGGTACTGCCGGGGCCAGGCACCACTCCGGTCAGCCGAACAGGACTGCTGCCTCCCGGTACCGCTCCTCGGGTACCACCTTCAAAGTTCCAAGGGCGAGCTCCAGGCCCACGGTGACAACGTCGGTTCCCCGCAGGGACACCATGGTCCCCCAACTCCCGCTCGCTGCCGCTTCCACGGCGGCCATCCCGAGCCTCGTGGCAAGCACGCGGTCGTAGGCCGTCGGTTCACCGCCCCGCTGGATATGGCCCAGGACGGTGGCCCGCGTTTCAATGCCGGTCAGCTCCTGCAACTGCTGTTCCAGCAGGCGGCCGATGCCGCCAAGCCGGGGCCGCCCGAAAGTATCAAGGCCCCGGGGCGCATAGGGTGCTTCCTGTCCCTCCAGCGCAAACGCCTCCGCCACCACCACCAGGGGTGCCCTTCCGCGGTCCCGTGCCGACATGACCCAGGCCGAGACCTGCTCCAAGGACACGGGATGCTCGGGAAGCAGGATGGCGTGGGCGCCTGATGCCATTCCCGCGTGGAGCGCAATCCAGCCGGCGTTGCGGCCCATGACCTCCGCGATCATGCACCGGTGGTGGGATTCCCCGGTGGTCCGCAGCCTGTCGATGGCTTCCGTTGCCGTTTGCACTGCTGAATCGAAACCGAAGGTGTAGTCGGTTGCACCGAGATCGTTATCGATCGTTTTGGGTACACCCACCACGTTGATGCCCTGGTCGGACAGGGCTTTTGCCGCCGCCAGCGTTCCTTCACCGCCAATGGCGATAAGGCCGTCCAGGCCGTTGCGCCGGAGGCTTTCCCTTACCGCGTCAGTGCCGCCGTCCTTGAGCGGATTGGTGCGGGAGGTTCCCAGGATGGTTCCGCCAAGCCGGGAAAGTCCCCGGACACTGGACCGGGGCAAGGGAACAACGTCCTGCTCCAGGACTCCCCGCCAGCCATCGCGGAAGCCCAGGAATCCGAATCCGTGGGCTACATCGCCCCCCAGCACGGCTCCCCGGATCACGGCGTTCACCCCCGGGCAGTCACCGCCGCTGGTCAGGATTCCGAGTTGCTTCATGATGCGGCCGATCCCTGCGCCTTCGCCGGCAGGCGGAAACTCCTGGCCAGCCCGGCCGGGAGGGCTGTGTCCCTCCCGTTCACATGCAGCGTGATGGGGGCCGCGTCTCCTGGTGCGGAGGCAATGTGCAGGCGCCCGTCCTTGAGTTCAATCTTGAGGTGATGTCCCCGGTAGCGGACTTCAAAGGCCACAGCCCGCAGCCCGGTGGGCAGGTTGGGCGCGAACACAATGGTGTCGCCGCTGAGCCGCAGCCCGGCGAAACTGCGTTGGATGACGTCGATGGTCCCGGCCATGGCGCCCAAATGGATTCCGGCCCTGGTTGTGCCATGCTGCGTGTCGTCGAGGTCGGCGTCGAGGGCTTCCCGGAAACTGTCCCATGCGCGGTCCGCGTCCACCGCGGCCAGCACGGATGCATGCGCCACCCGGCTCAGCGTGGATCCATGGGCAGTCCGGGCGAGGTAATACTCAATGGTCCGGTTCAGCTGGTCCGCGGTGAAGGCGTATCCGAGTTCGGAAAGAAGGCTGATGAGCCCTTCCTGGCCCAGCAGGTAGGGCAGCATCAGGACATCGGCCTGCTTGGCGAGTTTGTAGCGGTTGGTACCGTCCCCCTCGGCCTCCAGGATCAGGTCCAGCCGCTCGATGCTGTCATAGGCCTCCCGGTAGCGTTCCCAGTCGAGTTCCTCCAGCTCTTCGTAACCGGCGAACTGGCTGATGATGCCGTCGGAGTGGAAGGGAACGAAAAATGCCTTGCCCACCTGCTCCCAGCCGGCAACTTCCTCATCCGTAATGCCGAGGCGGTCCATCAGCCCGCCCAATTCGTTGCCCTGCACAATGGAGACAAGCTCAGCGGCCCGGAGGCATGCCCAGGCAGCCATCACGTTGGTGTAGGCGTTGTCATCAAGTCCCGGATCGGCGCTGCCCGGATATCCCGTGTGGTACTCATCCGGCCCCACGACGCCGCGGAGGTGGTAACGGCCGGTGTCCTGGCTGCGCTCCGCCCGGGACGAGAAGAACCGGGCAACGTCGATGACCAGTTCAGCGCCCCGCCGGAGGAGCCAGGCTTTGTCATTGGTGGCCTGGTAGTACTGCCAGGCGTTGAAGGCCACGGCCAGGCCAGCGTGCAACTGCATATGCGAATTGTCTTTGACCCACCGCCCGGACCTGTCGTTATAGAGCCATTTGGGCGTCTCCTCCGTCCCGTCACTGCCGCTCTGCCACGGAAACTTCGCACCGGAGAACCCCAGGACGGAGGCCGCGTGGCGGGCCGCGGGAAGCCTCCGCCAGCGGTAGTCGATGAGGGACCGGGCAAGATCGGGCGTCCTCGACGTCAGGAGGGGCAGCACAAACAGCTCGTCCCAGAAGACGTGGCCCCGGTAACCCTCGCCATGGAGACCGCGGGCAGTGACTCCCGCATCCAGCTCGGCCGTATGGCGGGTCAGGGTCTGCAGCACGTGGAAGATGTGCAGGTTGAGGACCAGGCGCACCTGGACCGGCGCGTCGATATCCACCCGGAACGGGTCCAGTTCACGCCGCCAGGCCTCCTGGTGGGCAGACAGGAGGGCTTCGAAATCGTCACCGCACCGCTCCAGTACGGCCCGCGCAGCCGACGCCGGGGAGGAAATCGCACGGTCACGGGAGGTCACTACGGCCACGGCCTTGCTGATCCTGGACGGTGCCCCGTCGACGAGCGGAACCTCGAACGTCCGGAAGTGAAAGGCACCCTTCCTGCCGGGATGTCCGCCGCCCGCCGCCCCGGATACCAGCGTACGGAACGCGGCAGCAATCCGGACCAGGCTTTGCGTCGTTTCAGCTTCGACGACCGAAATGTCTTCCGGATTGGATTGCTCGACGCCGCTTCCGGCCTTGGTCCGGTCCACCAGGTGGCTCCCGGGAACCGACCCCTTGCCGGGAGTGTTCATATTCCTGACACCGGCGTTGACGCCGCTGCGGACTTCCACAACACCGTTCCAGCCCAGCGGGGTGACTTTCATGTCCAGGGCAAGGAGGTGGGGCTCGGCCATGGACGCGAAACGCGTCTGGACAACTTCCAGGCGCCGCTTGTCAGCGGCTTCCAGCAGCAGCCGCCGCTCCAGGACGGCGCGCTGGAGATCCAGGGTGCGGCGCTCGCGGAGGACTGTCATTCCACCCGTCGACCACCACTGTCCGGGCGACAGCCGAAGGTCGACCGGAAGGCAGTCAGGGGCATTGACCATGTGCTCTTCCACGAGCACTTCACCGGCCGCCTCGGAGGCCACCCGGTTGTAGACGCCCGCGAGGTACATGCCCGGGTACCGGAAGCTTCCGCCCTCCGGCGCCGCTCCCCGCACGCCAAAGTAGCCATTGCCAAGGGTGGTAAGCGCTTCGCGGTGCCCCTCGTGGCCGGCGTCGAAGCCCTCATAGATCAGTTGCCAGGGATCACCCACAACGAGGCCCAGGTCCAGTTCGCCAACGTCGTTGAGGACAGAGCGCGCCCCGGCGGCTTCGAGTTCCCGCCGGCTGCCGTTGCGGTCGATTCCCACCACCAACCCGAATCCGCCCCGGTGCGCCGCCAGTACCCCCGCGACCGAGTCTTCAATGACCACGGCGTGGGACGGCGATACCCCCAGGCGGAACGCGGCGGCCAGGAAGACGTCAGGGGCGGGCTTCCCGCGGAGGCCCAGGTTTGCTGCGGCGGTCCCGTCCAGGATGACGTTGAAATAGCCCGGAATGCCGGCCGCGTCCAGGACGGAGGAGGCATTGCGGCTGGACGTGACCACACCGGTGGGAACACCGGCGTCGGAAAGTCTTTGCAGCAGCTGCATTGTCCCCGGATAGCTTTGGACGCCGTCCTCCCTCAGGTGCTCGAGGAACAGGCGGTTCTTAAGGGCGCCCAGCCCAAAAGCCGTCCAGGTGCCCGGCTCATCCCGGTCAGATCCCCGGTCGACTTTCACTCCCCTGGAGGCAAGGAACTTCAGCACGCCTTCCTCCCGGGGAAGGCCGTCAATGTAGTTGCGGTAGTCGGCTTTGGTGAGGGGGGATCGGTCCGCGGTGGCGGGTATCCGGGGGTCCTGCAGGATCTGTTCGAAGGCCTCTTTCCAGGCGGCCTGATGCACCAGCGCCGTGTTGGTGACCACCCCGTCCAGGTCGAAGATAACGGCGTCAAAGGGCGGCTTGGCGGCAGCAGCAGTGGGCGACGCGGTCATATGACAGGGATACCAGCAGGCCGTCCGCCCGTGACAGTGCCGTTAGGCCTGTCTGCCCAGCCGCTGCTCGGCTGCGGCGATGACGGGCAGGGCCTTCAGGAACGTGTCCGGGTTCAGCGAGATGGAATCAATGCCCTTGCTGATCAGGAACTCGGCAAGGTCCGGGTGGTTGCTCGGGCCCTGCCCGCAGATGCCGATCTTGATGCCGGCCGCGTGTGCTTTGTCGATGGCCTGGGCAATCATCGAACTGACGGCGGGGTCCCTTTCGTCGAACAGCCCGGCCAGCTGCTCAGAGTCGCGGTCCACGCCCAGGACCAGCTGGGTGAGGTCGTTGGAGCCAATGGAAAAGCCGTCGAAGCGCTGGGCGAACTGTTCCGCCAGCACCACGTTGGAGGGTATCTCGCACATCATGTAGAGCTGCAGCCCGGCGCTGCCCCGTACCAGGCCGTGCCCGGCCATGGCCTCTATGACCAGGTCAGCTTCGCGCAAGGTCCGGCAGAAGGGAACCATGACAATGACGTTGGCGAAACCCACTTCCTCGCGGACGCGCTTAAGGGCCCTGCATTCCAGGGCAAAGCCCTCGCGGTAGTGCTCGCTGTAATAGCGCGAGGCACCCCGGAAACCCAGCATGGGGTTTTCTTCCGCGTGTTCAAAATAGCCGCCGCCGATCAGGTGGCTGTACTCGTTGGTCTTGAAGTCGCTGAGCCGGACGATCACGGGCTTGGGATGGAACGGCGCCGCGATCTTGGCGATCCCGGTGGCCAGCACGTCGACGAAGTACTCCTGGGGGTCCCGGTAGCCGCTGGTGAGTTTGCGGATGAGCGCTGCTTCCCCAGGGTCTGCCACCCGCTCGGGGTGCACCAGGGCCATCGGATGGATGCGGATGAGGTTGTTGATGATGAATTCCATCCGGGCCAGCCCCACTCCAGCCGCCGGCAGGCGCCACCATTTGAAGGCTGCGGCAGGACTGCCGATGTTGACCATGATGTCGGTGCCGGTGGCGGGAAGAGCCTCCATGTCCACTTCCTCCACGGTGTAGTCCAGGAGTCCTTCGTACACCCGGCCTTCTTCGCCTTCCGCGCAGGACAGGGTGATGGGGTCACCGTCAGGCAGGGCTTCGGTTGCGTTGCGTGTTCCGACGACGGCGGGTACGCCCAGTTCCCGGCTCACGATCGCCGCGTGGCTGGTAGGCCCGCCGTGGTCCGTGACGATGCCCGCTGCACGCTGCATCACCGGCACCCAGTCCGGATCTGTCATCCGGGTCACCAGCACCGAGCCGTCCACGAACGATTCGATGTCCTTCGCATCCCGGATGACGCAGGCCGGCCCGTTGGCTATGGCATCACCGATCGCCGCCCCTGATGCCAGCACGCGCCCCGGCTCACGCAGGTGGTAGGTGCGGAACGTGGAGCTGCTGCGCCGGGCCTGGACCGTCTCCGGCCTGGCCTGCACCATGAACAGTTCGCCCGTTACGCCGTCCTTGGCCCATTCCATGTCCATGGGCCTGCCGTAGTGTGCCTCCACGGCAGCGGCCCAACGCGCCAGCAGGACAACTTCCTGGTCGTTCAGCACCAGGGTCTCCTGCTCCCGTTGGCTCGTTTCCACCATCCGGGTCCTCGCGTTTCCCCCGAGGCTGTAGACCATCTTGCGTTCCTTTGCGCCGCGTTCCCTGTCAATCACGGGGCTGAAGCGGTCATCGGCGAGCAGCGGTTTGAACACCTGGTATTTGTCCGGGTTGATGGTGCCCTGCACTACCGTCTCGCCGAGCCCCCAGGCCGCGCTGATAAGCACGGCCTGCGGAAACCCGGACTCCGTGTCGATGGAGAACATGACCCCCGAAGCGCCGACGTCCGAGCGGACCATGCGCTGGACACCTACGGACAATGCCACCTCCAGGTGGTCGTAGCCCTTCATTTCCCGGTAGCTGATGGCGCGGTCGGTGAACAGCGAGGCATAGCAGTTCCGGCAGGCTTCGAGGACGGCGCGTTCCCCCGCCACATTGAGGAACGTCTCCTGCTGGCCCGCGAAACTGGCGTCCGGCAGGTCCTCCGCTGTGGCACTGCTGCGGACCGCAACCGCAACCTCGGGCTGGCCGGCGCGGCGGCAAAGGAGGCGGTAGTGTTCCTCGATTGCCTGCCCGGTGCTTTCCGGAAAAGTGGCCGACAGAAACAGTTCCCTGATGGCCGCCCCGGCCTGGCGCAGGGTGGCCCGCCCCGCGCGGTACTCCCCGATGTAGGCCCGGATGCGCGGCTCCAGGGCGTTGGCTTCCAGGAAAGCGCGGTAGGCAGCAGCGGTGGTGGCGAACCCTTCCGGGACCCTCACGCCGGCCGAACGCAGGGACCGGCTCAACTCGCCCAGGGAGGCGTTCTTTCCCCCCACGGACGCGATGTCCCCTATCCCGGTGTCAGCGATCCACATGACATGGACATCGGCACGGGGGGTTGCGGGTGCAGTCATGCCTTGATTCTGGGCCGTGGCGGAAGACGCCGGGCAGAGTCTTTGGTCCCGAGCACGGCCCGCCCCCGGAGCGCGCCCCTTGCCGGGCCCCGCACCAGGGGAGGCTGCCGGTCATGCGTGGTTGGAGCGGCCCCTGATGCGCTTGTAGGCCCAGTCCGCAGCCAGGACGGCCGGCACTGCCGACAATGCCACGAGGAGTCCTGCAGGCGCCGGGGGTGCCTGCCCCAGGACGGCGGCGAGCTGGGGAATAAACAGGCAAGCCGCGAGCACACCCAGCTCAGCCAGGATCGCCCATGCCAGGAGCCTGTTCGTGCCCCAGCCCAGCCGCCAGGGCGGAACGGTTGCACTCCGGCAGGCGAAGGCGTTGGCCAGCTGACCCAGCACCACCGCTGTGAAAGCGGCACCTGAGGCGGCCATCAGCAGCCCGGGCTCCGGCGTCTCGCCGCGGTCCCAGCCACCGCCGAAGAGCACCGCGGAAAATGCGGCCATTTCGATGACGGCCTCCACGGGGCCAAGCACGCAGAAGACGCGCACCATCAGCTTCCGGTCCATCAGGTGCCGCCGTTCCGGGGGCCGCGCAAGCACGCGTTTGCCCGGCTGCTCAGCGCCCAGGGCCAGGGCCGGCAGCAGGTCGGTTCCGATGTCCAGGGCAAGGATCTGCAGGACGCCGAGGGCCAGTGGAAACTGCCCGCCGGAGAGCGCCCAGATAACAAACGGGGTCAGCTCCGCCACGTTGTCCGTGAGGTGGTAGGTAAGGAACCTGTGGATGTTGGCGTAGGTGGCCCTGCCCTGTTCGATGGCGGCCACGATGGTTCCGAAGTGGTCATCGAGGAGGACCAGGTCGGCCGCTTCGCGTGCGACATCGGTGCCGCTTAAGCCCATGGCCACACCGATGTCCGCTTCGCGCAGGGCCGGGCCGTCGTTCACACCGTCTCCGGTCATGGCCACCACGTGTCCCCGGGATTGCAGCGCCCTGGCAACCCGCAGCTTCTGCTCCGGGGAAACCCGGCTCACCACCACCCCGTCGCGGTCCAGGAGCGCGCCGAGCAACTGCTCGTCGTCCGGGAGCTCCGTGCCTTCCAGCACCCGTTCGGGAACCCCCATCAACCCGATCTCACGCGCGATGGCCGCACCAGTGCCCGGATGGTCACCGGTGATCATGGCGAGTTTGAGACCGGCATTACGGGCGGTCCGGATGACCTCGCCCACGTCCGGCCGGGGCGGATCATGAAGCCCGATCAGGCCCAGCAGCTCGAGGCCGCGTTCGATGTCCTCGGCGGGGCGGGACTCCCAGAGGTCCGGCGCGCCCTCCAGCTTCCGCCGCGCCACGGCGATGACACGCAGCCCACGGGAGGCCATCAGATGGACCTGTTCCCCGACCGGTTCGGGCACGGCGCCGCAGAGCGGAAGAACCGCCTCCGGGGCGCCCTTGCAGAACAGGTCCTGTCCAACGATCGCCGATTCCCGCCGTCGTCCGGGATCGAAGGGGAGCCTGCGCGAAGGCACCCTTCCGTCGCCTGCTGCCCCTGTCAGCCGCCGTGCCAGCACGTCGATGGCCGCTTCCATTGGGTCGCCGGAGGCCCGCCACTGTCCTTCGTGCAGTTCGGCGCGGCCTTGTGAGGCGGCAAGGGCCGCGAGCGCAGTTTCGGCGGCTTTGTCCTTTCCCTCCCCCAGGACTGTCCCTTCCGGGTTGTACCCGTCGCCGGCAATGTGTACCTCTCCTTGGGAGGTGAAGACCTCGACGGCGTTCATCCTGTTCTGGGTCAGTGTGCCCGTCTTGTCCGTACAGATGAACGTGGTGGACCCAAGGGTCTCCACCGCCTCAAGGTTGCGGACCAGCGCATTGCGGGCAGCCATGCGCTGGGCGCCCATCGCGAGCGACAGCGTCACCGTGGGCAGCAGGCCCTCGGGAACAAGGGCAACGGCGACGCCGATGGCGAAGAGGAAGGAATCCCGCCACTGGATGCCCACCAGCAGGGACACCAGGAAAAAGACGGCGGCAATTGCCAGGGCAACGGATGCCACCACGCGGACGATCCGGCGCAGTTCCAAGGACAGCGGGGTGGGTGGGGAAACGGCTCCGCTGGTCAGGAGCGCGATCCCGGCCAGCCGGGTCCTGGCGCCCGTGGCCGAAACGGCGGCCTCCGCGTTGCCGTTGACCAGGAACGTCCCGCCCCAGGCAGGATCGCCGCCGGCTTTCGGCACCGGTTCGCTCTCCCCGGTCAGCATGGATTCGTCCACGGTGCAGGACGCAGCGGTGACCAGCACGACGTCGGCGGGGATGCGGTCTCCGGCGGCCAGCAGCACGAGGTCGTTGATCACCAGTTCACTGGCATGGACTTTCCGGACGCGCCCGTCCCGCCGCACCAGTACGTCAGCGGGCAGCAGTCCCCGCAGTTTCGCCGCCGCGTGCTGGGCACGTTCCTGCTGGATGTGGGCAAAGACGCCGTTGACAAGGACGACGACGATAATCGCCACGCCCAGTTGCGGCATGTCCGCGAGGAAGGCAAGGCCCGCCGCGCACCACAGCATGAGGGCGAAGAAGTGCGTCAGCTCCCCCCAGAGTTTCCGCCACTGGGGCACCGGTTTCTCGGCCGGAAGGAGGTTGGGGCCTGCCTGCTTCAGGAGATCCGCGGCCTGGACCGAGGTCAGGCCAGCCGCGGTCATCACACGACGTCCGCCTCCTGGCCCACCAGGAGCACCGGGCACACGGACCGTGCGGCGCACGCCTTGCTGACGGAGCCCATGCTGGTTCCGAGGAACCCTCCCTCACCGTGCCGCCCGACTACCAGAAGCTGTGCCCGCCGGCTTTCCTCCACGAGGACCTTGCCCGGCGGCCCGAACTTCACCGTTACGCCGACATCTTCGGGCCGGTCGCCGGAGAATGCCCTCCCCAGGGCTTCGTCCACCAACCGGCGGGCCGCGTCCTCAAGCCTCGCGGTAAATTGGCGGTCGGCGCCTTCAAGGTGGGGCAGCACCAGGTAGTCCGGCATGCCGATGCAGGTGATGACCTCCAGCCGGGCGCCAAGGCGGGCCGCGAGGGTGCCCGCGTACCTCAGGGCTGCCGATGAGAATTCTGACCCGTCGACACCCACAATGACGGGCTTGGACACTGTTTCTGCTTTCATATCCACCACATTCCCTACTGGCGGCGGCCGTGGGAAGGGCCGAAGGTCATGCCGGCACCCTGCCGTTTCAGCCTCGGCCCACGGGCTTTTTCGGCCTGGGTCCGTGCAGCGCCCTCAACCCGTTCAAGATTGTGGCCAGGTCCACGAGTTCCTGGAGGAGTGCCCCCGTGACGGCCGGGATGTACCCGGTCATGGCAACAGCCATGAGCCCGATGCTGAGGCCTATTCCTGTCCAGATGCTCACCAGGGCCACAGCGACGGTGCGTTTCCCGATTTCGACGGCAACGGCGACTTTGGACAGGTCGTCGAGCATGATCACCACGTCTGCCGACTCACTCGCGGCTGTAGCGCCCTTGGCCCCCATGGCTATCCCCACGTCCGCCGCCGCGAGCACAGGGGCGTCATTGACGCCGTCGCCCACCATCAGCACCGGTCGCTCCCGCACGCCGGCCACCGCGTTGACCTTGTCCTCGGGAAGGCAGTCCGCCTGCACGTGCCGGATGCCTGCCTCTTCGGCGATGTGCGCCGCGGTCCCCCGGGCATCACCGGTCAGCAGCATGGTGTGGCGGATTCCCAGGCGGTGCAGCCGGGCAAGCGTCTGCCCTGCGTCGGCGCGCAGCGGGTCCTTCATGATGAGGGCGCCTGCGTAGGTGCCGTTCACGGCCACGTAGACCGCCAGCTGCCCGCTGCGCAGGGCGGCTTCACGGAAGCCCCGTGCTGAGCTGCGGACCAGGCCCGCCTTGCCCACCACCACCGTGTCCCCGCCGCATACCGCCTCCACCCCCTGGGTGGCATGTTCCGTAGCCCGGGTAACCGGCAGGAGTTCAAGGTCGCGCAGGGCGGCAGCTTCAATGACGGAGGCTGCCAGGACGTGCGAGGAGTATTGCTCTGCGGAGGCGGCAAGCTGCAGGATCCGCGCAGGGTTCATCGATCCGCTTCCCGCCCCTCCCGGTGCTGCCTGCACGGTATCCAGGACCGGCCGCCCGGAGGTCAGCGTTCCTGTCTTGTCGAACACCGCGGTCCTGGCCTTGGCCAGCTGCTCGAGGGTTCCGCTGTTCTTGATGATGATGCCCTTGTGGGCGGCCTGGCTGGTACCGGCCAGGAAGGCCACCGGCGCAGCGATCAGGAGCGGGCACGGAGTTGCCACGACCAGGACCTGGGCGATCCGCACGGGATCCCCTGAAAAAAGCCACGCGGTTGCAGCCATGAGGACCGCAAGCGCGGTAAACGGAACGGCGTAGCGGTCCGCCAGGCGGACCACCGGGGCGCGGCTGGACGCCGCCTCCTCCACCAGGGCGATGATGCGGCTGTATTGTGAATCGTCCGCGGTCGCGGCGGCCCGCATTCTGATGGCCGTCTCGCCGTTGACGGAGCCGCTGAGCAGGAGGTCGCCCCGGACCCGCTCAACCGGGAGGCTTTCGCCCGTCAGCGAGGATTCATCCATGCTGGCAGCGTCCGAGAGGAGCTCCCCGTCCACTGGTACGAGCTCGGAGGGACGCACTACCAGCACGTCCCCCGGCAGCACCTCGCCAACCGGGGTGTCCTCCAGGACTGATCCGGGGGCTTCCCGGTGCGCGAACCGCGGAGCCCTGTCCAGGAGCGCCCTCAGCTCCCGTGCTGCGCGTCCCTGGGCAAAGGTTTCCAGTGCTTCCCCGCCGGAAAGCATGAGGATGACCACCAAGGCAGCAAGGTACTCACCCACCCACACCGTGCTGCCAATTGCCATGAGTGCCAGGACGTCGATCCCCCAACGGCCCTGGCGCAGGGAACGGAACATTGACACGGCACGGGTCACGCCGACGACGGCGGCATAGGCAGACGCGCCGAGCCGGGCCGGCTGCCCCAGGCCGGACTGCAGCAATAGTCCCGTCACCGCGAGCATCAGGCATGTCAATGCCACCAGCGGGTACAGCCGGACAAACGCGATGCCCCTGCCCGCCAGGGACGTGCGGGGCTGCTCGGGGTTCGCCGCCTGCAGCGGCCCCAGGGACGTGCCGGGCGGACCGGCCGGCCGACCCTCAGGCAAAACCTGCCCGCGCCGGGTCATCCAGGTGGCTCCACCAGGTCAGCGGCGAAGTGATCTTGAAGCGCCGGCCGGTCACCGCCGTCGGAGTTATCCGCACAAAGTAGTCCTTGTGCCCCGCCTGCCACGGAAAAAGGGTGAGCCCGACGCCGGTCATCAGGTCCGGGGAAGGTTCAAGGACAACCGCATGGCCCTTCACCTCGACGCTCCACGCGGTTCGCGTTCCCTGGTCGGTGCCGTCGGCTTCCAGGGCGACGGCGGCGGGCCCGGCGGCCGCGTGAAGTTTCGTTCCTTCTCCGGTGCGGAAGACCACCGACTCATGGTCCACCTTGTAGTTCACGGGGAAGATTTCCGGATGGCCGTCAACCAGGACGGCGAGGTGTCCAACCGATACTGTCCGCAGGAGATCCCAGCAGGCACTGGCGCCAAGGACCTCCACTGCCGCTGAGGCGTCCCGTTCCGGTGAGTTGTTGAGCATACAGCTGAACGTACTGCCACCCCTCGGCCGCCGCTAGGGCATTTAGGCCCGGAGCCCGCCTCCCGTATGACCTTCGCCCCTGCCGCCCAGGCCCGGCGGCGCGCATTCTTGAAAGGGGAACCCCGGCTTCCGCCCGTCCATGAAAGGGACCAGGACCATGAAGGCATTCGTCGTCTATGACTCCGCCTACGGCAACACCAGGACCATCGCCGAAGCCCTGGCGGCGGGCCTGGGCAGCATGGCCGCTGCTGTCCCCGTGGACCGTTTCGATCCCGGTTCAGTCCAGTCCGGCGATCTCCTTGTGGTCGGCAGTCCCATCAATGGCTGGCGCCCGACGCCCAAAATCACCCAGGCGCTCGCCGATCTTGCGGCCCGTGGACTGTCAGGGGTCCGGGCCGCCGCGTTCGACACCAGGCTCAAGCTCTTCATCCACGGGGATGCGGCCGGGAAAATCAGCCGGGCACTCAAGGACGCCGGCGCAAGCATTGTCGCCGGCCCCATGGCCTTCTATGTCAAGGGCAGCGAAGGCCCTCTTCGCAAAGGGGAGGTTGACCGCGCAGCTGCGTGGGCTGAAACGCTTCTCTCGCGCCTGCAGGACCAGGGCAGCCACAGGGAAGCCTGAACTCGCGGACAGGTCAAAGGTCTTTGGGCCCTTTCAGGGCTGTGGCCGGCGCCGTAGGATCTGGACATGACCGACAAGAACATGGTGCCAGAAGCTGAGATCCTTGACTCCGACGAGTGCTGGAAACTACTGGAACACACCAGCGTGGGACGTCTTGGCGTCGTCGTGGACGGCCAGCCTGATGTGTTCCCGGTGGGCTTCAAGGTTGACGGCCAGGGCCTTGTTTTCCGGACAGGGAGTGGAACCAAGCTGCAGGCCATTGAAGCCAACCCGCTGGTTGCCTTGGAAGCGGACAGCGTCAGCGCCGAGTTTGGCCTGGCCTGGAGCGTTGTGGTCAAGGGCAGGGCGGTCCAGGACGATGCCGCGGGGCCGGCACTGAACGAGACGCGGCGGGGGCTCTTTCCCTGGCAGGGTGTAGGCAAGGACCACCTCATCCGGATTGTTCCCCAGTCGGTGACGGGCAGGAGGTTCACCCTGTCCGCCTCCGGTACCTGGCGCACCCCGCTGGACGAGGCCACCCGCGCAGGATTCGAATAGACCCCGCCCGTTCCCGTGGAGGGCGGCGAACCCTGGACGCTTGACCGTTTTTTTGAAGGTTCCGCCACGGCCTACGGCATCTACCGGGCGGCGGAACGCATGGCATCCGCTCTCGGACCGATGGAGGTCCGGGTTTCCAAAAGCCAGGTTTCGTTCCGCCGCCGGCACGGCTTCGCGTTTCTTTGGCGCCCTGGGACCTATGTGAAATCTTCGGTTCCCGTTGTCCTGTCCCTTCCGCTCCCCTACGAGTTGCCATCGCCGCGGTTCAAGCAAATCGTGCACCCGTCCCCCGGAATCTGGATGCACCACCTTGAGCTGCTGGAGAGTAGCCAACTGGACGCCGAAGTGGAGCATTGGATGCGCGAAGCCTATGGTGCTGCCGGCTGAGGCCGGGCGGCCCGGACACCATTTAGAGTCCTAAGGCCCTGTGACGCCTGCAGCCTGCGGCGCACGCTAATGCCATGAACAACTCTGCCCAGCACCCAAGGAAAGTCCACCTTACAGAGCAGCCCGTCGCCGTCGTCCGCGAACGCGTCCCCATGGCTTCCCTGACTGACTTCTTCAGCCGGGCCTTCGGCACGGTGATGGCTGCAGCCCGGAAACAGGGTGCCAGCCCCGCGGGACCGCCTTTTGCGCTCTACCGGGGAATGCCCAGCGAGACAGTTGACGTGGAAGCCGGCTTCCCCATCGACGGCAACTTCACGGAGGCTGACGGGGTGGCGAGCGGGACCCTGCCTGAGACAGATGCCCTGGAAGCGCTCCACGTCGGGCCGTACGACACCCTGGAGAACACCTACCACGCGATCCTGGGGCAGATGGAAGCCGAAGGACTCACCCCGTCGGACACCATGTGGGAGTACTACCTGAGCGACCCGGAAACTGAACCCGACCCCGCGAAGTGGCAGACCCGGGTTGTCTGGCCCGTCGCCTAAGTGCCAATCAGGGAGGTCCCCGATGAAGGTTCTCGTTGCGTACGCCAGCCGGCACGGCTCCACCGCCGGCATTGCCGAACGCATCGCTGCCCGGATCACTGAAGACGGGATCGAGGCCGAGGCCCGGCCCGTGGCAGAAGTGGATGACGTGGGCCAGTATGAAGCCGTGGTACTGGGCAGCGCCGCCTACATGGTCCACTGGCTTAGGGAAGCGACGGCCTTCGCCAAGCGGCACCGGCGGGAGCTGCAGGCCAGGAGGGTCTGGCTCTTCAGCAGCGGCCCGCTCGGAAACGACACTGTCGATAAGGACGGTGAAGATGTCTTGAAGAGTGCCAGGCCCAAGGAGTTCGCCGAACTGCAGGAACTGCTCCGGCCCAGCGGAGAACAGGTCTTCTTCGGCGCGTGGAACCCGGATTCCCCTCCCATCGGCATCGGTGAGCGCCTCATCCGGCTCGCGCCGGCAGCGAAGGAAGCCCTGCCGGCAGGCGATTTCCGGGATTGGGCGGCCATCGACGCCTGGGCTGACGAGATCGCTGCCGGCTTGGAGGCCGCTGGCCGTCCGGACTCCGGCACCCCGGCAGACTAGCGGCCGCCTGATCTTCAGTCTGCGGTTCCGCCGCGCCCGCCCGGCAACCCCTGCCTATCCGCCGGCCGGGCGGCCGGCCGTACTGCCGCCGTCGTCCGTGCCTGCATCTTCCCCCTGTAGCGGCGCGCCCGGCGGCAGGGGGCCGGGTTGAAGCGCGCCTGGCCGGGAGATCATGGCCCGGAGCTCCTCCAGCAGCTCAACCTGCTGGCTGTTGATTGCCATCAGCCGGTCGATTTCCGACTTTGACTGCACGTCCGTCTCGTAGTCGTGGCGGGCCATCGCCGCCGCGATGGCGTCCTGGCGCTTTGCGGCAATCAACAGGATGGCGCCCTGGAGCCCGGCCAGCATGGAGAGGAAGAGGTTGAGGAGGATGTAGGGGTAGGGGTCCCAGGCGTCCGATGCGAGCACGTAGGTGTTAAATGCGGCCCATGCCGCCATGAAGGCGACGAAGAGCCCCACGAATGTCCAGCTGCCCATCCCGTTGCGGAGGACGTCCGCCGCCCGCTCACCCCGGCTTAGGCCCTCCTTGTGCCGCGCGTGCCACGTAGTTCTTCGCTCGCTCATGTGCCTAGGGTAAGTGCCGGCCCCGGGGTGGCCGCTCGGCCCGCCGCGGAACGCGCCGGTAGCCCCTGGAATTACCCAATGAACAGGGCGCCCGGAAGGCGCGGGTCCCGGCGCTAGAAGCTGGATGAACTGCCCGAGCCGGAAAAGCTCCCGCCGCTGCTTCCATAGCCGGTGGTGCTGCCGCCTCCGCCGCGGGCGGAGCTGACGCTGCTGACCCCGGTGTTGAGCCCGGAATTGAAGGTGGCCACGGAGAAGAAGTGGTAGGACGGGTAGACGGTGCCCAGGATGCTTGGCTCATAGGTACGGCGCCGGTGGTCCAGGCCTTCCTGCGCTTCCTGCATTTCCTTCCGCATGAGTTCGGCTTCACGTGCATTCTTCGCGAAGCCCCCGATGACCGTTTCCGCGTGGCTTTCCAGGAGCGAGGCGAGCCGGGTCCGGGCGTCGTAGAGGCGGTCCAGCGCCTCTTCCGGGCCGATCCTTCCCTCCGCCAGCTCGGCGGTCCAGCGCTCGATCTCCCGCAGGCTCTGGTCGCGGAAAGACCGCAGCGCCGCCGCGGTGGCCGAATCCCCCTGCCCGTGGCGCTTGGTGAGGAGCTGTTCAAGTCCGGCCAGGTCGCTGCGGAAGGGTGCCAGCTGCCGGTCCCAGGCAGTCTGCCAGGCGCTGGCGCGGTTCAAGAGGGCGTTGCTGTCCGCGATGACGTCGTCCAGCGCGTCGAGCTCCGAGGCCGCGTCCGCGTACTGTCGCGCGAGCTTGAGATTCTTCCGCCGGCTCAAAGCGCGCCCGGAGAACGCGTGCACTTTGTTGGACAGCTCGCTGGTTGCGTTATAGCGGTTCAGGAACGTGCGGTGTTTCTCAAGCACCTGGCTTCCGTACCTGGATGCCTCGGGAATGGTGCCGGCGTTCAGCTCGGTCACCTCCAGATCCATGCTGACGTTCGCGTAGCTCCGGTCCCCGCGCTCAATCTCTTTCCGGCTGGAGGACCTGGTCACGGCCCGCACGATGATCCAGGCTCCCGCGCCGAGGGCTGCCAGCCCAGCGGTGACCCAGGCAGTGACCAGGAAGGCAGCCGAGAGGTACCAGGGCTGGTTGATGAGTTCGGCGGCACGCCGGACGCCGGCGATGGTTCCGTCGGTCCACTGGGCGTCCCGCAGAAGTTCTTTGGCCGAGTCCTGGATGTCCGCCCGCTGCTCCAGGGACACCCTGCGGTCCTCGCCCATGTATGTGCCTACATGGCGGCCCACCGGGTCGAGGGCAAAAATGAACAGCCCGTCCGCCCACTTTTGGCCGTCCGCGCTGATCCATTCAGGGTGCTCGGCCCGGGCGAACCTCAGGACCTCCTCGTTGAGGTTATCCTCCGCACTGCCGTTGTAGGTGTACACCACAACCTTGGTTGGATTGTGGAACTCAATGCGTTCAAGGGCCGGTACCAGCGTGTTCCGGTCCAGCACCCCAGCCGTATCCTGGACCTCGACGGACGCCGGCCGAACAGCGAAGGCAACGCCTGCACTGCCGGGCAGAAGCACCAGCAAAGCCAGCAGCAGACCAACGATCCTGCGCACAGTCCAGTCCTGTCCTGTCCTGTCCTGTCCTGTCCTGTCCCGCGGCCTGCGGCCCGCTCAAATGGCGTTCCATCCGTTATCCGAGGCCAGCACCACGCCGTTGATGTTCGTGCCGTCCCTGCTCAGCAGGAAGGCGATCCCCGCTGCGACCTCCTCTGCCTCGGCGATGGGCGGAACGTTCGCCTGCATAAACGGCCCCAGCACCTCGGCAGCCAGCCGGGACTTGAACTCGGCGTGGATATTGGTCCTGGTCCCGCCCGGGGCCACAGCGTTGACGCGGATTCCCCGGCGCCCGTACATGACGGCTGAGCTGCGGGTGAGGCCATTCACCGCATGCTTGGACACGGTGTAGGCGGCCCCTGCCGCGGAACCGCGGAGGCCTGCCTCGGAGGAGACATTCACAATCGAGCCGTACCCCGCGGCCAGCATCAGCGGCACCACTGCCCTGGTAAGCCGCATGACGGCGGTCAGGTTGACGTTCAGCACGCGCTCCCACGTTTCGTCGTCGAGCTCGTGCACCGGCTGGAAGCTGTCCATGATCCCGGCGACATTGGCCAGCGCGTCAACCCGCCCCCCGGCAGCAGCCACGACGCTCTGCACCACAGCCTCGTTGCTGATGTCCCCGGCCACGGGCACGAAACCCAGTTCGGCGTACTCCGCCGCGAGGCTGTCCAGGCCCTCAGCGCTGAGGTCGCTGGCAATCACCCGGCCGCCTTCCCGGGCAACACGAAGGGCGGTGGCACGCCCAATGCCGGAGGCGGCGCCGGTGACGATGACGGTCTGGCCCTCGAACCGGTGCGGAGTGATGTTTTCCTGCCAGGCGGCCATGTGGTGCTCCTCGTCTCGGACAACAGTTCTTGCTTCCGGCAACTGCGGGTGCTCTGCTGGAAGGGCGGGTACACAGCAAGCCCACCCATTCAGCATGGAGTCCCACAGCGAGCCGCCACAGGGCCGAAGGTCCCTGCGAAGGAGAGGAGCAATGGAGGAACCTGGAACCATCGTCGCCGGATACGACGGTTCGGCCGAAGCTGCCGCCGCCATCACGTGGGCAGCGCAACAGGCTGACCTGCGAGGCTGTCCCCTTCACGTCGTCCACGTTTCAATCTGGCCGCTGCTGACCCACAAACTGGGCCCCGTTCCAGGAGTAGCGGACAGCGGCCTGGAACGGTCAGCACAGGCGATCCTCGAGGAGGGCGTCGGCCGCGCCCAAGCCGCGGCACCCGGGCTGGACGTCCAGGGCACCCTGCTGCATGGGCTGCCCGCCTCGTACCTTGCCGAGATCTCTGCCGGCCAGGAGATGGTTGTTGTGGGCAGCCGGGGGCTGGGCGGATTCCTGGGGCTGCTGGTGGGTTCGGTGAGCCTGGAACTCGCCGCCACTGCTTCCTGCCCCGTAGCTGTGATCCGGCCGGACCTCCACCCTGGCGGGCCGGTCGTCGTCGCGGTTGACGCATCCGGTTCTCCCGCGGCCCTGGAGGACGCTTGCGCCTTGGCCTCGGCATGGCAGGCAAAGCTCAATATCGTCCACGTCCACCATGTGCCTGCCGGGTACGCACAGCGGAACGGGCCCGACGCCGAGGCTGCCGCCGGCGAAGTGCTCCACGCCGCCCTCCACCGTGCCCGGGCGCTCGCACCCTACGTTGCCGTGGAGGGCAGGGTACTCACCGACGCGTCGGTCCCGCATGCCATCCTCAAAGCCTCGGACGACGCACGGATGCTCGTCGTGGGAACCAAAGGCCACGGCTTTTTGCGGGAGACCATCGGTTCCACCGCCCATGCGGTCCTTCACCACGCGCGAGGCCCGGTCCTGATCTCCCGGCGGGGAACTGTCTGACCCGCTGCTCCGTTCCTGCGCCTGGCCCGAGCCAGGCCCTGGAGCCCCTGCCCTATGTTCCAGGCGAATCGGGCCGGACGGCCCTATGCCGTGCGTTCCGTGGAAGGGAAGCTGAAGGTACATCAGGCGTAAACCGGGAGGATCTCATGCTTGCCCTTCGGACATCAGTCCGGAAGCATCCGCTGTGGTGGTATTACGGCATTACTTTCCTCTTGTCATGGGGCAGCATTGTGCTGGCCGTATGGGCCTCCACCGGCGGCCTGTCGCCCACCCCGGAAGAGTTCCAGCTGACGGTCCCGGTCACCGTGCCTGCGATGCTGCTCGGGCCGGCTGTTGCCGGCCTGCTGCTGACGGGAGTCGTGTCCGGACGGGCAGGGTACCGCGAATTATGGTCGCGCCTGCAGAAGTGGCGCGTGGGCGGCCGCTGGTACGCCGTCGCCCTGCTGGTCGCGCCAGTGACGATGGCCGCCGTCGTGCTGGGCCTTTGGTTGTCCTCCGCGGATTACGCACCACGGATCGCCACGGCAGAAGACAAGGCCGGCACCATCGTCATGGCGCTTGTGCTCGGGCTGGTGGTCGGGCTCCTCGAAGAAATCGGCTGGACCGGGTTCGCCATCCCGAAGGCGCGCCGGCGCCTCAGCGTGCTCTGGACCGGAATCATGGTGGGAGTGCTGTGGGGTGCATGGCATTTCTTTGTGAGCTACTGGGGCGGCGGCGGGACAAACGGCGGCATACCGCTGGAGATCTTCCTGTCCCTATGGTTCGTCGCCGTGCTCGTGGGGCAGCTCACCGCCTACCGCGTGCTCATGGTGTGGGTCTACGACCACACCGGCAGCCTGCTCCTGGCAATGCTGATGCACGCCAGCCTCGCGACGTTCCAGTTCATCCTGAACCCCCTGACGCCCGGGATCCCCCAGCAGGTCTACCCGTGGGGCCATGCGGCAACAGCCTGGCTGGTCGTCGCCGTCGTCATGCTGGTCCGCCGCGGAGACCTGACACGGGGACCTGGGACCCTTTCGGCCCGGAAACCCATCCACCATTCTTGAGGGGACGTGGTCCGACGACGTTGCGGCCGTCCAGGAGGAAAGGATCCTGGGCCGCGAAGGCGTGTGGCAGTAGCGGGGTGTCAGGCGGGCCGGCCGCTCTTCCCCGGCCTATGCTGGCCAGGTGACCCCTGCACCGACCCCCAGCACGCTTGATGTCGTGGTGCATTCCGGACCGGCTGACTGGTGGGTGATCCTTGCCGGCCTCGGGCCGTTGGCCGTCCTCATCGCCGCCCTGCTCGCCTTCTACATCAACTGGCGCACGCTCAAGCAGCGCACCACAGCGGACAAGACGGCCCTGGACCAGAAGCGGGAAGCGGACGCCCGGGCCCTGATGCAGAAGACTGAAGCGGACAGCCGGGCCGAATGGTGGCGGCGGACCCAGTGGGCGCTGGACCGGGCGCTGGACCAGGACGAGGGAACGAAGGCCCTGGGACTGGCCACCCTGGAAGTGCTGGCCCGCAGCGAACTCGCGCGCACCGAGGAACTCGAGTTGTTCGACATCGCGTGGAAGAGCGTCTCCGGGGATGAGAACGGGGACGACCTCGGGGAGGAAGGAAACACCGGCGCGGAGATGCCGTTCATGGACGCCGGCCGCAACATGGGCGAGAATGGAACGACGGATGAAGACACAACCAAGGAGGCTGGACCATGAGCGCAGCGTCGCCTGAACACCGGTTTGTCCATCCTCCGCGGAACACTTCCGCCAGTCCCGCCCCGAAGAAGGCCACCCCGGCTGAGCACCGGGTCCAGGTTGCGGCCGCCAGGCTGCGCGTCACGCTCGATCAGCGTCTGGGCCGCGAAACACCCGCAAAGACCAAGGCGCTGGCCAAGGAACCTATCTAGGTTCCGCTCGGATGGCTGTGGTGCCCGACGCACAGCACGTGCTGGATTAGGTGAGTAGTGGCTGCAGTCCTCCTTGGATGGAATCCCAACGCATGGGACCGCTGGGACTACCGTGCCGCCGTCGAGCAGGTGGAACAGTCCGGGCGGTTCCTGCAGCGCTGGAGCATTGGCCACGCACTGCATGTCCGGCCGGGGGCTGAGGCCTGGCTCCTGGTAGAGGGCAGCACTGACGCAGGTTCCGGGCTCATCGGACATGGGGTGGTGGTGTCCGAACCCTACGCAACCATGCCACGAGGGGAACGCGAAGACGCCGGCTGGCACGTCAGCGTCGCTTTCGATGCCCTGCTCCCCCTCGGCCAGCAGATACCGCCGGAGGCCATCAGCCATGCCGTCCCCGGGATGGCCTGGCGCGACATCACCTTTCGTTCAGGCATGGACCTTCCACCAGGGGCGGAGCCTGGCCTTCGCCGGCTGTGGCGGGAGCAGGGGCCGTCCGCCGTTGTCCCTGCCCAAGTGGTTTCCGGGACCTATCCCCAGGCCGCGGTCAGCAGTATGGAGGTGAACCGCTACGAGCGGGACCCCGAAGCGCGCCGGATGTGCCTTGCTTTCCATGGAACGTCCTGCGCTGCCTGCGGGTTCTCTTTCGAGGCCTCGTACGGCGACACCGGCACAGGCTACATCGACGTCCACCACGTAGTGCCGCCGGAAATGCTCGGGGCCGGGTACCAGTTGGACCCCATTGTCGACCTTGTTCCGCTGTGCCCCAACTGCCACGCCCTGGCGCACCACGGGGTGACAGAACCACGCACAGTTTCGGAACTCCGGAACATCATCGCTGCTGCCGGCCACCTGAGGGGCGAGGCGGTAAGCCCCCGTGCCCTCCAGGCGCAGGATGACGCCCGGCGGATTCTCGAGGGCCGCCAGGACTGACCAGGTGGCCGTCCCTGAGCCTGCCCGGGGACCTTATGCCCTGTTTCCTCCGGCGGCTAAGCCGCATCCTAGTCGCGGGACCTGTAGGCGCTAGGAGCGGAAACAGCCATGCCAACAAGACGGAAAAGCAGTCGAACTGCCGGTGCACCCGCACGCGGCGGGCCGGGCGCCTTGAGCCCGGCCGGGGCCGCCTGCCGGTTCGGGTTCCGGGTGGCAGTGGCCACTGTCGGCGTGACAGTCCTGACATTTGCGCTTGCCCTGACGGCACTGCCGGACAAGGTCCCCTACCCGTTCACTGGCGACGGAATCCCTCAGCAATGGCCCGGAGACTATTACTGGCTGTTTCCGGCGATGGTCCTGATGCTGCTTTTCGTGGCGTTGGTTGCCGCGCTTCATCAGTACGCACCGGATAAAAGCAAGACCTACAGTTCGCTGGCGCTGTGCCTCGCGGTGATCGCGGCGACTGTCCTCCTGATCAACTACTACATCCAGGCAGTGGTCATGCCCACCAGCCTTGAAAAAGGGCAGCTTGACGGTTGGTCCATTTTCACGCAGTACAACCCCCACGGGATCTTCATTGCCTTGGAGGAACTGGGGTACCTGCTCATGACCCTGGTCTTCCTCTCCCTGGTGCCTGTGTTGTCCACCCGGACCAGGCTTGAGCGGAGTATCCGGTGGCTGTTCCTGGCCAGCTTCGCCGCGGCAGTGGCCTCCCTCGCTGTCGTGGTGGCGTTGCGCGGCATGAACCGGGAGGACGTCTTCGAAATCATCATCATCAGCATCGCCTGGCTGACGCTGATCGCCGGAGGGGTCCTCCTGGCTGTGCTTTTCAGGCGCGGACCGCAGGTGGCGTAAGCCTTCGACGGCGGCTCTGCTTGCCATCAGCGGTGCCCGCACGGCTCTTGCACACATTGTCCGCGGCCCCAGGAAACCCAGGTTTTCCAAACTCGCCCCTTGACGGCTGCAAAACGTTTTGCATATAGTGATCCAAGCAACATACAAAACGTTTTGCAAAGGAACGGTCGATGGCGACGAAGGTAAACATCCGGGACGTAGCGAAAGCTGCAGGCGTGTCCGTGACCACTGTGTCCCACGCCCTGAGCGAAGCGCACAGCTCCCGGGTGAATGCCAGGACTGTCGAGCACATCAAAGCCGTCGCCGGCGACCTCGGCTACGCGCCGAACCGTTTGGCGAGCGGACTGCGGAACCAGCGCTCCCAGATCCTGGGCCTTGTCAGCGACGAGATCACCACCACCCCCTTCGCCGGCGCCATGATCCAGGGCGCACAGGACGCCGCCTCAGAGCACGGACACCTGCTGATGGTGGTCAACTCCGGCCTCGACAATGAACTGGAGCGCCAGGAGATCCGGGCACTGCAGCAGCACCAGGTTGACGGAATCATCTTCGCCCGGATGTTCAACCAGCTGGTGTCCGTACCCGATGAACTCAGCGCGGTTCCCACCATCGTGCTGGACGCCACCACGGACAACCCCGGGCTGTCCTCGGTAGTGCCGGACGAATTCGGCGCCGGCGAGTCCGCTGCCGAACTCCTGGTGGCGGCAGGCCACCGCAGGATCGCCATGATCAACAACGAGGACGACATTCCTGCCGCCCACGAACGGCTCGCGGGTTTTCGTTCAGCCCTGGACCGCCATGGACTGGAGCTGCCGGCGGACCGCCTGGTGGCTGGGCATCCGAGCACTGCCGGCGGGCGTGCGGCTGCACTGGATCTGCTGTCCGGAACGGAACGGCCCACCGCGTTGTTCTGTTTCAACGACCAGATGGCCATGGGCGCCTACCAGGCAGCCGGCTATCTTGGCCTGGACATCCCGGCGGACCTCTCGATTGTGGGGGTGGACAACCTGGAACTGATTGCCGACGCCCTCTGGCCGGGGCTGTCCACCATGGCCCTCCCCCACTATGAAATGGGCCGGTGGGTGGTCCATAAGCTGCTCAACGAACTTGAGAACCCCGGCGCACCCCGGGTGCATGAAAAGATCGCCTGCCCGCTGGTCGAGCGGGACTCCGTGGCCCCGCCCAGGAACTGACCTGCAGAGCCCCCGGGTCAGGTGTTGTTATCCGCTTTCCCTAATTCCCCCAAAAAAGATCGGGAACGCAGCCGTTGCAGCGGCCGCGTTCCCAGCAGGACCCCGTCACACCCCTCCACCCTGTCTAAGCAGAAAGACTGATCATGAACAAGAAGCTCACCAAGGTCCTGGCGACCAGCATAGCCGCCGTCGCCCTCACCGCCACCCTCGCCGGCTGCGGGAAGGGCAGCGCGTCCTCCTCCAGCGAAGGTTCCGGGGAGATTGCCCTTTGGACCCACAACGCCGGTAACCCGGACGAGCTGGCTGCGGTCCAGAAGATCGTGGACTCCTACAACGGCAGCCAGGACAAAGTGAAGATCAAGGTCCAGGCCTTCCCGCAGGACTCCTACAACGACTCTGTCGTTTCCGCCGCCGCCGCGGGGAACCTCCCCTGCATCGTGGACATCGATGGCCCCAACGTACCGAACTGGGCATGGGCCGGATACCTGAAGCCCCTGGAACTGGATGCCGACCTTTCCAAGCAGCTCCCCAGCACAGTGGCTGAATGGGACGGAAAGCCCTACGCGGTGGGCTACTACGACGTCGCGCTGGCCATGATGGCACGCACCTCAGACCTGGAGGCCGCCGGGGTGCGGGCTGCCACCATCGAGCAGCCCTGGACCAAAGAGGAGTTCCAGGACGCCCTGACAAAGCTCAAGGCCCTCGGCAAGTGGGAGCACCCGCTGGACCTGGGCACCGCCGGTACCGGCGAATGGCTTCCGTACGCCTACTCCCCCTTCCTGCAGTCCTTCGGCGGAGACCTGGTCAACCGCGACGGCTTCCAGAGCGCCGAGGGCGAGCTCAACGGGGACAAGGCTGTGGCGTGGGCCGAGTGGTTCCGCGGCCTGGCCGACCAGGGATTCATCGCCAAGAAGAGTGGCAAGGATTCCACCCAGGACTTCCTGAACAACAAGAGCGCCATCGTCTACACCGGTTCATGGGCTGCGGACAAGGCCAAGGCCGCGCTCGGTGACGACCTGGTGGTTATCCCCCCTGTTGACCTGGGTGAAGGCCCCAAGATCGGCGGCGCCTCCTGGCAGTGGGGCGTCACCAGCGGCTGCAGCAATTCCGAGGCCGCCATGGACTACCTCTCCTACTCCCTGAAGCCGGAGAACATCGCCGCCGTCGCCAAAGCCACCGGAGCCATCCCCGCCAGCAATGAGGCGGCAGCCCTGATCCCGGCCTTCGCCGAGGGCGGCGCCAACCGGATCTTCATGGACTTCTCGCGTGAATACGCCGTCATGCGTCCCGAGACACCCGCCTACCCGTTCATCGCCACTGAATACGGCAAGGCCGTCCAGGACATCCTGAACGGTGCAGACCCGAAGTCCACCCTGGACAGCGCCGTGAAGGCGATCGACGCCAACATCAAGTCCAACGGCGGCTACAAGAAATAGCCGGAGCACGCCGGAGGGATGCGCCGCAGCGCGCCGCATCCCTCCGGCCGCCCGACCTACGGAGACCCCTCATGGCAACTTCCCCCCCTCCCCCCCCCCCCCCGCCCGCCCGACCTACGGAGACCCCTCATGGCAACTTCCCACCTTCCCACCCGCCCACGTCCGGCCACCCCCGCAACTGCCGTGCCGCCGTCGAACGCTAAACCCGCCGCGCACCGCCGGCCCGGCTTCCGCCGGGACCAGCTCAGCGGCTGGGGCATGATCGCCCCCGCGGCGGTGCTCCTGCTGGCCTTCATCTTCATTCCGGCCATCCTGGGCTTCGGCCTGGCCTTCACCAACGCCCGGCTCATCTCGCCGCGGCCGGTGGAATTCGTGGGCGTGGACAACTTCGCCCGGCTCTTCACCGACCCCACGTTCTACCGCGCCCTGCTCAACGTCGCCTACTTCACCGTGGTCATCGTTCCGGTGCAGTCCGGCCTTGCCCTGGTGATGGCGCTGCTGATCAACAAGAAATTCCGCGGAGTGAACTTCTTCCGCACCGTGTACTTCCTGCCTGTGGTCACCTCCATGGTGGTGGTCTCGCTGCTGTGGCTGTTTATGTACCGCAAGGACGGCCTGATCAACGAGATCCTCGCCGCCGTCAGCTTCGGCCTGATCGACGGGCCGGACTGGCTGGGCGATCCCAACACTGCGATGCCGGCCATCATCATCCTGTCCATCTGGCAGGCCGCCGGCTTCCACATGATCATCTGGCTGGCCGGACTGCAGGGCATCTCCGGCGAGCTCTACGAGGCGGCGCAGCTGGACGGCACCAGCCGGTGGCAGCAGTTCCGCTACGTCACCTGGCCCGGCCTCTTCCACACCCGGAGCCTGGTGCTCGTGACCATCACCATCCAGGCCCTTGGCCTCTTCGACCAGATCAGCGTAATGACCCAGGGCGGGCCCATGGATTCCACCACAACCATCATTTACGAGGCTGTCCAGTCCGGCTACCGGCAGCAGGAAACCTCCTACGCCTCCGCCATCTCACTGGTGTTCTTCGTCCTCGTCCTGATCGTCTCCGTGGTGCAGCGCCACCTCACGCGGGAGAAAGACTGACATGAAAAACCAACTGCTCCTCAGAAGCGCCGGCACCATGCTGGTGCGCATCCTCTTCGCGGTCGTCGCTGCGTTCCCCATCGTCTTCATGCTGGTGTCCTCGCTGAAGCCGGACCAGCAGATCTTCGGCGACATGTCCTCGCTGGCCGCGTTCCTGCCCATCGGCAACATCTCCTTCGACAACTACGCAGCCGTGTTCGACCGCGTCCCGGCAGCCCGCTTCCTGCTCAACTCGGTGGGCGTCTCCGCCGTCACCGTTGTCCTGGGCATCTTCGTCAACAGCCTCTGCGCCTTTGCCCTGTCCCGGATGCAGGTCCGCGGCAAGAAGATCGTGTTCACCGCCATCCTGGCCACGCTGATCGTGCCCTTCCAGACCCTCGCCCTGCCGCTGGTGTGGTGGGTCAACCAGCTCCCCTACTTTGAACTGAACGGCTTCAGCCTTGAATTCTCCAAGGGCTGGCTGGACACCTACCAGGTGCAGATCATCCCGTTCATCGCCAACGCCTTTTCCATCTACCTGTTCCACCAGTACTTCGAGTCCATCCCCAAGGAACTCGACGAGGCCGCCCGCATTGACGGGGCCGGCTGGTTCAAGATCTACCGACAGGTGGTCATGCCGCTCTCCGGACCGGCGACGGCCACGGTGGCGATCCTGACCTTCCTGCCGGCCTGGAACTCCTACCTCTGGCCGCTGATGGTGGTCCAGTCCGAGGAACTGCGCCCGGTGATGATCGGCATCCAGTACTTCTTTCAGCTGAACGTTTCGTGGGGCGAGGTGATGGCATACGCTTCCCTGATCACCGTTCCGGTGGTGGTGCTTTTCATCGCCTTCCAGCGTTCGTTCGTCAACAGCATCGCCTCCAGCGGTGTAAAGGGCTAACCATGAATTCATTGACGACGGCGGCGGGCGCCACGTTGGCTGCCACCGACCAGTACCGGCCCGCGTTCCACTACACCGCCGAACGGAACTGGCTGAACGATCCGAACGGGCTGGTGTACCTCAACGGCACCTACCACCTCTTCTACCAGCACAACCCGTTCGGCGCTGACTGGGGCAACATGTCCTGGGGGCACGCCACCTCGCGGGACCTGCTGCACTGGGACGAGCAGCCCGTGGCCATTCCGTGCGACGAACACGAGGCCATCTTCTCCGGCTCGGCGGTATTCGATCAGCACAACACCAGCGGCCTCGGCACAGCGGCCAATCCCCCGCTGGTGGCCATTTACACCAGTGCCTACAGTGACGCCGCGCCGCTTCCGGGCCGGCAGGCGCAGTCGCTCGCCTACAGCCTCGACGAAGGCCGGACCTGGACCAAGTACCACGGCAATCCCGTGCTGGACCGCGCGTCCGCGGACTTCCGCGATCCAAAGGTTTTTTGGTACGACGGCGGCGCCGGAAGTTACTGGGTGATGGTCGCCGTCGAGGCGGTGCAGCGCCAGGTAGTGCTGTACAAGTCGGCCGACCTGAAGGCGTGGGAACACCTGAGCACCTTTGGCCCTGCCAACGCCACCGGCGGCGTCTGGGAATGCCCGGACCTGTTCGAGCTGCCCGTGGACGGGAATCCGGAGGACAGCCGGTGGGTCCTCATTGTGAACATCAACCCGGGCGGCATTGCCGGCGGCTCCGCGGGACAGTACTTCGTGGGAGAGTTCGACGGCGTGGCGTTCCATTCCGGATCGACGGTCACCGAGGGCCTCCAGAAGGACAGCAGCCGGATGCGGGAGTACGGCTGGCTGGACTGGGGGCGGGACTACTACGCCGCCGTTTCGTTCAGCAACGTGCCGGACGGGCGCCGGATCATGATCGGCTGGATGAACAACTGGGACTACGCCCGCGAGACGCCCACCGGCGGCTGGCGCAGCGCCATGTCCCTGCCGCGGGAGGTGTCGCTGACCCGGGTGGACGGGAAAGTGATGCTTCGGCAGCAAGCCATTGATCCGTTGCCGGAGCGGGAAACAGGGCACGTCCGGCTGGGGCCGCAGCCCTTGGCGTCGGGCGTTCTGGACGTTCCGGCCGCCGCATCCGTGGCGCGGATCGACGTTGAGCTGGAGCCGGGCGCCGCGGCGGGCGTGGGACTGGTGCTTCGGGCGGGGGACGATGAGCGGACGGTCCTCCGCTACGACACTGCGGACGGGATGCTGCGGCTGGACCGCCGCGAATCCGGGCAGGTTGCCTTCCACGAAACCTTCCCGTCGATCGAAGCCGTGGCCGCGCGTTTGCAGGGAGGCCGGCTCCGCCTGCGGGTCTACCTGGACCGCTGCTCGGTGGAGGTTTTCGCCCAGGACGGGCTCGCCACGCTCACTGACCTGGTGTTCCCCGCTGAGGCGAGCACGGGCCTGGCCATCTTCGCCGAAGGTGAGGGGGCGCACCTCGTGGTGCTCGACGTCGTCGGCCGTTGAACCTTCCGGGAGTACGGTCTTAGTTCATGCCTGCGTAACGTCCCCGCCACCTGTTCGCTGTTCTTGGTTTCATCTGGATCCCGAGACTTGGTGTGCCCTTTCACCGGGCACCCCCCAACTTGGAGATTGACAGATGAAATACGCAAAGCTGCTGACCGCTGCGGCCATATGCACAGGAATGGCGCTGGGAACATCCCTTCCGGCCCAGGCCGCCGACACCAACCCCAACGGCACGGACAACCACTTTGACCTCCAGGCGCACCGCGGCGGGCTGGGACTGACCGTGGAGTCCACCCTGGCGTCCTTCGCCAAGGGCATCGAAACAGGTGTCTCCACCCTTGAACTGGACCTGCAGATCACCAAGGACGGCCGCGAAGTTGTCACGCATGACCGGAAGATCAGCGACAAGAAGTGCGCCGACACCGTCCCCGTCACCCCCGGAGACCCGCAGTTCCCGTACGTTGGCAAGTACATCAAGGACCTCACCTTCGACCAGGTCCGCAGCCTGGACTGCGGCTCAAAGACCCTGCCGCAGTTCCCGGGCCAGCAGGCGTCCCCAGGCGCCAAGATGCCTACCCTCGCCGAAGTTTTTGCCCTGGTGGACTCCTACCGGGCAAGCCAGGTGAAGTTCAACATCGAGACGAAGGTGGAGGCCGGCGCGCCCGAGCAGACCGCTCCCCGGGAACAGTTCGTAAACGTGGCACTGAAGGAAATCAAGGCTGCCAACATGCAGTCCCGCGTTTCCATCCAAAGCTTCGACTGGGGCGCACTCCGGCTCGTCCAGGAGATGGACCCGCAGATCCGCACCGTAGCCCTGACCAACAAGGACTTCCTGCAGGCCGGCAAGCCCGGCAGCTCACCCTGGTTGGGCGGCATTGATTCAGACGACTTCGGCGGTGACCTGGTGGACGCGGCCGCGTCCCTGGGCTTCGACGCCGTTTCCCCCGTCCACGGCACGCCCCAGAACGGAACCGTCACTGACCCCGGCTACGTCCCGTATGTCACGGCGGACATGGTGAGCCGGGCACACGCCAAGGGGATGCAGGTCATTCCCTGGACGGTTGACGACAAGCCCACCATGCGTGCACTCATCGACACCGGAGTGGACGGCATCATCACCGACTACCCGGACCGCCTTCGCGACGTCATGGCCGAGTACTCCATGAAGCTTCCGAAGCAGTTCTCGCTGGAACCCGGAGCTGCCCGGCCGTAGAGCCGATGCCGGCACCAAGCGGGCCCTGCACGGTATTCCGTGCAGGGCCCTTTTCTTGGCAAAATGTGAATCACAACGCTCAGTTCGCGCCCGCCGGGGTTATCCTCAAAGTGCGTCTCCGGTTGCGGGGGCATTCGGGCGGGGCTAGGCGCAATCGCGGTTTCACGGCCGCGGGTCGGTTTCATGTTTGTATTCACACCGGGGAAACCCGGCGGAAGCCAAAGGAAACGTGCATGGGCCGCCGACGCGCAGCAACTGACCCGATTTATCCACGCTGGATCTGGACTGCCGCAGCGGCAGCCGTGGCACTCCTGATCGTAGGCGCCGCATTCGTGCTTCGGGCGGTGATTTTTCCCGCCGATTCAGGAGGGGGCGGCGCATCAGGCACGCCTCCGGTAAGTGAATCCCTGGCGCAGGACAGCCCTGCCGCCGCCGCCGGGAGCGCTCCCTGCATCCCCTTGAATATCCTCACTTCGCTGGAAAACGCGGACATGGTCAGCGCCCTGGCCGGAGAGTACACGGCGAAACCCCGGAGTGTGGACGGCAAATGCGTGGCTCCTGCAGTGATGCAGGAAAAATCGGGAGTCGCTGCCGGCAAGGTTGCTGCACAATTCTCCGGTGCGCCGGCAGGTGACAGGCCCGCCATCTGGCTGCCGGACTCCTCCGCGTGGTTAAGAATCGCACGGGAAGGTGCCGGTGGGAGCCTTGTCCCCGATGAAGGAACCAGCCTCGCCCGGAGTGCCATTGTGGTGGCTATGCCGGAGACCATGACCGCCGCGCTCGGCTGGGACAGCAACCCGCCGTCGTGGTCTGAGGTCTTCCGGATGGCCGGGGAACAGGATGTGTGGGAACGCCAGGGCCATGGCGACTGGGGAAAGTTCAAGTTCGGCAAGGCCAGCCCGCTCGTCTCGACGTCGGGCTTGATGGCCCTCGCAGCTTCCTACGGTGCCGCCGGCGGCAGCGTGGGAGGTTTGGAGGGCATGGATCTGAACGCACCATCGCTGGTGGAGAAGGTGCGCGACGTGGAGCTCGGCACCAGCCACTACATGGCCACTCCCGAGCATTTCCTGTGGCACGCCAGGCAGGCTGACGACGCCGGGCGGGTCTCGGAGTTCCTTTCCGCGGTGATCGTGGATGAAAAGTCTGTTTGGGACTACAACCGGGGAGTCGTCAGCGAGGACGGCAAAACGAAGCAATCCGGTCCCGCGCCGAAGGAACCCCTTCGCGCCATTTATCCCGACGACGGCGTGCACGTAGCGGACAACCCCGCAGTAATCCTTAACGGTGATTGGGTGGGGCGCCAGCAGCGCATGGCGGCCGAGGACTTTCTCGCCTTCGCAGTAACGGAACAGGGCCAACACGTTGTGAAGGCATCCGGGTATCGCAGCATCCAGGGGAAGCTGGATGCCGGCGTGGCCGCGACCGGACGGTACGCTGAGACGCTCCAGCCGCTGCCGCTTCCCAAGGGCAAGATGCTTAACGACATCAAGGACAGCTTCGCCGATGTCCGGAAGCGGGCCAGGGCCCTGTTCCTGCTGGACGTCTCGGAGTCCATGGTGCAGGAAACCGGAGTGACCAAGCTGCAACGGGCCAAGGACGCCGTGCTCAAGGCGCTGGATCATTTCGTCGGCGAAGATGAGATTGGGCTTGCTGCCTTCTCCCACGTGGGCGACGGTCCCCTGACACCGGGCATCGTAAGCCCCGTAGCTCCTTTTGCAACCAACAAGGACGACCTCAAGGCCAAGCTCGCTGAACTTAAGGCCGTAGATGCTACGCCTCTTTTTGAAGCGGTGAGCCGCTTCGCGGGCGAACAAGCGAAGGAATACAAGGACAGCTTCATCAACACCATCGTGCTTTTGAGCGACGGAAAAAACGACACCACCCATCCGGGGGACCTGAAGGGTCTCTCGGAACAGTTGAGCCGTCAGAACCACTCCACGCCGGTCCTGGTTTTTACCCTCGCTTACGGTCCCGACGCCGATGTCCCCACCCTTAGGGAGATCGCCAAGGCCAGCGGGGCCCACTACTATGACGCCACCGATCCAAACAGGCTCGAAGAGGTGCTCAGCGAACTGGTGACCAGTTTCTAGGGCGGCCCGCCACGAGATCTGGGGCCGGGTTCAGCGGCCGGCGAGCGCCTGAAGAATGGCCGCGCCCCAGTGTGCGCTGTTTGTCAGCATGACGAAGCCCAGCGCCGGAAGTCCCAACGCCCACGCTGCCCGCCGCCGTCGTGCCTGCTCCACCAGCAGACGGAGGGCGTGGAAACCCTGTTGGAGCGCCTCTGGGTCGCCCCCTCGGACCGGCGTCCGGTGCCATGTCTGTGCCAGCAAGGCGGCTTCGGCGATCCGGGCAACTTCTGACGGACCCAGCTCCCGCCTCGCCGCCCAAGCCAACCCAGCAACTGCCCCTCCCCGACCACTACAACCTGGTCGGGTTGAGACTTGATGGTCAGGCTCTTGGGATCCACCACCACAACCATGCCGGTAACATCGACGGCGGTGCCCACGGCTGCGCTGAGCAGCTTCGACGCCCTGGCGGCTTCGTAGGCTGCGTTGTAGAGGTGCCGCGTTTTCCGGCCCGCCACCATCAGGGTGCGGCCTGCCACCCACACGGACTGTCCGGAATGGTTTTTCGTGTTGACTGTAAACACTCCGGCGGGACCGACCAGCAAGTGGTCGATATCCGAGGAACCCTTCCCTACGGGTATGGCATGCAATACCAGCCACTCCGGGCCGAGTCCCTCAAGGGTCCGCCCAACGGTGATTTCGCCGAGGGCTCCTTTGTACCAGGGCAGGCTCTCCGGGCCGAGCGGATTCGCTCCAAAGACCCGTTGGAGCCAGGTACGGGGCGGGACAAAGCTCTGGACCGCCATCAGCTCCTCGATCACGGCCTGCGCCGGCACCCGGGTGCCCAGCAGCAGTGGTTTAGCGCCAGCGGTCATGTCGTCCCCCAAAAATTGGCATGGTCGACAGCCTAGAACGGGAAATGTTCCAAAGACGGCGCCGGATGGCCCTTCTGCAGAATCCTTTCGGAATACTTGCAGAACGCTGAGGGCTTACTGCGGAAGCAGGAAAGGGGCCTCCCTCGACCAGCACCTCCTACCTGCCGGGCACGTCCCTACTAGGGCAGCCCTTCTACCGCGCTGAGGCCCCGCCGGGCGACGACATACCCCCAGAGCAACAACGCGTGCGGACGGGTTCCTCGCCAGCTCAACGGGACCGAAGCGCCGTCCCCCCCGACAACAGTTGCTGACCACCGGCGGCGGACCAGCCCGGGCCGGCGCAGCCGGAGCTTCTCGAGGGAGGCATACGGGATCCAGTTCCCTGCATGTTGCTTTGCAAGGCTTAGTGCCCGCGCTGACGTCACGATGGTGCGCTGAAAATGAGGGTTCTCACCTTGGTCCAGAGGACCGTGGGGGATGATGCCCGCCGGGAGGATAAGGATGCCGTTCATGTTGACCCACACCTGAACGCGCCGGCCGTCACTGGCGGCGTCCCCGGACACCAGCCGGCATAGGTCGTCGCTTTCCGTAGGTTCCACGCTCTGTGCTGCCACCGCCGGGGCGGACGGGCTGGATGGGCCGGCGTCGTCTACGGCCGGGGCACCAGTCTGGTCGGCATAATGCGGGTCATGTGCCCTCCTGTTGGCGGCTGCGACAGCCTGCATCACTGCTGCGCGCAATCCATCGGCACACAACCGGGGCGCGTCAACGGCGAACACCTCCCGATCGAGCTGGACAACCGAGCGGACACCGGCCTGCTCTCCCAGCAGTTCTGCCAAGTCGTAGTGGTCGGGACGAACCAGCAGACGCAATTCATCGTCCAGTCCCACCTGCCAGCCATGGCCGGAAATCTCGGGTTCGACCTCCAGCTCGACATCAATCCAGTCCACCAACTCGGCCGCACGAACCGGACCAAGATCCTCCCCCGCGATGCACGGCATGAGGAGTCCCAAACGCTGAACAACGTCAGAGGTGTGAACAGTACAGTCATGCTTGTTCGGTCGGTGCTGCTCCATCAGGCTCCCCCGGGAATAAGGCGGGCCAGGACCAGGAGCGCCCCAACGGCGGGTGTCCCGGTTCGCTTGCTGGTCCGCATCGAGATGTCATCGAATTAGCCGGTTTCGAGGTGGGTTCGATACTAAGTCATTTCACCTGCAACGATGCACGTTCTTGGTCCATTGTTTCGATCCTGTACCCGGGCTCCTTGCCATGCCGTATCTGCACCTGGGGCCCTGCCGACTCCCCCGGGACTTTGGGCTCTGGGGGCCGGGCCGGCCAGGTCTTACTCTCAGGGCATCCGGTCTACGCGATCAGCGAGGCAGCGTGGTTCCGCAGGTTGCCTGGATATCTCTTACCTTGGGAGGCAGGAAGATGCTTTTGCTTCGAAGCGCGGGCGGAACCCGTGGAACTGCCCGCTTTTCAGGACACTGGTTACCGGGGACCTGGGCGCTGGCGTGGTTGTCGGTGTTCTTACACACGGCGCGATGCCCCGCCTTCTAGGAAAGTGGGGTGCCGCCCGGTCAGAGGCGGACATGCCGCTTCCAGGGGATAACTTGATCCCCGAGCCCGACTCCGTGCAGACAATGGCAGTCACCATCTCCGCGCCGCCCGCACAGGTCTGGCCATGGCTCGTGCAGATGGGGGTCGACCGGGCCGGCCTGTATTCGTACACGTGGGTTGAGAACGGGCTGCTCCGTCTGGGGGTAACCAACGCAGACCGGATCCACCCGGAATGGCAAGACCTCAAAGTAGGCGACACAGTCGCCTTTACGCCCGCAAGTTATCCGGGAGGGCGCAGGGGACCCCGTGTGGCGGAGTTGGAGAGCCGCAGGCACCTTATTCTCGACTCAAGCCCGGGCGCTCCGGCAGGCACGGTAACCGGGACATGGCAGTTCATTCTCCGAGACGCTGGCGACGGCGGGACGCGGCTGCTGCTGCGGACACGTACCGGTCCGGGGCGGCCTGCAGTGCTGCGCTTCATGGACTTCCTGCTTCAGCCAGGTTACTTGCTCATGGATCGCGCGATGCTGTTGGGCATCAAGCAGCGGGCTGAGCGGGAGATGCAGGAGGCGCAGGCGCCAACCCCTGCGTGAGCCCTTTGCCGGGAGTCGCGGCATAAACTCATCTTCGAGGATCCTGGCTCAACGAGTCCGGCTGAGCCATACGGTGGGTGAAAAGACACCGGGCTGGAGCACTCGGTTGTTTTGGACTGCAGCCTTGCCCACTATGGAATGGTGGGAGCAAAGGTTAGGCGGCATCGATATGCGCCTGCCGTATGGTTGCTGATTCCTGCTGGGGTCTTGGCGGGGTGCACCTATAACTATGCCGAGCCTGCGCGCACCCCAACAGCTGCCCCCACACACGCAACAGCGGCACTCCAGCCATACGGCGATTTCGAGATCCTGGAAAGGGAAGCTGAGAACTACGCTGAGCTGTACCGGCTGCTGAGGGCGGTGCCTGGCCCGGTCCTCCTTTTTGAGGTTGGGCCACTCGATGGGCCGGTCAGGGGCTTTGGCACGATGGCGGAGGTGCAGGCGGCCGGGCAGTACACCCTCACCGCTGCCTGTGTTGGCGCAACAGGAGCCAAGGTCGCGGTTGGACAGGAGCATCCAGGCGCCCCCTTCCGACCGGTTGAGCTCGGGCTGGATTGTGCCGGAGCCACTTCGCAGGTCATTGCACTTGAGCAGGGGTATGTTTTCGCGCATCTGGTCCTGCCCGGGCCCGGAGATACTCCGTGGACTGGGGCAGTTGGCGGGGTCCGTGTGACCGGAGGCAGTTGACCTTCAACAGACCATTGCGGTCGCCGACCACGGGTACGGCTGCCCGGTTCAGGATGCTCCCCTGCACCCGGCCCAAGGACACGCCTATACCGGTCCGGAGGGCTGATGCAAGCGTCCGAGCTAATGATCGTCCCTCCCTGGGCAGCATTGGCGACGTGGTGGTCACCGTAGACCGATAGGACCCTGAAGACTTAATGGGTCTGGGTGGACACCGCCGTCGAGCGGGTAGATAGGCTGGGTGGATGGCGACAGTTATTCTCGTGCGGCACGGCCGCACCACAGCCAATGCCACTGGACTGCTGGCCGGGCGGGCCGCCGGTGTCAGCCTGGACCAGATCGGGCGCGAGCAGGCGGCCTTGACCGGAGAACGGCTCGCGGCAGTGCCCGTAGTTGGGGTGGTGTCGAGCCCTCTCGAGCGTTGCCAGCAAACTGCCCAGCTCATCCTCGACCGCCAGGCCGGCAATCCGTACGCGCCGGTGGAACCCGATCTCACCGAGTGCGATTACGGCCAGTGGCAGGGCCGCATGCTCAGTGATCTCGCAACCGAAGACCTGTGGTCCGCTGTGCAGTCGCAGCCGTCCGCCGTCGTCTTTCCCGGCGGTGAATCCATGGCCGGGATGCAGGCTCGGGCGGTAGCAGCGATTCGGCGCCACGATGCAGCCTTCGAAGCCGAGTACGGGCCGGGAGCCGTTTGGGTGGCGGTGAGTCACGGTGACGTCATCAAATCAATTGTTGCCGACGCGCTTGGCATGCACCTTGACCTGTTCCAGCGCATTAACGTGGGCCCTGCCTCGGTATCGATCGTGCGCTATGGCGCCACACGACCAAGCGTCTACGCGACCAACACCGATGGCGGGGATCTGTCCTGGCTGTCGAACGGCATCCAGTCCGTCGACGCGCCGGTGGGCGGCGGTGCAGGGCAAGGGACGCCATGAAGCGCCTGTGCCTAGAATGCTCTTATGCCTACACGTGTTCATGAGTTCGACTGGCCTGATCGGGTCGTCGTTGGCACCATTGGCCTTCCGGGGGCACGAACGTTCTACCTGCAGGTGCGGGCAGGGACTCAGATCGTGAGTATCGCCATGGAGAAACAGCAGTCGGCCCTGCTCGCGGAGAAGATCGACGAAATCCTCGACCAGCTTCTCAACATCGAGGGCAACCCCCACAGCGTTCCCACCAGCACTCCCGTTGAACTGGTTGACAATGACCAGCTCGAGGCCGTTCAGGAGCAGTTCCGGACGGGCGCCATGAGTTTGGGCTGGGACCCGACGACGGCGCAGGTCGTGATAGAGGCCTACCCGATCACCGATGTCGACGCTGATAACAACGACGAATCGCTTGATGAGGGTGACGCCGACGTGCCCGAAATGCTACTGGTGCGGATGCCGGTTGGCACCGCCCGCGCATTCGCCAAGCGCACGCGGGAGGTTGTGGGCGCCGGGCGTCCTGCGTGCCCGCTCTGCGGTTACCCCGTGGACGCCGACGGGCACGTCTGCACTTTGCCCGAGGCCTGATGCCGGCGCCTGACCTGGTGACGGCCGAACTGACGCTCACCGGGCGCATTACGACGGCGTCGAACGCCACCTTCGTGGGCAGCATCGGCGACACGACGGTTGTCTATAAGCCCATAGCCGGGGAGAAACCGCTGTGGGATTTTCCCGACGGCGTCCTTGCCCACCGGGAGGTTGCCGCCTACCTGGTCTCGGAGGTCCTCGGCTGGAACGTGGTGCCTCGCACCTGGCTGCGCGATGGTCCGTTCGGCGTAGGGATGGTGCAGCTGTGGCAGGAGACAGACCCCGGCCAGAACGCCGTGGACCTCGTTGCGTCGGACGACGTACCGGAGGTCGGTTGGAGACACGTCCTTGAGGGGCAGGATGAGAACGGACGGATGGTCGCCCTCATCCATGAGGACTCTCCGGCGCTCAGACGCATGGCGGTGTTCGACGTCGTCGTGAACAATGCCGACCGCAAAGGCGACCACATCCTTGCCATGGCGGGCGGCCACCGGCACGGCGTGGACCACGGGCTTACCTTTCACCGTGACCACAAGCTGCGCACGGTGCTGTGGGGGTGGCTGGGAGATGCCCTGACCGTCGAGGAACTTGAGGGCATCGACCGTGTCAGCGAAGGACTGGACGGTGAGCTGGGCCGAAACCTGGCGGACCTGCTCAGCGCCGAAGAAGTCGCCTCGCTCGCCGCGCGCTGCGCCCGGTTACGCTCGGCGGGTAGGTTCCCGGCTCCGAGCGGTGAGATGTCGGCGGTGCCCTGGCCGCTGTTCTGAGGGAATCACGCTACGGGCTTCGCAAGCTGGTGCACAAAAAATGTCACACCCTCCTTCAATAATGGGTACATGGCAAGCGAAGCGGTGGAAAAGGCTTTTGGGGCGATCGACGACGCGATTGCCATAATTCGCGCCGAAGTCGCCCGGCCCCATCGCGGGCCGGCGTCGGACACCGACCCTCTGGCCGCCGTGGCTGATGAGTGCTTGGACGTCCTTGCCGGGAGCGCACGGGCCGAAGCTCGGATCGCGGCATTGAAGGCGGAGGCAGCAGCTACCTATGCGGACTCGGCGCGGTCGGCGGCGCCCGTAGACATGCCGGCCCAGGCCCAGGAAATGGCAATAGCGGCCGAGGTGGGCTGCGTCCTGGCCATCGGCGATCGGGCCGCAGGCATGCTGCTGGAACAATCCCATGCTCTGGCTACGTCCCTACCCCGGACCCTGTCAGCCTTGCAGGCGGGAACTGTTTCGTGGCAACACGCCAAGGTGATGGTGGACGAAACCGCCACCCTCGACCGCGACGCAGCGGGGGCACTTGAAGCCCACTTCCTCGGGGATGATGCGGCCACTCCTGCCCGCGGCTGTCCGGCCGGCGAGATGCCCGCCTTCAGGTTCCGGCGGAAGGCCAGGACCTGGCGCGAACGGCACCACCCGGACAGCATCGAAAAACGCCATGCTAAAGGAGTGCAGGACAGATGCCTGGAATACACCCCGGAGCAGGACGGCATGGCGCGGGTGTCTGCCTACCTGCCGGCGGACCAGGGGGCTGCGATCTGGAACCGCATTACCGCCATCGCCCGGGGCCTGCAGGGGCCTAACGAGGCCCGGACGCTCACCCAGTTGCGGGCAGACGTATTCGCAACGGCAGCCCTGCGCAGAGACAACGGCTGCACCCGCTGCGGCAACGGCGTCAGGGCCGCGAGCGGGGCTGGGCCGGATGCAGGGGCCGGCGGTCTTGCCGATGTACCTACGCCCCGGGCCGAAATCCTGGTTACCGTTCCTGTCTTCTCCCTGCTCGGGGCGACGGAGGAGCCGGCCATGCTCGACGGGTTTGGACCCATTCCTGCCTCCATGGCACGGAATCTGGTGGCCAATGGAGCGGACTCGTTCCACCGGGTGCTCGTGGATCCACGGGACGGGGCACCCCTGGAAATCGGCCGCACCAGTTACCGGCTCACGAAGGCCATGCGGAACTGGCTACGGATGCGCGACGGCAAATGCCCGTTCCCAGGGTGCAGCAACCATTCCCTGGACAACGAGGCAGACCACCTCCTGGCCTGGCATCACGGCGGAACCACCGGGATCAGCAACCTGGGACAGCCCTGTCCACGGCACCACAGACTCAAACACGCCAGCGGCTGGAGACCGACGCCGGCAACAAAAAATGAGCCGCCCGGCTGGGTCTCACCATCAGGACGGAACTACAAAAGCGAACACCAGGACTGGGAGCCGCCCCACTGGCCGCGTTCGATCGCGCCGGAAGCCGGCGAATGGAAACCACAACGGCCCTACCCGCCTATGCCCACCGCCCTGGGCGGGACCGCGGACTACCTTAAGGTACCGCCATCTGCCGCAGAACAGTTCCTGCGCGCCTACCTCAGTGCCAACTAACTGCCGGCAAAGCACAAGGGACCACGCAAATCGTGCGGAGTCCCTTGTGTCAGGTCCGAAAGGTATCGCGGCAGGGGTCCTAGAAGTCCCAGTCCTCGTCTTCGGTGTTAACAGCCTTCCCGATCACGTAGGACGAACCTGACCCCGAGAAGAAGTCGTGGTTCTCGTCAGCGTTGGGCGACAGGGCCGAGAGGATGGCCGGGTTCACGTCGGTGACGGACGCCGGGAACATCGCCTCGTAGCCCAGGTTCATCAGCGCCTTGTTGGCGTTGTAGTGCAGGAACTTCTTGACGTCCTCGGCCAGGCCGACGCCGTCGTAGAGGTCATGCGTGTACTGGACTTCGTTCTCGTACAGCTCGAAGAGCAGCTCGAACGTGTAGTCCTTGATTTCCTGGCGCTTCTCCTCGGAAACCCTCTCCAGGCCCTTCTGGAACTTGTAGCCGATGTAGTAGCCGTGCACTGCCTCATCGCGGATGATCAGGCGGATCAGGTCGGCCGTGTTCGTCAGCTTGGCCCGAGAGGACCAGTACATGGGGAGGTAAAAGCCCGAGTAGAACAGGAAGCTCTCCAGCAGCGTGGAGGCCACCTTCCGCTTCAGGGGATCATCGCCCTGGTAGTAGTCCATGACGATCTGGGCCTTCTTCTGAAGGTTCTCGTTCTCGGTGGACCAGCGGAAAGCCTCGTCGATCTCCTTGGTGGAGGCCAGCGTGGAGAAGATGGAGGAGTAGCTCTTGGCGTGCACGGACTCCATGAACGCGATGTTGGTGTACACGGCCTCCTCGTGCGGGGTCAGCGCATCCGGAATCAGGGAAACGGCGCCCACAGTGCCCTGGATGGTATCCAGCAGGGTCAGACCGGTGAACACGCGCATGGTGAGCTGCTGCTCGGCAGGCGTCAGCGTGTTCCAGGACTGGACGTCGTTGGACAGCGGCACCTTCTCCGGCAGCCAGAAGTTGTTGACCAGGCGGTTCCAGACGTCGACGTCCTTGTCGTCCTGGATGCGGTTCCAGTTGATGGCCTCGACGTGGCTAAGCAGCTTGACCTTCTCGGTCATGTCATCCCCTATGCGTTGGGTGGTTTTCTCTAAGTTAAAGCGTACGACGGCGGGCGGGCACCCGCCGTCGTACTAGCACATTTAGTTGAAGACTAAAGCATGCAGGAAACGCAGCCCTCAACCTCAGTCCCTTCCAGCGCGAGCTGGCGGAGACGGATGTAGTAGATGGTCTTGATGCCCTTTTTCCAGGCGTAGATCTGGGCCTTGTTGATGTCGCGCGTGGTGGCGGTGTCCTTGAAGAACAGCGTCAGTGACAGGCCCTGGTCCACGTGCTGGGTGGCGGCGGCGTAGGTGTCGATGACCTTCTCGTAGCCGATCTCGTACGCGTCCTGGTAGTACTCCAGGTTGTCGTTGGTGAGGTACGGCGCCGGGTAGTAGACGCGGCCCAGCTTGCCTTCCTTACGGATCTCGATCTTGGACGCCACCGGGTGGATCGAGGAGGTGGAGTTGTTGATGTAAGAGATCGAGCCGGTAGGCGGCACGGCCTGCAGGTTCTGGTTGTAGATGCCGTGCTCCATGACGGAAGCCTTCAGCGCGCGCCAGTCTTCCTGCGTGGGGATGTGCACGTCCTTGAAGAGCTCACGGACCTTCTCGGTCTGCGGCACCCATTCCTGCTCCGTGTACTTGTCGAAGAACTCGCCGGAGGCGTACTTGGACTTCTCGAAGCCGCCGAACGTCTGGCCGGTCTCGATGGCCAGCAGGTTGGAGGCGCGGATGGCGTGGTACACCACCGAGTAGAAGTAGATGTTCGTGAAGTCCAGGCCCTCTTCGGAACCGTAGTGGACCCGCTCACGCGCCAGGTAGCCGTGCAGGTTCATCTGGCCCAGGCCGATGGCGTGGCTCTGGTCGTTGCCCTTGGCGATGGACGGCACCGAGGTGATGTTGGACATGTCGGACACGGCCGAGAGCGAGCGGATGGCCGTCTCGATGGTCAGGCCGAAGTCCGGCGAGTCCATGGTCTTGGCGATGTTCAGCGAGCCCAGGTTGCAGGAAATGTCCTTGCCGGTGTCCGCGTAGGACAGGTCATCGTTGTACGTGGTGGGCTGGGAAACCTGGAGGATCTCAGAGCACAGGTTGGACATGATGATCTTGCCGTCAATCGGGTTCTCCCGGTTCACGGTGTCCTCGAACATGATGTACGGGTAGCCGGACTCGAACTGGATCTCGGCAAGGGTCTGGAAGAACTCGCGGGCCTTGATCTTGGTCTTCTTGATCCGGGAGTCGTCCACCATCTCGTAGTACTTCTCGGTGACCGAGACGTCGGAGAACGGCATGCCGTAGACGCGCTCCACGTCGTACGGCGAGAACAGGTACATGTCCTCGTCCCGCTTGGCCAGCTCGAACGTGATGTCCGGGATGACGACGCCGAGGGAGAGTGTCTTGATGCGGATCTTCTCGTCCGCGTTCTCGCGCTTGGTGTCCAGGAAGCGGTAGATGTCCGGGTGGTGCGCGTGCAGGTACACGGCTCCCGCACCCTGGCGGGCACCGAGCTGGTTGGCGTAGGAGAAGCTGTCTTCGAGGAGCTTCATCACGGGGATGACGCCGGAGGACTGGTTCTCGATCTGCTTGATCGGGGCGCCGACTTCGCGGATGTTGGTCAGCGCAAATGCCACGCCGCCGCCGCGCTTGGAGAGCTGCAGCGCGGAGTTGATGGACCGGCCGATCGACTCCATGTTGTCTTCGATGCGGAGCAGGAAGCAGGAGACCAGCTCGCCGCGCTGCTTCTTGCCCGCGTTCAGGAACGTGGGGGTGGCCGGCTGGAAGCGGCCCTCGATGATCTCGTCCACCATCTGGAGGGCAAGCTGCTCGTTGCCGCGGGCCAGGTGCAGGGCAACCATGCAGACGCGGTCCTCGTAGCGCTCCAGGAAGCGCTTGCCGTCGAACGTCTTGAGTGTGTAGGACGTGTAGAACTTGAAGGCGCCCAGGAACGTCTCGAAGCGGAACTTCTTCTTGTAGGCACGGTTGAACAGTTCACGGATGAAGTTCATCGTGTACTGGTCCAGCGTCTCGCGCTCGTAGTACTGGTTCTTCACCAGGTAGTCGAGCTTCTCTTCCAGGTCGTGGAAGAACACGGTGTTGTTGTTAACGTGCTGCAGGAAGTACTGGTGGGCGGCCTCGCGGTCGGCCTCGAACTGGATCTCGCCGCTGGGACCGTACAGGTTCAGCATGGCGTTCAGCTCGTGGTAGCCCAGGCCCTTGTAGGCGGCGGGCATCTCGGGCTTCTGGGCCCTGGTTACTTCTGTGTCTGCGACAGTCGTGTCCAAAACGTATCCAATCCTTGGTTGACCCGGGTGACGTCTTCCGGCGTTCCCATAAGTTCGAATCTATAGAGGTGGGGTACCTGGCATTTGGCGGCGATGATGTCCCCCGCCATGCAGTAGTTATCCCCGAAGTTTGTGTTGCCGGCACCGATGACCCCGCGCAGCAGTTGCCTGTTCTGCGGGTTGTTCAGGAACCGGATGACCTGCTTGGGAACGGAACCTTCTCCCCCGGTGCCGCCGTAGGTGGGCACCACCAGCACGAACGGCCGGGTGGCGAGCAGGGGTGCGTCCTTGGCCAGGAGCGGAATCCGGGCCGCGTCGCGGCCAAGCTTGGAGACAAAGCGGCTGGTGTTCTCGGACGCCGAGGAGAAATAGATAAGCTGGTTCTCCGTAACAACCGCCGGGACCGGCCCTGAAGATGCCACGCGCTGAGCCACGTGGAAATCCTGGACTGCTGGTGCTGCCGTAAGAGTCACCTCGGCTGGTTGTTGTTTGTCGGCAGGGAAAGGCCTTAAGCCACGGAGGAAACGGCGGAGAGGGCCAGTTCCTCGATCTTGTCCGGGCGGAAACCCGACCAGTGGTCCTGGTCCGTGACCACAACGGGTGCCTGCATGTAGCCCAGTGCCTTCAGTCGCTCGAGGGCTTCGGCGTCCTGGGAGATGTCAACGCTCTGGTACGTGATGCCCTTTTTGTCGAGAGCCCGGTAGGTGGCGTTGCACTGAACACAAGCAGGCTTGGTGTAAACCGTTACGGTCATGATTCCTGTCCCCTTTTCTGGAAAAACTTGCTCGTCCGGTGTTCCCGCCCAAGCTGTATCTAGATACTACATCTAGTGCAGACGCCTCTTCGGAACCCCAAGATGATGTATTACAAGTATGTCATTTAATGCACCGTTAATCCACAGGCAAGGTCCCTCAAAATGTCCGGAATCCCGCCAAATTCGTGGACTGAATCCACACCCTGTGGAGTACTTAGCCACATTTAACGCCCAGCGTGTCGCTGGAAAGACGGCGTGTCGCGGCCCCTGCCGAGGGGGTGCAGGAGGGGTCCGGGGCACAGGAAAGGGGCCCCGAAGTGACCTTCGGAACCCCTCCTGGTGATGAAACGCACGACGACGGCCGCCGCCTTATCTATGAAGCGCTAGAGCAGCGCCTCCCGGCGGTCCAGCACGATTTGCTGCACGTCCAGGTAGCCGGACTGGAATCCGGCCCGCGAGTAGCAGAGGTAGAACAGCCACATCCGCTGGAACACGGCATCGAAGCCCAGCTCCCCCACCTCGCGGGACCGCTCCAGGAACCGTTCCTCCCACAACCGCAGGGTGGCGGCGTAGTGGTCCCCCATGCCCATCCGCTCCCGCACGCGCAGCGAGGTGTGCTGCTGCGTCACGCCCTCGATGGCGCGGACGGACGGCAGGAACCCGCCCGGGAAGATGTACTTGTGCACCCACGTGTACGCGTTGCGGGTTGCGAGCATGCGGCCGTGCGGCATGGTGATCGCCTGGATGGCCACTTTGCCGCCGGGGGCCAGCACCCGGTCGATGGTCTGGAAGTAGATGGGCCAGTACTCGTAGCCCACCGCCTCGATCATCTCTACGGACACGACGGCGTCGTACTCGCCCTCCACCGCACGGTAGTCCTGGAGGGCCACGGTCACACTGTCCGCGTAGCCGGCCGCCGCGATCCGCTCCTGCGCCAGCGCCTGCTGTTCGCTGGACAGGGTCACGGAGTAGACGGTGGCGCCACGGGCTGCTGCCCGAAGCGCCAATTCACCCCAGCCGGTGCCGATTTCCAGGAGCCTGGTCCCGGCTCCGACGCCGGCCTTGTCCAGCAGCCTGTCGATCTTTGCCTGCTGGGCTTCGGCCAGCGCCTCCCAGCCAACCGAGGCGAGCGGCCCGGCGTCGGACGGAAACAGTGCCGCCGAGTAGCTCATGGTGGTGTCCAGGAAGTTGGAGAACAGGTCGTTGGACAGGTCGTAGTGCCGCGAGATGTTGCTGCGCGTATTCTGCTCGGCGTTCCGTTCCTGGCGGGGCGTGCGCGGCAGGTACAGCGAGCGCAGCTTCTGCAAAGGAGTGGGGATGAGCGTGTCCACCGACGCCGCGAACACCTCAAGGACGCCCGCCAGGTCGCTGGCTTCCCAGTCTCCGGCCATAAACGACTCGCCCAGCCCGATCAGGCCGTTGTCGCCGATCCTGGCTTCGAACGCCTCCGGCCGCATCATAGTCATGACCGGAGCGTCCGGACCGCCGGTGCCGAGCACAGTGCCGTCGGGGTACTCCACCCGCAGCGGCAGCCGCTTCACGGCTCCCTTGAACAGCAGGCCGGCGGCTTTGCCGGCCACGGCAGCCTTGGCGCCCGACGGCGGCTGGGCCACTTCCGGCCACAGGTCCGGATCGATGGTGGCGGGCGACGCCGGCACGCCGGCCGCGGTCCAGGCTGCGGGAGAGTGCGCGGGGGCCTTGCCGGCAGCGTCGCCTGCTGCCATGAGCCCAGCCCTATCGGCGGCTGTGCCTGCTGCCTTGCCTCCGACATAGGCCGCAGTTGCTTGGTTGTCGTCCGTCATTGTCATTGAACTGCCTCCTGTGAGGGGTGGTGTGGCCGGGCGACGACGGGCAGGCGTCTTGCCCAGAGTGTAATGCCCTGCACCCTGATGAGTGCGGAAACCAGCAGCGGCGCGGCCGGCACCGCAAGGGCGGCCGCAAGGATGTTCCGGAGGGTAGCGGGCCGGCGGATGCCGTCCATGCTGGCCACGAAGGGCCGGTGGCCCTCGCGCTCCAGCACGATGGACACCGCCAGCCGCTCCCCCGGCGCAGGCAGCTTCATCCGGTACTGCCCGCTTACGTCGTTGAAGGGTGAGACATAGAACGCCTTGGGCACCGAAGCCCGGCCGGCCGCATCCGTCCGGAGCAGGTAGCAGTGGCGCTCCCCGTACGTGTTGTGGACCTCGGCCACCACGCACTCGAGCTCACCGCTGGTGCGATAGCACCAGAACAGCGTCAGGGGGTTGAAAACGTAACCGAAAACCCTGGCGCTGGTCAGCATGTGGATAGCGCCGCCGTCGGGCTCTATGCCCTGGGTGCGCAGGTAGCGCTCCACGTTGCTGCGGATGCTGGCATGCGGATCCCCGAGATGGTCACCGGCCTTGAACACGGCCAGCGGCCGGAGCAGGAACGGTAGCCGCGGGAGCTCGTCCACATCCACGAACCAGCTGTAGTTGCGGTACGTGAACGCGTTCTTCAGCGGTGTGCGCCGCACGTGCGAGATGGACGTGCGGTAGAGGGCTGGGGCAGTGGTCATGCGGGTTCCGCCGCGGACAGCAGCTCCCGTTCCCCGCCGTCGCGGGAGCCGGGCAGATCGGCAGCCTGGGCAACGGGCCAGGAACGGCCCAGCGCCTCGGCGGCCCGCACGCCGGAAAGCGCGCCGTCCTCATGGAAGCCCCAGCCGAGGTAGGCACCGGCGTACGCGATGCGGTTGTCACTGAGGCCCGCGATTGCCTGCTGGGCCTGCAGCGACTCGGGGGTGTACTGCGGGTGCTCGTACACCATCCGCTTGAGGACCCGGTCATCCGCAATCAGCTCCGACTCCCCCAGGCTCACCAGGTAGGGCATGCCGTCAGCCGGGCTGAGCCGCTGCAGCCGGGTCAGGTCGTAGCTCACCAGGACCTTGTCCGGCCGGGCTTCGCAGGACGGCAGGCGGTAGTTCCAGGAGGCCTTGGCATTGTCCGAGGCGGGCAGGACGGCCGGGTCCCGATGGAAGACAGTGTGGTTTACGGAGTACGGCATCCCGCCCAGCGCTTCCTTTTCGGCAGGCGTGGCATCGGCCAGGAACCCGAGGGCCTGCGCAGGATGGGTGGCGATGACAACCGCCTCGAAATCCTCCACGCCATGTTCCGTCACCAGCTCGACGCCAAGCTCGTGGCGCCGGACGGCGGTCACCGGCGTGTTGAGCCGGACATCCGCCAGCGTGGCGGCGAGCTTCTCGACGTACCTGGCCGAGCCGCCGCTGACCGTCCGCCACTGCGGCGACCCTTTGACGCCCAGCATGCCGTGGTGGCCCAGGAACGTGAAGAGGTAGCGGGCGGGGTACGCCAGCGCGGTGGTGGGGTCGCAGGACCACACGGCGCTGACCACCGGGGTCATGAAGTGCGAGATGAAGTAGGAGCTGAAGTTTTCGCGTTCCAGGAACTCGCCAAGGGTCTGCTCAGGTGCGGCCAGTTCCGGGTTGACCGCGGAAACGGGTGTGGTCTCCAGGAGGGCCCGGGCCTTCCGGTAGAAGCGGGTGACCTCGAGGAGCATCAGCAGGTAACGGCCCCGCAGGAGGCTGGAGGGGCGGGCGATGATGCCGCGTCCGCCCCCGCGGGCCCCGGCGTACTCCAGGCCGCAGCCGTCGCACCGGATGGACATGCTCATTTCAGAATCCTGCGTCTCTACCCCCAGTTCGGCGAACAGCCGCAGCAGAGTGGGGTACGTCCGTTCATTGTGCACGATGAAGCCGGTATCGACGCCCAGGGAGGACCCGTCCGGCTGCGGCAGGTCATGCGTGTCCGCGTGCCCTCCCAGCCGGGAATCCGCTTCGAACAGCGTGACGTCGTCCTGCCGGTTGAGGACGTAGGCGGCAGTCAGGCCGGCCACGCCGCTGCCAATGACGGCCACCCGCCGTCGCCCGCCTCCGCTTACTGCTGGGTTAGGTGACAATGTATGCTCCTCTGCTGAACATTTGCCGCTGGGCTGGGTATGCAGAGGGCAATTCGGCACCAGGTGCCCCGCGGATGGGTGGGATGGGCGGCAGTTTTTTCGGCGGCCGCGGCGGAGTACTGTGGGCGGGTGGTAAACCCGGTACACCTGAAGACCCTCCTGGAGGTCACCCGGCTCGGTTCATTCGCAGCCGCAGCGGCAACCCTGGGCTACACGGCCTCGGCCGTCTCCCAGCAGATGTCCGCCCTGGAACGCGACACCGGCGTCGTCCTGTTCCAGCGCTCGGCGCGCCGCGTGGTGCCCACGGAAGCCGCCGTCGTCATGACCCGCCACGCTGCCAAGGTCCTCACGGACATTGAAGCCCTGATGGCCGCTGCTTCCAGGACGCAGGATTCAGCCAGCCAGGAACTAAGGCTGGGGATCTTTCCCAGCCTGGCCACCTATGTCCTGCCACGGATCCTGAAGAACCCGTCGTGGAAGAACCTGGGCATCGACCTGAAGGTGTCCGTGGCTGAACCCGGGCAGACCATCCAGGGGCTGCGCACCGGCGGTGACCTGGACCTCGCCGTGGTCTTTCAGGTTGGCCAGACCGGTTTTGCGTGGCCGAACACCATCAACCGGCAATGGATCGGCGACGACGACTTCCGGGTGGTGCTGCCCGCCGGATGGGGCTTCCGCTCCGATGCCAAGGTGGCGGCTGACCATCTCTCCGAGATGCCGTGGATCATGCACCACCCGGGCACCAGCGACGCCATGGTGATTGAGCGACTGTTCGCCGGCTGCAACCTGCATCCGCGGGTGGTGGCGCACAGTGACGATTTCCACGCGAGCCTGGAGATGGCCGCCGCGGGGCTGGGCGCGGCTTTGGTGCCGGAACTCGCGCTGCGGAACAAGCCGGCGGGCGTGGTGGTGCTGGACGTTCCCGAAATCCGGCTGGCCCGGAACGTCTTTGCGCTCCTGATCAATGAGCGGAAGACCGCCCGGGTCCAGCTGTTCGTCGACCTCCTGGCCGAGACGCTCGCCGGGATGCGCACCGCGGTGAATTAGGCCCGAACGCTGGAATGCACCGCTGTTCGGGTCTATGTTGAAACTATGAGCAAGGTAGCGAGCCGGCACTTTGGAGAGATTGAGCTCAACCACGGCAGGGATCACTTGATCGCCGCGAAGCATGAACTGCGCGGCCACCCGCTGGAACTCGACCTGAACGTGACCGCCCACGACCACTTCGACGAGGCCGCGCTGCACAAGGTGGACTACCGCCTGCGGTTCCTGCCCGAGCTCGTGGACGAGGTCCGGGACATGATCGCGGAAGAACTGGAGCAGGAAGGCACCAGCCCGCAGGAGTACCTGCACTTCCACTGCAACGCCCTCAAGGATGAGCACCTGCAGAAGGTCTTCGGGATATCAGACCGCAGCCAGCTCACCAACGAGGTGTTCCTGAAGGCCCTGAAACTCGGCCACGTGGGCATCTACCCCGGACAGCCCGAACGCTACTTCGTCCTGGACTTCACCCTGGGTGAGCATTTCACCGACGAGGTGCTGGTGGCCTCCGCCGACGAAGACGGCGTGGTGGACGACGAAATTGTGTGGGAGTCCTAGGTTTCGACGGGCTCGACCATCAAACAAAAGAACGACGTCGGCAGGTCACCTGAAGTGACCAGCCGACGTCGTTCTTTATGTACTTACTTCGCTGACTCCAGCAAGCCGGCGCGGACTGCCTGGGTTGCCTTGACCAGGTTGCGCAGGGACTCTTCGGTCTCGGCGTAGCCCCGGGTCTTCAGGCCGCAGTCCGGGTTGACCCAGAGCTGGCGGGACGGAACGTGCTTGACGGCGGTGGCCAGCAGTTCGGTGACTTCACCCTCACCCGGCACGCGCGGCGAGTGGATGTCATAGACGCCCGGGCCAACGCCGCGGCCGAAGCCGTGGGACTCGAGGTCGTGGACAACCTCCATGCGTGAGCGGGCTGCCTCGATGGAGGTCACGTCCGCGTCGAGGCCGTCGATCGCGTCGATGATCACGCCGAACTCCGAGTAGCAGAGGTGGGTGTGGATCTGGGTGGCGTCGGCTGCACCGGCCGTTGCCAGGCGGAAGGAATCCACGGACCACTTCAGGTAGTCCTCGTGGTCAGCCTTGCGCAGCGGCAGGAGCTCGCGCAGCGCGGGCTCGTCCACCTGGATGACCTTGATGCCGGCAGCTTCGAGGTCGGCGATTTCGTCGCGCAGGGCCAGGCCAACCTGGTTGGCGGTTTCGCGCAGCGGCTGGTCGTCGCGGACGAAGGACCAGGCGAGGATCGTGACCGGGCCGGTGAGCATGCCCTTCATCGGCTTACTGGTCAGGGACTGTGCGTACTTGGCCCACTCCACCGTGATGGGGGCGCTGCGGGTGACGTCGCCCCAGAGGATGGACGGCCGGGTGCAGCGGGAGCCGTAGGACTGGACCCAGCCGTGGACCGTGACGTCGAAGCCCTCAAGGTTCTCGGCGAAGTACTGCACCATGTCGTTGCGCTCGGGCTCGCCGTGCACCAGGACGTCGTAGCCCAGCTCTTCCTGGAGTTCAACGACGCGTTTGATCTCATCCTTCATGAGCTGTTCGTACTGCTCGTTGGTGAGGTCGCCCTTGTTGTTGCGGGCACGGGCCGAACGGATCTCCGAGGTCTGCGGGAAGGAGCCGATGGTGGTGGTGGGCAGCGGCGGCAGGTGCAGCGCCTGTTCCTGGGCGGCCTCGCGGACCGGGTACTCCGAGCGGCTGAAGTCAGCGGCGGTGAGCGCCTCGGTGCGGGCACGGACGTCCGTGCGGCGGACCCCTGCGGCGGTGGCGCGGGAAGCAATCACTGCTGTTGCCTCGTCAATGGCGGCCTTCGCGGAAGCGGGGTCGGCCAGGTATGACGCGAGGGTCCTGACCTCAACCGCCTTCTGGTCGGAGAACGCCAGCCAGCTGCGCAGCTGTTCGGAGAGCTGCGTCTCCTCGGCAACGTCATGCGGCACGTGCTGCGTGGAAGTGGAGGTGGAGACGGTGACCTTGCCTGCAGCTGCCTTCAGGGCGTCCAGCTTGGCAGCCGAAGCGGCGAGGTCGTTGCGCCAGATGTTGTGGCCGTCAACGACGCCGGCAACCAGGGTCTTGCTGCCCAGCCCGGCGAGTGCCGCGGCGGAAGGAACGGCGCCCTTGAAGACGTCAATGTGCAGGGCGTCGATGTTGGTGGCTGCGAGGGTGCCGAGCTGGCCGTCGAGCGAACCGTACGGGGTGGAGACGAGGATCTGCGGGCGGTTCGCTGCAGCGGTGAGGACCTCGTAGGCGCGGGCCACGGCTGCTTCGATTTCGACGGCCGGGGTGTCCTGGTCAACGACGAGTGCGGGTTCGTCCAGCTGGACCCAGCTGGCGCCGGCGGCGGCGAGCTTCTCAAGCAGCTGGACGTAGACGGGCAGGATGTCCTCGAGGCGGGACAGCGGCGCGAAACCGGCCGGGGCGCCGTCGGAAGCCTTGGACAGCAGCAGGTACGTGACCGGGCCAACGATGTACGGGCGGGTTTCGATGCCGTTGGCCAGGGCGAAGGCGAACTCGTCAACCTTCGCGGTGGTGGCCAGGCTGAACCCGGTCTCCGGCCCGATTTCCGGCACCAGGTAGTGGTAGTTGGTGTCGAACCACTTGGTCATTTCCAGCGGCTGCTGTTCCTTGTTGCCGCGGGCAAGGGTGAAGTAGCCGTCGATGTCCAGCTGTCCCTCGGCGTTGAGCAGCTTGCCGAAGCGGGCAGGCACGGCGCCGAGGTGGGCAGTGGTGTCCAGGACCTGGTCGTAGTAGGAGAAGGTGCCCGGTACGGCTGCGGCTTCCGTGAGGCCGAGTTCCTGCAGGCGCCTGGCGATGGACAGCTGGATGTCCTTGGCGGCGGTGTCCAGGGCGGCGGCGTCGATCTTGCCGGCCCAGTAGGCCTCGACGGCTTTCTTGAGTTCGCGGCGGCGGCCGATGCGGGGGTATCCCAGCAGGGAAGCGGCGGGAAAGGGCGTGGTGGCGTTGTTGATGTCAGTCATGGGAATCTCCTGGGGAGTTGGAATGTGTGCGGAAGGCCCGTTGGAGGGCGCACAGCTGAAGGGTGTTCAGCTAAAAAGCGTTCAGCTAAAAGACGTTGGGCTTTGGCGGGCTCAGCTGGCGAGCTGGCCGGCCACGGCTTCGCGGCGGCTGGAGCGGGTGCGCCGCGGGAGGGCCAGCTTGTCCAGCACGTCCAGGGCGCTTTGGTGTTCGTTGAAGGTGTAGAGGTGGATGCCCGGCGCTCCGGCTTCCAGGGCTGCGTTGGCAAGATCCACGGTGGCGCTGACGCCAATCCGCATGCGTTCCGCGTCGCTGTCCGCCGCGGCCATGCGTTCCAGCAGTTCGGGAGCCGGCTCCACGCCTGTCAGCTCGCCGAGCCGCTTCAGGCGCCGGAGGCTGGTGAGCGGCATGACACCGGGGATGATCGGGATGGTGACCCCGGCCCGGCGTGCCCTCGTCAGGAGGTCGGCATACTGCTCCGTGTGGAAGAAGACCTGCGTGATGGCGAAGTCCGCGCCGGACCGCTGCTTGGCGAGCAGCACCTCGACGTCGTGCGCTTCGCTCGGTGACTCCGGGTGCCGGGTGGGGTAGGCAGCGACGCCGACGGCGATCTTCCCGGCGCAGAGCAGGGCGGACCGGCGCTGTTCAACCCGGCGGATCAGTTCGATCAGGTCCTGCGCATAGCGCAGCGACCCTTCGGCCGGTTCGCCGCCGTCCCTGGGCAGGTCGCCGCGGAGGGCAAGGATGCCGCGCACGCCGGTATCCAGCAGTTCGCCGATGATTCCCGCAAGTTCCTGGGGCGTGTTGCCCACGCAGGTCAGGTGGGCCAGGGGCCGGAGCGTGGTTTCCAGGAGGAGGCGGTTGATGAGCTCGACTGCGGTATCCCGGTTGGAGCCGCTGGCACCGTAGGTGACGGAAACGTAGTCCGGTGCGGTGGTTTCCAGTTCCCTGATGGTGGTCCAGAGCGTTTCCGCGGCTGCCGGCGAACGTGGCGGGAACAGCTCGTAGGAAAGCGCCACCGGAGCGGCGTCGGAAAGATTCGGGTGCGTTTCAATAAGGCTTGGTGGCGACATTTGCGTCCTTGGCTTTGGGCCATTGACGGCTGCTGTCGGCAAATGCGACGGCGGGCCGGCAATGAATTGAGTTTGGGGAACACGGAAGGACTCCACGAGGACGCAGCCGCGGCTGGTACGCCCTGAAATGAAGTTGTCCGTGAGCAAATGTCAGGCCCACATGGGGGCACCCACACCCTCCACACGGAGGATCGCTGACACGTTACCGGGGTAACTTGTATAAGACTCTATGAGCGGCCGGGCACGTATTCAAGTTGGCCTCCGAATTAAGACTCAGTTTTACGCCCTCTTTTGGATCTTTACGGAATTTTGTTCGTTGCGCCCGGCGCTACCAGGGGCGCTCCGGGCCGGGCGCATATTCAGTGTCATTCAGGTATTCCTCCCGTTCGCGGCCGCTGTTGCGTTCGCGCTGGCCCTGCCGGGCGCTGTCCTCCAACTGCTGGAGCTGGCTCTGCAGCGGCGAACCCTGGCCGTCCTCACCGGGTGCGTCCTCCGTCGGTCCTGCGTCCGGCGCCGGCTTGTTGCCGGCGGCCGAGAGTTTTTCCTGCAGGCGTGCGTCGGCTCCCGCCAGCCGGTCCCCCGTCCCGCCGGGCTGTCCCTCGGAAAAGCATCCGTCCGGTGCTGCTTCCGCGGCTGCGAGTGCCTCCCTGAACAGGCCGGCCGCCGGCGCGGGTTCACCTGCCTGCAGTTTTTCGTCGCCGAGGCGCTCGATGGCCAGGACCAGGTTCACCCTGATGACGCAGGCTTCGGCCGACTCGGACCGGGCCGGGGGAACAAGGTCCAGCGCTTCCTCGAAGCGGAGGCGCGCCGCGGCGAAATTGCCGTCAAGGACATCGGCACCCCCGGCGGCGAAGGGCGCCTTGTGGGGTTCGATGAGGTTTGCCGGCTGCAGGGCGTCCGCGGCGGCCCGGACGGATGCCGCGTCGGCGGCGTCGAAGGCGTCCGCTGCCCGGCCTCCCAACAATCCAAGGCTGAGCAGTTTGACGGCGATGCACACGGCCAGGACCACCGGCAAGGCGGACCACGCGAGGAGGCGGCGGCGCCGTGCCGGCCGGCTGCCCGCGTTGCGCTCGAGGGACGTCACCCGTCCTCCGCCTTTCCATCCTGGGATCGCCGGCCGGCCGAGGCCGGGACAAGGGCCCGCACTTCACGGAGCCGGCGAATAATCACGATGGCCTCCGCCAACCCCAGCACGAAGGCACCGGCCGCGAGGATCCAGTACAGCTCGGTCCGCCCCGCCAGGGATCCGTCACTGCCCGGGCGTTCGAGCGTGCCCCCGGATTCGGGCACCGCAGGGCGGGCATCCTGCATCATCGGCGCAACGGGGTCGCCGGACGACCGGTGGACATAGGGAACGCCCAGCTGCCCTGCGAGCTCCCGCAGCCGGGGCTCATCAATCCTGGACAGTGCATCCCGAGGCTGCGCCTCCCTGCCGGCACCGGCGGTGCTGTCCTGGACATAGGGGGCGTCCTCGCCTTCCGTGGAACCTCCGTGGTGCTCCTGCCCGGCGCTTTCCCGCCCGGTGTTTTCGCGCATCCTTCCGCCGCCTGGTGTGCCGTAGCCCAGCACTGCTCCCCCGGCCACCAGGCCATCCGCCAGGTCCAGGGCTTCCGGTTCCTTCGGGCTGGTGTGCTCGCCATCGCCAAGGTAGTAGACGAGCCGGGGCCGCTCAGGGTGGCTCTGCCGGGCTGCGGTGAGGCGTTCGGCCAGCACCTTCCGGGCTGCGGTGATGGTGCTTCCTTTGGCATAGGCCGTGACCTGCGGCTCCAGCACAGAGATGATGGTTTCCAGCGCCAGGGTATCGGTGGTCAGCGGCATCCGGACATGGGCTTTGGTGTCGAAGGTGATGACGGAAAAGCGGGCGCCGGGCAGTTCCTCGGCGATGGCCGCGATGTCCTGCCGCACTCCCTCCATCCTGGGTCCGGCGTTGCCGTAGTCCTCCGCGACCATGCTGGTGGTGGTGTCCACCACAAAAAACACGTTGAGGTCGGCGGTGGCTGCCTGGGCCGTGCCGCCCGGCAGTCCGGGCCGCAGCGCCGCGCCGAGGAGGAGCAGTACCAGTGCGCTTCGGGGCATCCAGGCGCGGACGTTGGCTTCCGCACTTCGCTCCGCAGCCGTCCGCACAGCAGTCCCCGCTCCCCGGTAAAGCCGCCATCCCAGGAACCCGAGGGCCGCCACCATGACGGGAAGCAGCAGCCACCAGGGAAGGATCGGTTGCAGGGTCATGGCCGCAACCGCCAGCCGGCGACGGCGAGGACCAGCCCGGAGAGGAGGGCCGCGGTGAGCGGCAGTCCCGGCTCGTCCGAGACGACCGCCCGCGGCGCGCCCTGAAGAGCCGACTTTTCCGTTTCCTCGACGCCCCGCACGACGCCCGGCACAGCTTCGGGGTTGTCCAGGGCGTAATAGGCACCGCCCGTGGATTCCGCCGCAGCCCGCAACTGCTCCCCTGGCTGATCCTTGCCTGGGCCGTAGTCAAGGTCACCCGGGTTCAGTGCATACAAGCGCACAGCCCTGTCCCTGGCAAGGGCGGCCGCTTCCCCGAGGGTCATGATGGGGTCTCCGGAGAGAAAATTGTCCGTTGCCAGGACCACTGACCGCGAGCGCGCCGGTTGGCCGGATGGGCGGTTGATGTCGGTGTCCCGGTTTCCGGCCTGTTCCGTCCCGCGGGGGAAGCTGGTGAGGCAGGACGCCAGGCCGTCGCCGATCAGGGAGGAGCCCCGGCCGCTCCACGTCCCGTCGAGGAATCCGGAACTGCCGGGTTTCCCGTTGAAGGCGTCCCGTGCGAGCTGCAGCTGCTCCCGGGCGTAGCCGTAGTCGTCGGTCAGCGGAAAAACCTGGATGGCCGTGCTGTCAAAAACGGTCAGGCCGATGCGTTCGCCGTCGAATTCGGCGGCCAGTTCCGAGAAGACGTCCACCACGGCGGCGTCGGCACTGCTCATGGAGCCCGAAACGTCGAGGCACAGCATGATGTCGCGGTTGTGCTGTTCCGGCCGGATGGTGGCCACCTCGGCGGGCCGTGCCGCCGCCACAGCCGTGGAAACCAGCAGGGACGCGCAGGCGAGCGCGGCCACTGCGAGCCAGCGGCGGTACCGCCGCACGGCTAACTGGTACTCCGGCAGCACGGTGAGCCGGTCCGCATGGGCCACCGGCCGGCGTCGTGCGTTGGCATTCCTGTCCGGCCGCAGGGCAGCCCATAGGGCAGCGCCGGCTGCCACGGCGGCCAGCGGCAGCAGCCACCACCACATCAGTTCCATGCCTGCACCGCCTTGCGTGCCGCGGCCGCGGAGCCAGCGACGGAGGGAAGGGGCTCGGGACCGAACTCGGCCGGATACAGCTGCCCGACGGCGGATGCGGCGGCCGGCAGCGGATGTTCCGCGAGGTCCTTCCGGGTCATGCGGGGCGCATCCACTCCGGTGGCGTCGCGGATGAATTTCCTCAGCAGGAGGCTGATTTCCTGGTGGGAGTCCCGGGCGCTCCGCTTTCCGGCGGCGGCGTCACGTTCCACGTCATCGATCCTCTGCAGGTACGCCGCCTTGAGTCCTGCCAGCTCCGTCAGGCGTGCAGGTCGGTGGCGGGCCTGCACGCCCAGTGGCTTGCGGGTGGCGGCAAACACGAACGCGTACCAGGCGGCAACCATCACCAGCAGTCCTGCACCGGCCCAGCCCCAGACGGGGGCATACTCCAGCGGTCCGTAGAACTCCGGTTCAGCCTGCACGTCGGTGCCTTTCCAGGAGGGCGAACAGGGCCGTCATCACGCCCCCGGTTCCGGCCACTTCGCCTTCCGTGATCCCGGCCTGGCGCAGCATGGCCCTGCGCCCGGCGTCCCGTTCTGCCACGGCGTTGGCATAGGCCGCGGCGACTGCCGGGTCCCGGGCAAGGTGCGCAAGAAGGGGGCGGGAACCGCTGACGCTGTAGGAATCAGGCAGGCCCTGCTCCGGCTGAAGGAGCGGGTCCCCAGGGGCCAGTCCTGCGTCCCGGACCGTGAGCCAGAGGACCTCGTGCTGGGCCCGAAGCCGGCGCAGCAACTGCCCCAAGGCCGGGCTGGCCGCAAGTTCGTCGGCAACGACGAACAGCAGGTTGCGCCCCTTCACCTTGCGCGCCACATGGTGGAGCTGGTCCTCGATCCTGCTGGGCGCAGCGTCCAAGGTAGCCGCCGAGTGCACCTGCCGCAGGAGGCGTTCCAGATGGGCCTCACCGCCTTTGGCGGGCAGTGACGTTGTGCCCCCGGAATCGCCGCACACCAGTCCCACCATGTCACCGTGCCGGTGGGCAAGGTACCCCATGACCCCCAGCGCCATCACAGCGATGTCCTTCTTGGTTTCCCCGCTGTAGGCTGCCGCGGCCATGTTGCGGCCCGAGTCCGTGACCAGGATGACGCTCTGCCGGCGGACCGCCACGTACCGTTTGATCAGCGGCGAGCCGTGCCGCGCCGACGCCTTCCAGTCGATGTCGCGGACTTCGTCGCCGGGAACGTAGGCACGGAGGTCATCGAAGTCCAGGCTGCGGCCGCGGAACACCGAGCCGTATTCGCCGTCGAGCATGCCGCGGGCCTTGCGGTGCGCGAAGATGGCCATGTTGGACTTCACCCGCTGCAGGAGGCTGGTCACGCCGGCCTAGGGGGTTTGGACGGCAGCGACGACGGCGTCAATCACCGTTTCCACCCGTACCTCTTCCGCCACAGCGTCAAAGTTCAGGATCAGGCGGTGGCGGAGGACCCGGTGGGCGAGCGTTCTGACGTCCTCTGGAATGACGTGATCCCTGCCGTTCAGCAGGGCGACGGCCCGCGCAGCCTGGCTGAAGGCGATGCTGGCCCGGGGGCTGGCACCGAACTCGATGAACCCGGCCAGCCGCGGGTCGATGTACTGCCCGGCGTTCCGGGTGACGAAGACCAGCCCCACGATGTAGTTGATGACGGCAGGGTCCACGTAGACGCGCCGGACGAGTTCCTGGACCGCCGTGACGGCCTCCAGCGAGGCTGCGGCGGGGGGCGCCTGCTCCGGCGTGTACACCCCCGCATCAATGCGCCGGATGATTTCCGCTTCCTCCGCCGGGGAGGGATAGTCCAGCACGTCCTTGAGCATAAACCGGTCCATCTGCGCCTCCGGCAACTGGTACGTGCCTTCCTGCTCGATGGGGTTCTGGGTGGCCAGGACAAGGAAGGGCGAGGGCAGCCGGTATTCCTGGCCGCCGATGGAGGTCTGGCGTTCCTGCATCGCTTCGAGCATGGCGCTCTGCGTTTTCGCGCTGGAACGGTTGATCTCGTCCAGGAGGACAATGTTGGCGTGCACCGGTCCCAGTTGGGTGATGAACGTGCCCTTGGCAGCGTCGTAAATCTGGGTCCCCACGATGTCACTGGGCAGCAGGTCCGGGGTGCACTGGATCCGGCGGAACTCTGCGCTGACGGCTTCCGCCACCGTCTGCGCGGCGGTGGTCTTGGCAAGCCCGGGGACGCTTTCCAGGAGGATGTGCCCGCCGGTCAGCAGGCCAACCAGCAGTGATTCCCGCAGCCTTGCCTGCCCCACCACCTTGGCCTCGAAGCTCCTGGCGATGTTCGCCACAACCTGCCGCGCCCGGGCCAGTTCCGCCGGTTCAATTCTTGCGGACGCGCTGGTTGAAAGCACTCGGACTCCCCCTGGTGGCTGAACTGGGCTTTGCTGCCGGACCGGCTGCACTCCGCCGCCATCCTATCCAAGAACGGGGCTGCACTTCCGGCAATGGGGAGCCCTCCCCATCAAGGGCGCCCGGGTCTATCCTTTTGACATGAGCGAGCTTCCAGCCAGTTACAAGGAGTTTCTCGCCGACAAAAGCGAGATGTTCATCAGCACTGTCAGGCCTGTCCTGCTGCAGTCCGCGGCGGACAAGCTGCACGGGGTCCGGGTCATCTACAATCCCGGAGCCACAGGCCACCAGGCGCACTTGGACGAAAGCCTGCCGTACGGAGTGGTCATCGAGGACATCGACTGACTCCTCCTGCGCCGGGAAAGTCGCTTGGCAGGGGCCGCCATGGTCCGTGCCGGGCTGCAGCCGTTGCCGGCGGTGATGCGAAACCGCGCTGCCCGGCTACCCCCTGACGGCTCCGGACAAGGCAAAGGAACCGCCGGCGCCCCTGGCCACAATGACGTAGAGCACCAGCACCGGCAGGGAATACAGGATGGAGAACGCGGCCAGCTGGCCGTACGCAACAGCCCCGTGCTGTCCGAAGAAACTGAAGATGGATACCGCGGCGGGCTGCCGTGCCTCGGACAGGAGCAGCACGAACGGCACAAAGAAGTTGCCCCACGCCTGGATGAACACAAAGATGAACACCACGCCCAGCCCCTGCCTCATCAGCGGCAGCACAATGGTTCGGAGCGCAGCCATCCGCGTTGCACCGTCCACCCAGGCGGCTTCCTCCAGCGATGCCGGCACGCCGTCCATGAAGTTCTTGGTCATCCAGATGGCCATGGGCAGGGTGGTGGTGGCCATGAAGAAGATGGTGGCGGGCATCGAGTCGAGCAGCTCGAACTGGACGAAGAGGCCGTACACCGGGACCATGATGGCAGTGATGGGCAGGCATGTTCCGAAGAGGACGGTGTACATGAACGGCCGGTTGAACCGGGACTGGTAGCGGGAGAGCGGATAGGCAGCCAGGACGGCTGCAACCAGGGTCACGGCGGCCGTACCCCCGGACAACACCACGCTGTTCCACAGTGGCCGGAACAGCAGTTCCGGGGTCAGGACGGCGGCGAAATTGTCCGCGCCGGCTTCGGCAGGAATCCTTAGTTCATGTCCGGCTTCGGCATCGAGGGACGCCAGGATGAGCCAGAGCAGCGGCAACAGGAAGCCAGCTCCGATCAGGAGCAGCACCACGTCGGCCGGAGTGCTGCCGGGCCGGCGCCGCTGCCGCCTTCCAGTGGTGGCCGGACGCGTGCGGGCTGTCCTGGCGAGAGCGCTCATGGATTCGGTTCCCGGAGCAGCCGGACGTACACCAGGCCGAAGACCGCGCCAATGAGGATAAGCACCGAGGCCACCGCTGTCCCGTAGCCAATGTCCCCGAATTTGAAGGCCTCCTGGTAGGCCAGGACAGGAAGCGTGGTGCTCGCGTTGGCCGGTCCACCGGCAGTCATCACCCACACCAGCGTGAACACCGCCAGTGTCTGCAGTGTGATCAGCATCAGGTTCGTGGTGATGCTTCCGCGGATCATCGGCAGCGTGATGAAGGCGAGCCGCTGCCAGCCGTGCGCGCCGTCCATCTGGGCCGCCTCTGTCACCTCGGCCGGAACATCGTTCAGGGCCGCACGGTACACCAGCATGGAAAACGCGGTTCCCCGCCACACGTTGGCGAGCGTTATTGCCACCATGGGAAAGGCGTAGAGCCAGTCCGGCCGGCCAAGCCCCAGGCTCCCCAGGAGCTGGTTCAGCGTCCCGTCGCCGCTGAAAAAGGCATAGGCGGCAAAGGCAGCAACGATCTCGGGAAGGACCCAGGCAGCTACCACCGTGGTGCCAACGACCGTGGACACCACCGGCCGGGCCCGGCGCATCAACACCGCCAGGGCGAGCCCCAGCAGGTTCTGGCCCAGTACCGCCGAACCACCGACAAACACCACCGTGAGGAAAAGCGAGAGCGGGAACACCGGGTCCGCCAGCAGCCGGCCGTAGTTGTCCAGCCCCACCCATAAGGGGTTGCGGGCGCTGCGCCCGGTCAGGCCGGCGTTGGTGAGGGACGCGTGGAAGGCCCAGAGCACGGGTCCGGCAAGAAAGACGAGGAGGAGCAGCACAGCAGGAAGGACCGGCAGGTACCGAAACAGTTGCCGTGCCGTGGCGGGTAGCTGCAACGGGCTACTTCCGGACGGTGTTGTCGCCGCCCACGATCCCGGCCACGGCGGCGTCGTACTCCGCCGCTGCCTCCTGGGGGGATTTGTTGCCGGTGATGACGGCTTCCGTGGCCTCCTGGACGGCCGCTGAAATCCGGGGGTATTCAGCAGTGGCCGGCCGGTACCGGGTCACCGAGACAAGCTCGGATACATCCCTGACGAACGGGTTGGCATCCAGGTACTCCTTCTCGGCTGCCACGTCCTTCCGGACGGCAATCTGCGAGCTCTCCACGGTGAAGGCCAACGAATTCTTCTTGTTGAGCGCCGTTGAGAGGAAGTTGAAAGCCAGTTCCGGTTCCTTCGTCCCCGCCCCCAGCGCCAGGGTCCAGCCGCCCGACATGCTCACGGCACCGGGCGCCTGGCCGTTTTGGGTGGGGAAAGGGGCCACGCCGATCTCCTGCTCGTAGCCGGGCCACTCGTAGGAACCGCCATCCTGCCAGAACGACGGCGCGTAGGAGCCTTCCACCGTGGCACCCATTTTGGCGTTCGGGAACCATTCACCAAAGACCTTTTTCCAGACATTCGCGACCAGCGCTTCAGCCGGCGAAACCGCCAGTTGCTCTTCATACAGCGTTTCAAGGAATCCCAGCGAGTCCCGGAAACCGGCGGACCCAACCACCCATTTGCCGGCATCTTCGTCATACAGGGCAGACCCCGTCCCGTACAGCAGCTCGTAGAAGCTTTGCATCACAGAGCCCTCGCCGGTGCCCTTGCCCGCGTACATGTTGAACGGGATCACCGTGGGGTCGTTGGCCTTGATCTTCCGGGCGGTGTCCAGGATGTCCTGCCAGCTCCGCGGCTGCCAGGGAAGGCTGATCCCGGCATTTTCCAGGACCTTCCGGTTGTACCAAATGGCGCGGGTGTCCGTGCCCAGCGGCACCGCGTACGTCCCGCCGTCGTCCGCGCGCCCTGCCGCCTTGGCGCCGTCGTCGAACGTATCCCAGTCCGCCCAGCCCTCAAGGTGGCTGTCCAGCTTGAGGAGGTAACCGGCGTCCACGTCGGAGCGGACCTTGAAGGTGTCCTCGTAAAACACGTCCGGTGCCGTGGACGGCGACCGGAGGGCAAGCGCCAGTTTGGTGCCGTAGTCGTCGTCGTTCGCCTGGATGGGCTGCAGCTCAACCTTGACACCCTGGTTCGCCGCCTCGAACTCCTGCTTGGCGGCCTGGAGCATGGTATCCAGGGCGGTGAAGGAGTCCGTCTTCTGGTAAGCCACCTTCAGGGTCTTGGAAGCACCCGCCGGATCAGCCGGGTTGCACGCCGTCAGGACAATCATTGCCGAAGCGACGAGGGACATGGTCTTCAGCGACTGGCGACGCATGGTGCTCCATTCGGTCAATGGCTGCGGTCCCCGTTGTCAGCGGGCCCCCAGCCGCGGCAATAAGCAAATGCTAGATGGACGCCCTGACCCAGGCAAGGCACCGCCGGCGGCGCACCGGTCAACTCTCCAGGAGGAGCCGCTGGGCCCGGGGCGCCAGCGTATATTCCAGGACCAGGGAGGCCGCTCCGATGGCTCCGACGTCCTCTCCTACCCCGGTGCCCACCACCTCGATGGGGTGGATGAGCCGGGTGTCGCTGTTGGCATCGAGCAGCGCCGGAATCTTCTCGAGGTAGCGTCCGGCCAGCCGGCTCCAGAAGGGCCCTCCGAACACCACGCGCTCAACGTCCAGCGTGTTGGTGACCACTGAGGCGGCACGCGCTACCCGCGCTGCGGACTTGTCGATGATGGCAAGGGCCTGTTCGTTTCCCTCGTCCGCAAGGTCGCACAGCCGGGAAAAACTTTGCTGGATCTCCGCACCGCTGTTCCCGGACCGCGTGCCGTCCAAAATCCCGGCGGCCTCCGCTTCGGCCACCAACACCTGCGGGATGCAGGTGGACTTCACGCAGCCGCGCAGGCCGCAGTCGCAAGGGGGTCCGTCCGGGTCCACCACGATATGGCCGATCTCGCCGGCGTTTCCGGAAGTTCCCCGGACAACCTCGTCATTGAGGACAATGCCGCAGCCGATGCCGGTGCCCATGTACATGAAGACGAAGCTGCCGGAGCCGCTGGGGCCGCCGGCCCACGTTTCCGCGACGGCGGCGCTGGTGACGTCCTTGTCCATCAGGACGGAATAGCCCGTGGCTTCGGAAAGGGCGCTGCGCAGTTCCACCCGGTCCCAGCCGGGGAGCAGGGGCGGATCCACCACGGATCCGCTATCAAGGTCGATGGGGCCGGGAGCAGCGACGCCGAGTCCGGCGATCCTCTCCCGGTCCACGCCGGAGTCCTCCACCAACTGGGCGATCTCCTCAGCGATGGTGGAAATAACGGCCGACGGATCGTTGCCGCCGGGGGTTTTGATCCTCGAGTGCCGCACCACTGCGCCCACCAGATCCAGGACCACGAAGGTGGTGACAGCGGGATCCAGGTGGACACCCAGCGCGAACACACCGCCGGGGTTGAGCCGCAGGATGGTGCGCGGCTTGCCGGGTCCGCTGCCTTCCTTGCCCGCCTCCACGATGAGGTTCTGGTCAAGGAGGCGCCGGGAGATGTTGGAGATGGTCTGCGGTGAGAGGCCCACAATCTGGGCCAGCTCCACCCGGCTCAGCCCGGCGGAAGCCCTTCGGATGGCGTCCAGGATCACCGTGAGGTTGAAGTCCCCCATTTTGGGCAGGTTGGTTCCGCGCCTCGGTGAGGATTGGCGGATCTCAGTCACGGCTTCCCCTAAACGTCTTTGGCCACGTACTTGTGGTGATGCTTGAATCGTACGTTACGCGTGGTCACAGACCCATAGGGCGGGCACGACGGCGCGGCGCGGCAACGGCGGTCCTCCCCCTGGGCGGAGCGGGGCCGGCCTGTTCCGCTCATCCGTCGACGCGGCGGGTGCTCAACGTCACCGTGAACTTGGGGTTCCTGCCCTTCACGGCAGTAGGCCCAACGTGCCGCTCCAGCGCGGGCAGGTAGGGCAGGTGTCGGTTGAAGACCGTCCACAGCTCGCCCCCGGGCGCGAGGACCCGTCCCGCCGCCTCAATCATCTTTAGGCCTGCTCCAGCATGGACCCCGGCGCCGACGTGGAACGGCGGGTTGAGCAGGACCAGGTCCACGCTGCCTGCCGCCAGGCTGCTGAGGGCGTCATCCTGCAGGACGGTGATTCGGCCTTCCAGCCCGTTGGCTTGTGCCGTTGCCTGCGCGGAGGCCACTGCTGCGGCGGACTGGTCCGTGGCGGTCACTGCTGCCCCAGGGTGCTGCCGGGCGTACATGGCGGCAAGGATTCCCGTGCCGCAGCCCAGGTCGACGGCGTGCCGGGCCGTCTTCATGGCCGGGAGGAACGTCAGCAGGAACCTGGTACCGATGTCCAGTTTGGTGCCGGCGAACACTGCCCCATGGGCGGCGACGTCGAGGTCGAGGTCGGCGAGGTGTTCGACGACGGGATAGTTTCCCTTCCCGCCCCCTTGCGGACCGCATGCCAGGATCACGCGCGACTTCTGCCTGGCGAGCTGCGGCTGGACGGAAGAGAAGTGGCGTTCCAGCACGGCGTTCATGCCGAGTGACATGTGCTTGACCCGCCCGCCGGCCAGGAGCGTAACGTCCGGTGCCGCGTAGCGGGCCACCGCGGCGGCGATCTCGTCCAGCTCAGCCAGCGTCTTGGGCAACTGAAGCAGTACTGCCTGCGCCCCGGCCAGGAGCTCCGGGCCAAGCGGCAGCTGGGTGAACCCGGGCTCCCCGTCCGTGGAACCGGCGGGCATCCCCGCCGGGGCGTCCGGGAGCAGGCCGGCGCTACGGAGCCCGGCCGCGTTGAGCTGCAGGGCGCGCTCCCCGGTGATCAGGTCCTGGTGGACCCTTACGGAGCCCGGGTTGAGCGCGGCGAGGGCCCCCAGCGTCAGCGCACCGTACCGGTCCCCGATGACGGCCACTGCGCTTCCGGAAGCCACCAGTCCCCCGGCTGCCTCAAGCAGGAGCCGGTCCGTGGCGTCCCACGCCTGCAGGTTGGGTGCTTCCACATCCGGCCTGCGCCGGAGTGCTGCAAAGAGATCCCCAAGACTGTTTGATGCCAACTGTTCCCGCTGCTTTCCGTTGTTCTGGTTGCACGTGCCGCTGCCCGGAACTGCTGCCGCTCATTCCAAAGCCGTCCGCAGGCTTTCCCGGCGGTCCCGCCGGGCGCCACCCGGGCCGTCCCCGGCGTCGAGCATTACATGGCCGGTGCCACGGCGCTGAAGGTGACAGGCAGCGGAGAACCCGGCCGGCCCGCACCAACGACGATGACGTCGGTTCGGGCAGAATTCACCTCCCCAATGATAGTCGCGCGAGGTATTCCGGCCTTAGTGTTGGCCCATGGAGACGGGAGGAGCACCATGACCACAGCTACCGGGAATGCATCGCGGCTCGCCAGGGCCCTGGCAGTAGTGCTTGGCACTGAAGAAATACCCCTGCGCCTCCGCGCTTGGGACGGTTCCGAGGCAGGGCCGGCGGGAGCGCCTGTCCTTGAGTTCCGATCCCGCCGCGCCCTGCGCCGGATCCTGTGGTCCCCGGGCCAGCTCGGCCTGAGCCGTGCCTATGTGGCTGGCGAGATCGACTCTCCCGGGGACATTTTCGCAGCGTTCGCGGCCCTGAGCTCGGCGGGCAAGTTCGCGGAGCCGGGTCCGTTCCGGCCGCTCACCGCCGGTGAAGTCTGGACGCTGCTGCGCACCGCGGTCCGGCTGGGCGCCCTGGGCCCCAACCCTGCACCACCGCCGGAGGAGGCAAGGGTGGCCCGGAGAGGTCCCCTGCACTCGCGCCGCCGTGACTCCGCAGCCATTTCGCATCACTATGACGTGGGCAACGACTTCTACGCCTTGGTGCTGGGACAGTCCATGGTCTACTCCTGCGCCGTGTGGACCGACGACAGCGACCACCCGGAGCAACCGGATGCCGGGAGCCGGCTCGCCGACGGCCTGGACGCCGCGCAGGAGGCCAAGCTGGACCTGGTATGCCGCAAGCTTGGCCTCCGGCCGGGCATGCGCGTGCTGGATGTCGGCTGCGGCTGGGGCAGTTTTTCCCTGCATGCGGCCGGGAAGTACGGCGCAACCGTTGTGGGCGTGACGCTGTCCAAGGAACAGGCCATCCTGGCCCGGAAACGGGCCGCAGACGCCGGACTGACCGAACGGGTGGACATCCGGGTCCAGGATTACCGGGACATCGGGGACGGTCCGTTCGATGCCATCAGTTCGATCGGAATGTCCGAGCACGTTGGGCGGGCGCAGACCCCCGGTTACGCCGCTGCCTTGTTTGGCCTGCTCCGGCCGGGCGGGCGGCTGCTAAACCACGCGATCTCCTGGAATGCCGGTCCCACCAAACCCGATCCGAATTCCTTCATCCCCCGTTACGTGTTTCCGGACGGGGAGATGATCAGCCTCGGCGAGATGGTTTCCGCCCTGGAGGCAGCAGGCTTCGAGATCCTGGATGTGGAGGCACTGCGGCGCCACTACGCGTTGACCCTGCGCGCGTGGGTCCACAGGCTGGAGGCAAACTGGGACCAGGCTGCGAAACTCAGCGGCCTCGGAAGGGCCCGGGTCTGGCGGCTTTACATGGCTGCAAGCGCACTGGGTTTCGAAGGCGGCCTGACAGGCGTCAACCAGGTCCTGGTACAGCGGCCCGGCGGCGACGAACCGCCGCTGCGGCGTACAGCGTGGCTTTGACTGCCTGGGCCGTGGGGCGATACCGGGTCGTGCCCCCGGAACCGGGCTCTTAAGCAAAAGGGACGATCCCGTGGGGATCGTCCCTTTTGTGCCGGTGGAGCTGAGGGGACTCGAACCCCTGACCCCCTGCATGCCATGCAGGTGCGCTACCAGCTGCGCCACAGCCCCGGACTTTGCCGCTCCCGGTTTACCACCTCGAAGCAACCTGTTCAGCTTAATGCACTTTCGCCGCTCACGCCAATCGGCCTGGTCCGCCTTGGCGGCCGCATGGGCTCCCGGCCGGGGCAGGCAAAGCACACAAAAAAATCCGCCGGAATCGCAGTGATTCCGGCGGACCGTCCGGTGGAGCTGAGGGGACTCGAACCCCTGACCCCCTGCATGCCATGCAGGTGCGCTACCAGCTGCGCCACAGCCCCGAACTATTGCCGCTCCTTCAAGCTTTTCGGCTTTCCCCGAAGCAACTCAAATATCTTAGAACAGCAATTCCGAAAATTCCAAATCGGGCATATTCCGCGTGGTTCCGCGGATTTACTCGCTCTCGGACGCAGCAACAGCCTTCACGGAGGTGTCGTCACCGAGCTGCAGGTCAACGACGGGGCAGTCCTTCCAGAGGCGCTCCAGGGCGTAGAAAACGCGGTCTTCCTCATGCTGGACATGGATCACAACGTCCGAGTAGTCCAGCAGTACCCAGCGGCCGCCGGAACGGCCTTCACGGCGGACAGGCCGCAGGTCCTGCTTGGCGAGCTCTTCCTCGATCCCGTCCACGATTGCGTTGACCTGCCGCTCGCTGGGTGCGGAGGCAATGAGGAAGACGTCGGCCAGGGCGAGCCGCTCGCTGACGTCCAGGGCAACGATATCCTGCGCGATCTTGTCCGCGGCTGCCTTGGCGGCGGCGCGGGCTATGGTGATGGATGATTCTGATGCAGTCACGTGACTCCTTGTTGGGTGGAAACTCTAAGTGGCGGAACGCGGCTCAGCGGGACATGCCGCTGATGATGAGGATGATGCCCGAGACCAGGGCCACGATTCCGAATGCCAGGATGCAGAACTGCAGGACCCTGTTCCGCTGCGCCCGGGCCAGTCCGGCCGTGGCAGCGTCCAGGGGCTCCAGGCCATAGGCCGACCTGGCGGGGATCCGCGGGAGGTCCTCAAAGAGGTCCTCCGCCTGGTTCGCGTCGGTCATCACGGGCCGCGGACGGGCGGCCGCGCGGGCTGCGGCTTCCGCCCTGGCGATGACGTGGGAGCGGCCCGAACCGGCATCGGGTGCGGCCGGACGCTGAGGCCCCGCAGGGCGCCGTTTCTTGGTTCCGGGCGCCGTAACCTTCGACCCCGGACGGGTGGTGACCGGGACATGTGAGGTTGCGGGCGGCTTCATGACCGGCCGGTCGATGCCGGGTACCTGCACGAACTCCAGCGGGGTGACCATGGCAAGGTTGCTGGCCGTCGATGGCGCCGGGCGCTGGCTTGCCGGGCCGGCCTGGTCCCCGGCGCCGGGTTCCCGTGCCGGGCTCGTGGCAGGATCCCTCGACGGCGCAACCGGGGCTCCGGCCTGCTCGGCCAGCTTCTGCTTGGCAATGGCGCGGCGGTTCAGGATCGCCGCACGTTCGGCCAGGGCGATCTGCTCCGCCAGGATCTCCGGGTCAACCGCTTCCGGGTCCAGGGAGGCGATGTGCTCCATCTTGGCGATCTGGTTCTTGGCCTGCTCGGCGAGCAGTGCCCGTGCCGCCAGGGCCTGTTCCACCGTCATGCCCGCAGGGGCTGCAGGACTCGGCTCCGCACCGGAGGGCTTCTTGCCGTCCTGGGCAGCCCGCTCCCCCGCGCCCCGGCCTCCCGGCACCTGAGCGGCGGCATCGGTCTGGACGGACGACGGCGGCACAACGGGGTTGGCCGCGGTCAGCGCCTGTTCCTTGAGCTGCTGCAGGCGGAGCTGGCGCCGGGTGGGTGGCCCTCCGGCAGAGAGCTGGCCCTCTTTTTCCTCCAGCTCCTTAAGGGTGCGCAGGGCTGCGCGGTCGCGCGCCCGGATCTGGGACGACCGTTGAGTGGAGGTTTGCTCGGACACAGCAGCAGCGGGCCCGGGGGCCGAAGGGGTGGCAGCAGGCGGATTCGCGGCAGGGGAAAGCTGCTCCGTGCCGGCGGGCACGGGCTGTTGGGCATCCCTGGCCTTCCGGAGTTCCCGGCGGCTGCGGATGGGGGGCTGTTCCTGACTCATTGAGAACTCATTCAGTACTGGCTGGTTCACGTGCTTGGGAAGTTGGGACATCGCCGGCTTCCACGGCGTCGGCGTACAGGCCGTACTTGGCGATGTACTGGACAACGCCGTCCGGCACCAGATACCAGACCGGGTTGTTCGCCGCCACGCGCGTGCGGCAGTCCGTGGATGAGATGGCCATGGCCGGAACCTCAAGGAGGCTCACGTCAGCGCGTCCCATCCCGTCGAGGACATGGCCCGGCCGGGTGACTCCCACAAAGTGGGCGAGCGACCACAGTTCGTCGATGTCCTTCCAGGAAAGGATTTGTGCCAGTGCGTCCGCTCCGGTGATGAAGAACAGATCAGCGTCGGGACGCTGGGCGCGGAGGTCCCGGAGGGTGTCGATGGTGTAGGTGGGACCTGGCCGCTCAATGTCTACCCTGCTCACAGTGAAGCGCGGATTGGAGGCCGTCGCGATGACTGTCATGAGGTAGCGGTGCTCGGGCTCGCTGACGTGCTGGTGGGACTTCTGCCACGGCTGGCCGGTGGGGACGAAAACCACCTCGTCCAGGTCGAATTCCGCCGCCACTTCGCTGGCTGCGACCAAGTGGCCGTGATGGATGGGATCGAACGTCCCGCCCATCACGCCAAGCCGCAGCCTGCCGGTGGCACCCGAGCGGTGCAGGGCGCGGGAAATGTTAGCGGCCCTGCCCGTGATCGTGCTTGTTGGGGTGCTGGCGGTGCGGGTCCGCGTGCTCCTCGGTTGCTGCGTGGCGGTTGCCCAGGTTGGAGTAGGACAAGGTGATGAACATCAGCACCAGCAGGAGGGCGAAAATAACCACCCCGAAGACCCACGGCTCAGCCCACAGCGGCGCGAGTTCGTGTTCTCCGCCTTCGGCGACGGACGTGGCAATCTGCTGGAACAGCATTTTCTCCCCTTGGGCTCAAACTATTGTGGCAGCGGAAAGCTCCGCCGTTTCTGACTTCTGGTCTATGTTACCGTGCGCTACCCGCGCACCTGGCCCTCGCCCTGCACGATCCACTTCGTGGTAGTGAGCTCGGTCAGCCCCATGGGGCCCCGCGCGTGCAGCTTTTGGGTGGAAATGCCCACCTCGGCGCCGAGGCCAAGCTCCCCGCCGTCGGTGAACCGGGTGGAGGCATTCACGATGACGGCAGCAGAATCAACCTCGGCGATGAACCGTTCTGCGTTACGGAGATCGTTGGTGAGGATCGCCTCGGTGTGGCCCGTGGACCACGTACGGATGTGCTGCACGGCCTCGTCCAGGCTGTCCACCATGGCCACCGCGAGGTCCAGGTCCATGTACTCCGTGCCCCAGTCCTCCTCAGTGGCAGGTTCGGACTCGATGGAGGCGGGCAGGGCCGCGCGGACCCGCTCGTCGGCATGCAGCCGGACCCCTGCCTGGCGGAGCGCGGCTGCCACGGCGGGAAGAACGGGGGATCCCGAGTGGACCAGGAGCGTCTCCACCGTGTTGCAGACGCTGGGCCGCTGGGTCTTGGCGTTGAGGAGGATCTCGACTGCCATGTCCTCGCTGGCCGATTCATCGATGAAGATGTGCACGTTCCCTTCACCGGTCTCGATCACAGGCACGGCGGAGTTGACGACAACGGTCTGGATGAGCTCCCGGCCGCCGCGGGGAATCAGCACGTCCACCCTGCCGCGCGCCTTCATGAGGACGTTGGCACCTGCGCGGCCGTACTGGTCGACTGTCTGGACGGCGTCGGCAGGCAGGCCTACGGACTCCAGCGCTTCACGCAGTACCCGCACCAGCACCTCGTTGGTGGCTTGGGCGGCAGTGCCGCCGCGCAGGATCACGGCGTTGCCGCTCTTGAGTGCCAGCCCCGCAATGTCCACGGTGACGTTCGGCCGTGCTTCGTAGATTGCCGCCACCACACCCATGGGCACGTTCACCTGCCGGAGGCGCAGGCCGTTGGGAAGCGTCTGCCCGCGGACCACGTTACCCACGGGATCGGGAAGGTTGGCCAGGTTTTCCAAAGCTGCCACGAGTCCCGAGATGCGGGTTTCCGTCAGGGTAAGGCGGTCCAGCATGGCGGCGGAGGTGCCATTGGCTTTTCCTGCCGCCACGTCCATGGCGTTGGCCGTAAGAATGGCCCCGGTGTTCTCCTCCAAGGCTGCGCCGACGGTACGGAGGGCGCGGTCCTTCCAGGCCCGGTTTGCCATGGCCATACGGCGCGCGGCGTCACGGGAGCGGTCCGCAATGGCATGGACTGCTGCCTCAATATCGCCCGAAGACAGCGGGGAGTCAGCCGGCACCTGCGCCACAGATGAAGTAGCCGGCTGCGCCTCGGTGGCGGCAGTATCTCCGGGATTTTCAGCAGTCGTGTTGTGGATCAGGGCCTCAGTCATGTTCCAAGTTTAGGCGAGCGGGAAGCTCAAACCAGCACCAGGTCGTCAACGTGAACAACTTCGCGGTCATAGCCGCTGCCCAGCGCCTCACCCAGGTCCCTGGTGGACCGGCCAAGCATCTGCGGCAACTCCGCTGACGAATAGTTCACCAGTCCCCGCGCAACCACGGTGCCGTCGGCAGCTGCTATCTCGACGGCGTCGCCCGCTTCAAATTCACCCTGGACGGCGGAGATGCCTGCGGGAAGCAGCGAGGTGCGGTGGTGCCGCACAGCCTTGACGGCGCCTTCGTCCAGCACCAGCCGCCCTTGGACGGAGGCGACGTGCGCCAGCCACAGGAGGCGGACGGGCTTGCGGGCACCGTTGACCGTGAACCAGGTGCCCACGTCCTCGCCGTTAAGGGCAGCCGCCGCGTTAGGGGTGGAAGTGACAAGGGCATGGATGCCGGAGCCGGCTGCCATGGTGGCCGCTTCCACCTTGGTCAGCATCCCGCCGGTGCCCACGCCTGCCTTGCCGGGTTTCCCGATGGAGACACCATCCAGGTCCGCGGGGCCCGCAACGAGCGGGATCCGCTTCGCGCCAAGTGACGGCGGGCCGTCGTAGAGGGAGTCGACGTCGGACAGCAGCACGAGGGCATCGGCCCGGACCAGGTGGGCAACCAGGGCAGCGAGCCGGTCGTTGTCACCGAAGCGGATTTCATGCGTGGCCACGGTGTCGTTTTCATTGACCACCGGCACCACGCCAAGGTTGAGCAGCCGGTCCAGGGCGCGGAAGGCATTGGTGTGCTGGCTGCGCCGCATGAGGTCTTCGGCGGTGAGCAGCACCTGGCTGACCGTCACACCGTGCGCCCCGAAGGCCTGGGTGTAGCGGGCCATCAGGAGGCCCTGCCCCACGCTGGCAGCTGCCTGCTGGGTGGCAAGATCGCGGGGGCGCTTGGCAAGGCCCAGGGGTGCCAGGCCCGCGGCGATGGCACCGGAGGAGACCAGGATGATTTCGGTGCCGGTGTTGCGTTTGGCCGCCAACGCGTCAGCCAGGGCAGTCAGCGCCTCTTCGGAGATGCCGCCCTTGATGCTGGTCAGCGACGACGAGCCAACCTTCACCACGATCCTGCGGGCGCCGGCGAGCACGCTCCTGTCCACGGACCGCGCCAGCGGCACCGCAGCTGCCGCCCTAGAACTCATCGCCTGCGTCCAGTCCACTCTCCTTGAGCGGCTTGGCGACCCGGCGGCTGCTCACGGACTCGGTCCAGATGCCGGCCTTGCGCTCGGCTTCAAGTTCGGCGCGGGCGGCCGCCCTGGCGTCCTTGCGTTCCTGCTGCTCTTCACGTTTCTGTCCGCGCGTGGGGCGGTCGCCGATATCGGCAAACCGGACGTCGGTGCCGCGCGGCGAGGCCAGCAGTTCCGCACCGGCCATCATGGTGGGCTCCCAGTCGAAGACAACGCCGTCATCCTCGCCAATAACAACTGTGTCGCCGGGCTTGGCGCCCTGCTTGAACAGCTCCGTCTCCACGCCGAGCTTTGCCAGGCGGTCAGCGAGGTAGCCGATGGCTTCCTCGTTGGTGAAGTCCGTCTGCTTGACCCAGCGCACCGGCTTTTCGCCCAGCACGCGGAACAGCGGCTCAAGGCCCTTCTCTTCCCGGCGGATCCGGAAGCCTGCTTCATTGACCGCGCGGGGCTTGATGACAACGGGCTGCACCTTGGGCGGCGCAGCAGCCACCGCGTCCCGGGCCGCCTGGACGATTTCGGCCATGGCAAAGCCCAGCTGGCGGAGGCCCTCGTGGCTAGTTGCCGAGATTTCAAAGACCCGGTAGCCGCGGGATTCCAGTTCGGGGCGGACGAACTCGGCCATGTCCTTGCCGTCCGGCAGGTCCACCTTGTTCAGTGCCACCAGGCGGGGGCGGTGGTTCAGCGGAACCACTTCACCGTCCTGGCCCGCGTAGCTCATGTCCACGGCGTACTTTTCGAGTTCGGCCTCGATAACGGCCAGGTCCGAGAGGGGGTCCCGGTCAGCCTCCAGCGTTCCGCAGTCCAGGACATGGACCAGCGCCGCACACCGCTCCACATGGCGGAGGAAGTGGTGTCCGAGGCCCTTGCCCTCACTGGCGCCTTCAATCAGCCCCGGTACGTCTGCAATGGTGAAGCGGACATCCCCGGCCTGCACTACGCCCAGGTTGGGAATCAGGGTGGTGAACGGGTAGTCGGCGATCTTGGGCCGCGCCGCGGACATGGCGGCGATAAGGCTGGACTTGCCGGCGGACGGGAAACCCACCAGGGCAATATCCGCAATTGACTTCAGTTCCAGCACAATGTCGCTGGACTCGCCTTCGATGCCGAGGAGGGCAAAGCCGGGAGCGCGGCGCTTCTGCGAAGAGAGCGCGGCGTTGCCCAGGCCGCCGATGCCGCCCGCCGCAGCCACGTACTCGGTGCCTTCGCCCACGAGGTCGGCGAGGACGGTGCCGTCCTTGGACTTGACCACCGTGCCGTCCGGAACGGGCAGGATGAGCGTCTCGCCGTTCTTTCCGCCGCGCCAGTCCCCCATGCCCGGGCCGCCGTTGGTGGCGTGGCGGTGGGGCGCGTGGTGGTAGTCAAGGAGCGTCGTGGTCTGGTGGTCCACGCGAAGGATCACGTCGCCGCCGTTGCCGCCGTTGCCGCCGTCGGGACCACCCAGCGGCTTGAACTTCTCACGGTGGACGGAGACGCACCCGTGGCCGCCGGTACCGCCGGATACGTGCAGTACTACCCGGTCTACAAAGCTGGCCACGTGGATCTCCTCAGTGCTGTTTCCTGGACACCCAAGGGCGCCAAGACGATTGTAATGCGGTTAAAAGAACAGTGGAGCGGACCACATGGCCCGCTCCACCGCTTCAGAACTGGTTGTTACTCTGCAGCTGCAGCAGCAACGATGTTGACGACGCGACGACCGCGGCGGGTGCCGAATTCAACGGCGCCCGGGGTCAGGGCGAACAGGGTGTCGTCGCCGCCGCGGCCAACGCCGGCGCCCGGGTGGAAGTGGGTGCCGCGCTGGCGGACGATGATCTCGCCTGCGGAAACTACCTGGCCGCCGAAGCGCTTGACGCCGAGGTACTGTGCGTTGGAGTCACGACCGTTGCGAGTGGAGCTCGCGCCCTTTTTATGTGCCATCTGAAATGCCTGCCTCTAAATTCTGGGGAATCTGCTGAAAAACCTGAACAGTAACGGAAGGTTACTTGATACCAGTGATCTTGACCTTGGTCAGTTCCTGGCGGTGACCCTGGCGCTTCTTGTAACCGGTCTTGTTCTTGAACTTCTGGATCACAATCTTAGGACCACGGAGGTCCTGGAGGATCTCAGCCGTAACAGTTACCTTGGCCAGGTCAGCAGCGGCGGAGGTGACCTTGTCACCATCAACCAGGAGCAGTGCGGGCAGCTGAATGGTGCTGCCAGCTCCACCGGCGACGCGGTTCAGGGTAACGAAGTCTCCAACGGAAACCTTCTCTTGGCGGCCGCCTGCGCGGACAATCGCGTACACCACTTGGGAACTCACTTCTCTCGACGTTTATTACAAATTTGCGTGCGGAACCCGGTTCCATAATTGGTTGGGCTCTCGCTGTGCCTCAACGCCGTGGGGTCATAACCCAAGTGTTGGCGTAAGCACCGAAGATCTAGAATACGCTAGTTTTGGCTTCGGCCGCAAATGAGGCTGGTTCCGGCGGGTTGTCTGTGATAGGTACCACAACACATTTCCTTGGCCGGGGGGTGCCCCACCATAGTACCGGCGCGGCGGCCGTCCGGACGTCAGGAATGAAGGCGCGGCGCGTCGAAAAATTCAACTTCCAGGCGGCAGGACTGCCTGAATGCCGTGGCCATGGCATCCTTCTCATGCGCCGGAGCGGTGCGCCCCGCACTGTCCACAATGGCAACCGCCCTGCGGGTGGCCGCGGCGAAGTCCTCATCCGCGTATGTGCGCAGCCACTCCGCGTAGGGATGGCCCGCCGGCTCCCCGGCAGCCACGAACTGTGCGTGGAGCGTTTTGCCCACCTCCGCGTACAGCCAGAAGCAGGGCAGGACGGCTGCCGCCAGCACGGCATAACTGCCCGACGCCGATGCCGCCACCAGGTGGTCCACGTAGGACTTGGTTACGGGTCCCAGCTGCGGCTCAACGGTCCGGGTACTGAGCCAGGAGCGGTGCAGTTCAGACTCGACCTCCAGGCATTGCGCGGCGGAACGTGCCCAGAAGAGTTGCTCTGCCTCGGTGGGGGCCAGGGCACTTGTCCGCGCGAGCACCCGTGAATAACCGTTGAGGTAGATGGCGTCCTGGGCCAGGTAGTAGCCAAACTGTTTCTCGGCCAGGTCGCCGGAGGCCAGGTCCCGGATAAACGCCAGGGAATAGATGGCTTCCAGGTGCTCCTCCGCTTCAGCCCACAGCCGCGCCGCGAAGCTGCCTTCAGCAGGCTCCGGCTGAAGGTGGTGGAAGTGGTGGACTGGTCCGTTGCCCGTACCCACCTCCAGCGACTCCGAGGCCTCCAGCGCGCCGGACAGCCAGGGCTTGACCTCCCGGAGGGCTGCCTCCCAGTCCCCCAGCCGCACCTGGACTGTGGCCATGGCTGATGACAGTGAACAACCGGTGCCGTGGCTGTTCAGCGTTGCCACCCGCTTGCCCGGGACCACCACCACGTCCTGGCCAGGCGTGCCTGCAGTGTTGACAAGGGCGTCGGGGCATTCGTCCCCGGCCAGGTGTCCGCCCTTCACAAGCACCGTCGCCCCGGTGGCGGAAGAGAGCTCGCGGCCCTGTTCCAGGGCGCCTTCCCAGCTCTCCTGCACGTTCCCGCCCACGAGCATGGCAAGTTCAGCCAGGTTGGGCGTGATGAGGTGCGCCAGCGGCAGCAGTTCGCGAAGTGCGGCTTCGGCGGATTCCTGCAGGAGCCGGTCACCGCTGGTGGCCACCATGACAGGGTCCAAAACCACGACGCCGGGACGGACTTTTTCGAGCCACGCCCGGACAGCTTCGATCACCGCGACATCACCCAGCATCCCGATTTTCACGGCGTCGATGCTGATGTCCTCACTGAGCGCGTCAAGTTGCCGGGTGAGGAAGGCAGCAGGGGGAACGTGGACGCCTCGTACGCCGCGGGTGTTCTGTGCGGTGAGGGCAGTGATGGCGGCCATTCCGTAGCCGCCGTGGGCCGCGATGCTTTTCAGGTCCGCCTGGACGCCGGCTCCGCCGGACGGATCCGAGCCCGCGATCGAGAGGACCCGGGGCACGTTCCGCCGCTGGCCGGACTGTGCTGCAGGGGCAGGGGCGCCCTGAGGGGTGGCAGCGGGCAATTCGAGAGTTGAAGACAAGAGACATCCCTTCGCCGGTGCTAGCCGGACAGGTTCAACGGGTGTGGATCTCAGCCGGCTCTGTGCGCGGCACCCCGTGTCGGTTCACCAGCCTAGCTTTTTTGCGGTACGCAGGGCGAAGGTGACGCAGTGCGACTGGTGCGGCCTTAAATGCCGGATGCCCGGCCGTCCACACGTGGTGGGCGGCCGGGCATCCAGCGTGTCGCGTGCCGTGGCCTAGAGTTCCGAAGCGGGAACCCCGACACCCAGGATGATGGGCTCCGCGGCAGGCTTGGCGTTGCCTGGCGCAGGGGCACCTGCCTGGTCAGCTTCCGGCGCCTTTGCAGAGTGTGAATGCCCTGCCGCCGCGGCGGGGACATTCTCGTGCTGCTCGACGGAGGTCTCGTTGGCCGCACCCTGGGCGCGGCTGGCGCTGCGGTTGCGGCGCGCCCGGCGCGGGCGGGACTGTTCCAGGGTGTGGTCGGAATAGTCCTTTTCGCGCAGCGCATGGGCAGCCTGCAGCGGCTCAGGCCGGACCTGCGGCGACTCCGCCTGCGGTGCCTGGACGTGCTGCGGTGCCCGGACCTGCTCCGGTTCCCGCTGCTCCTTTTCCGGCGCCCGCCGTTCGGGCTGACCGGCTGCGGCTTCCGCGGCAGGGGCAGGCTCACCGAGGTGGGCGAAGGCTTCGGCGAGCCGGTCCAGCGTCAGGGCCGGCTTCGGCTGCTGCTCCTCCGCGTGCTCCACGAACGGCAGGGCAACCTTCTCCCCGCCAAAGGTGAGGACGGCGGCAGGCCGGGAGGCGTCGCCGTCGTGCTTCTCAGGTTCCGCCGGCTGGACCTGCGGAGCCTGCCGGGCCGCGGCTACCTCATCGTCGTGCAGGTGGGCGGCGTGTGCTGCCGCAGCAATATTGGCAAGGGCAAGCCTGGTGGCTTCGGCCTTCGCGTGCCGCTCGGCGTCCGTGGGGTCGGGGTGGACCGTGTGCACGTGGAGGGCGGCTGCAGGAGCAGCGTCCACCTGCTGGCCGCCGCGGCCACGGCGGCGCTTCCGGTCAGGACGGACGCCGGGCTGGCTGCTGTCCCCGCGCTGGGCCTCAGCGCGGTGGCTTTCATTCCGGACGTCCGGGCGGGCGTCCGAGCGCTGAACGTGGTGTTCGGCCGCCACGATATTGGCCCGGCGGTGCTCCACGGGGTCATCGTGGGTCACCACGCCGCGGCCGGCGCAGGCCTCGCACTGCTCGCCAAACACTTCAAGCAGCCCGGTGCCCATCCGCTTGCGGGTCATCTGCACCAGGCCAAGGGACGTGACTTCGGCAACCTGGTGCTTGGTGCGGTCGCGTCCCAGGCACTCCACCATCCGACGGAGGACGAGGTCGCGGTTCGATTCCAGGACCATGTCGATGAAGTCGATGACGATAATGCCGCCGATATCGCGCAGGCGGAGCTGGCGTACCACTTCCTCCGCAGCTTCCAGGTTGTTCTTGGTGACCGTCTCTTCAAGGTTGCCGCCGCTGCCGGTGAATTTGCCGGTGTTGACATCCACAACAGTCATGGCCTCGGTGCGGTCGATCACCAGCGAGCCGCCGGAGGGCAGGAAGACCTTCCGCTCCAGTGCCTTGTGGATCTGTTCGTCGATCCGCCATGCGCTGAAGATGTCCTGGTCCTTGGTCCACTTCTCGAGGCGCCCCACCAGATCGGGAGCAACGTAGGTGACGTAGGCCTCAATGGTGTCCCAGGCTTCCTCGCCGGAGACGATCAGCTTGGAGAAGTCCTCGTTGAAGACGTCGCGGACCACCTTGATGGTCAGGTCCGGTTCGCCGTACAGCAGTTCCGGAGCAAGGATCTTGGTGGACTTCGACTGGCTTTCGATGCCTTCCCACTGGGCCCGCAGCCGGTTGATGTCGTGGGTCAGCTCTTCCTCGGAGGCGCCTTCCGCAGCGGTCCGGACAATAACGCCGGCCTGCTCGGGGAGGCGGTCCTTGAGGATCCGCTTGAGGCGGTTGCGTTCGACGTCGGGCAGCTTGCGGGAGATGCCGGTCATGGAACCGCCGGGAACGAAGACCAGGTAGCGGCCCGGCAGTGAGATCTGGCTGGTCAGGCGCGCGCCCTTGTGGCCCACGGGGTCCTTGGTGACCTGCACCAGGACGGTGTCGCCGGACTTGAGCGCGTTTTCAATGCGGCGCTGCTTGCCCTCGAGGTTCACGGCCTCCCAGTTGACTTCGCCAGCGTACAGGACGGCGTTGCGGCCGCGTCCGATGTCCACGAAGGCTGCTTCCATGGACGGCAGCACGTTCTGGACCTTGCCCAGGTAGACGTTGCCGATCAGGGAATCCTGCTGGGTCTTGGAGACAAAGTGCTCGGCCAGGACGCCGTCTTCCAGGACGGCAATCTGGATTCTGTCATCGCGCTGGCGCACGATCATCTGGCGGTCCACGGACTCCCGGCGGGCCAGGAACTCGGCTTCGGTGATGACGGTGCGGCGGCGGCCCGTGTCGCGCGATTCGCGGCGGCGCTGCTTCTTGGCCTCCAGGCGGGTGGAGCCCTTGACGCTGGTGACCCGGTTGCTGACCGCGGGTTCTCCCACGGGGCGCGGGGCGCGGACGCGGGTCACCGTGTTGGGGGGATCGTCGTCTCCCCCGCCCGTCAGTTCAAGGTCCTGGTCGCCACGGCGGCGGCGGCGCCGACGGCGGGACGTCACGCCTTCGTCGGCCTGCCCGGCGGCTTCCTCGTCGGCGTCATCGGCAGCATCGGTCTCGGCATCGGAGCCTTCGGCGTCTTCGCCGTCACGCTCGCCAGTCCTGCTGCGGCCGCGGCGGCCGCGGCCTCGGCGCCTCCTGCGGTTACCGGCATCGTCCGAGTCGTCCTCGGTGTCCTCTTCTTCAGCTTCTTCCGTGGCGGCCGGCGCGGGCCGGACAACAGCGCTGAGATCCGGGGCCTGGAACAGGACGGAAGTGGCGGAACCTGGCTCCAAAAAGAGGGAGCCGAAAGGGCTTGCCGGGGCGGTGGAAGCGGCAGGGGCGGCTACGGGTTCCGCGGCAGCCTCGCCCTGGGCGGCTGCCTCGGCGGCGGGCGGGCCCTGCACGGGAGTGCCGTTGTCCTGCCCGGCTGCGGAAGGCAGGACCGCAGGTTCCGGTGCGGCCGCTTCGGCTTCAGCTGCGGCGACTGCCGGGTCAGCGACGGCTGCAGCTTCCGCGGCAGGTGCGGCTTCGGCGGGTGCAGCTTCGGCGGGCGCACTCTCTGCCTGCGCAGCCGCAGCCTCCACCGCCGGGGCGGAGGTCTTGCGGGTGGCAACCCGCCGGCGTCGGACGGGTTTTACGTCCTCCGCGGCGGCTTCAGAAGGCGCGCCGGCCGACGCAGCCTGCGCGCCGGCGTCGTCGCCGGTAGCGGCAGGGGCGGCTGCCTCCTCAGCGAAGGCCGGAAGCGGCTCAGCCGGGTCAACCTTCTTCCTGGAGCGGCTCCGGCGGACGGGTGCCTTCGCCTCAGCGGCGTCGGTAACCGGCACTGTGTTTACTGCGTTCGCGCCGGATTCGGCGGCGCTGGCCCCTGCCTGCACGGAATCTGCGCCCGCGGTGCCTGCCGCAACGTCTGTTTCGGCGATCAGGGCGTCACTGGCCTTGGGAGCGGCTTTCCGCCTGGTCCTCGTGGCCTTCTTCGGCTCGGCCTCGGCACCCGTGGCGGCGGCTTCATCATTAACGGCTGAAACTTGTTCATTATCCATATGTGGCAACACTCCTGCCCCTGACGTACCGCCACATCCGGCACCCATTGGGGCACATATTGTCAAAACCCGCAGGCGTTGACAGAAGTCAAGTGGATACCCCCAGGTTCGCACCGGCAGTGGGGTGCGGCAGCCCGTGGGGGCCGGCAGGATGTTCAAAAACCCGTTGTTCCACGTGTCACAACCAGGTGCCGCCCAATGGAGTTGCGGGAGGCCGGATTGACAAATCCAAAGCCTGCGCTGCTCATCATTGGCGGTCTTGCGAACAAGCCACCGGACCGGAATCCGAATGTGGATCGGGTTCCAGCCACGTTCATTCTCTCATACCCGGACTATTCCACGGCGGAAGAGGCGCTGCCTGTTCCCTCCCTGAAGGGTCTTTCCAGCCGCCGGCGTTACAATCGGGCAAGGAGCACCCGATGAAAAGGACGCCTTGCCAATGCCCAGCATTTCCCCCGTCAGCGGCACCCACGCGCCGGAACGGACTCTTGACCCGGACACCAGTGCGGCTGGAGCCCGCCCGCCCATGACCCGCGACCGGCCCCTCGGCTGGCTGCTGGTGGTCACCGGGGTGGTTGGCTGGCTCGCGTCCGGAGCACTGGTCCTGGAGAAGCTGGAGGTCCTCAAGGACCCTAACCACACCACGGTGTGCGATGTGAACCCTTGGATCTCCTGCGGCCAGGTGATGCAGACGTGGCAAAGCTCGCTGTTCGGCTTCCCCAACATGTTCATCGGCATCGTGGCGTTCGCCATCACCATCACGGTGGGAATGGCGCTGCTGGCCGGCGCCAACTTCGCCCGGTGGTACTGGCTTGGCCTGCAGGCCGGCGTCACGCTGGGCTTCGCGTTTGTGGTGTGGCTATGGTCGCAGGCGCTGTACGTCATCCACATCCTGTGCCCGTTCTGCATGATTGTGTGGGCGGCAATGATTCCGCTCTTCGTGTGGGTGACCATCCGGAACATCAGCGCGGGCGTGATCCCGGTACCTGCCAAGGCCGCCCGCATCCTGGGCGACTCCGGCTGGATCATCACCGCACTGCTCTACGTGGCCGTTATCGCCACCATCTTCTTCGCCTTTATCCAGGTTTTTGCCGGCACGTCAGGCTTCTAGGCCTGCGGACGGGAAAAGCCCCTGGTTCCGAAGAACCAGGGGCTTTTTGCTGTCCCCGGGCGGTCAGCCCTGGAACCAGATCTTGATCTCGCGCTCCGCGGAATCGGTGGAGTCGGAGCCGTGCACCAGGTTCTGCTGGACCTTCAGGCCCCAGTCACGGCCGAAGTCGCCGCGGATGGTGCCGGGGGCCGCCGTGGTGGGATCGGTGGTGCCGGCAAGGGAACGGAATCCCTCGATGACCCGGTGGCCCTCGAAGATCGCCGCAACAACGGGGCCGCTGAGCATGAATTCCACGAGGGGCTCGTAGAAGGGCTTGCCGACGTGCTCCTCATAGTGCTGCTCCAGGAGTTCGCGCGAGGCGTCTACCTTCTTGAGTTCGGCCAGGGTGTAGCCCTTGGCTTCGATCCGGGCCAGGATGGCGCCGGTGAGGTTGCGGGCGACGCCGTCGGGCTTGATCAGGACGAGGGTGCGCTCAGTGGTCACGACTGCTCCAATGCGTTGGGATGGGTTTCGGGGACAAGTCTACGGGGACTTTGCCTACGGGGACTGCGGCTGCTGCCCCGGTCCAGCCGCCTGGTCCGGGTGCGCCGCCTCCCACTCCGCCTGCTCGCGGGCGCGCTCCCCGGCCTCGCGGTCCAGCCGGATTCCGGTGCGGATGCCGTACCACCAGGCCGCTGCGAACAGGGCGCCGACCAGGAACATGGCGGGCTCGAAGATGCCGGTCAGGACCAGGACGAGCTGCAGGATCCAGCCCAGCCCGATGCCCCAGGGCCTGGTGAGGAACGCGCAGGCCACGATCATCACGACACTGAGCCCGATCCCCACACCGAGGATGAGGGCCGGCGGGAACTCCCCGCGGCGAAGTCCGAACACTGCCAGGGTGGCGAAGAACATGACGAAGGCTTCCAGCAGCAGCACGGTGGATGCGAACATCACCTTGGTGGAGCGGCGCTTCCTGGGCATGCCCGGGCGCCACTCACGCTGGGCTTTGGTCAACTTGGGCACTCAGGCCTCCGTCTTTCCGAGCAGGATCCGGGCCTCGGCAACGAGGGTGATGGAGCCTGTCACCAGGACTCCCCCGGACAGGTCGTCGTTGGCTTCGGCGCGTTCCACTGCCCACTCAAGGGCGTCGTCGAGCTTCTCCGCGATGTGCACGTTGTCCTCGCCGAAGCCAAGCTCAACCGCGAGTTCGGCCAGTTCCGCGGCAGGGACTGCCCGCGGGGAGTTCGACTGGGTGAAGCAGAATTCCTCCGCGATCCCGCCCAGCGACTCCTTGAGCTGCCGGAGGATCTCCTCGGCGTCCTTTTCCTTCAGCACCCCCACTACCGGAACCAGCCTGGTGAAGTTGAAGGCTTCCTGCAGGGCGGCAGCCGACGCCTTGATGCCATCCGGGTTATGGGCTGCATCCACAATGATGGTGGGCGCGGTCCGGACCACTTCAAGCCGGCCCGGCGACGTCACGTTGGCGAAGCCTTCCTGCAGCACGTCGAAGTCGAGTTCCTTTTCGCCCCCGAAGAATGCCTCGATCGCGGCCACGGCCACCGCGGCGTTCTGCGCCTGGTGCGCGCCGTGCAGCGGGACCAGGAGTTCGGGGTACCGGCCGGCGATGCCCTGGATGCTCACCATCTGCCCGCCCACCGCCACGGTCCGGGACTCAACGCCGAATTCCACGCCTTCGAAGCGGAACGGCACGCCCACGTCCTTTGCCTTCTCCAGCAGGACCTGGGCCGCGTCCAGGGGCTGGGCGGCGCTGATGAGGTAGCCGCCCGGCTTGATGATTCCCGCCTTCTCATGGGCGATGTCCTCCGTGGTGTCGCCCAGGAGGTCCGTGTGGTCAAGGGAAATGGGCGTGATGACGGAGACCTGCCCGTCGCCCACGTTGGTGGCATCGGTGATCCCGCCCAGGCCCACCTCGATGACGGCCACGTTGACCGGCTGGTCCGCGAAGATTGCGAAGCCAAGGATGGTGAGGCATTCGAAGTAGGTGAGCCGGGGCTGGCCCTCGGCTTCAAGCTCGGAGTCCACGATCTCCAGGTAGGGACGGATTTCGTCCCAGATCCGGACGAACGTCTCGTCGGAAACCGGGTGGCCGTCGATGCTGATCCGCTCAGTGACCTTGGACAGGTGCGGGCTGGTGTACCGTCCGGTGCTGAGGCCGTGGGCCCTCAGCACCGATTCGATCATGCGGGCGGTGGAGGTCTTGCCGTTGGTGCCGGTCACGTGGATGATCGGGAACGCCTTGTTGGGCTCCCCCAGCACGTCCATGGCGCGGAACAGCGGCGCGAGGCGCGGCTCCATCTTGTTTTCCGGCGCCCTGCCCAGCAGTTCGGCGTAGACGCTCTCTACGGAAAATTCGTCAGTCATGGATCAGGCCTCTACTTTTTCGACGGCGACAGCCGGCTCGGCGGCGTCCGAAGGTTCTGCCGCCAGGTCAACGGTGAGGGTCTCACCCTTGACCAGGTCGGCGTTGGCGAGCAGGGCGTCCACGACGTTCTGCCGGGCAGCCACGGTGGTCCGGATCCGGTCGCTGACGTTCAGCCCGGCGTCCTTGCGGGCCTGCTGGATGGCGCGGATCATGTCCCGGGCCAGTCCCTCTGCTTCCAGTTCCGGGGTGACCTCGGTGTTCAGGACCACAAAGCCGCCCCCGGGAAGGACAGCGGCTGCACGTGAGCCGGCACCCTCTGCGGCTTCAGCCACGACGGTTTCCAGGACGTACTCCTGCGGCTCGAGCTCGAGGCCGCCGGCGGTGACCACCCCGGCTTCGCTAACGGACCAGTCACCGGACTTGGAGCCCTTGATGGCCTGCTGGACGTTCTTGCCCAGGCGCGGGCCGGCAGCCCGTGCGTTGACCACGAGCTTCTGCTCGATGCCGAACTCCTCCGGGGAGGCGGCCTCGGCGTCGAGCAGGCGGACCGAGCGCAGGTTCAGTTCATCGGCGACGACGGCGGCAAAGCCTCCCAGCGCGCCTGCACCGGGTGCCACGACCGTAAGTTCCTGCAGCGGGAGGCGCACGCGCAGGTTCGCGGCCTTGCGCAGGGAGGACCCGGTGGAGCAGATCTGCTGTACGCGGTCCATCGCCTCGACCAGCCCCGGGTTGGCCGGGAACAGCCCGGCGTCCGGCCAGTCGGCCAGGTGCACGGAGCGCCCGCCCGTGAGCCCGCGCCAGATCTCCTCGGAAACCAGCGGCAGCAGGGATGCGGCTACGCGGGCGACGGTTTCCAGCGCGGTGTAGAGAGCGTCGAAGGCGTCGACGCTCTCGTCGAAGAACCGCTGCCGGCTCCGGCGGACGTACCAGTTGGTGAGCATGTCCAGGTAACTGCGCAGTTCGTCGCAGGCGCCGGAGATGTCATAGCTGTCCAGCTGGGCGGTCATATTGCGGACCAGCTCGCCGGTGTTGGCGAGCAGGTACTGGTCCAGGGTGTCGGCGTAGCCGTCATAGCGCAGCTTCGCGTCGTAGCCCGCCCCGCCATTGGCCGCGTTGGTGTAGAGCGTGAAGAAGCTGTACACGTTCCACAGCGGCAGGATGACCTGGCGGACGCCGTCGCGGATTCCCTGCTCGGTGACCACGAGGTTGCCGCCGCGGAGGATGGGGCTGGACATCAGGAACCAGCGCATGGCGTCCGAGCCGTCGCGGTCCAGGACCTCCGACACGTCCGGGTAGTTGCGCAGGCTCTTGGACATCTTCTGCCCGTCAGAGCCCAGCACGATGCCGTGGCTGATGACGTTGCGGAAGGCCGGCCGGTCGAACAGTGCCGTGGAGAGGATGTGCAGCATGTAGAACCAGCCGCGGGTCTGGCCGATGTACTCCACGATGAAGTCGGCGGGGTTGTGGGTGTCGAACCAGGCCTCGTTCTGGAACGGGTAGTGCACCTGGCCGTAGGGCATGGAGCCGGAGTCGAACCAGACGTCCAGGACGTCCTCCACGCGGCGCATCACGGACTGGCCTTCTTCGGGAGTTCGGGGATCGTCCGGGTTGGGCCTGGTCAGTTCGTCGATGAACGGGCGGTGCAGGTCCACCTGGCCGTCTTTGTTCAGCGGCAGGCGGCCGAAGTCCGCCTCGATCTCGGCGAGCGAGCCGTAAACGTCCGTGCGGGGGTATTCGGGATCGGTGGACTGCCACACGGGGATGGGGCTGCCCCAGTAGCGGTTGCGGCTGATGGACCAGTCGCGGGCGTTCTCCAGCCACTTGCCGAACTGGCCGTCCTTGACGTTGCCCGGGATCCAGTTGATCTCCTGGTTCAGCTCGGACATGCGGTCCTTGAACTTGGTGACTTCCACGTACCAGGAGGAGACGGCACGGTAGATCAGCGGGTTGCGGCAGCGCCAGCAGTGCGGGTAACTGTGCTCGTAGCTGGCCTGCTTGACCAGCCGGCCCTGGGCACGCAGCACCTGCGTGATGGGCTTGTTGGCCTCGAACACCTGCAGGCCCGCGATGTCGTGCAGGTCCCCGTGCTTGAACAGCGGCAGGAACCTGGCGCCTTCGTCCACGGAAAGGATCACCGGAATGCCGGCCTCCTCGCACACCTTCTGGTCATCCTCGCCGTAGGCAGGCGACTGGTGGACGATGCCGGTGCCGTCACTGGTGGTGACGTAGTCGGCAACCAGGATCCGCCAGGCGTTCTCCATGCCGTACTTTTCGTTGTCTGCGAAGTCCTGCCACAGCGGCTGGTACGCAAGCCCTTCGAGTTCCGTGCCGGTGTGGGTGGAAACCACTGCGGCCTGGGCGGCCTCGAAATCCTCATAGCCCAGGTCCTTGGCGTAGTTGCCCACCAGGTCGGCCGCCAACAGGAAGCTTCCCGTGACGGGCGCCTCCGCGGAGGCAGCCTTGATGCCGTTCGGGCCGGCAGGCAGCACAGCGTAAGTGATGGAAGGGCCGACGGCGAGCGCCGCGTTGGTGGGCAGCGTCCAGGGCGTGGTGGTCCAGGCGAGGGCCTGGACGCCGGCAAGCTGCCGGGACAGCTCCGAATCCCCCGCGGTGATGGGGAAGGTCACCGTGACCGTCTGGTCCTGCCGGTTCTTGTAGACGTCGTCGTCCATCCGCAGCTCATGGTTGGACAGCGGCGTCTCGTCCTTCCAGCAGTACGGAAGAACCCGGTAGCCGTTGTAGGTCAGGCCCTTTTCGTGCAGCTGCTTGAAGGCCCAGAGGACGGACTCCATGTACTCCACGTTGAGGGTCTTGTAGTCGTTGTCGAAGTCCACCCAGCGAGCCTGGCGGGTGACGTAATTGCGCCACTCGTCGGCGTACTTCATCACGGAGGCGCGGCAGGCGTCATTGAACTTGTCGATGCCCATAGCTTCGATCTGGGTCTTGTCCGTCATGCCCAACTGCTTCATGGCCTCAAGCTCGGCGGGCAGGCCGTGGGTGTCCCAGCCGAAACGGCGCTCCACGCGCTTGCCGCGCTGGGTCTGGTAGCGGCCCACCAGGTCTTTGGCGTAGCCGGTCAGCAGGTGCCCGTAGTGCGGCAGGCCGTTGGCGAAGGGCGGGCCGTCGTAGAAGACGAACTCGTTGCTGCCGGGCTCGCCGCCGGGAGCGTCCGCGCTGCGCTGGTCGATGCTGGCCTGGAAGGTGCCGTCCTGGTCCCAGTACTTCAGGATGCGCTCTTCGATCTCCGGAAACTTCACGGAGGCGGAAACAGCGGCACCGCCGCTGGACGACGCGCTGGCAGAAGTGGAGGCTGAGGCCTTGGGGTAATACGTCATGTCGACATCCTGGGTTGAGCTTGGCGAACTGCCGGCCTGCGCCGTGCTGTTCCGTTCAGGATGCGAGGACGGCTTGCCGTGTTGTCCGCCGGACCCCACGCTCACCGCGGTACCACCTCACTTACCGTCGCTGCGTGTTCCCCGAAGGGAACTGGCGCCGCGACGGCCGCTCATTGACTGCTGTGACGGGCTTACCCGTCCGGTTCTACTGGCGCGTACCCCGTAACGGCAGTATGCGTGTTCTTCCGGAAGCTCACCGGTGATTGCCGGGTCATAGCCATCTCTGAGTCTACTATCGCCGCCGGTCCATCGCCATTCCGGCACCTTGGGCCGGTGCACTTCCCTGCTGCGCAAGTGCGGCCCGATGCCTAGACTCAAGCACATGGCCAACTCTGCACGGCTTCGGCCGGCATTGCGTCCGGGCAGGGCATACGCATGGCTCTGGTTCCTCCTTATGGTGCCGATGGTGGGCCTGTCCATTTTTCGCGCCGTCCCTGCCGCGTGGCCGTTGCGCGCAATCCAACTGCTTGCTTTCACCCCGTGGCTGGCGGCACCGGCCGGAGCGGCACTCCTGCTGGCCCTGTTGGGCCGAAACCGCTGGCAGGCTGCCGTCAGTTCGGCGCTGCTGGCCTGCATCGCCTTCTGGCTCTTCCCGCTCCCGGCCGGCAAGCGGGTGCCCAGCAACGGACCAACAGTGGAGTTAAGGGTGATGAGTTTCAACTCGAAGCTCGGCCGGGCCGATGCCCGCACGGTTGTGCGCCTGGTGCAGGAGAACCGGATAGATGTGCTCGCCGTGCAGGAGCATTCCCAGGCTTTCCAGGAGCGCCTTGCCGCCGAAGGCCTGGACGCGCTCCTGCAGCATAGGGTGACGGATCCCGCCAATAATGCAGGTGGCAGCGCTGTGTACTCGCGGTTCCCCCTTGAAAAAGCCGGGCAGGTTCCCGGCACTGCGTTCCGGATGCCCATCGTGCGGATTACCGTTACGTCCCAGGGCCGGGCCGGGGTGCTGGAGGTGACCAATGTCCACACCCGGGCACCGGTTGAACACAAGGCAGGGGAATGGCGCAGTGACCTGGCCGCCGTCAAAAAGGTGGCCGCCGGCGGCGGGAGCAGGCTCCTCATGGGAGACTTCAACGCCACGTACGATCACGCCGATTTCCGCAACCTCCTGGGCGGCGGGGACGGTCCTGGCCTTGTGGACGTGGGCGTCGCGGCCGGCGCACGGCTGGTGCCCACCTGGCCCATGGACGGACAACTGCTGCCCGGCATCACCATCGACCACGTCGTGACAAGCCCGGACATCGGAAGCTCCGGCTACGTAGTGCACCGGGTAGCCGGAAGCGACCATGCGGCGGTCACGGCGGTCCTTGACGTCCCCGCGGGCTGATCCCCGAAGCCCCGGCCGCCCACGGGGATGCCGGCCGGGTTGCTGCGGTCAGTTCTTCCGGATCAGTTTGTAGTTTGCTGCCTGCGCCACCGGGCGGACCACAATCTGGTCGAGGTTGACGTGGTGCGGAACGCTCACTGCGTACCGCACCACTCCGGCCACGTCACCTGCAGTGAGCGGCTTCTCCACCCCTTGGTAGACCTTGTCCGCGGCCTGCCGGTCACCGAGCCGGTTCAAAGCGAACTCCTCCGTCTGGACCAGCCCCGGTGCCACCTCGATGACCCGGACGTTGTGCTCGGCTTCCTCCAGCCGAAGGGCCACGGTCAGGGCGTGCTGGGCGAATTTCGCCGCGTTGTACCCGCCGCCGCCCTCATAGGCTGCCAACCCCGCCGTGGAGGTCAGGTTGAGCACCGTCCCTTCGCCGTTGGCGCGCAGCATCGGCAGGAACGCCCGGATGAGTTTCATGGTGCCCAGCACGTTGACACGGTACATCCACTCCCAGTCCTCCGTGTCGGCTGCTGCGATGGTGTCGGCGCCCCTGGCACCGCCGGCGATGTTGATCAGCGTGTCGATGCCGCCCGCTTCGGCCACCTCCGCCACAAGCCTGGACACGTCGTCGTCCTCGGAAATGTCGGCGGGGACTGCGACGGCGCCGGTCTCCTGCGCCAGGGCGGCGAGGCGATCCGCGCGGCGGGCGACCGCAAACACGGTCCAACCCTCCGCCGCGAGGGCACGGACGGTGGCCTCTCCGATTCCGCTGCTTGCGCCGGTCACCAATGCTGCTTTTTTCTGCGAAATGTCAGTCATGGCACCACCCTAACCGGGGCTGCCGAACGGGCGCCTCCCGATGAGTCGGCGGATGAACCGCAGCTCACGGGGTGCCTCATGGACGCAGGGCGGGCGGAAGCGGCGGGACATGAAACAATTGGCAGATGGCTGAAGACAAACAGGGTACAGACACGCCCACCACCACCCCCATCAACGTTCCGGACAAGCCGGCCCTCGAGGGACTCGAAGCTGCGCTCACGCAGCGCTGGCTGGCCGAGGGGACCTACAAGTTCAATCGGGAGACCACCCGGGACCAGGTCTATTCGATTGACACTCCCCCGCCCACCGCCTCCGGTTCACTGCACGTGGGGCACATGTTCTCCTACACGCAGACTGACGTGCTGGCGCGCTACCAGCGCATGACCGGAAAGAACGTCTTTTACCCGATGGGCTGGGACGACAACGGCCTGCCCACCGAGCGCCGGGTCCAGAACTTCTACGGCGTCCGCTGCGACCCCTCCATCCCGTACAACCCTGACTACCGGCCGCCGGCGCAGCCGGCGAAGAACCAGCGGGACTTCGACGTCGTCTCCCGAAGGAACTTCATCGAGCTCTGCGAAGAGCTGGCGGTTGAGGACGAGAAGGTCTTCGAAAACCTCTTCCAGACACTGGGCCTGTCCGTCGACTGGGAGCTGACATACCGGACCATCGACGACAACTCGCGGGCGGTCTCGCAGCGCGCGTTCCTGGCCAATCTGGCGGCGGGCGACGCCTACATGGCCGAGGCACCCACCCTCTGGGACGTAACCTTCCGTACCGCAGTGGCCCAGGCCGAACTCGAAGACCGCGAGGTCCCCGGAGCCTACTACCGCTACCCGTTCTTCACCGAGGACGGACAGAAGATCCACATCGAGACCACCCGTCCCGAACTGCTGGCCGCCTGCGCCGCACTGGTGGCAAATCCCGACGACGAACGGTACCAGCCGCTGTTCGGCAAGAAGGTCACATCGCCCGTCTTCGGCGTCGAGGTTGAGGTGAAGGCGCACCCGCTCGCCAAGGCGGACAAGGGCTCCGGCATCGCCATGGTGTGTACGTTCGGTGACCTGACCGACGTCACCTGGTGGCGCGAACTGCAGCTGCCCACCCGCGCCATCGTTGGCCGGGACGGCCGGATCGTCAGCGAGGCTCCCGAGTGGATCACCACCGCTGCCGGCCGCGAGGCCTTCGCCGCGATTGCCGGCAAGACAGTCTTCAGCGCCAAGGAAGAAGTGGTGAAGCTCCTCACCGCCGCAGACCTGCTTGAGGGCGAGCCCAAGAAGATCATGCATCCCGTGAACTTCTACGAAAAGGGCGACAAGCCCCTGGAAGTGGTCACGTCCCGGCAGTGGTACATCCGCAACGGTGGACGCGACGAGGACCGCAGGGAGCGGCTCATCGCACGGGGCCGGGAGATCGACTTCCATCCTGCCTTCATGCGTTCCCGCTACGAGAACTGGATTTCCGGCCTGAACGGTGACTGGCTGGTTTCCCGCCAGCGCTTCTTCGGCGTGCCCATCCCCGTCTGGTACCCCCTGGACGCCGACGGCAACCCGGACTACGACTCCCCCATCGTGCCCTCCGACGGGCAGCTGCCGGTGGACCCGGCAGCGGACGCCGCTCCCGGCTTCGACGAAAGCCAGCGCGATGTTCCCGGCGGCTTCACCGGGGACGCGGACATCCTGGACACCTGGGCCACTTCCTCCCTGACTCCAAAGATCGTGGGCGGCTGGAAGCGCGACGAAGACCTCTTCGCCAAGGTCTTCCCCTTTGACGTCCGGCCCCAGGGCCACGACATCATCCGGACCTGGCTGTTCTCCTCGGTGGTGCGCGCGGACGCCTTGGAAAACAGCGCGCCGTGGAAGCACGCCGCCATCTCCGGTTGGATCCTGGACCCGGACCGCAAGAAGATGTCCAAGTCCAAGGGCAACGTGGTGGTACCCACCGATGTGCTGGAGGAATACGGCTCGGACGCTGTCCGGTACTGGGCCGCTTCGGCCAAGCTCGGTGCGGACACAGCCTACGAGATCGCCCAGATGAAGATCGGCCGGCGCCTGGCCATCAAGCTGCTCAATGCGTCCAAGTTCGTCCTGAACCTGGGCGCCACGGAGGACTCGGTGCTGTCCGCTGACCTCTCCGTCCTCACCAATCCGCTCGATCGCGCGGTCCTGGCACAGCTCGCCGACGTTGTGGCCCAGTCCACGAAGGCCTTCGAGAACTACGACTACGCACGGGCGCTGCAGATCACGGAAAGCTTCTTCTGGCAGTTCACCGACGACTACGTGGAGCTCATCAAGGACAGGGCCTACGGGGCTGCGGGCGAAGCCGAACAGGCCTCGGTGCTGGCAGCCCTCGCCACCACCCTGGACGCCCTGCTGCGGCTCTTCGCGCCGTTCCTGCCGTTCGCCACTGAAGAGGTGTGGAGCTGGTGGCGCAAGGGCTCGGTCCACCGCGCCGCGTGGCCGGCCGCCCTGGCGGTGCCGGGCGGCGACACCACCATGCTCGCAACGGTTGGTGTTGCCCTCAGCGGTGTCCGCAAGGCCAAATCCGAGGCGAAGGTGAAGCAGCGCACGGAAGTCCTGACTGCGACCATCACGGCTCCAGCTGGACTCGCAGGGCAACTGAATGCCGGCCTGGCCGACCTGAAGGCAGCCTCCAACGCCCGCGAAATTTCAATAGTGGTGGGCGAGGGCGAGCTGGCTGTCACCGGTGTGGAACTGGCCGTCACGGAGGAGCCGGCGAAAGCATAGCCGCAGCCTTGGGCCCTGTTTTCGGGCAAAGGGGAAGCCCCATCAGCGTTTTGCCGTTGGTGGGGCTTCGACTTTTCGGCCATCCGGTGACGTCTTGATGGTCTGGCAGAATCCGCCGATCTTCAGGTCTTCCTACGTTCGTCACTTGTAGCTTGCATCCTGACTTTGCCGATGGCTGCGTCGAATGCATATCACTGAATCTTTGGTTTCTGCGTCCCACTTCTTTCGAAGTGGGTAAGAACTATTGTTGTCCCGGCTACCGCGATGCGCAAGAGCCCCGGCTGAACTACAAACGAGTAGTTCAGCCGGGTCTCCGGGCACTCCCGCCGGGGCTTCCGGAGGGGCCGGGCCTAGTTGAATTCCGGACGTTCGGTCCTGCTCCGCTTCAATTCGAAGAAATGCGGGTAGGAAGCAATCGCGGTGGTGGCGTCCCACAGCTTGCCGGCTTCCTCGCCCCGCGGGATCCGGGTAAGCACGGGACCGAAGAATGCCGTCCCGTTGAAGGCCACAACCGGCGTTCCAACGTCCTGGCCCACCCGCGAGATGCCTTCCTCGTGGCTGGCCCGGAGCTGGCGGTCGTAGGCGTCGGTGGCGGCGGCTCCGGCCAGTGAAGCGGGAAGGCCGCATTCAGCAAGTGCTTTGGCGATCACCAGGTCGCGGTCCTTTTCGCCCTGTTCATGGATCAACGAGCCCATGGCGTCGTAGAGTGGCTTGACCGTGCCCTTGCCGTGTTCCTCCTGGGCCGCGATGATCACCCGGACCATACCCCAGGCGTTGTCCATCGATTCGCGGTAGGCAGGTTCCAGGTCCCGGCCTTCGTTAAGGACGGCCAGGCTCATCACGTGCCACTCCGTCCCGATGTCGCGGACGCCCTCCACTTCGCCTATCCAGCGCGAGGTGATCCAGGCGAACGGGCACAGCGGATCGAACCAGAAGTCGGCCGTGTTCTTAGCGGGCTCAGTCATAGGGAATTCCTTCGCTGGTCTCAGTGGCGCGGGGCAGCCACGACGTGTAAGGGCTACTGCGGGTAACGGCGCTGTGCCGGGAAGTCAGGCAGACTTACGGCGCTTGGCGACGTGGGGAACGATGGTCGGTTCCGCACCCCTCAGCACGACGTCCTCGGTGATGATCACGCTGGCAACGTCTTCGCGGCTGGGGAGATCGAACATGACAGGAAGCAGCACTTCCTCCATGATGGCCCGCAGCCCCCGGGCGCCGGTGCCGCGCTCCAGCGCCTGCTCCGCAATGGCGTCAAGGGCTGTGTCGTCAAACACCAGTTCCACGCCGTCTATCTGGAACATCTTCTGGTACTGCTTCACAAGGGCGTTCTTGGGTGTGGACAGGATCTGGATCAGGGCATCGCGGTCCAGGTTGGAGACGGTGGTGATCACGGGAAGCCGGCCGATGAACTCGGGGATCAGGCCGAATTTCAGCAGGTCCTCGGGCATCACTTCACCGTAGGAATCCACCTTCTTGCTGGCCTCGTTCAGGGGGGCGCCGAAGCCTATGCCCTTCCGTCCGGACCGCGACCCGATGATCTCTTCCAGGCCGGCAAAGGCGCCCGCCACGATAAAGAGGACGTTTGTGGTGTCAATCTGGATGAATTCCTGGTGCGGGTGCTTCCGGCCGCCCTGCGGCGGGACGGAGGCAACCGTGCCTTCCAGGATCTTCAGGAGCGCCTGCTGGACGCCTTCGCCGGATACGTCGCGGGTGATGGAGGGGTTTTCGCTCTTGCGGGAAATCTTGTCGATCTCATCGATGTAGATGATGCCCTGCTCAGCCTTCTTCACGTCGTAGTCGGCGGCCTGGATGAGCTTGAGGAGGATGTTCTCCACGTCTTCACCGACGTACCCGGCCTCGGTCAGGGCCGTGGCGTCAGCTACGGCGAAGGGAACGTTCAGGCGGCGGGCGAGGGTCTGGGCGAGGTAGGTCTTGCCACAGCCGGTGGGGCCGATGAGCAGGATGTTGGACTTGGCAATCTCGACGTCGTCGTGGTGGCCGCCGTCGGCAAGGCTTCCGGATTTAGGGGCGTGGCCGGCCTGGATGCGCTTGTAGTGGTTGTAGACGGCGACGGCGAGGGAACGCTTGGCAGGCTCCTGGCCAATGACGTACTCCTGCAGGAAATCGAAGATCTCGCGCGGTTTGGGAAGTTCGAAGCTTCCCAGGTCAGCAACTTCCGCGAGCTCCTCTTCAATGATCTCGTTGCAGAGCTCAATGCATTCATCGCAGATGTAGACACCGGGCCCGGCTATGAGCTTGCGCACCTGCTTTTGGCTCTTTCCGCAGAAAGAGCACTTCAGCAGATCCGTGCTCTCGCCAATCCGAGCCATATGTGAACCCCTTAGTATCCTGCTGCCAGGCAGCCTTGCTCCGTTGCTGGAATCTCCACCGGGCCTGCACGGACCGGTTGTGACACCATCCACTCTAGGTCACATTCGCTTCCCAGGGTGGAAGGAAAAGGCCGGTGGAGCCAAATGATTGGCCCCACCGGCCCATTACTTTACCGTTACCGGCTGATCGCCTGCGGTTTGATCTTCCGTGAATCCAGGACCTGGTCGATCAGGCCGTACGTCTGCGCTTCTGCCGCGGTGAGGATCTTGTCGCGCTCGATGTCGTTGTTGACCTGCTCTGACGTCCGTCCCGAGTGGTGGGCGAGCGTGTCTTCCAGCCAGGAGCGCATCCGCATGACTTCGGCTGCCTGGATCTCCAGGTCTGAGGCCTGTCCGCCCTGGCCGCCGGACAGCGCCGGCTGGTGGATCAGGACGCGGGCGTTCGGGAGGGCCAGGCGCTTTCCGGGAGTACCTGCCGCCAGCAGTACGGCAGCGGCGCTTGCGGCCTGGCCGAGGCAGACCGTCTGGATCTCGGGGCGGATGTACTGCATGGTGTCGTAGATGGCCGTCATGGCGGTAAAAGAGCCGCCGGGCGAGTTGATGTAGAGGGTGATGTCGCGGTCCGGGTCAGTGGACTCGAGGACCAGCAGCTGGGCCATGACGTCATCGGCAGAGGCGTCATCCACCTGCACACCAAGGAAGATAATGCGGTCTTCGAAGAGCTTGGTGTAGGGGTCCTGGCGCTTGAAGCCGTACGGAGTGCGTTCCTCGAACTGGGGCAGGACATAACGGCTGGTCGGAAGGTTACCGGCAGTCGATCCGAAGTTGTAGGTCATTTTTGTTGCTCCTGATCTAAGTTTTCTCTGTGCCGGATTACTGTTCGGACGCTGACTCGCCGGAAGACCCGTTGGCCGTTCCGCCGCCACCGGATACAGAGCCGGCGTGGGCGGCGATCTTGTCGAAGAAGCCGTACTCCAGGGCCTCGGTTGCCGTGAACCACTTGTCCCGGTCGTTGTCCTTGAGGATGGTCTCGACGGTCTGGCCGGTCTGCTCGGCCGTCAGTTCCGCCATGACCTTCTTCATGTGCAGGATGAGCTCGGCCTGGATCTTGATGTCCGAGGCGGTGCCGCCGATGCCGCCGGAGGGCTGGTGCATCAGGACGCGGGCGTTGGGGGTCGCGTAGCGCTTGCCCTTGGTGCCGGAAGACAGCAGGAACTGTCCCATCGAGGCGGCCAGGCCGGTGGCTACCGTGACGACGTCGTTGGGGATGAACTGCATGGTGTCGTAGATGGCCATGCCTGCCGTCACCGAGCCGCCCGGGGAGTTGATGTAGAGGTAGATGTCCTTGTCCGGGTTCTCGGCGGACAGCAGGAGCAGCTGCGAGCAGATGGCGTTGGCGTTGTCGTCACGCACCTCTGAGCCCAGCCAGATGATCCGCTCTTTCAGGAGACGGTTGTAGATGTAGTTGTCCTGGGCTGCGGGATCGACAGTAGCCATCCGGGGGGACTCTGCGTGCTGTGACATGTGTACTTACCTCTCGCTGGTGACGGTGACATCACTGAAAATCACTACTTGGACACTAACCGGTTTCAGCGGTGTTTTGTTCGCGCATCCGCGGCTGTTCGCTGACGGCGCACGATCGGCAGGGCCGGTGCGAAGCAGCAGGATCCAACGCAAACGGCCCCCGGATCCAATGATCCGGGGGCCGTCCACTCAGTGACTCTTAGGCCTGGGCCTTGGCCTCTGCCGTGTCTTCCTCGACGGCTGCCTCGGCGGTCTCAGCCTCGGCCTCGACAGCTTCGGCTGCGGGAACTTCCTCTTCGCCGCCGGGACGGACGAAGTCGCTCAGGTCCACGGCCTTGCCCTCGGTGTCGGTGACCTCAGCCTGGCCCAGGACGACGGCCAGCGCCTTGCGGCGGCGGACCTCGGAAACCATCATGGGAACCTGGCCGCTCTGGTCGATGATCTGGGCGAACTGGTTCGGGTCCATGCCGTACTGGCTGGCGGTGGTCACGATGTAGTCGATCAGCTCGTTCTGGCTGACGTTGACTTCTTCCTTCTCGGCAATGGCGTCGAGGATGATTTCGTTCTGGAAGGCGCGGGCCGTGTTGGCACGAACCTCTTCGCGGTGCTCCTCGGTGTCGTGCTCGCCTTCACCGTGCCCGCTGCCCTCCTTGAAGTGGGCCTCGAGCTGCTCTTCAACGACGGAGTCCGGAACGGGAACCTCAACGAGCTCAACGAGCTTGTCCAGGACCTTGTCGCGGGCCTCGACGCCCTGCTCCACAACCTTGGAGTCTGCGGCCTGCTTGGCCAGGTCTTCGCGCAGTTCGGCGAGGGTGTCGAACTCGGAAGCCAGCTGGGCGAAGTCATCGTTTGCCTCGGGGAGTTCGCGCTCCTTGACGGCCTTGACGACGACCTTGACCTGGGCGGCTTCGCCGGCGTGGTCGCCGCCCACCAGAGTGGTGTCGAAGATGGCGTCTTCCTCGGCGCTGAGCCCGGTGACGGCTTCGTCGAGCCCGTCGAGCATGGTGCCGGCACCCACCTGGTAGGACAGGCCGGAAGCGGAGTCAACCTCTTCGCCGTCGATGCTGGCGGTGATGTCGATGGTGAGGAAATCGCCGTCCGCGGCGGGGCGGTCCACGGACTTGAGCGTGCCGAAGCGGCCGCGCAGTTCGTCGAGGGCCTTGTCCACGTCCTCGTCGGAGGACTCGGCCGCAGCAACTTCAACCTTGATGCCGGAGTAGTCCGGGAGCTCGATCTCCGGGCGGACGTCCACCTCGGCAGCGAACTTCAGTCCGCCGTCCGTTGCGGAGGGGTCCGGGACCTCGGTGATCTCAACCTCGGGGCGGCTCAGGGGGCGGATGCCGGATTCCTGCACAGCGGCCTGGTACCAGCCGTTGAGGCCTTCGTTGATGGCAGTCTCCAGGACGTAGCCGCGGCCGACGCGCTGGTCGATGAGCTTGGCGGGGACTTTGCCCTTACGGAAGCCCGGGACCTGGATCTGCGAAGCAACGGTCTTGTAGGCCGAGTCGATGCTGGGCTTCAATTCCTCAAAGGGGACCTCAACATTGAGCTTGACCCGCGTGGGGGTGAGGTTCTCGACAGCGCTCTTCACGGTCTAAGTACTCCTGGGATTGTGGGATGGGTTTCTGCAAACGCAATGTTTTGTCCAGGCCGAGTGGTCCGGGCCGCAGAGTCGGGGTGACAGGATTTGAACCTGCGACTTCCTGCTCCCAAAGCAGGCGCTCTAGCCAAGCTGAGCTACACCCCGTTAGTGCACAGGCAAGTCTACGGTGATCCGCGCCCAGTTTGCACATTTGACACGTAGCCCATGGATTAGGTTTAGTTGTATCCGGCTTGAACAGCCAGCCCGGAGTTGCAGGCCTGCTAATATTGCAGATGCAGTTCTTCCGGGGACGTAGCTTAATGGTAAAGCCTCAGTCTTCCAAACTGATTACGCGGGTTCGATTCCCGTCGTCCCCTCCAAACAGACAGGCCCCTCCGAAGAGGGGCCTTTCTTTTTAATCCGTTGGGCCCCGGTGCCGGCAAGCCATCGTGGGGACTTTGCCGGCAGCCCCCGTTCACGCCTGCTGCTGGCAGAAGGGGCACCAATAGAGTTTGCGCCCCGCCAGTTCAGCAATCAGCACCGTGGTGCCGCAGACCCGGCACGGCATCCCGTCCCGCTTGTAGACGTAATGGGCATTGTCCCGCGCCGGGAAGGTCCCGCTTTTCAAGGCGGCGGCGGTTGCCTTGCCGCTTTCCGACCAGTACCTGGGCGTTGTGGTGATGATGCGGCCGTCGGCAACGCCGTCGTTCATGACGGTCACGACGTCGCGCCACAACTTGCGTGCCTCGGCGTCGGGCAGTGCGGTTCCCGGCAGCCAGGGATCGATACGCCGGCGGAAAAGGACCTCGGCGCGGTAGACGTTGCCGACGCCGGCGATGATCTTTTGGTCCATCAGGAGTGCAGCCACCGGAGTTTTCCGGCCCTGCAAATTGGCCGCGAACCGTCCGGCGTCGCCCCGCAGGTTCCGCAGCGGGTCCGGCCCCAGCCGGGCGAGGACGGCGTCAGCCTCTGCCGCGGTAATCGCCTCGCAGGTGGTGGCACCCCTCAGGTCGGCCCACCCGTTGCTGCTGGCCAGCCTGACCCGCACGGCCCCCACGGGGTCCGGCGGACCGGCATAGGCGCTGCCTCCGTTCGTGCCGGCGCCGTCGCCGTCGTTCGCGTCCGGGAACGTCTCCCGCTCCCCCACCCGGCGCGGGGCACCGATGCTGGAGGAGCCGGCGAACGTGCTGTCGCCGCCAAAACTCCAGGCACCGTACAGGCCCAGATGCACATGCAGCACCAAGGTGTTGTCGAAGTGCAGGAACAGGTGCTTGCCGTGCGCCTCGGCCACGAGCAGGGTGCGCCCATCCAGGAGCGCGGCGCCTCCGCTGAACCGGCCCTGCGGGCTGGACACAGTGAGCCGCCGGCCGCCGAATACGTCCCCGAACTGCCGCGCCAGGCGGCGGACGGAATGCCCTTCGGGCACTACTCGATGACCTCGCCGGTTGCTTCGTAGGCGGCGATCTTGCCGATGCGGCGGACGTGGCGCTCGTCATTGCTGAAGGGCTCGGTCAGGAAGGCCTCGACCAGCCGGGTCGCTTCCTCCACCGTGTGCTGGCGGCCGCCGACAGCCACGACATTGGCGTCATTGTGCTCGCGGGCGAGTGTGGCGGTCGAGTGGTTCCAGGCCAGGGCAGCCCTGACGCCCTTGACCTTGTTGGCGGCGATCTGCTCCCCGTTGCCCGAGCCGCCCAACACGATGCCCAGGGCGTGGATGCCTGCCTGCTGGTCGGCAACCACGGCAAGGGCGGCATTGATGCAGAAAGAGGGGTAGTCGTCCTGGGCGTCGTAGGCCTTGGGGCCGTGGTCCACCACCTCATAGCCCTTGGCTGTCAGGTGGGACACCAGGTGGGCGCTCAGTTCCATGCCCGCATGGTCGGTGGCGATGTGGACCCGCGGGAAGGCAGGGGATGATGTCACGAGCAGAATCCGTTCGGTTGGGGGCGCAGGCAGCCGGCCGGGACGGCGCAGGCCAGGGTCAGGACAACACGGTCAAGAATACTAGGACTCCGGCTGGCCGGGAGTCGGCGCCGCCCCGCCGCCGGGCCGGGCCCTTTCAGCAACCCGCGTCAGTACCTCGGCCAGCCTCGCCGCCGAGGCAGTACTGCCCCCGCTCACCGCGAGGCGCTGGCCGTCGGTTTTGCTGACGACGACGGCGGGACCGCTGCTGACGAGCATGGCGGCAGTGCCGCCGTGGTGCCGGTAGCCCCACCCCCCATAGTCTGCGGCCTTCACCTCGGCGGCGGTAGCGCCCGAGATGGCTCCGGCCGGGACGTTCATGACCGGAACGATGCCGGCCAGCAGGACTTTCAGGCCGCGGCGGTCGGCTTTGATGCGCGCGAACAGGAACGCCGCGCCCGTCGCCGCGAGGAGCACGAGGAGCGCGCCGAGCCAGGGCACGGCAACGGCGATAAGGGCAGACGGAAGCAGCGATGCGATGGCGATCATGACGAATACCGAACTGCGGGCATGGACCCAGAGCCGGATGTCGTCCCGTGTCAGGTCGGGGTCAGCCTCCCTCGCGATGGCCAGTTGAAGGGCCCGGTCGTCGTCCGGTGACCACTGCTGGTCCGCTTTGAAGGTAAAGGCAACAATCACGCCGAGCGACAGGGCCGCCCCGCTTCCGAGTGCCAGGACGGTCATGTCCACATGGGATTCACGGGCGTCCGCCAGCCCTGCCTGTCCCACGATGCCGGCAGCGAGGGCGCTGGTGACGAAGAGCGTGAAGAACATCCCGGCGCCCATCATGATCCGGCGCATCAGCACGGGCCTGCTGACGGGCACGGCCTGGAAGAGGACCAGCCAGCCGCCGGCCAGGATCATTAAGGCTCCTGCCGTGACGTAGGCGCCGAAGGGCGCGAAGGAGGCGCCGCCGTCGTCCGTCCACCGGATGGCGAGCGGCTCCGGAAGGTCCGGCCGGATCAGGAAGGCGCACACCACGAAGGCCGCCGCCACCAGCAGCGGGAACCCCACCACAAACCGAAGGGCTTTCGTGTCCATCGACTCCATGAACTTTCCCATGATTTAACGCTACTCCCACGGCCGGCCGGCGGCTTTCCGCCTCACGCGGCAGCCATCCCGGGCCGTGCTACTTGCCAAGGCTGGCGGAATGCAAGAATGAACAATGCCGCCGCTGGGCACGCCAGCAGGCAGACGCAACCTTTCTGGAGGCCCCACTTTGCCAGGTATGAATCTGACGCGAGCTGAAGCCAGCGAACGTGCCGAACTGATCGCCGTCGAATCCTATGACGTCAGCCTGGACCTGACCCGGGGCGGAGAGGTCTTTGGCAGCACCACCACGGTGAAGTTCAGCGCGACGCCAGGGTCCTCAACATTCATAGACGCAATCACACGCGCGGTGCACAGCGTCACCCTGAACGGCAAGAGCCTTGATCCGGCCACAGTGGCGGACGGCGTCAGGATCCAGCTCCCGGACCTCGAGGAACACAACGAACTCACGGTGGTGGCCGATGCCCCGTATATGAACACCGGCGAGGGACTCCACCGCTTCGTGGATCCGGTGGACAACGAGGTCTACCTCTACACGCAGTTCGAGGTTCCTGATTCGCGCAGGATGTTCGCCGTCTTCGAGCAGCCGGACCTGAAGGCAACCTTCACGTTCACCGTCACGGCCCCCTCCCACTGGGACGTCATCTCGAACTCGCCCACGCCGGCGCCCGTGGAAACCACCGCAGCGGACGACGGCGGTGCCCGCTCCGTGTGGGCCTTCTCCCCCACTCCCCGGCTCTCCTCTTACGTCACTGCGCTGGTTGCCGGCCCCTACCAGTCGGTGCGCAGCGAGGTGGCCAGCTCGGACGGCCGCGTCATCCCGCTCGGCGTCTTCGCCCGGAAGTCCCTGATGCAGTACCTGGACGCGGACAACATCTTCGAACTCACCCGGCAGGGCTTTGAGTTCTTCGAGGCGCAGTTCGGCTGCCCCTACCCGTTCGAGAAGTACGACCAGCTCTTTGTGCCCGAGTTCAACGCCGGCGCCATGGAAAACGCCGGCGCGGTGACCATCCTGGAGGGCTACGTCTTCCGGGGCAAAGTCACCGACGCGCAGGTGGAACGCCGGGCCATCACCGTCCTCCACGAACTCGCGCATATGTGGTTCGGCGACCTGGTGACAATGCGCTGGTGGAACGACCTGTGGCTCAACGAGTCCTTCGCCGAGTACATGTCCCACCTGGCAGCCGTCGAGGCGACGAAGTTCACCAGCGCCTGGACCACGTTCGCCTCCGTTGAGAAGTCCTGGGCCTACCGCCAGGACCAGCTGCCCACGACGCACCCCATCTTCGCCGAGATCAACGACCTGCAGGACGTGGAGGTCAACTTCGACGGCATCACCTACGCCAAGGGCGCTTCGGTGCTCCGCCAGCTGGTGGCGTGGGTGGGCCCGGACCAGTTCATGGCCGGCGTGCGCGAGTACTTCGCCAAGCATTCCTGGCAGAACACCGAGCTGGGCGACCTGCTGGTGGAACTGGAGAAGGCCAGCGGCCGCGACCTGGATGACTGGGGGCGGCAGTGGCTGGAAACCGCCGGCGTCAACACCCTGAAGCCGGAGCTCGAGGTTGACGGCGACGGCCGGCTCACGTCCTTCGCCATCGTGCAGTCCGCCGTGGACGATTGGCCCACCATCCGCCCGCACCGGCTCGCCGTGGGCTTCTACAACCTTAACGACGCCGGCAAGCTGGAGCGGGTGCACCGCGAGGAACTGGATGTCGACGGCGGGCGGACCGAAGTTCCGGCGCTGGTGGGGCTGGTCCGGCCGGACCTGGTCCTGGTCAATGACGACGACCTCGCCTACGCCAAGGTGCGGCTGGACGAAAAATCGCTTGCGACCGCGACCGCCCACCTGAAGGACTTCAGCCAGAGCCTGCCGCGGACGCTCGTGTGGAACTCGGCCTGGGACGCTGCCCGGGACGGCGAAACCCCGGCACGGCGGTACGTGGAGCTGATCCTGGCCAACGTGGCCGCCGAATCCGATTCCTCGGTGATCCTGGTCCAGCTCCGCCAGCTTGCCACCACCCTGAACTTCTACGTGGCCGAGGAACACCGCGAGGCGACTGCGGTGGCTGCGGCGGACCGGCTGTGGGACCTGGCGTCCCAGGTGCCGGGCGGCTCGGACGCGCAGCTGCAGTTCGTGAAGTCGTTTGCGCTGCTGGCCGGCAGCGCCCCCCAGCTGGACAAGGTGGCGGGCCTCCTGGACGGCTCCCTGGTCCTGGACGGGCTGGGTGTTGACCAGGACCTGCGCTGGGAGCTGGTCGCGTCACTTGTGGTGGGCGGACGCCTCGGCCAGGACGGCATCGACGCGGAACTTGCGCGGGACAATACCTCCAGCGGCCAGAATGCCGCTGCCCTTGCCAAGGCCGCCATCCCCACGGCGGAGGCGAAGGCAGCCGCCTGGGATTCCATTGTGGTCAAGGGCGAGCTCTCCAATGCACTGCAGGGCTCCGCGGTCACCGGCTTCATGCGCGTGCTGGACCGGTCCCTGCTGGAGCCCTACGCCGAAAAGTACTTCGAAGCAGTGCCGCGGATCGTCGAAACCCGCACCCACGCACTGGCCCAGCAGATCGTCGTCGGACTCTACCCTGCGCTGCTGACCAGCCAGGCAACCGTGGACCGGACTGACGGCTTCCTGGCGGCGCTTCCGCCCGCAAGCGCCGCGCTGCGGCGCATGATGCTGGAAAACCGCGACGGCGTTGCCCGGGCACTGCGGGCGCGCGCTGCGGATGTCCTTCCCGGCGAAGCTGTGCCTGCATCATGAGCCTGCACGAGCACCGCTATGAGCTGACGGTCCGGTGGACGGGCAACTCGGGCAGCGGGACGGCGTCCTACCGCGGCTACTCACGCGACCACGACATCCTTATTCCGGGGCTCCCTGTCCTCAAGGGCTCCGCGGACCCCACCTTCCACGGAGACCGGGAGCGGTACAACCCGGAGCAGCTGCTCCTGGCGGCACTTGCCCAGTGCCATATGCTCTCTTTCCTGCACGTGGCGGTAAAGCACGGCGTGGTGGTCACGGACTACCGGGACGAGGCCTTCGGGCTGATGACCCTGAACCGGGACGGCAGCGGCCAGTTTGAACGCGTGACGCTTCGGCCGCACGTGACCGTGGCCGATGCGGCGCAGGTGGAGCTGGCCGGCCAGCTTCACCACGAGGCGAACCAGCTGTGCTTCATCGCCCGCAGCGTGAACTTCCCGGTGGAGCATGAACCGGTGACAGTGGCGGCTTAGGACGGCAGCCTGGCGGCGAGGCGCGCCTCGGTTCCGGGGGACAGCCCGGCCTTCCGGGGCCTGTCCAGCCCTCGCGCCCGCTCGTCCCGCAAGGTGTCCTGCAGCGTCTCCCGCCACGGCCGCAGCTGCAGCCCGGCAGCGACGGCTGCCCGGTTGCTCCGCGCCATGAAGCCCTCATGCCCGGGCGGGAGCCAAAGCGGCAGCGAGTCCGGGCCTGCCCAGTAGTTGACGCCCTGGTTCGCAAGCCACTCTTCTTCCGCCGGAAGAACCTCGCCGTCGTGGCCGGCGGTTTCCCTGGCGGCGGCAAGATACGTTCCGAAGGCCACCTGCCCGCCCAGGGCGTTCAACGCTCCGGCCACGCCCTTCCCGGCCGCCCGGAGGATCCAGGCAGCAAGGTCGCGGACGTCGATGACCTGGGTCGGATGGTCGACGGCGGGAACCACCACCGGCTTGTTGTTCCTGGCGAAGCGGGCCGGCCAGTAGCCGTAGCGGTCCGAGCTGTCCCCCGGGCCGCCGATCAGGCCGGCACGGCAGAGGTGGGCTTTTCCGCCTGCCGCTTTGAGGGTGGCGGCCTCGATGGCCGCCTTCGACTCGCCGTAGTTCTCCGGAGTGGAGGGAGTTCCCGGCGCCAGGGGCTGCAGGAGCGCTGCATCCTCAGTTTCGTTTGCATGAGAGGCGTCGGCGTAGACGGAGCAACTGGAGACGAACGTCCAGTGCGCTGCCCGGTGTGCGAGGGCGTCCAGGGCTTCGGCGGCGGGGACGGGATCCCGGGCCACGTCCACCACCTCGTCCCACTCCCCCTCGGCGCCCGCGTAGGCGTCCGCGCCCAGTGAACGGTCCTCCCTCAGCCACGTGGTTCCCGCTGGCGGGGCCGCCGCGGAACCTCGGGCAAGGCAGGTGACGTCGTGTCCCGCCGCCACCGCCTGGCGGGCAATTTCTGCGGACAGGAAGGCTGTTCCGCCGAGGACAAGAATGCGCATGTTCAGACGCTACGGCGATAGTGTTGAAGAAGAACAGAGCCTTCCGCGCCGGGCGTAACCGGCGCTGCGGCATCCCTTCCCGGCGCAGCCGAAGAACAGCAGGAGTACTTCCCCCTTATGGTCAGCACGTTGTCGATCCTTCCGTCCACCGCCAGCCAGCCGGACGGCATCAGCGTCACGGGCATCGTGATCAGCCTCGGCGTCGGCGTCGCCATCTGGCTGGTGGCCACGTTCGTGATTTCCCGGATCACCAGGCGCGTGGCGGCAGGCAGCAACTTCTTCAAGAAACCCACCTTCAAATGGGCCGCCCCGGCGTTTAGGGCCCTGGACCACGAGCGGCGCGTCCAGCGCGCGGAGACCATCGGCTCGCTGCTGAACAGCGTGGTTGGCGTGCTCGTGGTGATCATCACGGGCATGTACGTCCTGCAGAACCTGGACATCAACATCGCGCCGCTCCTGACGAGCGTCGGCATCCTGGGTGTGGCCATCGGCTTCGGTGCCCAGCAGCTGATCCGCGACTTCCTGGCCGGGATCTTTATTACCATTGAAGACCAGTACGGCATCGGCGACGTGATCGAAACCAGCGAGGTTGTTGGCGTGGTGGAGTCCATGGGCCTGCGCATCACGCGCGTCCGCTCGGACGACGGCGCTATCTGGTACCTGCGCAACGGCGAGATCCTGCGCGTCGGCAACCGTTCGCAAGGCAACTATGTGCCGCTGCACGAGTCGGAGGACGGCACCACGGACCAGGGCACGGATCATGCCGAACCCAAGAAGACTGACCAGAAGGCCGGAGACTAGGAATGACAATCCCGAGCGATCCCCAGCGGCCGCAGCTGATGCAGAACGATCCGTTCAGCAAGCCCGGCTACACCGACAACTTCTACGATGCCGTGGGCGGGCATGAAACCTTCGTGAAGCTGATCGACGTCTTCTACGACGGAGTGGCAACCGATCCGCTCCTCCGCCCCATGTATCCGGAAGAGGACCTGGCGCCGGCGAAGCGCAGGTTCCTGATGTTCCTGGAACAGTACTGGGGCGGGCCCACCACCTACGGCGAGGAGCGCGGCCATCCCCGGCTCCGCATGCGGCACATGCCGTTCAAGGTGACGCCCGAGGCCAAGGACCGCTGGCTCTTCCACATGCGTGCCGCTGTGGATGCCCTGGAACTGCCGCCGCTCTACGAGGGAACGCTGTGGGACTACATGGAGCGTGCCGCGCTGTCCATGGTGAATAGCCCCGGCTGATGTTGCCCTAACCGCCGTTAGAGCAGCGCGCTTCCGGTCCGCGCGAGCACGTGGCCGCGGGTGCCTGTAAGCCGGAACCAGCGCCCTGCCCGGTAGAGCTTCTGGTCGCCGTCGGCCAGGAACCCCAGGGCCAGGGCGGCGAAAGCGGCTCCGGCCGGCAGGCCGGAGTCGTCCAGTTCCCTGCCCCAGACGGCGGCACGGGCGTTGTTGACGATCAGCGCCCCCGGCTTGTCAGGGACGATTCCCGCCACTTCCGCGATTCCTGCTTCTGCGGCTTTCCGCAGCGCGGCATCGCTGCGTGAACCCATCAGCTCCCACCCGCTCCGCGGGGCGCCCACCCCGGTCCAGGACTCGGTGACGGTGGACGGCGGAACCGGCAGCTCGACGTCGTCCGCCCCCGCCCGCGCCAGGCGGTCCAGGACGGCGGACAAGGACACTGTCACATCCGTCGCCGAAGGTTCCGCGAGGGCCATGGTCCGCAGTCCCAGAATGGTGGGAGTCGATTCACCCAGCAGCCTCGGCCGCAGCACGCAGACGTACGCGGCGAGGACGGAACCTGCAGCCTGAAGCCTGATGGCGCCGTCGTCAATTGATTTGGCCCGCGTAGCGAAAGTCTTCAGGTCAGCGAGATCCTGGGGATCGGCGAAGCGGAAGGACGAGGTGAGTAGATCAGACACACCAAGAACACTACCCGCTGGACCTTTGTTGAGCAGTGCCGGGGGGCCGTCTAGAGTCAAACCATGACTGAAGCCGACGCCGAAATCCTGGCGCTCCCCAGCGGGGACCCCACCTCATCGCTCATCTCCCTCCTTGACCTTGGTGAGCTGGAGGGTGCCCGGACGGACGAGGACATCTTCCTGGGTCCGTCCCAGCAGCAGCCCCACCACCGCGTGTTCGGCGGCCAGGTGCTGGCACAGTCGCTCATCGCGTCCATCAGGACGGTGGACCCGGAACGTTTTGTCCATTCCATGCATGGCTACTTCCTGCGCCCGGGGGACGCGAACAAGCCCATCACCTTCGGCGTCCAGCGCCTGCGGGACGGCCGGTCCTTTTCCGCCCGGCGGGTCCATGCGTACCAGGAGGGCGTGCCCATCCTGTCGATGATCGCGTCCTTCCAGGGCGAGGACGAAGGCGTGGAGCACGAGTCCACGATGCCCGGCGGCATCCCGGACCCGGAGTCACTGCCAAGCACCGCCGACCTGCTCGGCAAGTTCGACCATCCGGTGGCACGGCACTGGGCCTACGAACGGCCGTTCGATATCCGGCACGTCGATCCCCCCTTGTACGTGTCGGCTAAGGGCAAGAGGGAAGCGCGGAATGCGGTGTGGATGAAGACCTTCGGGCCGATGCCGGACAACCCCAACCTGCACCGGGCAGCCCTGGCGTACGCCAGCGACTACACCCTCCTTGAGTCCATCCTGCGGCGCCACGGGCTGAGCTGGATCACGCCAGGGATGAACGTGGCAAGCCTGGACCATGCCATGTGGTGGCACCGGCCTGCCCGCGTGGACGAATGGCTCCTGTATGTCCAGGAGTCACCCAGCGCCCAAGGGGCCCGTGGACTCGCGACCGGCAAGATCTTCAACCAGGCGGGGCAGCACGTTGCCTCCGTCGCGCAGGAGGGAATGATCCGCGTGCCTACCGACCTGAAGAACAAAGTGGTGGGCGCTTTCCAGTCGAAGCTGATGGAGCACCAGATCCGCAAGGCCGGGCGGGACTAGTACCACCCGGAACTCCGCCTTCAGCGGGAAGACGAACAGGCCGGCACCCAGTGGGGGTGCCGGCCTGTTCGTCTTTGTGCGCTCTGCGCCTGGTGTCAGTCGCGGGTGAGGCGGCGGTGCGTGACGCGGTGCGGCTTGGCGGCGTCCGGGCCGAGGCGCTCCACCTTGTTCTCCTCGTAGGATTCGAAGTTGCCCTCGAACCAGTACCACTTGGAGGGGTTTTCCTCGTCGCCTTCATAGGCCAGGATGTGCGTGGCCACCCGGTCCAGGAACCAGCGGTCGTGGGAGACCACCACGGCGCAGCCGGGGAACTCGAGCAGTGCGTTTTCGAGGCTGCTGAGCGTTTCGACGTCGAGGTCGTTGGTGGGCTCATCGAGGAGCAGCAGGTTGCCGCCCTGTTTGAGGGTCAGCGCCAGGTTCAGGCGATTGCGCTCACCGCCGGAGAGCACACCGGCCTTCTTCTGCTGGTCCGGGCCCTTGAAGCCGAAGGCGGCAACGTAGGCGCGGGACGGCATTTCGACGTGGCCCACCTGGATGAAGTCCAGGCCGTCGGAGACAACTTCCCACAAGGTCTTGTTGGGGTCGATGCCGCCGCGGCTCTGGTCCGCGTAGGAGATCTTGACGGAGTCGCCGATCTTCAGGTCACCGCCGTCAAGCGGTTCCAGCCCCACGATGGTCTTGAACAGCGTGGTCTTGCCGACGCCGTTGGGGCCGATGACGCCCACGATGCCGTTGCGGGGCAGGCTGAAGGACAGGCCGTCGATGAGGGTGCGGTCCTCGAAGCCCTTCTGGAGGTTCTTCGCTTCCAGCACCAGGCCGCCCAAGCGGGGTCCCGGCGGGATCTGGATCTCTTCGAAGTCCAGCTTGCGCGTGCGGTCCGCCTCCGCGGCCATCTCCTCGTAGCGGGCCAGACGGGCCTTGGACTTGGTCTGGCGGCCCTTGGCGTTGGACCGGACCCACTCAAGTTCCTCGCTGAGGCGCTTGGCCTGCTTGGCGTCCTTCTTGCCCTGGATCTCCAGGCGGGCACGCTTCTTCTCCAGGTAAGTGGAGTAGTTGCCCTCGTAGGGGTAGAGGTGGCCGCGGTCCACTTCGGCGATCCATTCCGCGACGTGGTCCAGGAAGTACCGGTCGTGGGTGACGGCGAGGACTGCACCCGCGTAGGTGGACAGGTGCTGTTCGAGCCACAGCACGCTTTCGGCGTCCAGGTGGTTGGTGGGCTCGTCCAGGAGCAGCAGGTCCGGCTTCTGCAGCAGGAGTTTGCACAGGGCTACGCGGCGGCGTTCACCACCGGAGAGGTTGGTGACGTCGGCGTCCGCGGGCGGGCAGCGGAGGGCGTCCATGGCCTGCTCCAGCTGCGAGTCCAGGTCCCAGGCGTCCGCGGCATCGATGGCTTCCTGCAGGTGGCCCATTTCCTCGAGGAGGGTGTCGTAGTCAGCGTCGGGGCTGGCCATTTCCTCGGAGATTTCGTTGAAGCGCTGGATCTTGCCGTAGATCTCGCCCACACCCTCCTGGACGTTGCCCAGGACGGTCTTTTCCTCGTTGAGCGGGGGCTCCTGGAGCAGGATGCCCACGGTGTAGCCGGGGCTTAACCGGGCCTCACCGTTGGAGGGAGTGTCCAGTCCGGCCATGATTTTGAGGATGGTGGACTTACCGGCACCGTTCGGGCCCACAACACCGATCTTGGCGCCGGGGAAGAAGGACATGCTTACGTCGTCAAGAATGAGTTTTTCGCCAACGGCTTTGCGGGCCTTGGTCATTGTGTAGATAAATTCCGCCATGGTTCCAAATCTAGTGGGTGGGCAGGCATATCTCACATTCCGCGCAACAGGCTTACGAGCCTACAAAGCACTTCCCGCTCGCCAGGACGGGCAACACTGTCACTGTCACGGCGCCGTCGCGGACCTGGCCGATCACGCAGTCCTGTCCCTGGAGCACGGCCGCCTCGATGGCATCCGCTTCAAGGCCGGTGGGGGTGCGGCTCTGCGAAACCTCCAACGCCGCGGGGGCGATTCCCGCGCCCGTGAGGGCTTCCGTGACTTGTGCGGTGGCGGGTTTGGGCGATCCCGCGGCCAGCCTGGCCAGCGCCTCTGTCACGGTCCTCTTGGCCGTTTCAGTGGCAGCCGCCGCTGCCGCGGCGGATGCGGTCCCGGATGTGTCCGCCAGCGGTCCGGCGGCATTTGTCTGTGTTGCTGCAGCCCGTGTTTCCGTTGCTGCGGGGCCGGCGGAGGCTGCAGCAGTGGATGTTGCACCCGACAAGGTTCCGCTGACGCAGCCCGATAAACCTGCCGCCAGCACTGTGGCGGTTACGGCCGCCAGCAACCGGCGCGCGGCGCTGGGCGGGGCAACTCCAGGAACGGCAGCTCCAGGAACGGCAGCTCCAGGAATGGCAGCTCCGGGAACGGTGGCTCCGGGAACGGTGGCTGAGGGGCTGGCCGATGAGGCACCGGCTGTTGAGTTCTGCCGGTGGTCAGGGGTATGCCGCATGGTGTCATTCTGCCATGCGGCCTGGTCCCGGCTCCGCAACCTGGGCGGACAGTGCACGGCCGGGGGGTGCCGCGGCACTGCCCGCCAAGGAACCGGGGGAACCGTTGATAGGGGACGCTGATATGGAAAACCTAGACTCCGGATTCGGCGAGTTCCCCCGTCTCCAGGTCCAGTGACACGAGGCTGCCGTTACTGTCCTCGATGTACGCTGCGGCAGGATCGCCGCCGTCGGGATCGTCGTCGCCGTCCTCCGGTTCGTCGAACGTTCCCTCAGCGCCGGCCCGGTGCTCGGCGTCGAGGGGCGGCGCCGGCTCCACGAGCGAGAGGAGCGGTTTTGTGGAGGACCGGATGAAGTTGGCCGTACCCCACGTCAGGTCGTGACCCACGGCGTCGGCGTCAATGGTGTGTGAGTAGAAGACCCTGCCGTCCCTTTCCCAACTGCGGATCTTCAGCTTGCCAACCACGATGACCGGCTGGCCTTTCCTGATGCTGCAGCCCATGCTTCCCGCGAGGTGGCGATAGCCCTGGACCAGGAACCAGTTCGTGTGGCCATCCGTCCAGGTGCCGGATTCCTTGTCGAACCGGCGCGAGGTGGAACCGATACGGAAGGAGGCTGTGGCAACTCCCCCTGGAGTTGTGGCGCTCTTGATCTCGGTAGCAACGAAGCCCCGAATGGTTATTGTGTCGCTCATCTTCACGTCCTGTCGTCAATGGTGGTGCCCTAGCAGGCAAGACCAGCATGGCGCCGGCGCTGGCCACCGGGGAGGCAGGGGTTCGCCTATGTGCATAACCTGCGGCTGCGGCCGCCTGTGGAGGATTAGTGAGCCGCCGCAGGTCACTGACGACGCCGGGACTTCGGGCAATGTAAACTTTTTGAGGCGCCGGACTTCAGCTCCGGAATCCATTGCCTCAGTAGCTCAGGGGATAGAGCAGCGGCCTTCTAATCCGCCGGTCGGGGGTTCGATTCCCTCCTGGGGCACCCATGGGCAAACGCCCCGGTTCACGGACCGGGGCGTTTGGGGCCACACATGCCGTCAGGGTTTCAGGATTGCAGCCGGTGCGGCGCTTCCACCAGAGAGCGAACCACGCTGCCGGCAGCGCCCAGCAGGGCCCCCGCATCCCCTACCGCGGAGATGGTGACGTGCGCCGGGGACAGCGCACCCGGCGCGTACTTGGCAAGGCTGTCCAAAAGCGGCCCGCGGAGCCACTGGTCCAGGACGGCAAAGTGTCCGCCAAGCACCACAGCCCTGATGTCCACCACGCGGGACGTCGACGCCACCGCCACGCCCAGCGCAGTCCCGGCCCGTTGGACGGCGAGCAGGGCAGCGGGGTCCTCAGCGCCGAGGGCGCCCAGCAGACGGGCCATGCTCTCAGACCTTGACCACCCCTTCGCGGCGATACCGGCAGCAGAAAAAATTGCATCCTGCCCGGCTATCGTCTCCAGGCACCCCGTCCCGCCGCAGGAGCAGCGGACCCCCTCCGGCTGCACAACGATGTGGCCGACCTCCCCGGCGTTGCCTTCAGGGCCGGTGAAAAGCTCCGAATTGATCACCAGGCCGCCGCCGACGCCCACCTCGCCGGAGACGAACAGGAAGTCCCGCCTTCCGTGGGAGCCGTGGGCCAGTTCCGCGAGCGCGGCAGCATTGGCCTCGTTGAAGAGGGAGACCCCCAGCGGCACGTCGGGAAGCAGCCGCCCCATGTCCAGCTTCGTCCCCAGCCAGCCCAGGTTCGGGGCGGCGGTCACGGTTGAACTGCCGGCGTCAACGAGGCCGGGTACGGCGAGCCCTCCGCCCAGGACCTCAACACCCGTAGACGCTGCCGCCTTCCGGACGTCGGCGGCGAGCGCGGCGAGTGCGGACAGCACGGGGGCGCTGTCGCTGTCGCGGTTGTCCCGTTCCCGGATTTCTTGCACCACCAGGGTTCCGGAAAGGTCGGTCACTCCGGCCGCAATGTAATCGACGTTGATTTCCATACCCATGACACCCCGCGCCGGATTCAGTTCCAGCCCGACCCCCGGCCGGCCCCGCTCCCCCTGCCGGCTCAGGCCGACCTCGCGCAGGAGGCCGGCGCCCAAAAGGTCCAGGACGATGCTCGAAACAGAAGCTTTGGTCAGCCCTGTGGCCGCGGCCACCTGTGCGCGGGTCGGATGGGTGCCGGCCGGTGCCTGCGCCACCCTGGCAAGGACCAGGGCGAGGTTGTTCCGCCGAACGTCCGCCATGTTCCCCGGGCCGGCGGCGTCGGACAGTGCAGTGGCAGGTGCGGTACTGGCCATGGCCGTTCTCCTCGGGCTGGAAGCGGGGCCGTCCCTCACGGGCCCTTCGCTATTGACCCTAGCGTAGACTCGCTTATATAGTTCAAGCACTAAACTAATAGTGCCGCAACCGGCGACCATCGAGTGCAAGGACGCATCATGACTCTCTCCCCCACCCCCGCTGACAAGTTCACCTTCGGCCTCTGGACCGTGGGCTGGACGGGCGCCGATCCGTTCGGTGTGGCCACCCGCGCCGCCCTGGATCCCGTGGAGGCGGTCCACCGGCTGGCCGAACTGGGCGCCTACGGCATCACCTTCCACGACAACGACCTGGTCCCCTTCGACGCCAGCGCCTCGGAACGTGACCTGATCCTCAAGAACTTCAAGGCAGCCCTGGCCGAGACCGGCCTGAAGGTCCCGATGGTGACCACCAACCTGTTCAGCCACCCGGTGTTCAAGGACGGCGGCTTCACCTCCAACGACCGCTCCATCCGCCGCTTCGCCCTGTCCAAGGTGCTGCGCAACATCGACTCCGCCGCAGAGTTCGGCGCCGAAACGTTCGTGATGTGGGGCGGGCGCGAAGGCAGCGAATACGACGGCTCGAAGGACCTCTCCGCGGCCCTGGACCGGATGAAGGAAGGCGTGGACACCGCCGCCGCCTACATCAAGGACAAGGGCTACAACCTGCGCATCGCACTGGAGCCCAAGCCCAACGAACCCCGCGGCGACATATTCCTGCCCACCGTCGGCCACGGCCTGGCGTTCATCGCCCAACTCGAGCACGGCGACATCGTGGGCCTCAACCCGGAAACCGGGCACGAGCAGATGGCAGGGCTCAACTTCACCCACGGCATCGCCCAGGCCCTGTGGGCCGGCAAGCTCTTCCACATCGACCTCAACGGCCAGCGCGGCATCAAGTACGACCAGGACCTCGTCTTCGGCCACGGCGACCTCACCAGCGCGTTCTTCACCGTAGACCTGCTCGAAAACGGCTTCCCGGGCGGCGGGCCCCGCTACGAAGGCCCGCGCCACTTCGACTACAAGCCCTCCCGCACCGACGGCTACGACGGCGTCTGGGAATCGGCCAAGTCCAACATGGCCATGTACCTGCTCCTCAAGGAGCGCGCCCTTGCGTTCCGCGCAGACCCCGAAGTCCAGGAAGCCCTCACGACCTCCGGGGTCTTCGAACTCGGCGAGAGCACCCTCGCGGCCGGCGAAACCGCCGCGGACCTGCTCGCGGACACCACCGTCTTCGAGGACTTCGACGCCGACAAGGCCGGCGAACGCTCCTTCGCCTTCGTCCGCCTCAACCAGCTCGCCATCGAACACCTCCTGGGCGCCCGGTAAATCATGGCACTCGTAGCAGGGATCGACAGCTCCACCCAGTCCTGCAAAGTGGTGATCCGCGATGCGGACACGGGAGCATTGGTCCGGCAGGGCAGGGCGGGCCACCCGGACGGGACCGAGATCCACCCGGATCACTGGTGGGCCGCCCTGCAGGACGCACTACACCAGGCCGGCGGCCTGGACGATGTGGCAGCAGTCTCGGTGGGCGGGCAGCAGCACGGCATGGTCTGCCTGGACAGCGAGGGCCAGGTGGTCCGGCCGGCACTGCTGTGGAATGACACCCGCAGTGCCGGCGCGGCACTGCAACTGATCAGCAATGCGGGCGACGGCGACACTGCCGCCGGCGCCCGCTACTGGGCCGGCGCAACCGGCACCGTCCCGGTCGCCTCGCTGACGCTGACCAAACTTCACTGGCTGGCCGCCAACGAGCCGGAGAACGCCGCCAAAGTTGCGGCAGTCTGCCTGCCGCATGACTGGCTGACCTGGCGGCTGGCGGACCACGGGCCAGGCAGCGGTCCGGGAAACCTCGAGGCCCTCGCCACTGACCGTTCCGACGCCTCCGGTACGGGCTACTACGCGACGGCGACCGGCGAGTACCTGCCAGGGCTCCTGGAGTCCTCGCTGGGGCACGTTCCGCTGCTGCCCGGCGTCGTGGGCCCGCTGGAGGTCGTGGGCAAGACACCGGAGGGCGCCCTCCTGGCCGCCGGCGCCGGGGACAACGCGGCGGCGGCACTGGGAGTGGGCGCCGGCGTGGGTGACGTGGTGATGTCGCTGGGCACCTCGGGGACGGTCTTCGCCGTGTCCGATACACCGGCCGCCGACCCGTCCGGGCTGGTGGCCGGGTTCGCCGATGCTTCCGGGAACTACCTGCCGCTGGTGTGCACCCTGAACGCCACCCGCGTTTTTGAGGCCACTGCAGCCCTGCTGGACGTCAGCATTGCGGAGTTCAATGAGCTGGCGCTGTCCGCCGGACCAGGCGCCGGGGGCCTCACCCTCGTTCCCTATTTCGACGGCGAGCGCACGCCGAACCTGCCCGACGCCACCGGTTCCCTGCACGGCATCACCCGCGGGAACTACACGCCGGCCAACCTGGCCCGGGCCGCCGTCGAAGGCGTGGTCTGTTCGCTCGCGGACGGCCTGGCCGCCCTGCAGCAACAAGGCGTGCAGGCGCGGCGCATCATCCTGGTGGGCGGCGGAGCGCAGTCCGCGGCAGTACAAGAGGCGGCAGCGCAACTGCTGGGAATCAGCATCACCGTGCCGCGCCCGGGTGAGTATGTGGCCGACGGCGCCGCCCGCCAGGCCGCAGCGGCACTCACCGGGGAATTTCCGCAGTGGGCGCTGGACGCCGTCGACCTCCCTGCCGGGCAGGACGACGGCGGGGTGCTGGCACGGTACCGCCGCTGCGCCTCCCTATATACCTGACACCGGGATACCTGACGCCGGGCCCGCCTGGCGTTTCCACGCGAAAGGCCCGGACCGCACTGTGATGAATTCACTGCGCGGTCCGGGTCTTTTTGGTGGGGCGCAGGCTCCTGCCAGTTGTGTCGGGAAACGTGGCAGGAGCCCGCGGTCTGGATCAGGTCAGGCGTACGGGAGGACAAGCTCCGCGTAGCGCTCCTTCACCGTGGCCAGGACGGCGTCGCCGTCCGTGTCCCAGATGTCCTGATTGAAGATTTCCACTTCGATGTCACCGGTGTACCCGGCATCGCGCACCCAGGCGCCAATGGTGGCGAAGTCCACCACGCCGTCGCCCATGTAGCCGCGGGACAGCAGCGGATCCGCGGCGATGGGCATGTTGAAGTCGCACACCTGGTAGGAGGCAAGGCGCCCCTCCCGGCCGGCGCGCTCGATCTGCGACTTCAGTTCCGGGTCCCACCACACGTGGAAGGTGTCGACGGCGACGCCCACCGTTGACGCGTCGAAGGGCGCTGCGAGGTCCAGCGCCTGGCCCAGGGTGGAGATGAGCGCGCGGTCAGCCGCATACATCGGGTGCAGCGGTTCCAGGACCAGGCGTACGCCGTTTTCCTGCGCAAACGGAACCAGGTCGGCGAGCCGGTCGGCGACGCGCTGGCGGGCTGCCACCACGTCCTTCTCCCCCGGGGCCAGGCCGCCGACCACCAGGAAGAGCTCCCTGGTGTCCAGTGCCACGGCTTCCAGGATGGCTGCCTTGTTGTCCGCGAGCGCGGCCGCCTGGCCCTCTGGATCGGGGGCGGTGAGGAATCCGCCGCGGCACAACGAGGAGACACGCAGCCCGGCGTCCTTGATCAGGCGGGCGGCCTTGTCCAGGCCGGCCTCCTCCACCCGGTCCCGCCACGGTCCGATGGCGGGGATCCCGGCGTTGACGCAGCCCTCGACGACCTGGGCGAGCGTCCACTTCTTGGTGGTGGCACTGTTGATGGAGAGGCGGGAGAGGTCGCTCATATTCCCACCCCGTTGATCCGCAGGTAGTCGGACATCCGGAAAGCGGCCAGAGCCGGATCCCGCAGCAGGCCCGCCTTGTCCGCCAGTTCAAAGGTCCTTGCCAGGTGGCATACCGAGCGGCCGGAGTGCAGGCCTCCAACCATCTGGAAGCCGGGCTGCCTGCCGTTGAGCCAGGACATAAACGCGATCCCGGTCTTGTAGTAGAACGTGGGTGCGCTGAAGATGTGCTTCCCCAGTTCCCTCGTGGAGTCGAGGATTTCGCGCGCCTTCGCGGCGTTGCCGGCATCGTAGTTCTGCAGCGCCACCGAGGCGGCGGGGTAGATGGCCGCGAAGATGCCCAGCAGGGCGTCCGAGTGGCGGCTGCCGTCGCCGTCGATCAGTTCGGGGTAGTTGAAGTCGTCGCCGGTGTAGAGGCGGACGCCTTCCGGCAGGGCCGCCCGAAGGGCAACCTCATGGCCAGCGTCGAGCAGCGAGACCTTGACGCCATCCACCTTGGCCGCGTTGTCCCTGATAAGGCCGAGGAAGGTTCCGGTTGCCGTTGCGACATCGTCCGAACCCCAGTAACCGGCCAGGGCGGGATCGAACATGGTGCCGAGCCAGTGCAGGATGACCGGCTGGTCCACCTCCTCCAGCAGCGTCGAGTACACCTGCAGGTAATCCTCGGGACCGCGGGCAACTTTGGCCAGGGCGCGGGAGGCCATGAGGATCACCTTGGGCCCGGCCTCGCTGACCACCGCGATCTGCTCGCGGTAGGCCTCAAGGACGGCCTTGATGCCGGCCTCCCCGGCCGGCAGGGTGGCGCTGTCCAGCTGGTCGGTGCCGGCACCGCAGGAAACAAGGTCCCGCACCGACTTGCCGGCCGTTGCCGGGTTGCCGGCGGAGACCACCGAGGCTGCCTCGACGCCCGTGCGCTTGATGAGCTGCTGGGTTGCTGCCCAGTCAAGGCCCATGCCGCGCTGGGCAGTGTCCATGGCGTCGGCTACACCGAGTCCGTAGGACCACAGCTCGTGCCGGTAGGCCATGGTGGCGTCCCAGTCGAGCCGGGCGGGCGCGCCGGGCGTGTTGTCCGCCAGGACTTCGGGGATCACATGCGCTGCGGCATAGGCGCGGCGGGCGATGAGCGGCGCCGCTGGCCGGGCCCAGGACGTGCCGCCCTGGAGGCGGTATTCCCGGGTGCCGCCGTCGTGGGAGGGCAGGATGAGTGAGGTCATTAGAGGGTAATCTCCGGAATGTCGAGGGTGCGGCGTTCGTCGTTGGACTTCAGGCCGAGCTCGGCGAGCTGGACACCGCGGGCGGCGGAGAGCAGGCCGAAGCGGTGTTCGCGGCCGGCGACGACGTCGCGGAGGAACTCTTCCCACTGCAGCTTGAAGCCGTTGTCCAGGTCAGCATTGGCAGGGACTTCCTGCCACTGGTCACGGAAGGATTCCGTGACGGGCAGGTCCGGGTTCCAGACGGGCTTCGGCGTGTGGGCGCGCTGCTGCGCAACGCACTTGTTCAGGCCTGCGACGGCGGAGCCGTGCGTGCCGTCCACCTGGAACTCCACCAGTTCGTCGCGATAGACGCGGACGGCCCACGACGAGTTGATCTGGCCGATGACCTCGTCGCCGCCCGGGGTTTCCAGCTCGAAAATGCCGTAGGAGGCGTCGTCGGCGGTGGCCTTGTATTCCTTGCCTGCCTCGTCCCACCGGGTGGGGATGTGGGTGGCGGTCTTGGCGCTGACGCTCTTGACCTTGCCGATGATGCCTTCGAGGACGTAGTTCCAGTGGCAGAACATGTCCGTAGTCATTCCACCGCCGTCTTCCTTGCGGTAATTCCAGGACGGGCGCTGGGCGGCCTGGATGTCCCCTTCGAAGACCCAGTATCCGAACTCGCCGCGGATGGAGAGGATTCGGCCGAAGAAGCCCTCGTCCACCAGGCGGCGGAGCTTGACCAGGCCGGGGAGGTACAGCTTGTCGTGGACCACACCCGCGGTGACGCCGGATTCCTTGCCGATCCGGGCGAGCTCGATGGCCTCGTCAAGCGTCTCGGCGGTGGGCTTCTCTGTGAAGATGTGCTTGCCGGCCTGCATGGCCTTCTTGAGGGTGGCTGCGCGGAGGCTGGTCATGGAGGCATCAAAAACGACGTCGACGGTGGGGTCGTTGATGACGGCGTCCAGGTCGGTGCTCCACTCGGAGACCTTGTGCTTTTCGGCGAGCTCCCGGATCTTGGCTTCGTTGCGGCCCACCAGGATGGGCTCAACCTGGACGCGGGTGCCGTCTTCCAGCGTGAATCCACCGGCGTCCCGGATGGGAAGGATGGAGCGCAGCAGGTGCTGGCGGTACCCCATCCGGCCGGTGATGCCGTTCATGGCAATGCGGATTGTTTTTGTCTCGAAGCCCATTTGTCCTCCACGGTGAGCGAGCAGTTCTACTGAAGTTGAAGCCCTACTGAAGCTGAATCGGGAAAGCGCATTCCCGCTAGGTCAATGATGCACGTCCGCAGACTTCTTGGCAAGCGCTTTCCAGTAGCGGTCCGGAACTGCCATAATGTGGTAATGCCTATTGACCCAACAAAGCCGATCAGGAGACGCTGTGGCTGCAAGTACCCTTACCGAGGTGGCGCGGCTGGCCGGGGTATCTCCCGCCACTGCCAGCCGCGTCCTCAACGGTTCCGCACGCAAGCCGGGGCAGGACATCGCGGACCGTGTCCGGCAGGCCGCGGCCTCGCTTGGATACATTCCCAACGCCCAGGCCCAGGGCCTGGCGAAGTCCAGTTCGGGCCTGATCGGCCTGATCGTGCACGACATTGCGGACCCCTATTTCGCCGCCATCGCACGGGGGGTCCAGGAGGCCGCCCGTGAACAGCGCAAGATGGTGCTGCTGGCGACCACCGGCGGGGCGCCGGCGGAGGAGCGCGAGGCCGTGGCTGCCTTCGCTGCACGGCGTGCCGATTCGATCGTGATTGCGGGATCCCGCTCGTCGCGGGAGGAGGACCGGGACGACAACGCGGACCTTGCAGCGGAGCTTGACCGGTACTGCCGCAACGGCGGCCGGGTGGCGGTGGTGGGACATCCGGTAGTGGGTGCCAGCGCTCCTGAGGGCTACCACGTTGTTGCCGTGCCGAACCAGGAACTCGCCGGCGCCCTCGCAGCTGAACTTGCTGCCGGCTGGACTGGCGATTTCGTCATCATAGGAGGCCCCGAGGGCCTCTTCACGTCGGACGACCGCATCCGGGGCTTCCAGGAAGGCCTGGCTAGGGCCGGCCGGGGCCCGGCGGAGATCCTGCGCACCTCGTTCAACCGTGCCGGAGGCTACGACGCGGGCCTCAAGCTGGCTGCCAGGATCAAGGCCCAGCGGACAGCGGACGGCGATGCCCCTGCCACAGCGAAGATGTGCATCTTCGCAGTCAACGACGTCATGGCCATCGGGGCCTCGGCAGCGCTGCGGGCTGAAGGGCTCCGGGTTCCGCGGGACGCCAGGATTGCCGGATTTGACGATATCGAGACGCTGCGGGATTTCCGCCCCGCCCTCTCCACGGTCCGCCTGCCGCTGGAAGACATCGGCCGGCTTGCTACCCGGGCGACGGCCAGCGGCCCCGGCCGCAGCGATGGCCAGGAGGACGCCGACCTGCAGCCCGTGAGGGGCGAAGTCACGCTGCGCCGCAGCACGGAGACAGTGGCCTGACCATGGTGTCCGTGCTGACCGCTGTTCCTGCACGTGCCGGCACGGACGGCGCCGGAGGCCCGGGGCCCGCCGTCCTGGTCCTGCCCGGCGGCGGCTACGGCCGCCAGGCGGACCACGAAGCGGAGCCGGTGGCCGAATGGCTCGCCGCGCTTGGCATCCACGCCTTCGTGCTGAGATACCGCGTGGCCCCGGACCGGCATCCGGCCCCGCTGGAGGACGCCAAGGACGCCATGCTGCATATCCGTGGCGGGTCCCATGGTTTGGCCGTCGATCCGCAGCGGGTCGGCGTCCTCGGATTTTCGGCCGGTGGACACCTGGCCGCCACGCTCTCTACCGCCGTGGCAACGGGCTGCGAGCGCTTCGACGTTCCCGGCGCGGTCCCGGACCTCACCGTGTTGTGCTACCCCGTGGTGTCCTACACCACGTCAGTGCACCAGGGCTCGGTGGACAACCTCCTTGGCGGCGCGCCGTCGTCGGACGTCCTTGAGGAACTTTCCGCGGAACGGCAGGTGACTGCCGCCACCCCTCCCGCATTCATCTGGCACACCGCGGATGACGACGCCGTCCACGTCAGCCACAGCCTGGGCTACGCCGGGGCGCTTATGGGCGCAGGCGTGCCTGCCGAACTGCATGTCTTTCCCCATGGCCGCCACGGATTGGGCCTCGCCGCGGAGGAGCCGGGGCCTGACCAGTGGACGCGGCTGTGCGCAGCCTGGCTCGCGCGAGCCGGCTGGACCTCCCCGCGTTTGCGGGCCGGCAGTCCGGACTAGGCCAGGGCCCGGATGGTCCAGGACGCTGAGTGCGTCTCCCCCGGTTTGAGGTGAAGAAGGTCCGCCCCCGAGTTGAAGGCGTCAGGCGGGCAGGTCATGGGTTCAACCGCCAGCCCCAGCCTGTCCGGGCCAACCGGCTTGTCTGCAGTGTGGATCTGGACCCAGGGCCACTCCGCGCCCCATTCCAGTTCCACGCCCGTTCCCGCCGGATCCTTTACGCGGACCCGGGCCAGCCCGGCGGCGTCGCGGGTGATTCCAGTGAAGGCATGGTCAATCCTTACCGGCCCCAGCCGACGGGGACTGCGGAAGTCGAAGCCGCCTTCCTCCACGGTCTTCATGCGGACGGGGAGCAGCCGGTCAGGCGTCACGTCGAGGAATTCGCGCGCCGGCACTTCCAGCGTCCATTCGTCCAGCGTCCCCGGGCCGGCCACCAGGTAGGGGTGGGGGCACACGCCGTAAGGGGCGCTGGCAAACCCGGCGTTCACAGCACTCACCGTGCTGCGCAATCCGCCGGGACCCAGCGCGTAGGAAACGGAGACCTCGAGATCCGATGGGTAGTGCGGGCCTGCGCCGATCGTGCACACCAGCACCACGCGGTCCTCAGCCGCCTCCCGCACCGCCCAGATCTGCTCCGTGGCAAGGCCGTGGAGCGCCGAACCCCGCTCGGGCTCGTTGACGGGAGCCTGGTAATCGGTTCCGGCGTAGGAATATCTGCCGTCCGCCAGGCGGTTCGGCCATGGGACGCAGATAACCCCGCGATAGTCAGGAACCCGGCCATCCGGACCAAAGCCAACCACCAGGTCCCGGCCGTTGTGCTGCAGTTCCCGGAGGGCGCCCCCGCGGGCTGTGACCACGGCGGTGTAGGGGCCACTGGCAATGCTGTGTTCCGTGGATGGCATGAAAATCCCCTTTGGGGCCGAGACGCTTGTGAGCGCTAACCAGCCTAGCGCATGTGTCCTGGCGCGGCACAAGGAAATCCTCCGCTGGATAGAGTTTCCCCATGGCCGAAGCGGATGCGCTGAACAGCGAGGTGCTTTCTGCCGTCCGTCGTGCGCTGCGTGAACGGGCAGATCCGGTACGGGGTGCCGGGGCGCAGGCATACATGAAGTCCGCCATGCCCTGCCTCGGTGTGCGCGTCCCCGAAGTCCGCCGGATCGCTGCCGAAGCTGCCGGCGGCAATCCCTTCGCGTCGGCCGGCCAGCTGCGCGCCACTGTCCTGGAGCTTTGGCGGAACGCCGCCGCCCGCGAGGAACGGTATGCAGCCATCGACCTGACCGCTGAGCCGCTGGCGGCGGGTGACATGCTGATGCTGCCCGTTTACGAGGAAATGATTCGCAGCGGCGCGTGGTGGGACTTCGTGGACCCGGTAGCGGCGCGCCTGTGCGGCCTGCTGCAAGCCAACCGTGAGGAGATGTCAGAAGTCCTGCTCGGCTGGAGCACCGACCCGGACTTCTGGATAAGGAGGGCTGCCATCCTCTCTCAGCTTAAGGCGAAGGCAGCCACTGACACCGTGCTCCTGGCCCAGGTCCTGGCAACAAACATGGCAGACCCGGAGTTCTTCATCCGGAAAGCGATCGGATGGGCCCTGCGCGAGTATTCAAAGTCGGCGCCGGAGTGGGTGGCGGCCTTCGTGGCAGAACATGAGGCAGCCCTCAGTCCGTTGTCCCGTAGGGAAGCGCTCCGGCGCCTCCCTGCCCCCGCACCTGACGCATAACGGCGGTGGCAGGCAAATAACCTGGAGTCAGGTTGACGTTCCGGACCGGGAGCGCGGGGATGGTGCGGCATGCCAGGCCTCCAGCCTGTTACTGGCCCGGGCTCCGGCCAGCGCGAGGAGCACACCGCCGAAGGCCATCGCCATGAGCCCGTACACCACGGATTCGGGTGGAGTTCCCCTCAGGGCGTGCATCACCAGCGTGCCCGGCACTAATCCCAGGTACCCTGCCGCACCGGCGCCCATCGCCCACGGCCATGCCTTCGCCATCACCCGTGCGGCCGGTCCCGGCGGCCGCGAAGGTACTGCGGGCCTGGATGCGCCGATGCCCAGGATGATTCCCAGCAGCGGCGGACCGAAACCGCCACCAACGGCGAACAGCAGCAGCGCGAGCCCGATCAGCACCAGGGGCCCCCGCCGGCGGTGTACGCCGGCCACCGCCCAGGCCCCGAACACTACCGCCACCGCCACGGTCACAACGCCCGAAACCAACAGATCGGGTAACACCGTGAAGGCCGGCTCCCCGTCCAGGATTTCGAACGCTTCGTTCCCGGGCCAGGAACGGAACACCGGACCGTCGGGCGCCACCGGGCCTTGGAGGATCTCGCCCAGCCCGTGCTCCATGCCGGCCAGGGCCGCCAGCAGCCCAAAGACGCCCGTCACGGTGCGCAGCGCCTTGCCGGTCGGCGCGTGGCCCGAATTCTGCATCCGGCGCCTCCTTGAAGTGGGGGATGCTTCGACCGTACGGGCAGCGCATCCCCGGCAGCAGGGTCCAAAGGCCCGTCAAGCGGGGCCGGACATCACCGCCGGAGATGGTGGAGGCCACTAAGCCCGGCGAGGGAGCGTCGAGCGTCGTTTCGAACGCGGGACCGACACGCGGCGCTGCCTAGATGATGGGGCGTTCGACGACGGCCTCGTGCGTTTTGCGGAACAGCCGGCGGGTGCGGGGGTCCCAGAAAACCAGGTACAGGCCAAAGAGCAGGCCGGTCACCGCGGCGGCCACTCGGGCGAGGGCCAGTGCGAAGCCGAGGTCCTCGGTCTGAAGGTACGGGAAGACTTCCAGCTGGTCTGAAATGGCATAGATCATGAAGAAGGAGACAACGAAGTAGAGCGCCTTGACCTGCCAGTCATTCCTGATCCCGGTGACTGCAAAAAGCGGTATCAGCCATACGACGTACCAGGCTTGGATGATTGGAGACAGGAGGACAATCGCGGCCAGAGCGAGGGTGAGGCGGCGCATCAGCCGGTCGTAGTCACCGCGGAAGATCTGCCAGGCGACAATGCCCACGGCAACAAGCTTGCCCACGTTATAGACAAAGCCGGCCAAGGTGGCGCCGTCGAGTCCAAACGAATTGGCCAGGGAGGCAACCACCATTCCGATGAGCCCCACGGGCGCGTACCAGATGGAGATGCTTCCGGGGGCAGAGAGCCCATTGACCCAGCCGAAGCCGAAACCATTGACCAGGCTCATCAAGGCCAGGATGCCGAGGCTCAATGCAGCGGTCAGGCCCCAGAACACGAATTTGCGGAGCCAGCCCGCGTCCCTGCCCGCCCACAGGAGCCCGATGAACGGCAGGAAGACGATGGTGATGGGCTTCACCGCAACGGAAAGGGTTACCAGCACAATGCCGCGGACCACCCGGTGCGTCGCGGAGTAGTAGAGTCCAGCCAGCGCCAGACCGATCATCAGTGCGTCATTGTGGACGCTGGCGATGAAGTTCGTCAGGAACAGCGGGTTCGCAGCGGTGAGCCAGAGGGCCCGGTGCGGATTGATGCCGTGCAGCTCGGCGAGCCGCGGAACATAGATCACGCAGAGGATGACTCCGGCCAAGGCAACCAGCCGGAACAGCATCACGCTTGCCTCCGGCTGGACGTTCGTGGACCACACAACGAACTGTTCAATCCACAGGAACAGCTGACCATAGGGAACGGGGGCTTCCGTCCACATTTTGTCCGCGCCCAGCTGGAAGTAGTTGGACAGAGCCGAGATGCCGTTCTCGTAGGGGTTGAACCCTTCAACCATCAGCCGGCCCTGGCCAATGTAGGCGTAGACGTCGCGGCTGAAGAGCGGCACGCTGAACATCATGGGCAGGCCCCATGCCACAACGGCCATCAGCGTAGCTTTACGGGCCTGCCCGCCCCACACCCTGACCCGCTGCCCCAGCCTGAGCCAGGCACGGACCAGGAGCATGCCTCCTATGGCCAGCAGGACAATCGAGAGGGCAACGCCAACTGCTTCGGCACGCATCCAAATGAACAGCGGCATCCGGCGGAGTTCGGAGACCGGGGCCAGCCAGCCCACGCCCAAGGATCCGATAAGCATGAGCATGGAGCCCACGAAGCCGGCAAGGAGCGGGGACCGGGGATTATCCACTTCCGCGCCGCCCGCTGCGACAGTGGCGGCGGGCGCCACCTCCCCCGCCGCAGGCACAGGCGCCGTCATTTCAGGATCGTCCAATCTATCTCGTCTGCGATTCTGCCCGGCGGGCCAACGGCCGGCCGAGGCGCATCCTCACGGGAGCGGGATGACCCGCCGCGTCTTCGAAATCCTAGCATCGGCCGGTGCCTTGAAGGTGAAACGGTAGGCTTGTCCGGTGCCTATATCTAACGAACGCATCGTCTGGATCGACTGCGAAATGACCGGCCTGGACATCAAGAACGACGCCCTGATCGAGGTGGCCGCCCTGGTCACCGACTCCGAACTGAACATCCTCGGCGACGGCGTCGACGTGGTCATCAAACCGGATGATGCCGCGGTGGCCCAGATGAACGATTTCGTCCGCGACATGCACACCAAATCGGGACTCCTCAAGGAACTGCCGAACGGCAAGACGATGGCCGAAGCGGAAGCCGCCGTCATGGAATACATCACCACATGGGTGCCGGACCCCCGCAAGGCGCCGCTGGGCGGTAATTCCGTGGGGACGGACCGGGTGTTCCTGTCCCGGGACATGCCCGCCGTGGTTGAACACCTGCACTACCGGGTGATCGACGTCAGCACCATCAAGGAACTCTCGCGCCGCTGGTTCGCGAGGGCGTACTTCCAGTCACCGGCCAAAAAGGGCGGACACCGCGCACTGGGGGACATCAAGGACTCCATCGACGAGCTCCGTTACTACCGTGAGGCCGTGTTCGTGCCTGCACCGGGACCGGACAGTGCCACCGCCCTGCAGATTGCCCGCCGCATCACATCCGCCGGGGACGCCGGGCAGCAGGAAGGGTAATCTGCGCCACCTTCGACGGAATTTTCCACAAAAACCCCAAAAGTGGACAAAGCACCCCTGAAGAGCAGGTAAGCTATATGAGTTGCCTTTCCAGAGGGCCGGTACGCCGGTAAATCTGCAGGCACATGGTGGGCTTAGCTCAGTTGGCAGAGCGCCTGGTTGTGGTCCAGGAGGTCGCGGGTTCAACCCCCGTAGCTCACCCTCACGGGACGGTATGTGCAGCCGTCCAAGAAGGAGGCCGCACCGGAGATCCGGTGCGGCCTCCTTCTTTTTTCGCCGTTTGCACACTTGCACCTGGCACGAGACACCGCTGAAGGACCGCTGAAGATGACCGTTCTGCCAATCACCATCTGGGGAGAACCCGTACTGCACCGCCGGGCTTCCGAGGTGGAAGTGTTCGACGACGAGCTGCGGACTTTGATAGCGGACATGTTTGAAACGAACGACGCCGCCAACGGCGTGGGTCTCGCGGCACCGCAGATAGGCGTGGGTAAGAGGATCTTTGTCTACAAATACGCCAACGACGACGGCGCTCCGCCCACGGGCGTGCTGGTCAACCCGGTGCTGACCCTGTCAAAGATTTCCGGCGCGGTACCGGACCCGGACGAGGAAGAAGAAGGCTGCCTGTCCTTCCCCGGCGGGCAGTATCCCCTGAAGCGCGCCGAGTGGGCACGTGTTGAAGGGTTTGACGGCTTTGGACAGCCGGTCAGGTTCGAAGCCACCGGCTGGTTTGCCAGGGTCATCCAGCACGAATATGACCACCTGGACGGAAAACTGTACGTCAACCGGCTGATTGACCGCTATGCGCGCAAAGCCATGAAACAGGCCAAGAAGAGCGGCTGGGGCGTTCCCGGACTGACCTGGATGCCGGGCGTCGACCCGGACCCGTTCGGCCACTAGGGCACCCGGTCACTTCGCCGCAATGGTGGGCTGGTCCGGGCAGGACCCCAGCACGCGCTTCATGGCGCCCTTCTCCGCCTCGGTGACCCATAGCCCGTAGGCTGCCTTGACCGATATCTGGCGGGCCACATAGTGGCAGCGGAAGGATTTATTCTTGGGAAGCCAAGTTGCGGCATCGCCGGCACCCTTCTGCACGTTTGCCGGGCCGTCCGCCGCGATCAGGTTCAGCGGATCGTTGGCCAGGCTCTGGCGCTGCTTGGCTGTCAATCCCTGGGCACCCTTCTGCCACGCGTCACCCAAGGCCACGACGTGGTCTATTTGGACTGCCCGGCTGCTGTCGGAGCCCCGCCGGAAGTCCAAGGGCTGCCCGGTATAGGGCTCGCGGAAGGAGCCCCCTGCCACCCGGCACGTGGAACCTTCCATGAACACCACGGCGGTAAGGTCACGCCTGAGCATGTCGTTGCGGGTGTCGCACCCGTTCCGGTCCACGTCCAGCCACGCCTGGCCGAACGCTTCGCGGTCGTACTTGTCCTTCGCGGCCCGGCCCTTGACGGGAAGCCGTTCCAGCGCGGTGACGGCAGTACCGGAGGGCACGGGGTGCACCGGCACAACGGGCTTCATCCAGGCAGGGTCGAACACTGGAGCTTCGGTGGGACCGGAGGCCGCGGGCTCCGCCAAGGCAAACTGGCCGGCAGTAAAGAACCAGGACAGTGCCGCCAGTGCACCGACGGCGGCCACTGCCAGGATGCCCCACGCCTGCCGCGAGCGACGGCGGGCACGCCGGTAGGCGGACCAGCTCACGGTCATGGGGACCCGGCCCCTTCTCGGACATCATGCACCAGAAGAGCCTAGGCCGCCTCCCGGGTCGCCCCGTTGTTTTCCACAGTGTGGAGGGCAAGTTGCGGCGCTGGTGGAAGTGTCCGCGCGGGGGTTACTGCTCGCGCATCACCCTCCGGAGGTCCTCCTCGGCGATTGCCAGCAGTCCTTCCAGCTGGCGCACCCGGTCCTCGCCGACGTCGCCCGTCTTGTAGGCGGCGCGGGCGCCCTCAAGCAGCCGGACGGCCTCCTTGTGGTTGGCTTTGGCGACGTCGAGGGCGTGCTCAAGGGTTGTTTCGTGCTGAAGTGTCGAATTTTTGTCCATGCCACCAGTGTGGTCCCGTTTCCCGGCTGATTCCAGCAGAATCAGCCGGGAACTCGCGGGACCGGCGGCCGCGGCCTAAACGGCGATCGCTGCGAGGGCCGCGGCGGATTCCTTTGCGGGGAAGGACGGCGGGTTGACCCCTGCCATTTCCTCCATCACGCGGACCACCTGGCAGCTGTAGCCGAACTCGTTGTCGTACCAGACATAGAGGACGACGTTTTTGTCTGTGGACACAGTGGCCAGGCCGTCCACGATGCCCGCGCGGCGGGAACCGACGAAGTCAGTGGAGACAACTTCGGGTGAGTCGATGTAGTCGATCTGCTTCCGCAGGTCCGAGTGCAGGGACATCTCGCGGAGGTAGTTGTTGATCTCGTCCTTGGTGGTCCCGTTCTCCAGGCGGAGGTTCAGAATCGCCAGGGAGACGTCAGGGGTGGGGACCCGGATGGAACTGCCTGTGAGCTTCCCGAGCAGCTCAGGCAGTGCCTTGGCCACGGCTTTGGCGGCACCGGTCTCGGTGATGACCATGTTCAGTGCGGCGGAGCGGCCGCGTCGGTCACCCTTGTGGAAGTTGTCGATCAGGTTCTGGTCGTTGGTGAAGGAGTGCACTGTCTCCACATGGCCGTGCACGACGCCGAACTTGTCGTTGACGGCCTTCAGCACCGGCGTGATGGCGTTGGTGGTGCACGACGCGGCGGACACGATCTGGTCAGTGTCCTCTATGGTGCCGTGGTTGATGCCGTGGACGATATTCTTCAGGTCGCCCTTGCCCGGCGCGGTCAGGAGAACCCGTGCCACGCCCTTGCTCTGCAGGTGCTGGGACAGCCCTTCCCGGTCACGCCAGCGGCCGGTGTTGTCCACCACCAGGGCATTGTTGATGCCGAAGGCGGTGTAGTCGATGGTGGCAGGGTTGTCCGAGTAGATGACCTGTACCTGCACGCCGTTGGCCGTGATGGTGTTGGCTTCCTCGTCGATCCTGATGGTCCCTTCGAAGGACCCGTGGACGGAGTCGCGGCGCAGGAGGCTGGCACGCTTGGAGAGATCGTTGTCAGCGCCCTTGCGGACCACGATGGCGCGCAGGCGGAGGCCATGGCCGCCGCCGGCCTTTTCGATGAGGAGGCGGGCCAGAAGCCGGCCGATCCGGCCAAAGCCGTAAAGCACCACGTCGGTGCTGGTGCGGTCGTCGCCGCCGCGCTTGCCCACAACGTCGGCAAGTTCCGCGCGGAGGAATTCTTCCAGCGTGGCGCCGCTGCCCTCTTCCTTGAACTTCTGGTTCAACCGTGCGATGTCGATCGCAGCAGCACCGAGCTCCAGGCAGGCCAGGGTGTTCAGCAGCGGCGCGGTCTCCTCCAGGAGCAGCTCGTCCTTGCTCATCCGGCGTGCAAAACGGTGCGCCTTGAGGATGTTCATGGTGGACTTGTTGATCAAACTCCGGCCATGGATGCTGGTGACCACGTTGTTTTCGCGGTACAGCCGGCCGATCACCGGAATCATGGCCTCGGCGAGGGCCTCCCGGCCCATCCACGTATCAAGACAAGAATCTGACGTCTGGCTCACAGAAATACCTTCCTCGGTTCAGCCGTGTACGTCCTCGTACACGGATGTCGGCCACCACATGTTGTGCAGGGGCACCCGCGCCTGCAGGGGTCGGCCCCCAGGCGCCTGGATCGCGTGCAAAGAAAAACCGCCGGCTGCGAACGCAACCCCGGCGGAAGAACTCCTGCGTCCGGTCTCCATTCTAAGTTGGCCGGCCCCCCTGAACCGGCCGGAACCACGTGAAATCACTCACAGGGAACGGCCTTGCGTCCGGGGCATCAGTTGTGGATGGCCGAATAGAGATTGAGGCTGGCCGAAAACACAACCCACGAAAAATAGGGCAGCATCAGGAGGCCGGCAGCCGGGCTCACCGGACCGAACCGCACAACGAGGAAGGCGAGGGACGCCGCCAGCCCGGCAATCACCAGGAAAGCAGCCCAGAGTGCAGCGGCTCCAAATACCGGAAAGAGCCCGAAGAAGGCCAGCGGCCACGCGGCGTTGAGCACCAGCTGGACAAGGTACCCGGCCAGGGCGCCTCCCCTCAGCTCCCCTTTCCGCCAGACGAGCCAGGCGGCAACCGCCACCCCCGCGTAGAGCAGCATCCACATGCTCCTGAACATCCAGCCCGGCGGCATCCAGGGAGCCTTGACCGACCCCGCGAACCAGCCGCCGGAATTCAGGATGATGGGGACCGACGCCAAGGCCCAGGCTGCAGCGGAGAGCGCAAGGAACCCGGCCAGGGCAACAGCCTGCCGTCCGCGGGCGGAACCCTGCGGTTGGGCGGCTCCATAGCCGGAGGGCGGGTCAATATTTGCGGGCACGGTTCAGGATCCCCAACACAACTCTCAAGGTCAAACCGGAATGGGTGGATGGGTTGACCGATACGCCGGGTTCTGTGCTCCCGCCACGTTGCCGGTGCGGGAGTAGCGGCCATCCATCTACGAGCGCCGTTGCCGGCGCCCTCCAGCGGCCTACCCGGACACTCGGGCGGGCAGCCCTCAAACGTGTCCTGTCTGGCCTTGCTCCGGGTGGGGTTTACCTAGCCTTCCCGGTCACCCGGGAAGCTGGTGGTCTCTTACACCACCGTTTCACCCTTACCTGGTTCGTGCCGCTTTCAAACCGGCGCGACCCAGGCGGTCTGTTCTCTGTGGCACTGGCCTGCGGGTTACCCCGAGTGGGCGTTACCCACCACCCTGCCCTGCGGAGCCCGGACGTTCCTCGAGCCACTTGCGTGACGCGCGGCCGCCTGGTCAACCCATCCAGGTCCAGTCTACCGGCGCGGTGCCGCATTCCCTGCGCCGGTAGGATCGGACGGTGCTGATTCTGCTCCCCCCTTCCGAAGGCAAGACGCCCGCGATCCGTGGTTCCGCCGTCGACTGGCCTTCCCTGAGCTTCCCGGACCTGAACTCCTGCCGCGCCAAGGTGCTCGACGCACTGGGGGCGGTGAGCGCGCACGAGGACGCCCTCGCGTTGCTGGGGGTCGGGGCCTCGCTGAAGGACGACGTCGACCGCAACACCCGGCTCCACGCTGAACCCGCGGCTCCCGCCCACCAGATCTACTCCGGCGTGCTGTACGACGCACTGGGCTACAAGACGCTCACCCCTGTGCAGCGGCGCAAGGCAGACGAGTCGGTGCTGGTGATCTCCGCCCTCTGGGGCGCCATCCGCTTCGGCGACAGCGTGCCCGCCTACCGGCTGTCAATGGGGACGGCGCTGCCCGACGTCGGCCGCCTCGCCTCGTTCTGGAAGCCGCACCTGTCCAGTGCGCTGGCGCCGCTCACCGAGGGGCAGCTGCTGGTTGACTGCCGGTCCAGCACCTACGCCGCAGCGTGGGCGCCGCCGCCGGCGCAGACCGTTACGGTCAACGTGTTCACCGAAGTGCAAGGCGTGCGGAAAGTGGTGAGCCATTTCGCCAAGCACACCCGCGGCGAACTGGCACGGCACCTGCTGGCCCGGCGGGGCAAGGCTCCAGCGACGCCGTCGGACCTTGCAAAGGCCGCCCGGGAAGTGTGGCAGGCAGAGCTCGTGGACGGGTCAGCGAGGAAACCCCACGCGCTAAACATCATCCTGCCGGGCTGATTCCCCCGCCCCTCCCCAACTAGGTAGCGCTAAGTGTCGTTATGAGCCGCCAAAACGACACTTAGCGCTACTTAGTTGGGTCAGGCCCACTCCTCCGAGCGGACCAGGATGGCGCCCGAGTCCGGGCAGAAGACGATGTCGTCAGCGGCGGCTGCCTTGATCTCGGCCAGGTCGCCGGGGCTCAGCTTCATGCCTGACGCTTCGGACGTGCCGTGGAACAGCCGGGCGGCACCCACACCCCGCTTGTCGAGCGTTTTTTCGTAGACGGCGAGCAGGCCGGCGTCGAGCCCCGCAGCGAATTCGGCGCGCCGGGTGCGGAGCCCGCTCGCTTCCGCCTCCACCTCAGCCAGTTCCGCATCCAGCTCGGCGCGGATGGTGCCGAAGGATCCCTGGATATCGTCCACAATCCCCTGCTGCGCCGCCTGCCTGGCGCGAAGGGAGTCCAGCCGCTCCATTACCTCGAGTTCGATGTCCTCAAGGTCCGAGCGACGCTTGTTGAGCGAGGCGATGTCCTTCTGGAGGGCCACCAGGTCCTTGGACAACCCGGTGCCGCTGTTCAGCCGCGCCTCGTCCCGCTGGATCCGCGAGGCGACCTGTTCCACGTCCGCCTCGGCCCGCTTCAGTTCGGCCTCGGCGTCATGGACAGCCACCTTCGCCGCACCAAGCTCGCCATTGGCAACAGACAGGGCCGCCTCAAGGTCCTTGATGCGGGGATCGTTTTCCAGGGAGCGGCGGCGGTTGGCGAGCGACTTAAGCTTGGCGTCCAGCCCCTGCAGCTCAAGCAACTTCAACTGTTCCGCCGGTGCTGCCTTCGCCACATTTACCTCCGCTTGATCCCTACCGGCCGGGGCCGGGCACCTGATCGGCGCTTCCTAGACTCTAGCGCGTGGCCTGCTCCCCCGCCTCGCTGCGTCGCCACCGGACCTCGCACTCAAGGCCTAGCCCGGGGTCAGGATGAAGTCCCAGGGGTCGCTGTTGGTAGTGCTGACCCGGATTTCAACGTCATGGCCCTGGTCGGCGAGGACATTGCCCAGCGCAGCCGCAGCGGCAGGCAGCCACAGCCACTCGCTGGCGAAATGGGACACATCCACCAGGTAGGGCCGGCCGTTCAGGGCGGCCTCCCGGGCTTCCGACGCCGGGTGGTGACGCAGGTCAGCGGTGACATAGACGTCCGCGTTGCTGGCTCTGACCTCATTGAAGAGGGAGTCCCCGGCACCACCGCAGACGGCGATGCGCCGGACCAGGCCGTCCTTGTCGCCGGAAACCCGCACTCCCCCGGCAACGGACGGGAGGATCCCGAACACGCGGGCCGCAAAGTCGCCGAGGGTCATGGCCTCCGCCAGGTCCCCCACCCGCCCGATGCCCTCTTCCGGGAGGCCGTTTGCGGCCACCGTGAGCGGGGCGGCGTCCTGGAGGCCGAGCGCGTCGGCGAGGACGTCGGATACGCCGCCGACGGCGGAATCACCGTTGGTGTGGACGGTCAGCAAAGCGGTGCCGGACTCGATCAACCGGTGCACTGCCCGGCCTTTGGGGGTGGTGGCGGCGACGCTGGTGACGCCCTTCAGGAGGAGGGGATGGTGTGTGATCAGGAGTTCCGCGCCCCACTCCACCGCCTCCTCAATGACTTCCAGGGTTGGGTCGACGGCGAACATCACCTTGGTGACGGGCGCGGAGGGATGGCCTGCCACCAGTCCCACTTCGTCCCAGTTCTCTGCCAGGGATTCGGGCCACAGCTCTTCCACGGCCAGGAGCAGTTCACCCAGGGTGGGCGCCTCCGCGGACTCCGCTGCCCCAGGCCCGCCGGAGGGTGCGCCGCCGTTGCCAGTGCCGCCGTCGATGTTGTCCGGGCCGGTAACGTCGGTGTCCGCAGGTTCCATAGTCTTAGTTTTACCCCATCGGGCCGTCCGGACCGCACGTTTACAGCCGCCGCCCCTGGACGGCCCGGGAATCTTCCCGCGCCCCCAACCATTGAAGAGGTCATGAAAACTTTTGTTTTAGGCGGAGGCTGCTTCTGGTGCCTCGACGCCGTTTACCAGAAGACCAAGGGCGTCAGCTCGGTGGTGTCCGGCTATACCGGGGGCCACGATCCGCAACCGGACTACTACTCGGTCTGCAACGGCACCACCGGCCATGCCGAGGTTGTTGCCGTGACGTTCGACGAGGAGACCATCCCGGCGGAGGTTATCCTGGACATGTTCTTCGCCCTGCACGATCCCACCACGCTGAACCGCCAGGGCTACGACGTCGGCACCCAGTACCGTTCTTCGATGTTCTATGAGACCACCGAAGAGAAGATCATCTTTGAGGAAGCGATCGACCGGAACCAGGCACTGTGGGCCCATCCGATTGTCACGGAGGTCAGCCGGTTGCCCCGCTTCCATGTCGCGGAGGAGTTCCACCAGAACTATTACGCCAAGCATCCCGAACAGGGGTACTGCCAGGTGATCATCAACCCCAAGCTCGCCAAGGCCAGGAAATATTACTCTGCATGGCTTAACGCTTAGCCACGCTTACGCGGCCTCGTTAGGCTGACCTCAGTATTCACCCCTCAGAGATAGGCGTATGTACATGGCACGGATCTATGACGATGTGACACAGCTGGTCGGCGGGACCCCGCTGGTTAAGCTCAACCGGCTCAGCGAGGGCCTGGATGCCACCGTCGCCGTCAAGCTTGAGTTCTACAACCCGGCCAACAGCGTCAAAGACCGTATCGGTGTTGCCATTGTCGATGCCGCCGAGAAGTCCGGTGCACTGAAGCCCGGCGGAACCATTGTTGAAGGCACGTCCGGAAACACCGGCATCGCCCTGGCAATGGTGGGTGCTGCCCGCGGCTACAAGGTCATCCTCACCATGCCGGAGACCATGTCCACGGAACGCCGCGTCATGCTGCGCGCCTTTGGCGCCGAGATCGTCCTGACTCCGGGTTCCGAGGGAATGCGCGGCGCGGTGGAGAAGGCCCAGGAAATCGTGGCCAACACCGAGAACTCCATCTGGGCACAGCAGTTTGCCAACGAAGCCAATCCCGAAATCCACCGCACCACCACGGCGGAGGAAATCTGGGCGGACACCGACGGCGCAGTGGACATCTTCGTCGCGGGCGTAGGCACCGGCGGAACCGTCACCGGCGTCGGCCAGGTCCTCAAGGAGCGCAAGCCCGGCGTCCAGATCGTCGCGATCGAGCCCAAGGACTCCGCCATCCTCAATGGCGGCGCACCCGGCCCGCACAAGATCCAGGGCATCGGCGCCAACTTCGTGCCTGAAATCCTGGACACCAACGTCTATGACGAGGTCCTGGACGCCACGCTTGAGGATTCCGTCCGGGTGGCCCGCGAGCTCGGCGTCAAGGAAGGCATCCTGGGCGGCATCTCCTCCGGCGCCATTGTCTGGGGTGCCCTGGAACTGGCCAAGCGTCCCGAAAACGCGGGGAAGCTGATCGTGGCTGTTGTCTGTGACTTCGGTGAGCGTTACATCTCCACCGTCCTCTATGACGACATCCGCGGCTGATCCAGCCGCCGTTCGCCCGTTTCCTGTAGAAAGAACTTTGTGGGCTTTTTCGCAAGACTAAAGGAAGACCTCGACGCCGCCCGGTCCCACGACCCGGCGGCTCGGGGTTCTTTTGAGAACTTTTTCGCATACTCCGGCCTGCATGCCATCTGGATCCACCGGCTGACGCACTGGCTGTGGCAGAACCCGGGGTTGCGTTTCCCTGCCCGGTTGATCTCGCAGCTGGGCCGGTTCCTCACCGGGATTGAGATCCATCCGGGTGCCACCATCGGCCGCCGCTTCTTCATCGACCATGGGATGGGCGTGGTGATCGGAGAGACTGCCGAGATCGGCGAGGATGTGATGATCTATCACGGAGTCACCCTGGGCGGCCGCTCCCTGGCCCGGATCAAACGCCACCCCACCATCGGTGACCGGGTAACCATTGGTGCCGGCGCCAAGATCCTGGGGCCAATCACCATTGGCCGGGACAGCGCCGTGGGCGCCAACGCGGTGGTGGTCAAGGACGCGCCGCCGGAATCGATTGTCACCGGCGTCCCCGCGAAGTGGCGCCACCGGGATGCCCAGCGTGAAACCAAGCCTGCGGTGGACCCGGCAGAGTACGACATCGAATACCGGATCTGACAACAGAAGCCGCCAACCCTGGCCGTGTCACCAGCGCCAGGCAAAAGCCAAAGGCCGGCAGTTCCTGAAACTTCAGGAACTGCCGGCCTTTGGCTTTAACCGATGGTGGAGGCTAGTGCGTGTCCACGGCTTCGATCTCGGACTTGTCCTCGCCCCAGAGGGTGTGGAAGGTGCCCTCGGAGTCGACGCGGCCATAGGTGTGGGCGCCGAACAGGTCTCGCTGGCCCTGGATCAGGGCGGCAGCAACGCGCTTGCGGCGCAGGCCGTCGTAGTAGGCCAGCGAGGAGGAGAACACCGGAACGGGGATCCCCAGCTGGACGGCGGTAGCGACGACCCGGCGCCATGCCGGCAGTGCCTCGGCGATGGCCTGCGTGAACGCCGGAGCGAACAGGAGGTTGGCCGGCTTCTCGTCCGCTGCGTAGGCCTTGGTGATGTCCTTGAGCAGCTCGGCGCGGATGATGCAGCCGGCCCGCCACAGGGAGGCGATCTCGTCCAGCTTGAGGTCCCAGCCGTACTCCTTCGCTGCCGACGTCAGCATGTCCAGGCCCTGGGCGTAGGAGACAAGCTTGGACGCGTACAGTGCCTGGCGGACGTCCTCGACGAACGTCTCCGGGATCTCCACGGATGCCTCGTTGCCGGCCAGCAGCTCCTGGCCCAGCTTGCGCTGCTCCGTCTGGGAGGACAGGGCGCGTGCGAAGACGGATTCGGCGATGCCGGAAACCGGGGAGCCGAGCTCCAGTGCCGAGATGACGGTCCATCGGCCGGTACCCTTCTGGCCGGCCGCGTCCACCACGACGTCGACGAACGGCTTGCCGGTCTTGGCGTCCACGTGACCCAAAACCTCGGCGGAGATCTCGATCAGGAAGGAGGAAAGCTCGCCCTTGTTCCAGTCCGCAAAGATCCTGGCCTGCTCGGCAGGCTCAATGCCGGCACCGGAACGCAGGAGGTCGAAGGCTTCGCCGATGACCTGCATGTCGGCGTATTCGATGCCGTTGTGGACCATCTTGACGAAGTGGCCGGCGCCGTCGGTTCCCACCCAGGCGCAGCACGGTTCGCCGTCCACCTTGGCGGAGATCTTTTCCAGCAGCGGGCCCAGGGCCTTGTAGGACTCCTTGGAACCGCCGGGCATGATGGAGGGGCCGTTGAGCGCGCCCTCTTCGCCGCCCGAGACACCGACGCCCACGAAGTGCAGGTCCTTCTTGGCAAGGGCAGCTTCGCGGCGGCGGGTGTCCTCGTAGTGGGAGTTACCGGCGTCGATGATGATGTCGCCCGGTTCCAGGAGCGGCTCCAGCTGTTCGATGACTGAGTCAACAGGCTTGCCGGCCTTGACCATGATCAGCACGCGGCGCGGCTTCTCCAGGGAATCGACCAGTTCCTGCAGGGTTTCCGTCCGGACAAAGTCGCCTTCCGAGCCGTACCTTTCCAGCAGGGCGTCGGTCTTCTCGACGGAACGGTTGTGCAGGGCAACCGTGAAGCCGTTCCTGGCGAGGTTGCGGGCGAGGTTGGCGCCCATCACCGCGAGGCCGGTGACACCGATGTGTGCAGACATCAAAACTCCAATTCGTACGTTGCGCGGATGTGCAGGGCTCCCGTTGCGTCGGAAGCACGATTGCAGACCAAGGGTCTTAATAAAGCATATATATTCGGGAGGTAACAGGAAAGTAACGCCCACCTTGTGGAAGCGTTTGTGTCGCTGCGGTCCCGGCCGGCCGCCTTCCGGCCAACCCGTTCACACTAGGCTTAGCTGCATGACCAGCAGCCTGCACCACCGTGCCATTGAGAATCTTGGCACCCGAATTGTTTCAGGGGAGCTGCCTGCCGGCCATATCATGCTCGCCGAAAACCTTGAGGATGAACTCGGGGTGTCCAGGTCGGTGATCCGCGAGGCCGTCCGCGTGCTGCAGTCCCTCGGCCTGGTGGAGACCACCAAGCGGGTGGGCATCCGGGTATTGCCCCCGAGCCGCTGGAATCCCTTCGATCCCCAGGTCATCCGGTGGCGCCTGGCCAGTGATGCCCGCGGCGCGCAGCTTCGGTCACTTGCTGAGCTGCGGTCCGCCGTGGAGCCGGCCGCGGCCGAGCTGGCCGCCCGGAACGCGCCGGCGCCGCTGCGGCTGGAGCTGGTGGACGTCGCCCGTGCAATGCTCGACGCCGGCCGCAAGGGTGACGTGCCCCGCTTCCTTGAGCTGGACATCCAGTTCCACTCGCTGCTGCTGTCCGGCTCGGGCAACGAAATGTTTGCGAACCTCATGGGCCAGGTGGCGGAGACCCTGACGGGCCGGACCGTGCACGGACTGATGCCCGACCATCCGCACGAGGCCGCGCTCCAGTGGCACATGGACGTGGCGGAGGCAATCGCCCGGGGCGATGCTGCCACCGCCCGGGAGTCGTCAGACAAAATCATGAGGCGGACCATGTCCCAGATGTCCGATACGTGGACCGAGCAACCCCGCGTCTTCATTCCGGTGCAGCGCTGACACCGCTGCGTCGACTTTTTGTTTCCAGAGGTTCACGGTATATTCAACTCAGGCCCTCCACCGCGGCATCCCCCAATAGTCGCGGTGGAGGGTTTTCCAATGCCCGGAGCCCGCCGCCGGCCGGCGCGATTCGCCTAGGCAGCGTCGGCAAGGGCTTCCCTGAGACGCCAGCCCCCACCCAGCCCGTCCCGCTCGAGGAGCATGGTGGTCAGGGCGGAGCCGGCGTTCCTTCCCAGCCTCACCTGAAGCTGCAGGACCTCGACATCCACACGGCTGAGGCCCTTCGGCATCCGGCGGCGCGTCTCCCACCATTTGACCCGCTCAAACCACCGGACCGGTTCCGCGCCCACAGCCCATTCCCTGCCATTGCAGAGCACCGCCGCGGGCCTGCCGTCCGTCCCCGTCCGCACAATCACGTGTTCCATTCCTGCAAGCTATGGCAGGGGTCGGACATTCGGGGAAGAGCCCGGATTCCTGGCGGGGCGGGGCAACGCAAAAGCCCCGCCACTTCCACCTGAGGGCGGAAACTGCGGGGCTTGCGTGTGGGTCCTACCGGGATCGAACCGATGACATCCACGGTGTAAACGTGGCGCTCTACCAGCTGAGCTAAAGACCCAAAGTGGCCGGACCGGGCACTGCTGCGCCCTGACCAACGAACATAGACTCTACCCGACATCGGCCCCCGAATGCGAATCGACCGCTGAAGGGCACTGCGGCCTGCCCTTAGACGGGCGGGAGCTCCGACGCCAGCCAGGTCAGCGATTCACTGACGCCCGCCTCAAGCTTGATGGTTGCTTTGTCATCCCCGCGGGTTGCTCCCCTGTTGATAATGACCACCGGCTTGCCCTCCTTGGCGGCGTGCCTGACAAAGCGCAGGCCGCTCATTACCGTCAGTGACGATCCCGCAACAACCAGGGCTGCGGCATCATCGACCATCCGGTAGGAGATTTCGACCCGGTCCTTGGGCACGTTCTCACCGAAGTACACGAAGTCGGGCTTCAGCATTCCTCCGCAGGCGGGGCAGGCCGCCACCACAAAACTGCTGATCAACGCCTGGTCTTCCACCGTGGAATCGGCGTCCGGTGCCATCTCCACCAGCCCCGTCTGTGCCGCCCGGTCCAGGAAATCCGGGTTCAGCTCCTCGAGGATTCCTGCCAGCAGACGCCGCGTATAGGTCCGGCGGCAATTCAGGCAGACAACCTGGTCATACCTGCCATGGAGGTCGACGACGTTAACGCTGCCGGCGTCCTGGTGCAGGCGGTCCACATTCTGGGTGATGAGGCCGGTGAGGTGTCCCCTGCGTTCAAGCTCCGCCGCGGCGAGGTGGCCCTGGTTCGGATCCGCGCGCCGCAGGTGGGACCAGCCGATGTGGTTCCTCGCCCAGTAGCGCTGGCGGTTGGCGGACGCCTTGACGAACTCCTGGTAGGTCATGGGCGAACGAGGGGGCGAACCGGGTCCCCGGTAGTCCGGGATCCCGGAGTCGGTACTGAGTCCGGCCCCGGTGAGCAGCGCGAAACGGTCCCCTGCCAGTACGTCCCGGATCCGGACCAGGACGTCAAGCTCTTCTGCGGACGGGGGTCCGGCAGGCACTGGCGGCATGCTCGCGAAGCCTGTGAGGCCCACACCATGCCGCTGCCCGCCCACGTGGAGTCAGGCCTTTTCGAGCCCGGCAAGTGCCGTGCGGTATTCCCCGAGGTCCCGGGCCTGGCCCCGCGGATTCACCACGCTGTACCGGATGGTTCCGCCCGCATCGATGATGAAGGTGCCCCGCCGTGCCATGCCGCTGTCGGCGTCGAACACCCCATACAGCCTGGCGACCTCGCCATGCGGCCAGAAGTCCGCGAGCAGGTCGAAGCTGTACCGTTCCTGGGCAGCATAGGCCCTGAGGCTGAATTTGCTGTCCACTGAGACGGCCAGGACGGTGGCGTTCGCATCCTGGAACAGCGCGAGGTTATCCCGCAGTTCGCAGAGCTCACCGGTGCAGATACCGGAGAATGCAAAGGGATAGAACACAAGGACCACGTTCTGGCCCCGGAAGGAGGACAACCTGACCGGCTCACCGTATTGGTTAACGAGTTCGAAGTCAGGTGCGGCCCCACCGACCGCGGGGACAGCTACGGCGGCAGCGGCAAGCGCTGCCGTCACTTGTTCTTCCTGCTCACCAGCCGCGTTGCGCTCCAGTCCTTGGACACGCCCGCTGAGGTGGTAACGTGCAGCCCGGCCGTCGGCGCTGCCTCCTGGATGTCTGCCGGGGAGACATATCCAGCCCGGCCGGACTTGGGTGTCAGCACCCACACCACGCCGTTTTCGCTCAGCGTGGTCAGCGAATCCATCAGGCTGTCAACGAGGTCTCCGTCGCCGTCGCGCCACCAGAAGATGACGGCGTCCGCCACTTCATGATCGTCCTCGTCCAGCAGCTCAGAACCGGTGAGGTCCTCAATATCGTCACGCAAGTCGAAATCGACGTCGTCGTCGTAACCGAACTCCTGAATCAGATCCCCGTTCTTGAAACCCAATTTTTCCGCCACATTTACCGAAGTGGCGGCGTCGGCCTCGCTCACGTGTACCTCCAATGCCTCATATATGCAGTGCGCATAGTGATTTCCATTACTCCCAAGCCAACACCCTTTGTGCCTGAGCTTCAAGCTGCCGCCCCCGCGATGCGCCATATTCTGCGTCACATCAGGTTCGTCCAGCCCGCTGCCCAGCGGCTTTTCGTCACACAACCAGTATGACGGCGAAATACAACTGGGCCGCCCAAGCCGCGGCTACGCATCGCGTAAGGGACAGAGTTAGAGTGGCAGGTGACAACTATGCCTGCGGGGCAACAACCCTGTAACTCCAATGCAGACGTAGGAAAACTTAGGACCCTGCCCGGCACACATGACCGGGCTGTTGTAACCGATACGTCGCACACGGCGTACGTACGCCGGGCGGTCACCCTGCCCGGCCTGAGTGCGCCACCAATGCGCGCAAAGAGAGGTTGGACGTGGCTGCAGGAGAAGATACCTCCCATATCCTCAGCGGGTTGACTAACCAGCTGCCTGATCGTGATCCCGAAGAGACCGCCGAGTGGGTTGAGTCCCTGGATGCATTGATCAGGGAACAGGGCACCGAGCGTGCCCAATTCATCATGCGGAGCCTGCTGCAGCGTGCCGGCGCGCAGAGCGTCGGGGTGCCGATGGTGACCACCACCGATTACGTGAACACCATCCCGGTGGACCAGGAAGCGGAATTCCCCGGCAACGAGGAATTCGAGCGCCGTTACCGGGCCTACATGCGCTGGAACGCTGCGGTGATGGTCCACCGGGCCCAGCGGGCGAACATCGGCGTGGGCGGACACATCTCCA
>NZ_JAYESK010000038.1:0-312 GCF_034720455.1 Pseudarthrobacter sp. C1 | reverse complement strand
TCCTGATCGGCGGGTCCGAGTGCACCCGGCGGTGTGACTTCTGCCAGATCGATACCGGCAAGCCCTCCCCGGTGGACAGGTTCGAACCCACCAAGGTGGCCCGCTCCGTCCAGGCCATGCAGCTGCGCTACGCCACCGTCACCGGGGTGGCCCGTGACGACCTCGAGGACGAGGGCGTGTGGCTGTACGCCGAAACGGTCCGGAAGATCCACGAACTGAACCCCGGCACCGGGGTGGAGCTGCTGATCCCGGACTTCTCCGGCAAACCCGAACACATCGAAGCGATCTGCGACTCCAGGCCCGAGGTCTTCG
>NZ_JAYESK010000037.1:0-326 GCF_034720455.1 Pseudarthrobacter sp. C1 | reverse complement strand
GGGATCCGCAGGTGGTCGCGGAATTTCTTCAGGTCATCCAGGGTGAGTTTCTTCATCTGGTGGGTCGCGTTGCGGCCCTCGAAGTGCGGTCCGAGGCCGTAGCCCTTGACGGTCTTGGCCAGGATGACGGTGGGCTTGCCCTTGAATTCGGTGGCTGCCTTGTAGGCGGCGTAGACCTTGCGGTAGTCGTGGCCGCCGCGTTTGAGGTTCCAGATCTGGTCATCGGTGAGGTCCGCGACCATGTCCTTGGTCTGCGGGGTCTTGCCGAAGAAGTGTTCGCGGACGAACCCGCCGGATTCGGCCTTGTAGGTCTGGTAGTCCCCGTC
>NZ_JAYESK010000036.1:0-353 GCF_034720455.1 Pseudarthrobacter sp. C1 | reverse complement strand
GGCCCGTCCAGGCGCTGGAGGTTGCAGTTGATCACGAAGTTGAGGTTGTCCAGGTTCTCGTTCGCGGCGAGCTGGAGCAGGCCGCGGGACTCGGGTTCGTCCATTTCGCCGTCGCCGAGGAACGCCCAGACCTGCTGGTCACTGGTGTCTTTCAGGCCGCGGTTGTGCAGGTAGCGGTTGGACTGGGCCTGGTAGATCGCGTTCATCGGCCCGATGCCCATGGACACGGTGGGGAATTCCCAGAAGTGCGGCATCAGGCGCGGGTGCGGGTAGGAGGACAGGGCGTGGCCCTCGCGGGACTTTTCCTGCCGGAACCCGTCCAGGTCCTCCTCGGAGAGCCGGCCTTCCATGAA
>NZ_JAYESK010000035.1:0-365 GCF_034720455.1 Pseudarthrobacter sp. C1 | reverse complement strand
GGCTCCGACGGATTGTAAGCACACGGTTTCAGGTACTGTTTCACTCCCCTCCCGGGGTACTTTTCACCTTTCCCTCACGGTACTGGTCCGCTATCGGTCATTAGGGAGTATTTAGGCTTATCAGGTGGTCCTGACAGATTCGCACGGGATTTCTCGGGCCCCGTACTACTTGGGATACTCTCACAGGCGGTACACAACATTACGGTTACGGGGCTAACACCCTCTCTGGCCGGCCTTTCAAGACCGTTCACCTATGCCTGCACATCACACCCCACCAGCCCGGCAGAACTGGTATGGAAAGTCCCACAACCCCGACCATGCAACGCCCGCCGGCTATCACACATGGAACGGTTTAGCCTGATCCG
>NZ_JAYESK010000034.1:0-369 GCF_034720455.1 Pseudarthrobacter sp. C1 | reverse complement strand
TCCCCAACGGCCTGCTCCCCATGATCATCCTCATGCAGGGCGTCCTCTTCGCCTACGCCTCCATCGAACTCGTCGGCACCGCCGCCGGCGAAACCGAAAACCCCGAAAAGATCATGCCCAAAGCCATCAACTCCGTGGTCTTCCGCATCGCCGTGTTCTACGTCGGCTCCGTCATCCTCCTGGCCCTGCTGCTGCCCTACACCTCCTACGAAAAGGGCGTCAGCCCCTTCGTGACCTTCTTCGGCTCCATCGGCATCCAGGGCGTGGACGTCATCATGAACCTCGTCGTCCTCACCGCCGCCCTGTCCTCCCTCAACGCCGGCCTCTACTCCACCGGACGCATCCTGCGCTCCATGTCCGTCAACGGCT
>NZ_JAYESK010000033.1:0-369 GCF_034720455.1 Pseudarthrobacter sp. C1 | reverse complement strand
TCCCCAACGGCCTGCTCCCCATGATCATCCTCATGCAGGGCGTCCTCTTCGCCTACGCCTCCATCGAACTCGTCGGCACCGCCGCCGGCGAAACCGAAAACCCCGAAAAAATCATGCCCAAAGCCATCAACTCCGTGGTCTTCCGCATCGCCGTGTTCTACGTCGGCTCCGTCATCCTCCTGGCCCTGCTGCTGCCCCACACCTCCTACGAAAAGGGCGTCAGCCCCTTCGTGACGTTCTTCGGCTCCATCGGCATCCAAGGCGTGGACGTCATCATGAACCTCGTCGTCCTCACCGCCGCCCTGTCCTCCCTCAACGCCGGCCTCTACTCCACCGGACGCATCCTGCGCTCCATGTCCGTCAACGGCT
>NZ_JAYESK010000032.1:0-377 GCF_034720455.1 Pseudarthrobacter sp. C1 | reverse complement strand
GCCCTCTACATGAACTTCTTCGGCAACTACATCCCCTGGATGGCAGCCGTCCCGCAATGGGCCTGGGCACTGACCGCCCTGATCGTGGTCCTCGCCCTGAACCTCGTCTCCGTGAAGGTCTTCGGCGAAATGGAATTCTGGTTCGCCCTGATCAAAGTCGCCGCCCTGGTCATCTTCCTCATCGCCGGCACCTACTTCGTCATCTTCGGCACCCCCGTGGACGGCCAGCAAGTCGGCCTGAGCCTCCTCTCGGACAACGGCGGCATCTTCCCCAACGGCCTGCTCCCCATGATCATCCTCATGCAGGGCGTCCTCTTCGCCTACGCCTCCATCGAACTCGTCGGCACCGCCGCCGGCGAAACCGAAAACCCCGAAAA
>NZ_JAYESK010000031.1:0-395 GCF_034720455.1 Pseudarthrobacter sp. C1 | reverse complement strand
CTCTCCCGAGCCGTGCAGGGACCGAACGAGCACCGCACCCTCACCCAGCTCCGGGCCGATAGTTTCGCCGAAGGGCTCCTCAACACCGGCAACACTACCGGCGTTACCGGTGCACCCGGTGCCGGCGACGGCGGCGAGGGAACCGGTCCAAGCCAAGCGCCAGTCCGGGCCGAGGTGCTGGTCACCGTGCCAGTGTTCGCCCTGCTCGGCCTGACGGACGAGCCGGCGATGCTGGACGGGTACGGACCCATCCCGCCCTCCATGGCCCGGGACCTCGTCGCGACCGGGGCGGATTCGTTCCACCGCGTCCTCGTGGACCCGCGGGACGGGGCGCCGCTGGAAATCGGCCGCACCAGCTACCGGGTCACCAAAGCCATGCGGAACTGGCTCAGGCT
>NZ_JAYESK010000030.1:0-428 GCF_034720455.1 Pseudarthrobacter sp. C1 | reverse complement strand
GCACTCATCGCCTTCTGCACCAGCACCTCGGTCCGGGTATCCACCGAAGACGTCGCCTCATCCAGGATCAGCACAGAGGGCCGCGCCAGGAACGCCCGCGCAATCGTCAGCAGCTGCTTCTCCCCCGCGGACACGTTGGCGCCCTCGTCGTCCAGCACGGTGTCATACCCGTCCGGCAGCGACCGCACGAACCGGTCCACATACGTCGCCCGCGCCGCCTCCAGAATCTCGTCTTCAGTAGCCCCAGGCCGCCCATAAGCAATGTTGTCCCGGATGGTCCCGCCGAACAGCCACGTATCCTGCAGCACCATCCCCAGCCGCGAGCGCAGCTCGCGCCGCGGCACCGAGGTGACGTCCACGCCGTCGAGCGTTATCCGCCCGGCATCCAGCTCGTAGAACCGCATCATCAGGTTCACCAGCGTGGTCTT
>NZ_JAYESK010000003.1:435762-526677 GCF_034720455.1 Pseudarthrobacter sp. C1 | reverse complement strand
TACAGCCGCCTCGCGCTGCGCCTCAGACAATGAACTACGTGCATGCATAAAACTGCTCCCCGGAAGTCGGAACTGAATTTCTCAGTCCAACTTCCGGGGAGCAGTTCACTCCCTTCAGGAGAGTGAGAGAGCGTTCGGGTTTAAGGCGCATCAAGTGAGAGAGCGTTCGGGTTTAAGGCGCATCAAGTGAGAGAGCGTCGGGGTTAGAGGAGGCGGCGTTCGGCGGCCCACTTGGTCAGCTCGTGCCGGCTGGACAGCTGGAGTTTGCGGAGCACTGCCGAGACGTGGGTTTCCACCGTCTTGATGCTGATGAAGAGCTCCTTGGCCACCTCCTTGTAGCTGTAGCCGCGGGCGATGAGGCGCATCACCTCGAGCTCCCGCGCGGAGAGCCTGTCCAGTTCGTCATCGGCGATGTCCGCCGGGGCCGTGCCGAAGGCGTCCAGGACAAAGCCGGCCAGCCGCGGCGAGAAGACGGCATCCCCTCCGGCCACCCGGTAGACGGCGTCGGTGATTTCGGCCCCGGAGATGGTCTTGGTGACGTAGCCCCGGGCTCCAGCCCGGATGACCGCCACAACGTCCTCCGCCGCGTCCGAGACGCTGAGCGCCAGGAACCTCGTAGTGGACAGCAGTGTCGCCGAGCCGGCGATCACTTCACGGCCGCCGCCGCCGAGGCCGCCCGGAAGGTGGACGTCGAGCAGCACCACGTCCGGCCGCTCCTTCGCGATCACGGCGATGGCCTGCTCCACGGTGGCGGCCTCGCCCACAACCTGGACGCTGGGATCGAGGTCGGCTTTCAGGCCTGAACGGAAGATCGCGTGATCGTCCACGAGCACCACCCGGACAGACTGTGTGGCGCGGTTGGTCCCGTTGCCGGCTCCCTGTGCTGGGTTCATGGTTTGCCTTCCGTGTTCTGCGTCTGCTTCTCCGCCTGCGCGGCCGGGAATCCCAGCCGGACTTCCGTGCCTTCACTGGTGCTGATGATGTTGGCCGTGCCGCCGTGCCGGTTCATCCGGCCGATGATGGACTCCCGCACGCCGAGCCGGTCTTCGGGAACGTCCTGGAGTTCGAAGCCGGGACCCCGGTCCTTGATGAACACTTCGGCGCGCCCGCCGGTGACCTCAAGATAGACCGATACCGCACCGCCGCCGTGCCGCGAGGCGTTGAGCATGGCCTCGCGGCTGGCCTGGATCAGCGCCTCATGGCCTTCGGTGACCTCGGTGTCTCCCACGCTGACCACCTCCACTGCGTTCCCCAGCAGGTCCTCCACTTCCGCGGCCACTGCCTTGATCCGGTCCGAGAGCTGCCCGGCGTCCTTTCCTGGGTCCTCGAACAGCCAGCCCCGGAGTTCGCGCTCCTGCGCACGGGCGAGGCGGACAACGTCGTGCTCATTGGCCGCGCGCCGTTGGATGAGTGCCAGCGTCTGCAGGACCGAATCGTGAAGGTGTGCCGCGATTTCCGCTCGTTCAGTCTCGCGGATCCTGCCGGCGCGTTCAGCTTCGAGGTCTCGCCAGAACTTCAGCGCCCACGGGAGCAGGACCAGCACCACGCCGCCGAGGACGGCCACGGATGCCAGCAGCGCCAGCCAGGTCTGCTCCCAGGAACCGGACCCGGACACCATCACCAGGACGCCCGCCACCACCAGCGCCAGGCCGGCGGCAAGCCGTGCCCAGCCGCCTGCCTGGTTCGCTTTGGTTTTATCCACCAGCCCGGCCCGACGGGTCTCATCAAGCTGCATCCAGGCGATGGAGGCTCCGCCCAGGACCGCAGCCGCGGGGATGATGGTCCCCAACGGAACGTCGATCCCCAGCAGCTGGGCCCCGAGGATGCCCGCCACCAGGAGCAGCCCGACGCCGAGCAGGATCTCCTTGCCGTACCGCATCTCGCGGAACCGGAACCAAGGCACCTGCACCGCCTCCGCGGGCACTCCGGCGCCCGGCACCATGCCGGGGCCGGCGTTCGCCGACAGCGTGCCCGTTACGGTGCCGCCCATCACGGCAGGAGCAATGGGCGACGTCGGCCGCCGTTCCTGCCGCCGGGCGCTTTCGTAGGCGGTGGGCACCATGATCCAGAGCCAGGCGTAGAACACGACGCCGGCCCCTCCGGCGAATGAAGCCAGGACCATTCCCACACGCACCGTGTTCACCGGCAGCCCAAGATGCGCGGCGAGGCCCGAACAGACCCCGGCAATGAAGCGGTCGCTGCTTCGGACCAGCGGCGGGCGGGCGGGCGCGGATGTCATGGTCCAATCCAAGCACGGATCAGGGTCTCCCGGACCGGGTTGGCACGGGAACCGGGGGCCTCTCAGGGACGGCTCAGGGTGTCCCCCGGTAGAGCCGCCCGGCCGGGAGCGGCAGGATCGAAGTATGAACTCGCTAACCCCGAACCCCCATGACGGCACGCCGGAAGAACCCCCGGCCAGCCCGAAAATTGAGAACACCACAGAGCCCCTCCCCGGGCGGGAAAACCCCACCCAGCCCCTGGCGCCGCCTCCTTCTGCCTCCGCGCCGCCGCGGGATTCCGCAAACCCGGGCCCGGCGCATGAAACCCCCGGCGCCGGCAGCAGTTACTCCTATGCCGGAGTCCCGGGCCAGCAGACCGATTTCTTCACCTGGGTCCGGAGCCAGGGAATCAGCCGCGGGCAGGACCGCTGGGTGGGCGGCGTTTCCAGCGGCATCGCGCAGCGTGTGGGAGTCGACCCCTTGATTGTCCGCGGCGTCTTTATCATCCTTGCCCTCTTCGCAGGGATCGGCGTGCTTCTTTACGGGCTTGCCTGGGCGTTCCTGCCCGAGCCCGACGGGCGCATCCACGTCCAGGAAGCCGGCGCGGGACGCTGGACCACCGGCATGACGGGTTCACTGATCGCGGTGGTGGCAGGATTCAGCGGGCTCGGCAACGGCTTCTGGGGCTGGGGCAACCGGGGTGTGGGCCCCTTCCTGTGGTCCCTGCTGTGGGTCGGCGGCGCCATCTACCTGGTGTACTACCTGGTGCAGCGCAACAAGACAGCCGCCGGCACGCCGACCAGTGCAGCAGCGGCCGGCACGGCTGCCTACTCAGCCGGGACGTCCACCCCAACCACACCGCCGTACTCAGACGTCGCAGGCAGCGGTCCGTTTGCCGGCAACCCCTACGGCGGCAGTAGCGGGGGCACTGGCAGCGGTTCCGGCAGTGGCGGATGGGGCAGCGGTGGATACTCCGGAAGCCGGCCGTCGCCGGTTCCGCCCCCCGCTCCCAGGGTGCGCGCCGCAGGTCCCGGCACTCCCGCCGTCGCAATAGCTGCCGGCAGTGCCCTGCTGGTGGGCGCTGGCGTGAAAGCCCTGGACCTCACCAACGTCATCGACCTCGGTAACTCCGCCAACGCGGTTGCCTGGGCAAGCGCGGCAGCCGTCCTGGGCATTGGCATCCTCATTCTTGGCCTCCGCGGCCGGACCCCCGGCATCCTCTCGTTCTTCGCCGTGGCGGCCCTCATCATAGGAGGAATCTTCAACGTGGTGGGCAACAACGGAGACCGCGTCCGCTTCCAGCAGGTTGACTGGGCACCGACGAGCATCGAGCAGGCCAGCGGCGGATTCGACATCACGGCCGGCAGCGGAACCGTTGACCTTACGGCCATGTCCCTGGATGCCCCGCTCACCTCGGAGGTCCGCGTCCCCCTGGACATCACGGCCAGCAACGTCACAGTAGTCATCCCGGGCGACGTGCCCGTGGACATCAAGGCGGACATGACCCTCGGCAACCTGAACGAACGCGGCAACCAGCGGGGCGGCATCACCACCCGGCAGAGCAGCTACAACACCGACAAGCCCGGCAGCCACCTGGTCATCCAGATCAACGGCACCGTCAGCAACGTCACCATCCAGGAAGGCAACTGACATGAGCAGCCAAACTCCGGGCTCAAACCCGTACATTCCGGATCCCTATGCGCAGGGCGGCACGACGGCGGCAGGCGCGTCTTCTGCCCCGCCTTCCGGGGCACGCGTGGGAACCATCGTCTGGGGCCTGATCGTCGTGGCCCTCGCCGCGCTGATCATCATCGCCCAACTGGGCATCGTCACGCTCAACGGGACCTATGTCCTGATCGGACTGATGATTGGGGCAGGCGCGGCCCTGGTGCTCGGCGGCCTCCTCTCCGCCCGGAAACGTGACAACGGCCCTACAACACGGAAGTCTTGAACCATGGACAAGTTTTTCAGCATCGTCAGGGGCCTCGGCCTGAAACGCGGACCGGAACGGTGGCTTGGAGGCGTGCTTGGAGGAATAGCGGCCAAGCTCAATGTGGACGTTGCTTTCGTCCGCATCGCGTTCCTGGTCTTCTGCCTGCTCCCCGGCCCGGCCGTCATCTTCTATCTCCTGGCCTGGGTGATCCTGCCCGACCAGAAGGACGTCATCCCGCTCCAGGTGTTCCTCGAGCGGCGGTCCCTGAACCGTCCCTGAACCCGTCCTGACAAAGCACCACAAGGCCCCCGCTCCAGCTGCACCGGAGCGGGGGCCTTGTGTAACCAGTTTGTGTCGTACCCCACACACGCCACTAGAATCTATGTGAGCTCAGCGTGGCGCTCTGCCTGTAAACCCTCTCCCCAGGATTTGAGCGAGACATGAAAATTGGAATTCTTACCAGCGGTGGCGACTGCCCCGGCCTGAATGCGGTCATCCGCGGCGCGGTCCTCAAAGGTATCGCCATCCACGGCCACGAGTTCGTTGGCTTCCTCGATGGCTGGCGCGGCGTCGTTGAGGGCGACATCATCGACATCCCCCGGACCATGGTCCGCGGCATCGCCAAGCAGGGCGGCACCATCCTGGGCACCTCACGCACCAATCCGTTCGAAAACGGCGGCGGTCCCGAGGTCATCAAAGCCCACATGGACCGGCTCGGAATTGATGCCATCATCGCCATCGGCGGTGAGGGTACCCTCGCTGCGGCGAAGCGACTCACGGACGCGGGCCTGAAGATCGTTGGCGTCCCCAAGACGGTGGACAACGATCTTGACGCCACGGACTACACGTTCGGCTTCGACACCGCTGTGCAGATCGCCACCGAAGCGATCGACCGGCTCCGCACCACCGGTGAGTCCCACCACCGCTGCATGATTGCCGAAGTCATGGGCAGGCATGTCGGCTGGATCGCCCTTCACGCCGGCATGGCCGCCGGCGCGCACGCCATCCTCATCCCGGAGCAGAAGGTCAGCATCGAGCAGATCACCGAATGGGTGAAGGAAGCCCATTCCCGTGGCCGTGCCCCGCTGGTGGTGGTGGCGGAAGGTTTCGTCCCGGAGCACATGGAAACCCCGCATTCCGAGCGCGGCCTGGACACCTTCGGCCGTCCCCGCCTGGGCGGCATCGCGGACCAGCTCGCCCCGGAACTGGAAGCCCGGACCGGCATCGAAACCCGCGCCACCATCCTGGGCCACATCCAGCGCGGCGGCGTGCCGTCCGCGTTCGACCGCGTCCTGGCCACCCGCCTGGGCATGGCGGCCATCGACTCCGTGGTGGAAGGCTACTGGGGCACCATGGTGGCGCTCAAGGGAACGGACATCGAGCACGTGGGCTTCCAGGATGCCCTCGGACAGCTCAAGACCGTCCCGCAGAAACGCTACGACGAGGCCGCCGTCCTGTTCGGCTGAGTTGTCGCCGGGAGGCCGTGTCCTCCCATGCTGCCGCGGCGTCCTGTTCTGCGGTGCGCGCTGCCCGCCCTAGGCTGGAGGCATGACACTTGACCCCGGTTCCGCAGCCATCATCCAGCTCGCGTGGGCCCGGCACCTGGGACTCGACGACGACGCCTTCGGATCCGCCTTGGCGTCCGGGGAACGGATCGTCCGCGCGGACGACAACGCCCGCACAGTGGAATTTGTCCGGCTCTTTGGCAGCTCTGCGCTGGTGGGCCCGCAGTGGGTCATCGACGCCGCGGAGGGCATCGCCGACGAGGAGATGGCCCAGCATGTAACGCTCATGACGCTGACGCGGTCCCACGGCGGCCACGGGCTGGGTGCCGCGGCCTTGTTCTTCGCGGACGACCTTCCCCTGAAGCAGCCCCCGGAAGAGATGACCGTTTCGCACGGCAACCCGGAGGCCATCGAACTGGAGGGCAACTGCCCGCCGGACGACGTCAACGAGGTGGGCCTGTCGGACCTCGAAAACCGCTACACGATCGTCCACGAAATGGAGGGCCGCCGCGTGCCGCTTGCCTGCGGAGCCTACTCTGAGTGGGAGGGCCTGCTGGCCCGTCTGGGTGTCCTGGTGGACCCGGCATGGCGGCGGCGGGGCCTGGGGACGCTGGCCGCCTCCATCGCGGCGCACGAGGCGCTGGCCGCCGGGCTTACGCTGCAATGGCGGACGGACGTCAGCAACACCGGAGCCGTGGCGCTGGCCCGGAGGCTCGGCCTGTCAGCCGGCGGAATCCAGACCAGCGTCCACCTTGGCTGACCCCGGAACGGCCCCGCGCCCGCCCCAGTCCTGAACCGGCTGCGGCTTCGCAAAGAACAGCGCCACGGCGGCGCCGACCAGGACCACCCCGGCGGGCAGCAGGATGGACTGGCCCATCGCCGTCGAAAACCCGCTGTGAAGGGCCTCCGGCAGGCTTCCGGAGAAGCCCATTCCTTCCCCGGCCGCCCCGCCGGGTCCGCCGGACGGAAGCTCGGCTGCGAGCCGGGCCTGGATCAGCACGGCAATGGCCGCGCTGCCCAGCACGGCACCGATCTGCCGCGTGGTGTTGTACACGCCGGACCCGGCCCCTGCCTGCCGCGGCGGGAGGTTGCGGGTGGCGGTGGTGCCCAGCGGAGCCCAGATGCCTGCGTTGGCGAACCCCAGGACGGCGCTGGGCAGCAGGAACAGGAGGATGGGGGTGTCCGGCCGCATCAGGACTGAGTTCCACACCAGGGCCACGGCCATCAGTACCAGGCCGGTGGCAGTGAGGAATTTGGGGTTGACCTTGTCGATGATCTTTCCCACCACTGGAGCAAGGCCGCCGGAGATCAGCGCCATGGGAACCATCATCAGCGCGGACTGGGTGGGCGTGAGGCCACGGACCAACTGGTAGTAGAAGATGAGCGGCAGGCTGAAGGCCGTCACCGTGAAGCCGACAGTGGTGATCCCGATGTTGGCCAGGGAAAAGTTCCGGTCGCGGAAGAGCCCCAGGGGCAGCAGCGGCTCACCCTTGTTGAACCGCTGCCAGACCACGAAGAGAGCCAGCACGGCAAGGCCGGCGACGATCAGGCCCCACACCGTGACGGGACCGGTGATGGTGCCCCAGTTGTAGGTTTCGCCCTCCTGGATGCCGAACACCAGGAGGAAGAGCCCGACGGCGCTGAGCACCACGCCGGGAATATCGAACCGGTGCGGGTGGGTACTGAGGGACGGAACGTTGCGCAGCGCGAGGACAAAGCCTGCAATGCCGATGGGCACGTTAATGAAGAAGATCCATTCCCAGCCGAGCCCGTCCACCAGGACGCCGCCCAGGATGGGTCCCACGAGCGTGGCCATGCCTGCGGTGGCACCCCAGATCGCCATGGCGGCACCGCGCCTGTCCGGCGGGAAGATCCGGGTGATCACTGCCATGGTCTGCGGCGTCATCATGGCCGCGCCGAGCCCCTGCAGCACGCGTGCCGCTATCAGCACCTCCACCTGGCCCGACAGGCCGCACCACAGCGAAGCCAGGGTAAAGACCACCAGGCCGGCAAGGTAGAGCTTCTTGGGCCCGAAGCGGTCCCCCAGCCTGCCGGTAATCAGCAGCGGGACCGCATAGGCCAGGAGATAGGCGCTGGTGACCCAAATGACCGAGTTGATGTCCGCGTCCAGGCCCTCCATGATCCGGGGGTTGGCCACGGACACAATGGTGGTATCGATCAGGATCATGAAGAACCCGATCACCAGAGACCAGAGGGCCGCCCACGGCTTCGCCACGTTTTCCACTGGGCAATCCTTCCTCAGGTTGTGATCCGCCGGGCGGGACCCGGTGGTGCTAGCCCAGGAGGTCCAGGATCTCCTGGCGGGCGAACATTTGGGCGGCTGCGCGGGCGGACGGCGAACCTGCGTCCGGATCGGCGCCGGCGTCGAGCAGTGCCCGGGCAACGCCGGTGTAACCCTTGAACGCCGCTCCGGCGAGCGGGGTCTGACCCCGGTCGTTCGCCGAGTTGGCATCGGCACCGTGCTTCAGGAGGAGCTGGACGGTCTCCGCGTGGCCGTGGTAGGCGGCCAGCATGAGAAGCGAATCACCCGCCGCGTTGGTCAAGGTGGCGGGAGCGCCGGCGTCGAGGTAGGCACGCAACAGTGCCGTCTCCCCCTCCCGTGCCGCCTGGAAGAGCGTCTGCGCCAAGGCCAGCGTCTCGTCGTCGGGCCCTGGGCCGGGTGGTGCTGTGCCCGACAGTGCTGCGCTGGTTCCGGCGTCTTCGGTCATGAACGTGGCCCCCTGAGGAATCCGGTCTGGCGCCCCACGACCTGGCCGGCGTCCGGGGCAACGATGATTTCCTGGACAGCGGGGTACGGCTCGTCGCCATCCAGGACCGTCAGTATCTCATCGGGCGCAACCGAACGCTTTATGACTGCCAGGGCGACCGGGCCCATCTCATAATGCTGCGCCACTGACGTCACGGTCCCCACCTTCCGCTCCCCCGCCAGCACGGGGCTGCCGGCCTGGGGCAACGTGTGCTGCGAGCCGTCCAGCTGGAGGAAGACAAGGCGCCGGGGCGGGTGGCCCAGATTGTGCACCCGCGCGATGGTTTCCTGCCCTTTGTAGCAGCCCTTGGCCAGGTGCACGGCGGTCCGGAGGAGGTCCAGTTCGTGCGGAATGGTCTTGTCGTCCGTCTCGGCCCCGATCCGGGGGCGCCAGGCTGCCACGCGCAGCGCCTCGGCGGCGAGGACGCCTGCAAGGGGGCGCTCTCCCACTGTCCGTTCCAGCTCGTCGGCCGGCACCAGGTACTCGAACCACGGCCGCTCCAGGCCGGGATGGCCCGACTCCGGGACAGTGGCGTAGGAGTAACCCCCCGCGCCCACGTGCGGCCACGGGTCCTGCCAGGCCAGCAGGCCGGACCATTCGGGAACTGCCTTCGTGCTGCCGATGACGGCCCAGTCGGCTGAGACGTCCGCGATGTCCACGCGGAGCATGAACTTCATCCTGTTGAGGAACTCTGCCAGCGGGGCGGCTTCGGCGGCCTCGACGATCAGCCAGGTGGTGCCGCCGTCGTCAATCACCCTGGCGTCGAAATCGATCCTGCCCTGCACGCTCAAAAGGAGCAGTTCGCTGGACTCGCCCGGCTGCAGGCCTGTGACCTGCTGCGAGGAGAGGGTGTTGAGCCAGCTGAGGCGGTCCGGACCCGTCACCGTCACGACGCCGCGGGAGGAGAGGTCGACGACGGCGGTTCCGGCCGCGAGGGCGCGCTGCTCGCGGAGGGGCTCACCGTAGTGGGCGGCAACGCCGGCGTCGGCACCGGCCGCCTCGACGGCGCCAGGGCGCGACAGCAGGGGGCTGGGAGTAGTCATATGTAGTAGAAGTCCTTGGGGCTCGGCGGTATTCCGGATTCTTGCAAATCGACGCGGGATCCCGCCGCCTGCGCCCTCAGCGCCGAAGGACGGGGAGGGGTCAGGAGACTTTTTTCAGGAAGGCCGAGGCGTGCGCTTCCAGGCCTTTTCCGTCCTTGCCGCCAACGGCGACGTCCCACCGCCACAGGAGGTTTCCGTCCACCAGGCCGAAGATGCGCGTGGCGGCGCTGTAGTCCTTGGAGTGGCTGCCGCGCATGACCATATCCGTGGTGAGCTGGATCTGCGGGCCCTTGATCTGCCCGTAGTAGAGCTCGGAAATGCCGCCGGGGTGCGAAATGGACACCGAGATGTCGAACCCGCCCTCGCTGTTGCGCAAGGCCTCCACCTCGTCGGCACTCTTCAGCGCCGGAACAATGTCCGCGGGGATCAGGCCCGGGCCGCCGTCGGCATCAAGCTGTTTGCGCTCCAGCGCCCAGAAACCGGTCTCGACGGTGAGCGGCCGCAGGCGCGTGCCGTCGTCGTCCGTCAGCCAGCTCTCCGCGCGGTACTGAAGGTACGGCAGCCCGTTGTGCGTGAAGGACACGTGCTGCAGGAAATGCTCCGAGTCCTCGTCCCCGCTGCCGAGGCGGCCGCGGCCTTCCCACTCACCAATGAGCCAGGAAAGCGGAACAAGTTCGGGAGTCAGGTCTGTAGGAATCTCAATGGGCACTGCGATTACCTCGGGAAACGGCTAGCTCCGGAAAAAGGGGACTACTTCTGGCCTTTGAACAGGCGGTAGACCACGAAGCCGGCAAACCAGGCCATGGCGAGGCTGGCGATGCCGAGCAGGACAAGGAAGAAGATTTCAAATGCAAGTACGGACATGGTGCCATCCTAACGCGTTAGTAGATGAGTAGTTTGTCTATGAAGTAGGCCAGGGAACCCACCGCCGAGACAGGCGCAAGGCCCATGCTAAGGGCAGCCTGGATGTTCAGGGGTGCACCGCGAAGCGTTACGAGCCGCCGGAAGCTTGCCAGCACCGCCCCGACTACGACGCCGAAGATGGCGGCCGGCAGGACCGCAATGTCCGAAAACACCAGTCCGGCAAGGGGCCCTGCCAGGCCGGCCATCACGATTCCTAGGGGTGCCACGACGCTGTCCGGCCAGCGGATCAGCCCGGCCAGCAGGGCAACCGCGGCACTGATGGCCGCCACCAGGAGCATCTCCCGGACCCCGTTGAACCGAGCGCCCGCTATCCAGCCGGAGCCCAGGCAGGCGAGCAGCACCCCTGCGCAGCATCCCAGGGTGGATTCCAGCCGCTGCGCCTGCCCGGTTCCGCGGATCAGCTGCACCACGAAGACGGCGATCATGCCCAGCGCGATGAAGGCGGGGGTCCAGTCCAGGTACCCGGGAGCAGGAGCCAGGCCGGCGCCAACCGCGGCTCCGGCGCCCGGCACGGCAATCACCGCAGCCAGGGTCTTCTTGGCAGGAATACGGAGGAAGTGCGGCCAGCCGACGCCGATGGCGGCGGCGATCGCCACCGCAACGCCTACGAGCACCTCGCGGGAGGTATACACCCCGGCAATGATCGCGGCCAGGCCGGCCATTCCCGCCACGCCGATGGTCCACGAGCCCAAGGACCGCGCAGGCGCCTGCAGTTCCGCCGTCACGCGGAACCCGGCCTGGACTTAGTTTCTGCACTCACTGCGCTGCAATCCCATCCTGGCGTCGACCTGGAAAGGCGGGCCGCCCTTCGCGGAGGGCGTCGGGGCCCTTGGCTCAATCCTGCCTTATATGAACGGCATATGTCGCAAAACGTCCCCTCATCCGCTCCGAATCCATGGCCGCGAAGGCCCCGCCGGGTATACTCAAAGCTCAGCTACGCTCCCTGCTGAGGTGGCCGGCCGGCGCCCTGAACAATGGCCCAAGACCCGAGCAGGAAGCCAGTACCGGCCGGTGGAAACCCGGTTCAGTCGCCCAATGATGCGCGGACGGCCCTTGGAGGAACAATGTCGCACATCCTGCTCTTGACGAACAGCCCTGGCTCTTCGGTAGACATCCTGCCTGCCCTGGAATTGCTGAACCACCGGGTCCACATCCTCCCCGCCGAGCCCACCGCGCTGCTGGAGACCGATCCCTGCGACATCGTGCTGCTGGATGCCCGCAAGGACCTGGTGGGCGCCCGCTCCCTCACCCAGCTGCTCAAGGCCACCGGCCTGAGCGCGCCGCTGGTGCTGATCCTGACCGAAGGCGGCATGGCGGCTGTTTCGTCGGCTTGGGCCGTGGACGACATCGTGCTGGACTCCGCCGGGCCCGCTGAAGTGGAAGCCCGCATCAGGCTGTCTGTGGCGCGCGCCGTCCCCGAGCAGGAGGACACGCCAACGGAGATCCGGGCCGCCGGCGTTGTCATCGACGAAGCGAGCTACACCGCCCGCGTGAACGGCGCACCGCTCAACCTGACTTTCAAGGAATTTGAGCTGCTCAAATACCTGGCGCAGCACCCCGGCCGAGTTTTCACCCGCCAGCAGCTGCTCACCGAAGTGTGGGGCTATGACTACTACGGCGGCACCCGCACCGTGGATGTCCATGTCCGGCGGCTGCGGGCGAAGCTGGGCGCCGATCACGAGAACCTCATCAGCACCGTGCGCAACGTGGGCTACCGCCTGACGTTGGTGCGGCAGCAGGAGGATGAGCTCACCGAGGCCTGAGCGCCCGAGCCGCTTCCCGTATAGCCTTGCCTCATGACTCCAGCGCACCCAGAGAAGTGGCCCGTCCATGCTGAACGGGGCGCGGTTGACCAGCAGCTGCTGAAGGACTGCCGGGACCTCCTGGCCGCGGCAGAGGAATCGGACGGCAATCCCTCCATTTCGGAGCAGACCCAGGTGACCATGCGGGCCGGCGATTCGGCGGAGCACTCAGTGCTGACCCTGGCGCTCTATGCCCCGGACGAGGACTCCGATCCCGCCAGCGGGCAGGACCTCGCCGGATTTGCCGTGGTGGTGGAATCCCCTGACGGCACCGGAGTGCTGGAGATCGCCGTCCACCCCAGCTACCGGAACCAGGGCGTGGCGGACCGCCTGGTCGGCGCGCTCAAGGACAGCCGCGGGCTGGACGGGCTGAAGGCATGGTCCCACGGCAACCACGAGGCCGCCGCGGAACTGGCCGCCCGCTATGGATTTGGGCCCGTCCGTGAGCTCTGGAAAATGAGGATGACGACGGCGGGGGCGGACCTTCCCGAGGCCGTCCTGCCGGAGGGGGTGTCCATCCGCGCCTTTGTCCCCGGCCAGGATGAGGAAGCCTGGCTGGCCGTGAACCGGGCCGCCTTCGCCCACCACCCCGAACAGGGCAGCCTGACCCGGGCCGACCTTGAGGCGCGCATGGCCGAGGACTGGTTCAACCCCGAAGGCTTCCTGCTGGCCGAGGACCGGCAGGGCAGGCTGCTTGGGTTCCACTGGACCAAGGTCCACCCCCAGCACGGCCCCCACCCCGCCATCGGTGAGGTTTACGCAGTAGGTGTTGCGCCTGTTGCCCAGGGCATGGGCCTCGGCAAAGCCCTCACCGTGGCCGGCATCAGGTACCTCCAGGACCTGGGACTGCACGCGGTCATGCTCTACACAGATGCCGACAACGCCCCTGCCGTTTCGCTGTACCGGCGGCTGGGGTTCACCCGCTGGGACATGGACGTCATGTACGGGCCGGTGGCAGCGGGCTAGTCCTGCAAGCGGAGTATCAGGTGCGGGCCGGAAATCAGCGGTCTTCTGCCTGCTGAATGCTTGTAAGGTTGAAGCAGGACCGCGCAGGCCGGAAGCGCCAGCATCAACCGCCAGGTAAAGGAGATGCCATGAACCCGGAACCTTCCGGATCAGCCACGTCACAGGATGTTGCAGTGCCGGTGCGTGCCCGCTTCGGCTCCTCGGAGGTTCCGGCGTCGCGCGCCACCCAGGACCGCATTGACATCCCGGAGTTCGCGCCGAACCTGCAGCCGGAGGGCGACATCCGGCCGGACCGCTTCCTGGACCGGGAGCTCAGCTGGCTCAGCTTCAATTCCCGCGTGCTGGAACTGGCCGAGGACGCCACGCTCCACCTGCTGGAGCGCGTCAGCTTCCTGTCGATCTTCGCCTCCAACCTGGACGAGTTCTTCATGGTGCGGGTTGCCGGCCTCAAGCGGCGCATCGCCACCGGCCTGGCTGTCCCCTCCCCCGCGGGCCTCAGCCCCGTGGAGGTGCTGGAACGGATCAGCGAAGAGGCCCACCGGCTGCAGCAGCGGCACGCGCAGGTCTACGCCGAGCAGCTCCGCCCCGCCCTGGCCTATGAACACATCCACCTCATGCACTGGGACGAACTGGATGAGACCGCCAAGCAGCAGCTCAGTGTCATGTTCGCCGAGAAGGTGTTCCCCATCCTTACGCCCCTGGCGGTGGACCCGGCCCACCCCTTCCCCTACATCTCGGGGCTCTCGCTCAACCTCGCCGTGGTGGTCCGCAACCCGGTCAGCGACAAGGAGCTCTTCGCCCGCGTCAAGGTGCCGGACCAGCTGCCGCGCCTGATCTCCATCGACGGTCCCCGTGCCGGCGCGGTGGCCGGGCGCGTGGCCCGCTTCATCGCCCTTGAGGAAGTCATTGCCGTCCACTTGGACAAGCTCTTCCCGGGGATGGAGGTCCTCGAGCACCACACCTTCCGCGTCACCAGGAATGAGGACGTTGAGGTGGAGGAGGACGACGCCGAGAACCTCCTGCAGGCCCTCGAAAAGGAACTCCTGCGCCGCCGCTTCGGCCCGCCTGTCCGGCTTGAAGTCACCAACGACATCAACCCGAACATCCGCGCGCTGCTGATCCGCGAGCTGGGGGTGGAGGAATCCGAGGTCTACTCCGTTCCGGCTCCCCTGGATCTGCGCGGGCTGTCCGTGATTGCCGGCATCGACCGTGCCGACCTCCACTACCCCAAGCACGTTCCGCACACCTCCCGGTACCTCAACGAGTCGGAGACGTCCAAGGCCGCGAACGTGTTTGCCGCCATGCGCCGGCGGGACATCCTGCTCCACCACCCTTACGACTCGTTCTCCACCTCCGTCCAGGCTTTCCTGGAGCAGGCGGCCGCGGACCCCAAGGTCCAGGCCATCAAGCAGACCCTGTACCGCACGTCCGGCGACTCCCCCATCGTGGACGCGCTGATCGATGCGGCCGAGGCCGGCAAGCAGGTCCTGGCCCTGGTGGAGATCAAGGCGCGGTTTGACGAGCAGGCGAACATCTCCTGGGCGCGCAAGCTGGAACAGGCCGGGGTGCACGTGGTCTACGGCATCGTGGGACTCAAGACCCACTGCAAGCTCTCGCTTGTGGTCCGCCAGGAGGTTGACGGGCTGCGCCGCTACTGCCACATCGGCACCGGCAACTACCACCCCCGGACTGCCCGCTACTACGAGGACCTGGGCCTGCTGACCGCCAACGAGCAGGTGGGCGAAGACCTGTCCAAGCTGTTCAACCAGCTCTCCGGCTACGCACCCAAATCCACGTTCAAGAGGCTGCTGGTGGCACCCCGTTCCGTGCGCTCGGGGCTGATCGACCGCATTGAAACCGAAATCCGCAATGCCCGTGCCGGAATCCCCGGCCGCGTGCAGATCAAGGTCAATTCCATGGTGGATGAGGCCATCATCGATTCCCTGTACCGGGCTTCGCAGGCCGGCGTGAAAGTGGACGTGGTGGTCCGCGGAATCTGTTCCCTCCGCCCGGGAGTGCCGGGCCTCAGCGACAACATCACCGTCCGCTCCATCCTGGGCAGGTTCCTGGAACACTCCCGCGTGTTCGCCTTCGCCAACGGCGGGGATCCGGTGGTGTACATCGGTTCGGCGGACATGATGCACCGCAACCTGGACCGCCGGGTGGAGGCCCTGGTCCAGCTGGCCAGCGCCGACGACATCACCTACGTCCTTGACCTGCTGACGCGCTACATGGATCCCGAAACCGCGAGCTGGCACCTCGACAACCAAGGGGTCTGGACCCGGCACCACCTGTCCGACGACGGCACGCCCCTTGAAGACGTCCAGTCCTGGCTGTTGGCCTCCCGCCCCCGGCAGCGCAGCCTGAGCCGGCGCTAAGGGCCACTGTTTTGTCGAGCGACGCACTTGTAGCAGACCAGACAGACCACCCGGGGGAACCAGTAGCCGTAACGGCTGCCGGCGCTTTGCCCTGGCGCGTGGTGAAGGACAAGCTTGAAGTCCTGCTGATCCACCGCCCGCGCTACGACGACTGGTCGTGGCCCAAGGGCAAGATCGACGACGACGAGACGGTGCCGGAGTGCGCAGTCCGGGAGGTGCAGGAGGAAATCGGGCTCATCGCCCAGCTGGGCATCCCGCTGCCGCCCATCCACTACCACGTGGCCTCCGGCCTCAAGGTGGTCCACTATTGGGCCGTCAAGGCAAACGGGGTCAGGATGCTTCCCGACGGGAAGGAGGTGGACAGCGTCATGTGGTGCGCCCCCGAGAAGGCGGCTGCGCTGCTGTCCAATCCCTCCGACGTCGTGCCCCTTCAGTACCTGCACGACGCGCACAGGCGCGGGGAGCTGGACACGTGGCCGCTCGTGGTGCTCCGGCATGCCAAGGCCAAGCCGCGTTCATCCTGGAGCAAGGCAGAGGGGGAGCGGCCGCTTGCCGCCACGGGGACACGGCAGGCGCAGGCCGTCAGCAGGCTGCTGCACGCTTGGAAGCCGCTCCGCGTGGTGACCAGCCCCTGGCTGCGGTGCGTGGCAACAGTGGCGCCTTACGCGAAGGCGGCGGGGGCGAAGGTGAAGCTGGCGGAGCCGCTCACGGAGCACCGGCACCAGCGGAGCCCCAAGAAAACGGCCGCCGTCATCGAGGGCCTTTTCGACAAGCAGCGGCCGGTGGTCATCTGCACGCACCGCCCCGCGCTGCCCACCGTGTTCACCCAGCTAGGCCGGCACATGCCGGCGCACCTGCGCGCGCTCCTGCCGGCCAAGGAGCCGTACCTCTCCCCCGGCGAACTGGTGGTGTGCCACGTGGCTCCAGGCGGGCAGGGTCGGGTCGTGGCCGTGGAGCAGTTCAAGCCGTTCGACGACTGAATGTCGCGCAGCGGCTCCCCGGACCGGCCAAGTAGACTTTAGCCGTGAGCATCCCAACGCCTTATGAAGACCTCCTCCGCGATGTCCTGGCTTCCGGCACGCACAAATCGGACCGCACCGGAACCGGAACCACCAGCGTTTTCGGCCGCCAAATACGCTTCGACCTGACGAAGGGTTTTCCGCTGATCACCACCAAGCGGGTGCACTTCAAGTCGGTGGCAGTAGAGCTCCTGTGGTTCCTGCGCGGTGAGACGAACATCAAATGGATGCAGGACCAGGGCGTCACCATCTGGAACGAATGGGCCGACGCAGATGGCGACCTCGGACCTGTCTACGGTGTGCAGTGGCGCAGCTGGCCCACTCCCGACGGCGGCCACATTGACCAGATCGCGGAGCTGATCGAAAACCTGAAGGCCAACCCCGACTCACGCCGGCACATCGTGTCCGCCTGGAACGTCTCCGAGCTCCAGGACATGGCCCTGCCCCCGTGCCACGCCTTCTTCCAGTTCTATGTGGCTGACGGCAAGCTGTCCTGCCAGCTGTACCAGCGCTCCGCGGACATGTTCCTGGGCGTCCCCTTCAACATTGCCTCCTACTCGCTGCTCACCTGCATGGTGGCGCAGCAGGTGGGGCTGGAGCCCGGCGAGTTCATCTGGACCGGCGGAGATGTCCACATTTACGAGAACCACATGGACCAGGTCCTCAAGCAGCTGGAACGGGAGCCGTACGAGTACCCGCAGCTGAGGATCACCCGCAAGCCGGCGTCGATCTTCGACTACACGCTGGAAGACTTCGAAGTGGTGGGCTACAAACACCACCCGACCATTAAGGCCCCGATCGCCGTATGAGCACCGAGAACTTCACTGACCCGCAGTCCTTCACTGAGGAACTTGCCGCCTCCGTGACCGGCGTTGGCCTGGTTTGGGCGCAGACCCCGGACGGTGTCATCGGCAAGGACGGCGACATGCCGTGGCACCTGCCGGAGGACCTCAAGCACTTCACCCGGCTGACCATGGGCCACCCTGTGATCATGGGCCGCAAAACGTGGCTGTCCTTCCCTGACAAATACCGCCCCCTGCCCGGCCGCACCAACATCGTGGTCACCCGGCAGAAGAGCTGGGCCGAAACGCCCGAGGCGAAGGGCGCCGTCGTGGTTCCCTCCCTTGACGACGCACTGCTGGAGTCGCAGTTCGTGGACGGCGGGGACACGGTCTGGATCCTGGGTGGCGGCGAGATTTTCCGCCAGGCCACCGAGCTCGCCAACGTTGCGGTGGTCACCACCATCGATGTCGAGGCCGACGGCGACACGTTCGCCCCGGAGCTTGGCACCAGTTGGGAGGCGTCCGTCTCCGTCCCGCCCGACGGGTGGCTCACGGCCGCCAACGGCACGCGCTACAGGTTCACCAAATGGTCAAGGACCGAGGGCTAGGTCATGCTGAAGAAACCGGAAACCCTGTTTGTCCTGGGGTACATGCTTCTCCCCCTCCTGGCTCTCCTGTCCGCGATTGTTGGGCTCACCATGATTTTGGGCGGGAACAAGATCGCCGGAGCCATCGTGCTGGTGGTGGTGACTCAGGTTTTCGCGTTCGGTGCGTTCTTCGCCTTGCGTGCCCGAAAAGCCGCTGTGCGGAAGGAATCCGACACTCGCTAGTGGCATAGTCCGCCGATGGGGAGGACACCCCATCGCGCACGTCCCGGGTTGTTCACTAGGCTGGGGCCTGCAGCGTCAGGGAACGGCTGTTTCAAGAGATTGGGGGATGCCTGGTGGCAGGAAACTTGTGGGGCGCCGACGTTGAGCAGCTGCGGACGCTCGCGAAGCAGTTCGGCACAACGGCGGACCTGCTGCTGCAGCAGTCCACACAGCTGAGCAGCCAGATCAACAACACGCCCTCCTGGAAGGGCCGGGATGCTGAACATTTCCGTTCCGACTGGAACGGCAACCACCGGGCGCTCCTGCAGAAGACGGCGGCGCGCCTCAAGCAGGAATCAAAGCTCCTGCTTACAAACGCCGATGAACAGGACAGGGCGAGCAGCGCCGGCGGTTCCGGCGGGCCCGGGACAGGTGGCCCGGGTGGCGGCGGTCCGGGCGGGACTGTCCCCGGACAAGGCAGCAGCAACCCTTGGGGCCCCGGCTGGCTGGCAGATCCGGATTCCCCGTTCCGGGACGGGTGGGACATCTACGGCCTCATCAAGGCCTTCCCGAACCTGCGGGCGGGCCTGTTCGACATTGGCGCGATGCTCCATAAGTCACGTGTCGGTGACTTCATGGACCCGGTGGCCTGGCGGGCCTTCCAGAACTCCAACGCCTTCAGCACATTCTTCAACATGTCCAACAACCTGTTCGAGGGCAAGTTCCATGAGGTACTCAACCTTGCCAAGGAAGGCAACGCGTTCAAGTACCTTGATGGTTTCAGCAAGGGCCTGGGAGTCGTGGGCGTGGGCTTGGACTCCCTCGACGCCTTCAACAACTTCCAGGAGGGCGACTATGGTTCTGCCGCGTACTCCACCACCAAGGCCCTGCTGGGCGCCGGTTCCTTCGCTCCTCCTCCCATCGGCACGGCCTGCATGGTGGCCAGCGGCGCGCTGGCCCTCTACGACAACGTGCCTGTCATCCACGACTCCGTCAACTACGTAGGCGATAAGATCGCTGACGGGGCAGAGGCCGTTGGCGACGCTGTCGGCGACGGCGTGGACGCTGTCGGCGACTTCTTTGGCTTCTGAAAACTGAGGAGAACATTCAGTGACTGAGACAACAACCACAGCCAGGTCCTCAACCGCCGAGGGCTTTCCGGACGCCATCGGCTTTGGCTTCGCAGAACTCCTGGTGCTCCTGAACCTCCGGCGCGGCCCGGGCGCCGAAGCATCCGCCAAAGCGCTCCGGCTGGAGGGCGAACTCGACGACGCCCCGCTTCTCTCTGCCGGCGCTTCCTCCCTGGTGGCCCGCGGTGCGGCCACCGTTGAACCGGGTGGTGAGCTGTCCGTAGACGGCCCGGTCGCCGCGGTCACCAGCGCACTGGCGGAGGCAACCAAACGGGTGCAGATCAACCTGCTGACCGCAGACTCCGTGGACAACGTCCTGTCTGTGGAGTCGCCCGCATACCGGATCCTGCTGCAGCCGCGCGCGTACCTTAGCTGGTTCGCCATGGCCCAGCGCCCCGATTCCACGCCGGCGGAAGTCAACTTCTTCATTGTGCGCAAGCACCTCGAAGAGAACCCCTCCGGCGGCGCCACCATCCGGCTGTTGGTGGACGGGGCCGGGCAGCAATTGCTGGTCAAGCGCAGCGGCCAGGGCTGGGCCGTGGGATACGGCATTATCGATGCCCCTGCGGAGCCCATCCGGGAAATCGACGGCCTCACCGACAGCCAGGTGCTGGACCACATCCGATCAATCCGACAGGACTAGCGTGCAGAACGGCATTCCAGCCAGCAACAACCCGGGCAACGTTTCCGGCTCCGACGACCAGGTCCGCGCCTACCACGACCAGGCCTTGGCACAGGGTGAGAAGCGGATCCTGTTCCGCACCGCGGAGGGCAGGCTTCACAGCTATGCCAGGGAAGAGCTCGGCGTGGTCACGGCGAGCTCACACCCGCAGGTGCGGTCCGCCGGCGGCTTCCTGCTGATGGCCGCTTTCTTCGCGGCCGTGGCGGTTTTTTCCGTCATGCTGGTGGCCGGACCCACCAGCCGCGGCCAGGACCCGCTGTGGGGCGCCCTGATCCTGACCGTTGCCGGAATCGGCGGTGTCTTGTACGCCGGGCGGATGGCGAGCGTGGCTTCCCGGGCCAAGCGCCTGCGCGCGGAACGGGGAGTCCCCGAGCCCACTGCCCGCCAGTTCGACAGGTAGCACCCCGCCGGTTGTGACTGCCGGACCGGGCAGTGACGTAACCGACTGCGCCGTCCCGGTTCCGAAGTCTAAACTGGACGAATGACTACAGCAGCTACCCCTTCCGTCGGCCTGGTCGGATGGCGCGGCATGGTCGGTTCCGTCCTGATGCAGCGCATGCAGGACGAGGGCGACTTCGCCAACATCAACCCGGTGTTCTTCTCCACGTCCAACGCGGGAGGTGCCGCGCCGACGCTTGCTGGAACAGCAGCAGGCAGCGCCGGCAAGCTCGAAAACGCGTTCGACGTCGACACGCTGGCCAAGCTGCCCATTATTGTCACCGCCCAGGGCGGCGACTACACCAAGCAGGTCCACGGCGAGCTGCGCAGCCGCGGCTGGGACGGCCTCTGGATCGACGCCGCCTCCACCCTGCGCATGAACGACGATTCAATCATCGTGCTGGACCCGATCAACCGGGACGTCATCGACAAGGGCCTGGTCAACGGCACCAAGGACTTCATCGGCGGCAACTGCACGGTATCGTGCATGCTTATGGGCCTCGGCGGCCTGTTCAAGAACGGCCTGGTGGAGTGGGGCACCTCCATGACCTACCAGGCTGCTTCCGGCGGCGGCGCACGGCACATGCGTGAGCTCCTCAGCCAGTTCGGCACGCTCAACGCCGAGGTCAGCACGGAACTGGACGATCCGGCGTCGGCCATCCTGGACATTGACCGCAAGGTCCTGGCCCACCAGCGGACTGACATTGATGCAACCCAGTTCGGCGTGCCGCTGGCCGGTTCCCTGATCCCCTGGATCGACGCGGACCTGGGCAACGGCCAATCCAAGGAAGAGTGGAAGGCCGGGGTGGAGACCAACAAGATCCTGGGCACCTCCCAGGAAAACCGCGTGATCATGGACGGCCTTTGTGTCCGGATCGGTGCCATGCGCTCCCACTCCCAGGCCCTGACGCTGAAGCTCCGCGAGGACCTGTCCGTCGCCGAGATCGAGAAGCTGCTCGACGAGGACAACCAGTGGGCCAAGGTGGTTCCCAACACCAAGGAAGCCTCCATGGCCGACCTGACCCCCGTCGCCGCCTCCGGCACCCTGGACATCCCGGTGGGCCGCATCCGCAAGATGGAAATGGGCCCGCAGTACATCAGCGCCTTCACCGTGGGCGACCAGCTCCTCTGGGGCGCCGCCGAGCCGCTCCGCCGCATGCTCAACATCGCTACCGGGAACCTGTAACGCTTCCGCTGCCCTCGAGCGGCCCTTCCCCGCACAAACGTTGCTGACCGGCACCGTTCCTGCGGGGCAGGGCCGTCCCTGTTGTCAGGCGGACCTTCTCCGGGAGCGCTCTGCCATGGCCTGGATGCGGCGGTTGAGCTCGGCAGGGCGATCAAGGTGCGTCCACACCAGCCGAAGAACCGACCACCCCTCCTCGATCAGCGCGGTCTCCCGCCGGCGCTCGGCCAGCAACACCTCGTCCGTGGACCGGTAGTCCGTGTACTTGCCGGCGCCGTCAAACTCGATGATGATCTTCGATCCAGGGTCGGCAAAATCAGCGCGGAAGAGCCCGGCGGACGTTAGTATTTCGACCTGGGGTGTGAAGTTTCGTCTGCCAAGGGAATGCAGCAGAAGCCTGGTTCGCGTTTCGCCTGCCGATTCTGAGCGTCCGTCAAGCGAGTCGAGGAGAAGACGCGCGCGCCGGCTCCCCCGCTTTTCCGGCCCTTCGTCGAGGAGCCGGCGCAACGAAGGCAGGTCGGCTCCTTTCCGGAGAGCGTGGTCGCCTATGACGGCGGCCTGCTCAAGTGGCAGGGTCCGGGCACAGTCCAGGACGGTCCTCGCAAGGCTGGTTGCGAGAATTTCCCTTCCGTCACTGGTCAGGAACGACGTGAGATCCGTGCTGCCGAGGCGTGCCCGATGCGTCCTGACGTCTTCGCCGGCACTCTTTCGCGAGTTGGCGTAGCCCGTGGTGACATGCACCCGTGGCCCCGCGCCCCAGACCTGGCATTCATGCAACCTGGCTGCGCTCACGTGGCTGTACCGTGACGCCCCGCCCGTGGACAAGTGGTGGGCGTGCACCAGCAGGCCATCCCGAACCCATGGCTTCAAACCGTGCCAGTAGGCGCTTCGGACGTACGCACCCCGACGCAGCCGGATGACCAGTCCCGTGCGCACTGCCGCCGTCAGTATCCTGTCTTCGAGGCCCGCGCGCGACAACTGCTGAGTTGCTGCCACAGGGAACTCGGGCCAGCGCTCGTCCAGCAGTTCCCGGATCTTGTCAGGTTTCATGGTCCAAGAGTGGTCCGCCATGGCGCGCTGGCGGAAGCAGGCCGCAACAGGATGTGGACAGTCGCCACGACCTGATACCCGACAGCGGCTCTGCCCCGCACGAGCGGTCTTGGACAGCACCGCTTGTGCGGGGCAGCACCGCTCGTGCGAGCAGGGCCGTAGAGTCAGTTGTCCAGGAACGTGAGGTAGCGTTGGGCGGCTTTGGCGAACGCTGCCCTGGCGGCCGGCCCCAGCGGCTTGGTGGCGTCGAAGAGCTCGGGCACGACGGCGGCGCGCGGGCCGGCGCCGTCGCGGGACCATGTGCCGATCACCTCTCCCCCGGCCACCAGTGTCTTCTTGAAGACGCCATTGCCGCCGGGCACGATCCTGTCGGAATGCTCGGGCGGCAGGACCGCGCGCCGGTCAGCGTAGCCCAGCAGGAACTCGTCGAAGCCGGGCAGCAGGAGGACGGACCGCTGTCCGGGCAGGCCGCCGTCAAGGAGGGATGCTGTCTCAGCCGACAGCCAATAGGTTGTGCCCCGGAATTCCAGCTCAACCAACTCATGCTTGGCGTCCTCAAAGGCGGCGCGAACCTCGGTGAGGGGAAGCTGGGTCCACCAGGCGAAGTCACGAAGGGTGGCAGGGCCGTGGCTTCGGAGGTATCGCAGCAGGAACTCCGCGACGGCCTCCTGCCGCTCCAGGCTGCGCGAAACGGGTATCCATTCCTCGAAGGGCACCAGCAACTGCTGGTTCTTGGCCAGCGGCCCCTGCACCAGCCACGCGTGCCGGCACAAGGCCCCCAGGATGTGGATGCCCCGTTGGCCCCGGGTCGGCTGCCCTGCTGCGTCGAAGGCGGCGAACAGTTCGGTGCGGCTGGCGGGACCGGCCCCGGCAATATGCTCCAGCGCGATGTCCCGGCACTTCTCGATGTCCGCCCACGTGATCTCCAGTTCCCGGTGCCGCGCGGCAATACTCCTTGTGAGCCGGTCCGCTGTGAGGTCAAGCATCCACCGCAGGTCCTCCGGAGCCACCAGGTGCAAGGTTCCGCGCATCGGCCAGGACCGCACCACGGCACCTGAATCAATGGCGGACCGGACGTCGGTGAGGCCGCATCCAGAGACCCTGGCGCCCACAGCCCACATGGCCGCCTGGAGGTCCTGCGCCTGCATGGCGGTCATCCAACGCACCGCTTCGGCGACCGGGCCGATCGCGTGGGTTCCCCCTGCGAGGCCCTGCGAAACCATCCTCAGGCGGCCCAGGATTTTGGGGTTGCGCCGGTGCAGGTCGACAGCCATGTGCCCATCTTAGGCCCGGTTCCGGGACGCCCGCGCCTGGCCCGGGTGGTGGATGACCCCGGCGCCGCCTGGGCTAAAGCTCCAAGCCGATAAGCAGTGGTTCCGGGTGCAGCCGGATGCCAAAGCGCTTTTCGACGCCGGCGCGCACCTCCCGCGCCACCGCCAGCACGTCCTGGGCGCTGGCAGAGCCGCGGTTGGTAATGGCGAGGGTGTGCTTGGTGGACAGGGACGCCCGGCCCCCGCTCACACTGCCCGGCTCCAGTCCAAAGCCCTTGCCGAAGCCCGCCTGGTCGATGAGCCAGGCCGCGGACAACTTCACCAGCCCGTCATGGCCCGCCGGGTAGCGGGGTGCCTTTTCCGGAAGGGCTGCGGCGATTTCAGCGGGGACGATCGGATTGGTGAAAAACGACCCCGTGGAATAGGTGTCCCTGTCCGCCGGGTCCAGCACCATTCCCTTTGATGCCCGCAGCCGCAGCACTTCCCGGCGCACGTCCGTGGAGTAGGCCCGCTTTCCCTGCTCCACGCCCAGCGAGCGGGCCAGCTCCGCATACCGGATGGGAGCGCTCATCCGGCCGATGGGCAGCTGGAACTCCACGGTCAGCACCACGTAACGCGGCGAGCCATTGGTGGTGGTCTGTTTGAGGATGGAGTCCCGGTAGCCGAACTTCAGCTCCGAGTTCGTGAAAGTCTTGACGGCGTTCCGCTCGCGGTCCCAGGTCCGGACGGCGGCGATGGTCTGGGACACGTCGGAGCCGTAGGCGCCGACGTTTTGCACCGGGGTGGCCCCCGTGGAGCCCGGGATGCCGGCGAGGGCCTCAATCCCGGACCACGCGTGCAGAACAGCGTATTCCACCAGCCTGTCCCAGTTGTGGCCGGCCTGCACCACCACGGCCACGCCGCCGCAGGAATCCTCCGCGTTGACCGTGAAGCCTTCCGAGGCGATCTTCACCACGGTACCCGGGAACCCGTCGTCGGAAACCAGCAGGTTGGAGCCTCCGCTGATGATCAGCAGGGGCTCCCCGGCAGCGTCGGCTGACCGGACGGCCTCGATGATCTCAGCCTCGGTGCGGGCCTCGATGTAGGTGCCGGCGGGGCCCCCGACGGCGGCCGTTGTGAGCTGGGAAAGCAGGGTGGAAGTCACCAGACAACCCTATCGGCAAAGTGGGACACGCTTCCCGGCTCAGCTGAGCCGGACGACGGCCTGGGCCTTCATCAGGACCTTTTGTCCCGCGGAAACAACGGTGAGGTCAACCCGCGCGGTGTTCGCCTCGGCATCGAGCTTGCCAATGATGCCGCTGACCTCGATGGTGGCGCCAGGCTGGTCGGTGCCCGTGGTGTCCGTGACCAGGACGGGCTTGGTGAAGCGGGTCTGGAAGTCGACGACGGCGGCCGGGTCGCCTGCCCAGTCAGTGACCAGCTGCACGGCCGAGCCCATGGTGAACATGCCGTGGGCGATGACGCCGGGCAGTTCCACGCTGGTGGCGAAGGCTTCGTTCCAGTGGATGGGGTTGAAGTCGCCGGATGCGCCGGCGTATTTGACCAGGTCGGTGCGGGTGACCTCGATGGTGCGGCTGCCGATCTCCTGGCCGGCGCTGAGGTCGTGAATGCTGTGGCTCATTGGTTACTGTCCCTCTCCGCGGACCAGGATGGACGACGTGGTGGTGGTGACGGGGTCACGGGAATCATCCGTACCGAGGGCAAAGATCTCCGAACGCGTGGTGATCATTGCCCCGCCGCCCATGGCCCGGACGCCGTCGACGTGGAGTTCCGCCACGAGGCGGTCTCCGGCGAAAATCGGCCGGTGGTGGGTGAAGCGCTGGTCTGCATGGACCACGCGGGAGAAGTCGATGCCCGCTTCCGGATCCTCGATGAGCTGGGCGTCGGCGCGCTGGGCGATGATGATGGCGAAGGTCGGAGGGGCAACGAGATCCGCGTGGCCCAGGGCCTTGGCGGCGTCGACGTCGAAGTGCGCGGGATGGGTGGCCTTCACGGCGCGGGCGAACTCGCGGATTTTCTCACGGCCAACGTCGTACACCTCTGCGGCAGGGTAGCTTCGGCCCTGCAGGTCCGGATTGATAGTCATGGGTTCCAGCCTATCGTTGCCCCGCCCGGCAGGGGACTTGCACCATCCTGATATGATGAATTCATCAATCCATCAATTCGCTGGTTCCTGGCCCATTGGCCATCAGTGTCACGTCAAGGAGCTTCCCGTGCTGCCTTCCGCCCAGGCTCCGCTGTACGAAATCAAGGCCAACCTCTTCAAGGGGCTGGCGCACCCTGCAAGGATCCGCATCCTTGAACTGCTGGCAGCGGCTCCGCAGGAGACCGCAGCAGTGAGCTACCTCCTGGCGGAGACGGGGCTTGAAGCCTCGCACCTCTCCCAGCACCTGGCCACGTTGCGCAAGCACAAGGTGGTCACCTCTGTGCGCACCGCCAATGCCGTGACCTACCGGCTGGCGCACCCCGGGATTTCCCAACTGCTTGCCATCGCGCGGACATTCCTCCTGGACAACCTTGCCGATGCAAACGAACAGCTCCGGCTGGCGCAGCAGCTGCCTGCGGGGCACCTCGCTGGCGGGGCCGCCTCGTGAAGCCGGGCGTAAGCACTGACAGGCGGCACCCCGGCCGGTTCCTGCCCTCGAAGCTGGATTACGCGGGACTTGGAACATCGTGGCGGACTGACCTGCTGGCCGGCATCACGGTGGGCATTGTTGCCCTGCCGCTGGCCTTGGCGTTCGGCGTCAGCTCGGGAGTGGGTGCGGAGGCCGGGCTCATCACGGCGATCATCGCCGGCCTGGTGGCAGCCGTGATGGGCGGATCACCCGTCCAGGTGTCCGGCCCGACCGGTGCCATGGTTGTGGTGCTGGCCCCTGTGGTGGCAGTCCACGGCGCCGGCAGTGTGGCCGCGTTGTCACTGATGGCGGGGCTGCTGGTCTGCGTCCTGGGGTTCAGCGGCCTGGGCCGGGCGGTCGCCTTCATTCCGTGGCCCGTGGTGGAAGGCTTCACCCTCGGGATCGCCGCCATTATCTTCCTCCAACAGGTTCCGCTCGCCACCGGAACGTCGGGCATCCCGGGACACAACACCCTCATCGCTGCAGTGGAAGCCGCAGCCGCCGCAACGGTCCCGACTGCCCTGCTGACCCTCGCGGTCGTGGCGGGAGTCGCCGTCGTGATGATCCTTGTGCAGAAGCTGCTCAAGGCCCTGCCCGCCAGCCTGATCGCGGTGCTCCTCGCCACGGCGGCCGCCGAGCTGTTCCGGCTGGACATCCCCAGGATCGGCCCCCTGCCGCATTCCCTGCCCGCCCCCGCGGTTCCCGTCTTTGACCTGGATCTGCTGGGCAGCCTGGCCATGCCCGCGGTGGCAATCGCCTGCCTTGCCGCCATCGAATCCTTGCTGTCTGCCCGGGTTGCGGCAGGAATGACCGGGCCGGACGGCAGACCGAGTGGACCGTACAGCCCGGACCGGGAACTGACAGGCCAGGGCCTGGCGTCAATCGCCGCGGGCCTCTTCGGCGGCATGCCCGCCACCGGGGCCATCGCACGGACGGCTGTGAACGTCCGCTCAGGTGCAAAAACCCGCCTGGCTGCCGCTGTCCACGCCGTGGTGCTGCTCGCGATTGTCTACCTCGCCTCAGGCATGGTCAGCCGGATTCCGCTGGCAGCCCTCGGCGGAGTCCTGATGGTCACTGCGGTGCGGATGGTGTCCCGGCGGACCGTTGCGGCGATCCTCCGCTCCACCAGGTCCGACGCCGCCGTCTTCATCCTGACGGCGATCATCACGGTGGCGTTCGACCTGATCGTTGCCATCCAGATAGGGCTCGCGGCGGCAGCCCTCTTCGCCCTGCGCACGTTCGCCTCGCTGAGCAGCGTGCAGCGGGAGGAGATCCCCGGTCCGCGCGCCGAGGGTGACGAGCACATCGCAGTCCTCCGGCTGGACGGGGCCATGTTCTTCGGCGCCGCCGAACGGATCCTGCAGGAGATCAGCCAGGTCAAGGACGTCCAGGTGGCCATCATCAGACTTTCCCAGCTGAGGATGCTCGACGCCACGGGCGCGCATGCACTGGTGGAGGTGGTCTCCGCGCTTGAGCTCCGGGGAATCACCGTTCTACTCAAGGGCGTCCGGCCGGACCACCTGCGGCTGGTGACCAACGTGGGAGTGATCCGGTCCCTGCGGCACCACAAGCACCTGTTCGGGCACCTCGGGGACGCAGTGGAACACGCCCGCAGCCACGTCCGCCGTAACGCCGGCTACCGCTTGTAGCCCTTCCGGATCGCCTGGCCGCGGACCACAATCCCGGCGATGTGCAGGACCAGGCCCAGCCCGATCAGCGGGAGGGATGCCGTGGCCAGGCCGGAGTTGCCGCTGGTGTTGCCTACCAGGTTGAGGATAATTCCGACGGCGATCAGTCCCATCGCACTGAAAACCAGGACTTTGTAGCGGGTGGGCGCGGTGGCCCAGAATTCGTTCAGCACCCTGAAAGTCTACCGGCCGACCTCAGCCGCTCAGCCCGGGGCGCCATGCCTTGGCGGCTGACCGCACCTGTTGCGGAAGCCCGCCGTCGCGCGTTGCAAGGTCCTACAGGGCGGGCTGCACCCCGAAGGCTACCGCGAGCTTCATGATCTTTTCGGCGCGGCCCAGGCGGGGCAGGTCGGAACCGTCACGGATCACGCGGCCGTTGGCTTCGAAGTCGGCCATGAAGTCGGTGGCCCAGGCGACGTCCGACGGTGTGGGGCTGATGACCTCGTTGATGACGGGGGTCTGGTCGATGGCCAGGCAGAGCTTGCCGGTCATGCCCATCATCACGGTGATGCCGGTCTGCTCCCGCAGGATGGGGTGGTTGGTGCCGACGGTGGGGCCGTCGATGGGCCCGGGCAGGTTGCCGACGCGGCTGGCGACAACGAGCTTGGCGCGCGGGTAGGCCATGGCTTCCGGGGTGGCGGCCATGCCGGTGTCGCGGCGGAAGTCGCCGGAACCGAAGGCCAGCCGGAAGGCGCCCTGCGCCTTGGCAATGTTGTTGGCTTCCTCGATGCCGACGGCGGATTCCACCAACGGGATCACGGGCGTATTGCCGTCCATGCGGTGGAAGCTCTCAGTGACCTGGTCCGCGGATTCGGTCTTCGCCAGCATGATGCCGAGCAGGCCCGGCGTGCCGCGGAGTCCTGCCAGGTCCGCTGCCCAGAACGGGCTGGTGGCGTCATTGATGCGGACCCAGGCCTTGCCGCCGGCGGTCAGCCAGTCAATGACGTTGTTCCGGGCCTGGTCCTTCTGGGAGGGGTCCACTGCATCTTCAATATCCAGGATGATCGAATCGGCGCGGGACATTGCCGACTGGTCGAAGAGCTCCGTCTTCATGGCATTCACGAGGAGCCATGAGCGGGCGATCTCTGCTGGGATATTGCGTTCCGGCCTTACGGTCTCGGTGGCGATGGTAGACGTCATGTATCTACCGTATCCGCCCGGGCAGGGGCACGGGGCATAAAAACGGCCAGCTTGTGGGGTTCAATACGAACTAAACGGGATATGACGGCCGGGCAGCGAAAGTAGGTAGCAGCAGGTGCCGTTTCGGGGCGCCAAAACGACACCTGCTGCCAGTCAGCTGGGGTGGGTCAGGGGATGTTGCTGCCGCGCGCTGTCACCCAGAGTCGGTACCAGTCCGTCCGGGTCATCGCCTGGGCCACGCGGGCGGCGTCGGCACAGGCCCGGATCCGGCCCGGGTTGACGGTCCCGATCACCGGCGCGATGCCGGCCGGGTGCTTCATCAGCCACCCGAGAAGGACCGATTCCCCGGAGCTGCCGTACTCCCCCGCCAGCTGCGCCACGAGCTCGACGGTGGCTGCCTCCGCCGACGTCGGGCTCTCCGGTTCCGCGCCCGTGTACAGGCCCCTGGCGAGCGAGCCGTAGGCCTGGAGCGTGATGGAGTTCCGGACGCAGTACTCCAGGGTGCCGTGCGGGAAACTATAGTCCAGGTGCTCGGCGTGGTTGACCAGCACCTGGCTCTCCAGCCACGCCCGCTTGAGCAGGCTCATTTCCAGCTGGTTCGCCACCACCGGGGTTTCCAGCCGGTCCTGCAGCGCCTCGATCTGCGCCCCGGACATGTTGGAAACACCCAGCTGCCGCACCTTGCCTTCGGCCATCAGCTGCCCGACGGCGGCGGCCACCTCCGCCGGGTCCGCCAAGGGATCCGGGCGGTGCAGCAGGAGGATGTCCACGTAGTCCGTCCGCAGCCGCTTCAGGCTTTCGTTGACGCGCTCCAGGATGGCCTCGCGGCTGAGGTCGTAGTGCCCGGGCAGCCCGGGTTCGCCGAGCCTGATGCCGCACTTGGTCTGCAGCCGGATGCGGTCACGCAGCCCGGGAGTGGACGCCAGCACCTCGCCGAAGACCGCCTCGGACTTGCCCCTGCGGTAGATGTCCGCGTGGTCGAACAGGGTGATTCCCGCGCCCAGGGCGGCCTCGACGGCGGCAGCGGCCTCGTCAACATGCTCGGTGGCATGCGGCTCGTCGGACCAGCTGCCGCCCAGGCCCATGCAGCCATAAATCAGTTCCTGCATCAGCGCAGCCATGCCGTGGTGTTGGCGGGCAGCTTGCCGTCCTCCAGGACGTCGCTGCTGACCAGGACGGTGCCTGCCGGGAGGTCGACGGCGGTGTCCCCGAAGTTGGTCACGGACTGCCAGCCGTTGGGGCGGCGGAAGTGGAGGACCTCCGGGTTGCCGGTTTCCACCCATTCCAGCGCTTCGTCCGTCTGCAGCTCGCGGCGGAGCTTCAGGGCCTTGCGGTAGAGCTCCAGCGTGGAACCCTCGGTCCCGTCCTGCGCCTCGACGGCGTACTTGCTGAACCAGTCAGGCTGCGGCAGGTGCGCGCCGCCGTCGCCGAAGCCGAAGGAGGTTCCCTCGACCTTCCAGGGCAGGGGCACCCGGCAGCCGTCGCGGCCGATTTCGACACCCTTGTTACGGAGGAACGAGGGGTCCTGGCGTTCGGACTCCGGGATCTCCGCCACTTCCTGGAGTCCCAGCTCCTCACCCTGGTACAGGTAGGCGGAGCCCGGGACGGCGAGCATCAGCAGGGTGGCGGCGCGGGCACGGCGTTCGCCGAGCTCCACGTCCAGCTCCTCCTTGGGGCCGCCGGCCAGCAGCCAGTCCTTGCCGTCCTGGCCCTTGGTGCGCTCCTTGCCCTTGGAGACCTGCGGCAGGCCGTACCGGGTGGCGTGGCGGACAACGTCATGGTTTGAGAAGACCCAGGTGGAGGAGGCCCCCGTGGCAGCTGCCTCGGCAAGGTTGCGCGTGATGATTTCGCGGAACTCCGCCGCATCGAAGTCGGCCTGCAGGAGGTCGAAGTTGAAGGCCTGGCCGAGGCCCTCGGGGCTGGCATAGCGGGCCCGGCGGGTCGCGTGGACCCACGCCTCGGCGACGGCGGTGCGCGGCGGGTTGTACTCGTTGAACACCTCGCGCCACTCGGCGTAGATCTCATGCACTTCGTCGCGGTCCCAGAAGGGGTGCGTGCCGTCGTCGAAACCGTCCACGCCGGTGTTGGCCGCGCTCAGTTCCAGCTTGGACAGCAGCGGTTCGGTGAGGTCCTTGGTGAGCGCGTGCGCCACGTCCACCCGGAAGCCGTCCACGCCGCGGTCGGACCAGAAGCGCAGGGTCTTCAGGAAGTCCTCGCGGATTTCCCGGTTGGACCAGTTCAGGTCCGGCTGCTCCTTGGCGAAGATGTGCATGTACCACTGGCCCGGGGTGCCGTCCGGCTCGGTGATGCGTTCCCAGGCGGGCCCACCGAAGACGGAGTCCCAGTCCGACGGCGGAAACTCGCCGTTGGGGCCCTTGCCGTCACGGAAGATGTACCGGTCCCGTGCGGGGGATCCCTTGGGCGAGGCGAGCGCCTCCTTGAACCATTCGTGCCGGTTGGAGGAGTGGTTGGGGACGATGTCGGCGATGAGCTTGATGCCGGCCTGGTGCAGCGCCTTGGCCATCTCGTCAAAATCGGCCAGCGTGCCCAGCTTGGGGTCAACGTCGCGGTAGTCGTCCACGTCGTAGCCGCCGTCGGCAAGCGCCGAGGGGTAGAACGGGCTCAGCCAGACGGCGTCGATCCCGAGCGACTTCAGGTACGGGACCTTGGCGGTGATGCCCTTGAGATCGCCGATGCCGTCGCCGTTGGAGTCCGCGAAGCTGCGCGGATAGATCTGGTACACAGAGGCTTGGCGCCACCAGTTCGGATCGGCCAGGCGGTCGGAATCGGAAAGGGTTGCCAGAGTGGCGGTGGTGGACAAGGGGTGATCCTTTGCTGCTTGTCGACTATATTTATTTTGGTTCTAAATTTAGCTGCCCGATCATTATCTGGCGCGTTGCACGGAAAGGTCAACAGCATGGCTGAAACCACCGCCGCCACCCCCCAACTGCTGCGCCGTGTCAGCGCCGGCGCCGTACTGGACTTCATGCGCTCCTCCGGCGTCGTCACCGTCACCGAAGTCATGGAAGCCACCGGCCTCACCCGCGCCACCGCCATCTCCGTCTGCGAGGACCTCAAGGAGCGGGGCTGGCTCCGCGAACTGGAGAACCAGCGTGCATCCGGCGGGTACCGGAAGGGCCGGCCCGCCCGCCGCTTCCAACTCAACGAGCGTGCCGGCTACGTACTGGGCATGGACGTGGGGGTTTCCAAGGCCACGGTGGTGGTGTCGGACCTTCGCGGGCAGGTGCTGGGGCGGTCCACGCTGCCCTTCGCGGAAGCCGAAATTTCGGCCGGGGAACGCATCTCCGTCATCGACCGGGCTGCGATGACGGCACTTCGCAGCGTGGGCGCCGCCCCGGAGTCGGTCCTCGCCGTCTGCGCCGGCATTGCCGCCCCGGTGGACCGCAACGGTGACGTGCTGGTGGCCCAGCATTTCTGGGGATTGTTCGACGTCGGCCTGAAGGCAGCCATGCGGGACCGGCACGGCTGGACGGTCCTGCTGGAAAACGACGCCAACCTTGCCGCCCTCGGCGACCGCTGGCGGGGTGCGGCGGCGGGAGTGGACGACGTCGTGGTGATCCTTGCCAGTGAGCGTTTCGGTTCAGGGGTGATCGACGGCGGGCGGCTGCTGCACGGGAGCCGCGGCGGCGCCGGTGAACTCGCCTTCCTGGACCAGGTCGAGGGTGTGGGGGACACCTTCGGCATTGCAAGCCTCGCCAGGACGTGGGCGGCCGAGGCGCTGGCCGGCAAAACCCGGACATCCCTCCGGGATTATGCAGCCCAAGGCGGGGCGGAGGCTGAGCACGTCTTCGCGGCCGGTGCTGAAGGCGACGCCGTGGCCCTGCGCATTCTTGAACGCCTGGCGGACCGGCTGGCCCGGGTCATTGGCGCGGTGGCGACGGTGTTCAACCCGGAGCTTGTGGTGATCGGCGGTGCAGTGGCCAACTCCGCAGGCGTCCTGCTCGAACCGATCAAACGGCGGCTGAAGGATTTCACCGCCACTCCCCCGCGGATTGCGGTCTCGCCGCTGGGCGACTCGATCGTGACCGTTGGGGCCGTCCGGGGCGCGCTGGACTACGTGGAGAAGCATTCCCTCGACTTGCAGCTGGTCCCCCGCGCTTAGTCCGCGCTAGGGCTGCAGGGCAGCGGCGATGGGCAGTGTGCCGTCACAGAATTCGATGGTCCTGCCCGCGGTTTCCGGCAGGTCCAGCACGGCGGCCGCGACGCTTGCCGTGTTGCTCCGCGAGGTTTCCCGGCTGCCCCCGGGAGCGGGATCGACGTCGATCAGCCCGGTTCCCGGCCTGTCCGTCAACGCCCCCGGGCCCAGGATGGTCCAGGCAAGGCCGGTGCCGCGCAGGTACTCGTCGGCGGCGGCCTTCGCCTCGGCGTACGCAAAGAAGGAGTGGTCCTCCGGCACGCCGTGGTCCTTCCCGGCGCCCAGGTAGGACACCATCACGTAGCGGCCCACATTGGCTTCGGCGGCCGCATCCATCGAACGGATGGCCGCGTCCCGGTCCACCGCATAGGTGCGTGCCGGGTTGCCGCCGCCCGCACCGGCGGACCAGACCACCGCGTCATGGCCCTTCAACGCTTCGGCGAGTGCCGCCGTCGTCGCATTCTCAACGTCCAGGACCGACGGCACCGCCCCCGTAGCGGCGACGTCGGCTGCATGGTCCGGGTTGCGGATGAACGAGGTAACGCTGTGGCCTTCTTCCGTGAGCAGGGCGGACAGGTGAAGGGCCACTTTGCCGTGGCCGCCGATGATTGCGATTCGCGTCATGCCCCCATTCTGCCCTTCACCGCAGGACGCGGTAGCGCAGGTAGGCCACGCCGTTGCCGAAACGGCGCAGGTCGAGGAGCTCAAGCTTTGATTCCAGGCCGTCCGGCAGGGCCCGCAGGCCTCCCCCGACCACCACCGGATTGATCAGGAATCCGCACTCGTCCACCAGTCCTGCCGCGAATGCCAGTCCTGCCAGGTTGGCACCGCCGATGCTCATCGTCCCGTCCGTTGCGTCCTTCATCGCCCGGACGGCAGCCGGGTCGAAGGTGCGCTCGATCCGGGTCCGGGGCGTCTCAGCGACAGCAAGCGAAGAGGAGTAGACAACCTTGTCTGCCCCCTGCCAGATCCGGGCATAGTCCTGGATCACCGGCGGGTCTCCGGGGCCGCCCATGGTTTCCCAGACCGCCATCACGTCGTACATCCTGCGGCCGAGCAGGAACGTCCCGACGTCCCGTTCGAGGTCGTTGACGAAGGCGTGGACTTCCTCGTCGGGGGCGCTCCAGTCGAAATTGCCGTTGCGGTCCGCCACGTATCCGTCCAGGGAGGTGATGCAGGTGTAAGTGAGCTGGCCCATGGTCCCTATTGTGGCCGCGAAGGCAGGCAGTTGGAAGCCGCCAGGGGCCACGCGCAGTTCCCCGGCGCGGTCAGGCTGTCCGCCGGTGGTCCGGGCCCGTGCCGAGGAGCACCCGCAGTCCCGGCACCGTGCGGGAAACGTGGCCAAGGCCAAAGGAAAGGAGGAGACCGAGCACGGCGACCAGGAGGAATTTGGCCCCGGCGGGCCAGGCAACCTGCAGGATCGCCACCTGGACGCCCACGACGACGAAGATGTGCAGGATGTAGGCGGCATAGCTGGCCGTGGCCATCGCTGACACCAGCCGCACCGGCCGGCGGAAGAGCTCGCGCAACGTGACCAGCAGGCCCACTCCCAGGCCGGCGCAGACCAACGTCTCCAGGGCGACCCGCACCAGCGAACGCCAGTCCACTCCGCCCGTCGCCGTGGCAGCGCCCCAGAGTCCCAGTGCCTGCAGGGAGAAGATGGCCGCGGACGCCGCAAGGCCCACAGCCAGCCAGGTGAAGCCGACGCGGCGCTGAATCCGCCGGAACCAGTCGTTCCGGTAGGCGAGGATGCCCAAGGCAAACAGGCTCACATACTGGGTGAGGTTTGCGGGTTCTGCCGGTATGACAAAGAAGAGTGGTACCCAGTCATCGACGGGAAACCACCACCGGACAACCCACGTAACCACGATCAGGGCAGTTGCGTAAGACAGGATGGCGCCGTGGCCGGGCGGCGGCAGCATCTGCCGCGGGGTCCCTGGTGAGGCCGGGCGCAACCAGCGGACCCGCTCCGCCAGCAGGACATAGGCGGCCGTATAAAGGAGGAGGTGTGCCAGGAACCAGAGGTAGAAGTAGGCACCCTGCCAGGCGTCGTCATACAGCGACCTGACGAACTCCCCCGGCTCGGGACTTCCGGATGCCAGATAGGCGAGTGGAACGTTGACCGCCGCGACGAAGACCACGAGCGGCACCCCGATGCGGACCCACCGTTCCTTGAGGAACCGGCGCGGACCTTTGCGCTCATAGGATCCGGGCAGGAAATAGCCGGCCACCAGGAACAACAGGCCCAGGCCCACGGCCGCGTTCACCGTGTAGAACGGCACGAACCAGTCGCTGGTGGCCTGGTCTTCCACCGGCCAGAAGCCGCCGGTGGGGCCGTACGCCTGGGCTGCATGGTGGATGATCACCATGGAGATAATCAGCACCCTCAGGACATCCACGAAGGCCAGCCGCCCTGTCCCGGCGGACACAGCGGCGGGCCCGCCGGACCCTGCTGCTTGGGGCATCCTGAACCCTCCCTGCCGCCACCGTTGCTGCTTCTGACTCCATCGTGGCCCGTCCGTCCCACGGCACCAGAGCCAAAGGACCTTCCGTGGGTGCCACGCAAAAAGGGCACAGAAAAGCCCCCGGAATCTTGGGAATTCCAGGGGCTTAGCCTGTAGCGGTGGGGAGGCTCGATCTCCCGACCTCACGATTATGAGTCGTGCGCTCTAACCAACTGAGCTACACCGCCACGAATGAGAAAAACCTGCGCCAAGCCGGTCAAAACCGCCTTGACACAGGCCCTCATCCAGAGCCCCCCACCGGAATCGATCCGGTGACCTCGTTCTTACCAAGAACGCGCTCTACCACTGAGCTAGGGGGGCAACGAGTAAATACTCTACCGGAAGATTTTCCCACCAACAAATCGGCGCTCCAACGCAGCCCTGGCCCCTTAAAAGCGCAGAAAACCGGGCCTAAATGAGCCTTCGGTGCGCCGATGCAGGGCCGGCAGGGCCCGCGGTGAAACAGGTGTGACGAAGCGAACACGCCGGTCCCGCCGTCGTGCGTTAAACGCCGATGGGCCGGCTCGAAAGCCGGCCCATCGGGGGAACTGCGTCAGGCTAGCTGACGGTTACCACTTGCCCTTGCGGTTGAAGTCGCGCTGGCCGCCCTCGTTGCCGTGGCGGGGCTTGCGGGATCCGTCACCGTGGCCGCCGAAGCGGGAGTCGCTGGCCTGGCCGCGGTTGGCACCGCTGTCAGCGCTGAAGGAACGCTCGCTGTAGGAGCGGCCGCCGCGGTCAGCGGAGGATCGCTCGCCGTCGTTCTTGCGGAATTCCTTCTTGAAGCCGCCGTTGCCCTTGAAGTTGCCTCCCCGGTCACCGCCGCGGTTGCCCTGGTAGGAGCCGCGGTCGCCGGCAGGCTTGCGGCCGTTGTCCAGCTCGAGGTGGATCAGCTCGCCGCCGATCCGGGTGCGGGACAGCGCACGCAGCTGCTCGGGGCTCAGGTCCGCCGGGAGTTCCACCAGGGAGTGGTCCGAGCGGATGTCGATGCCGCCGATCTGTGCCGAGGAGATGCCGCCCTCGTTGGCAATGGCGCCCACGATGGAACCGGGCATGACGCGCTGGCGGCGTCCTACAGCGATCCGGTAGGTGGCGTTACCCTCGGTGAGCGTGCGGGTCGGTCCACGGGAACCGAAGCCGTCCTTGGACCGCTCGCGCTTCTGGAACTCCGGCGCTGCGGGCAGTTCCTTCACCAGCAGCGGCTGTCCGCCCTGGGCCATTACGGCAAGGGCTGCAGCGATCTCCGACGCCGGAACATTGTGCTCTTCCTCGTAGGAAGCGATGAGGTCGCGGAACGGGGCCACGTCCTCCGAGGCGAGGGTCTCCGTGATCCGCTCGGCAAACTTGCCCAGGCGGAGGGTGTTCACGGTCTCCGCGGTGGGCAGGTGCATCTGCTCCACCGGCTGGCGCGTGGCCTTCTCGATGGAACGCAGCAGGTACTTCTCCCGCGGCGTCATGAACAGGATGGCATCGCCGGAACGGCCTGCGCGGCCGGTGCGGCCGATGCGGTGCACGTAGGACTCGGTGTCGTGCGGGATGTCGTAGTTGATGACGTGGCTGATGCGCTCCACGTCAAGGCCACGGGCGGCGACGTCGGTGGCCACGAGGATGTCGATGCGGCCTTCCTTCAGCGCGTCCACAGTGCGCTCGCGCTGCTGCTGCGGGATGTCACCGTTGATCGCGGCGGCCTGGAAACCGCGGGACTTCAGCTTGTCAGCCAGGTCCTCGGTAGCCATCTTGGTGCGCACGAAGGCGATGACGCCGTCGAACTCTTCGACCTCGAGGATGCGGGTCATGGCATCAAGCTTGTGCGGGCCCATGACCTGCAGGTACCGCTGGCGGGTGTTGGCGCCGGTGGTGGTCTTGGACTTGACGGAGATCTCGGCCGGGTTGTTCAGGTACTGCTTGGACATGCGGCGGATCTGGCTCGGCATGGTGGCGGAGAACAGTGCCACCTGGCGGTCCGACGGGGTCTGCTGGAAGATCTGCTCCACGTCTTCGGCGAAGCCCATGCGCAGCATTTCGTCGGCCTCGTCCAGCACCAGGTACTGGAGTTCGGACAGGTCCAGGGAACCCTTGGAGATGTGGTCGATCACGCGGCCGGGGGTACCGACAACAACCTGGGCGCCGCGGCGCAGGCCGGCGAGCTGCGGGCCGTAGGCGGAACCGCCGTAGACGGGGAGGACGGTGAAATCGTCAATGTGCTTGGCGTACGAGGTGAAGGCCTCGGCAACCTGGAGCGCCAGTTCGCGGGTGGGAGCCAGGACCAGTGCCTGGGTCTTCCGGGACGGGCCGTTGAGGTCGTGGAGCTCGGCCAGGCGGGACAGTGCCGGTACTGCGAATGCTGCAGTCTTACCGGTGCCGGTCTGGGCGAGGCCCACGACGTCGCGGCCTTCGAGCAGCAGCGGGATGGTTGCTGCCTGGATGGGGGACGGCTTCTCGTAGCCGACGTCCTGGAGGGCGGCGAGGACGCGGCCGTCGATGCCGAGGTCGGCGAACTTGACGCCTTCTTCTTCGTCTTCCTCAGCCTTGGCAGCGGGAGCATCTTCAGCTTTAGGGGCGGGAGCTTCGTCAGCCCGGGCGGCGGGAGCGGCCGGCGCTTCAGCAGGGGCTTCGGCGGGAACCGTTGCGGCCTCGGCTGCGGGAGCAGCGGGCTCGGTGAATTCGATGCTGGCTGTTGCTGCGTCAGCGGCGGCGTCGTTGTGATTTTCGGGCATAGGGGAATATTCCTCATCCATAGGGGGCCAGACGGCACTACCCGAGGTGAGCGGAGCCGCAGTACGTGTGACCAAAGGTGCCGGGCAAACGTTGACCGGCCGGTCACAGAAGTCCGGCGCTTTCGCAATCCCGTGGCAGGACTTCCCGCTGCATCTCTTGGCTGCTATCCCAGCAGTCTGTACAGCGTTTTCTTTAGCCGGCTCTCCCTATGAAAATGCCCGCATCGCTTGCGCGGGCCCCAACACTTGCCAGTCCTGCCTCAAAAATTGGGCAGGAATAAGGGATTTCCGGAGTGGGGGATATCTCCAGTGTAGGGCACGCGCCCGCTCCAGCGGAAATTGAGGGCACGACGGCGGCGGTGAGCTTGCGCACACCGCTCCCCTGCCGCCCGCTTCAGCCTGCGGCTACCGGCCCAGCTGCCGTTCCAGCGCCTCGAACTTCTGCTCGAACTCCGGCTGCTGCAGGCGGATCTCCCCGTCGGCATCGGCGTCGCGCAGTGCTTCCATTGCCTCCAAATCCGGCTCGCTGAACCACTTGCCCACGGTGATGCCGTGCTTCGGGACATACAGCCGGTGGATATGGTCTCCCGCCTGGATGCTCCCGGTCCTGATGACGCGGAGATAGGCTCCCACCCGGCCCTCCTCCGTGAACCTCTTGACGAAGTGGGGCTCCCGCATCCGGCGCTGGAAGGTGGCGCAGGGGGTACGGGGCGAGGTCACCTCCACTTCGACGTCCAGGCCGATCCGCCAGCGCTCACCAATCACGGCGCCGGTGACATCGATCCCGGCCACCCGCAGGTTTTCGCCAAAGCTCCCCGGGGGCAGGTCCCGCCCGAGTTCACGGGACCAGTAGTCCGCATCCTGCTGGGAGTAGGCGTACAGGGCCTGGTCCGGTCCCCCGTGGTGGACGCGGTTCGCCTGGATGTCGCCCTGGAGGCCCAGCCGGTGCACCTTGACCGGGCCCTCGACGGGGCGCTTGTCGATGGCGGTGACGCCCACGTTCGAGGCATCCGGCAGGAGCTGGTGGACGCGGCACACGGCGAGGACGGAGGCGGTTTCCATGGCTCCAGTGTATGGCTCCCCTTCCCAGCTCCCGCACCCAACCGGCCCGCATTTAATGTCGCCAAACAGCGGTTTCGCGACGTTTAATGCGAGCTGCTTGGGCCAGCGGGCACCGGCAGGGACTACGCTGATTTAAGGATTGCAATGGGGGGTGCAGCGCTGTGCCCAATTCACGTGGACAACGGAGGGGGACACCATGGACCCGAACAAGGACCCGGACCCCGGGCGGCCCGGCAGCGACCGGCCTGCGGGCGAGGGCGTCCCGCCGGCCGGAGACGGGCACAGCGGCGCCAAGCCTCCTCCCTGGCAGGTACCCAAGCCGGAGCTCCGCCCCGAACTGCTCAACGAGCCGGTTACCCCCGTGGACCCGTTCGCCCGGGACCGCGAGCGGCAGCTCAACGAGGAAGCCTCCCGGAAGAAGCGCTCCCAGCGGCGCACCGTCGTCGTGGGTTTGGGCGTGACGGCGCTGCTCGCCGGCACCATCACCGCCGTGGTGGCCAGCAACCAGGATGATCCCGAGTACGCGCAGGTGTGTTTCAACGACGAAACTGGCGAGCGCGTGGAAGACACGAACTGCAACAGCTCCGCCGGCAGGGGCGGCGGCCTCTATGCCTGGTACTTCTTTTCCCGCGGCGCGTACGTCCCCGCCATCGGCCAGAACCGCTCCACAGCCCCCAACTACACCAAAACTGTTCCCAGCGGCGCGAAAGCGTCCACGGGGTACAGCACCAAGGGCGGAACGGTCAGCCGCGGCGGCTTCGGCACCAGCGCCAAAAGCGGCACCAGCGGTGGCGGCAGCAAGGTCTCGGGGGGCTGAGCGTGAAGCGGTTGACGTCTGAGCCCCGTCCCGGCTGGAAGCAGAAGATCGAAGAGCAGGGCCTGGTGTTCTCCACCACCACCATGGAGGACGGGCGCCGGATCGAGTACTGGAACGAGTCTGCGTACTACGAATTCACCATGGAGGAGGTGGAAACCCTCGAGGCGACGGCCGAAAACATGCACAAGATGTGCCTGGAAGCGGCCAAGTTCCTGGCCACCGGCGCCATGGGCCACATCGGCATCGGCCCGCAGGCCCTCGAACTGGCCGCGGAATCCCTCCAGGCCGGGGACGTGGACGTCTACGGCCGGTTCGACTTCATCTATGACGGGCAGGGCGGCCCGGCCAGGATGCTCGAATACAACGCGGACACCCCCACGGGCCTGATCGAAGCGGCGGTGGCGCAGTGGTTCTGGCTGCAGGACGTCTTTCCGGAAAAGGACCAGTGGAACGGCATCCACGAAGCCCTGATCCGGCAGTGGAAGAAGGTGCAGTACCGCACCGGGATGAGCACCCTGCACGTTGCCCACTCGGAGGTCGAGGAGTCCGGCGAGGACTGGATGACGGCGGCCTACATGCGGGACGTGGCCAGCCAGGCGGGCTGGACCACCATCGGCATCAACATGTCCGATATCGGCTGGGACCCCAACCTCAACCGCTTCGTGGACCTGGACAACTTCATGATCAGCACCATCTTCAAGCTCTACCCGTGGGAGCTGATGATGAAGGAACCGTTCGGGCACCGGCTGCTGGAACGCGCCCACAACCCCCGCTGGATCGAGCCGGCCTGGAAGATGCTGCTCTCCAACAAGGCCCTGCTGGCCGCGCTGTGGCACCTCTACCCCGAGCACCCCAACCTGCTGCCCGCGTACCTCAACGAGCCGGGGCCGCTGAAGGAATGGGTGGCCAAGCCCCTGCACGGCCGCGAAGGCGACAACATCAAGATCCACGCGCAAGGCATCAGCCTGGAGCAGCCCGGCGGCTACGGCCGTGAAGGCTGGTGCTACCAGCAGTACCAGGAACTGCCCGACTTCGACGGCAACCATCCCGTCCTCGGCCTGTGGGTGGTGGACGGGGAGTCCGTGGGCTGCGGCATCCGGGAATCTGACGGGCCGGTCACGGATTATTTTTGCCGCTTCGTGCCCAACACCATCGACGCGCCGGCGCCGCTTTCGGCCGGGGCATCCTCCAGCAAAGCAGGTATCGCACTATGAACCCGGTGACAGCATGAGCACGGAGATTACGACGACGGGAGGCCCGGGCGGCGCGCACGGGACCACAGTTCCGGCCAAGGGACTCCGGGCCGGCATCCTGGATCTCGGCGACTCCGTGATGATTGGCCTTGCCTCCACGGCGCCGGTGTACTCACTGGCGGCAACACTAGGCCTGATCGTGGCCGTCAACGGGAACTACACTCCCCTGATCCTGCTGCTGGGCTTCATCCCCGTCCTGTTCATCGCCTATGCGTTCCGCGAGCTGAACAGTGCCATCCCGGACTGCGGAACCACCTTTACGTGGTCACGCCGCACCTTCGGCCCCTGGGCGGGCTGGCTGGGCGGCTGGGGCGTGGCGCTCGCGGGCATTGTGGTCCTGGCAAACCTTGCACAGGTGGCCGGACAGTATCTGTGGCTCCTGGTGGGCGACGGTTCCCTGGCAGAGAACAAGGCAGTGGTCACGGCCACGGGCGTGCTGTTCATCGCCGTCATGACCCTGGTCAACTACCGCGGCATCCGGCTGGGCGAGCACGTCCAGCGGGTCCTGACGTATGTGCAGTACATTGCGCTGGGCATCTTCGCCCTGGCCATCGTCGTCGGGATTGTCCGGGGCTCGGCGGGCGGCGAGACCACCATCCAGCCCTTCGATTTCGAGTGGTTCAACCCGGCAGGTGCGTTCGCGGATCCGGGAGCAGTGGTCCACGGCGTGCTCCTTGCCCTGTTCATCTATTGGGGCTGGGACACCTGCCTTGCAGTGAATGAGGAAACCGAGAACCCCTCCACCACCCCCGGCCGCGGTGCCGTGATTTCCGCGTTCATCCTGGTGGCCATCTATGTGTCCGTCGCGCTGCTGGTGATGATGTACGCCACCGTGGGCACCGAAGGCATCGGTTTGGGCAACGAGGCCAACCAGGACGACGTCTTCCTGGCCATGCGGGACGTGGTGCTGGGCCCGTGGGGCTGGCTGATCGTCGTCGCGGTCCTGGCCTCCGTTCTGTCCTCCACCCAGACCACCATCCTGCCCACCGCCCGCGGCACCCTCTCCATGGGGGTCCACGGCGCACTGCCGGCCAAGTTCGGCGAGGTGCATCCGAAGAACCAGACGCCCGGCTTTTCCACCCAGGTCATGGGGGCGGCGGCCATCGCGTACTACGTGGCCATGAGCTTCCTCAGCGAAAACCTGCTCTCCGACTCCATCAGCGCCATCAGCCTGTTCATCGCGTTCTATTACGCCCTGACCGGTTTTGCCTGCTTCTGGTACTTCCGCAGCACCCTTCGGGAGTCGGGGCGGAATCTGTGGTTCCGGGGCATCCTTCCGCTCGTTGGCGCCCTGCTGCTGACCGCCGCCTTCTTCGTCTCGGCCGTCCAGATGTGGGACCCGGCCTACGGCGACACCCAGATCTTCGGCGTCGGCGGCGCGTTCGTCAGCGGGGTGCTGCTGCTGGCCCTGGGCTTGGTGCTCGCCGTCGTCTGCCGTTTCCTGCCGTCCACCCGCGGCTACTTCACCGGGACCAACGTCCCAGGCCAAACCGCCGCCCCCTCCCCCAAGTAAGTAGCGCTAAGTGTCGTTTTGAGGGGTCAAAACGACACTTAGCGCTACCTAGTTGGGCCGGGCGCGCAGAGGGGTCATGCCGAGAAGCCGCCGTCGGATTTGATGAGCTGGCCGGAGACCCAGCGGCCGGCGGGTGAGAGCAGGAACGCCACAGTGCCGGCGACGTCGGCCGGTGTGCCGAGGCGGCCCGTGGGCTGCCGGGCCAGGACAGCCGAGCGGACCGCGTCGTCCATCCAGCCGGTGTCCACCGGCCCCGGGTTCAGCACGTTCGCCGAGATGCCCAGCGGCCCAAGCTCCCGGGCGGCGGCAATCACGATCCTGTCCAGCGCACCCTTCGAGGCGCCGTACGGCAGGTTGAACGCTGTATGGTCACTGGTCAGCGCAACGATCGCGCCGCCGTCGTCCGTTGCCTGCCGCGCGAAGGCGGCAATCAGCTGCCAGCTGGCACGGGTGTTGACGGCGAAGTGCCGCTCGAACGACTCAAGGCTGGTATCCAGGATCCCTGAATCGACCGACTCGGCGTGGCTCAGCACCATGCCGTGCAGCGGGCCCGCGAGCTGAACGGCGTCAGCCACCAGCTTCTCAGCCGTGGCAGGGTCCTCCAGGTCCGCCGGCAGGGTGTAAACCCGGGCTCCGATGGCTTCCAGTTCGGCTGTCAGGCGGACGACGTCGTCCGGTTCAGTTCCCCACGGCATGCGGGCGTCGTAGTCCTGCCAGTAAGCCAGCACCAGGTCCCAGCCCTCCGCCGCCAGCTGCCGGGCAATACCCGCGCCGATGGAGGCAAGGCGGCCCGCGCCCGTCACGAGGGCTACGTTTCGGACGGGAACTTCGGGTGGGGTCTCCATGGGACCAGCCTAGCGGCGGCGTCCCGGGGCGCTGTCAGGAGGGCGCTCCGGCCGGGGCGGGCTCGCGGGCGACCGCGTGCCTGCGGATAGTGGCGCTGATGACCGCCGCGACGGTGCACATCGCGGCGGCGCCGAACCAGGCGTAGGTGTACTGGCCGGTGGCGTCCCGGATGGCACCGGCGCCCAGGGCGGCGGCGGCCGCGCCGAGCTGGTGTGCGGCGAACACCCATCCGAAGACCACGCTGCCGTCCGCGCCGAACGTTTCCCGGCAGATGGCTGCTGTTGGCGGCACGGTGGCCACCCAGTCAAGCCCATAGATCACGACGAAAACGATCATGCTCGGCTGGACTTCGGCACTCAGCAAGAGGGGCAGCACCAGCAGGCCGATCCCCCGGAACTGGTAGTACACGGCCAGCAGGATGCGGGGGTTGAACCGGTCGGTCAGCCAGCCCGAGGCGATGGTGCCCACAATGTCGAAAATTCCGACGACGGCAAGCAGGCCGGCGGCGGTGGTTTCGGCCATGCCGTGGTCGTGGGCGGAGGGGATGAAGTGGGTGCCGATCAGCCCGTTGGTGGTGGCGCCGCAGATCGCGAAACCGGCCACGAGGGCCCAGAAGGTCCGGACGCGGCTGGCCCGCCGGAGGACCTGGAGGGCACGCACGGCGGCATTGCTGCGAGGGCCGCTGTGCGAGGGAGGCTCCGGTGCGGGGACTCCCCCTGCCAGCGCGGGTTCGCCGTACGGAAGGACCCCGACGTCGGCCGGCGAGTTTTTGAGGAACTTCAGCACCAGCGGGACCACAGCCAGGGCTCCGGCGGCGATCAGCAATGATGCCTGGCGCCAGCCCGGATCCTGCGCCAGCAAGGCGATGAACGGGAGGAAGACCAGCTGGCCGGCCGCACTGCCGGCGGTAAGGATGCCGATCACCAGCCCGCGGCTCCTGACGAACCAGGTGTTGGCAATCGTGGCAGCGAACACCAGCGCCATGGATCCGGTGCCAAGCCCGATGAGCAGCCCCCAGGTCAGCAGGATCTGCCACGACTGGTTCACCAGCACCGTCAGGGCGCTGCCGGTGCCGATCAGCACCAGCGCGGTGGCTGTTACTGCCCGGACGCCGAACCGCTCCATCAGCGCGGCCGCGAACGGTGCCGTCAGCCCGAACAGGACGAGGTTGATGCTCACGGCCGCGGACAACACCGTGGTGGACCAGCCGAACTCCTGCTGCAGCGGAACCATCAGGACACCGGGGGCGGCGCGGAATCCGGCGGCTCCCACCAGCGCAAGGAAGGCGACGGCGGCCACGATCCACGCGGGGTGCAGGCGGCGGCTGTTGGTTTCCCTCATGCGGCGGCCGTGGCGAGCCGGACCGGTTCCGCTGAACGGGCCCTGCTGTGCCAGCTGGTGTTGGCCGCCGTCAGCCGTTCGCCGCATTCGGTGCAGGTGTCCGCCGAGGTGGTGGGTTTCCCGCAGCCGGTGTGGATCACGTAAAGATGTGCCTGGTCCGAGGGCGCCGGCAGGTGCTTTTCTGCCCAGATGGTGACGGCGTTCAAGACCGGGAGGGCGTCCTCACCCTTGGGGGTGAGAACGTACTCCTGGCGTGTCCGGCCGCCGTCGTCGTAGGCCTTCCTGGCCAGCAGCCCGGACTCAACCAGGCCCGCCAGGCGCTTGGTGAGCACGGAGTCCGCCACTTCCAGCCGGCTTTTCATGGCGTCGAAGCGGCCGTTCCCGAAGAAGACTTCGCGCAGCACCAGGATGCTCCAGGGGTCGCCCAGGACGTCAAGGCCGCGGGCCATGCTGCAGCTGCGTTGGGACCAGTCGGATCGAAGAGGCATAGGGAAAACCCTAGCTGGCTTTCTTCAAGAAAGCCAGCCACCTTCGTGGTTTACGGGATGGCCGAGAACGCCTGCTCCAGGTCCGCCACCAGGTCCTCGACATCCTCGATTCCGCAGGACAGCCGGAGCAGGTTCACCGGAACGGCGAGCTCGGTGCCCTTGACCGAAGCGTGGGTCATCTCGGAGGGGTAGTTCATGAGCGACTCGATCCCGCCCAGGGATTCCGCGAGGGTGAACACGGACGTGGACTCCGCCACCTTGCGCGCCGCTGCTTCACCGCCCTTGAACTGCACCGAGACCATGCCGCCGAAGCTCCGCATCTGCTTCCTGGCGAGCTCGTGGCCCGGGTGGGACGGCAGGCCCGGGTAGAGGACGGCCTCCACCTCGGGACGTTCCAGCAGCCACTCGGCCACGGCCTGGCCGTTAAGGCTGTGGCGGTCCATCCGCACGCCGAGCGTCTTCAGGCCCCGGGTGGTGAGGAAAGCGTCCATGGGGCCGGAGACGGCGCCCACGGCGAACTGCACAAAGCCGATCTTCTCCGCCAGTTCCGCGTCCTTGACCACCACGGCGCCACCCACGACGTCGGAGTGGCCGCCGATGTACTTGGTGGTGGAGTGGACCACGACGTCGGCACCCAGGGCGAGCGGGGTCTGCAGGTAGGGCGACGCGAAGGTGTTGTCCACCACCAGGAGGGCACCGGCGTCGTGCGCTATCTCTGCGAGCGCCGCGATGTCGGTAATCTTCATCAGCGGATTGGAGGGGGTTTCCACCCAGAGGATCCGGGCTTTGTTCGCAGTAACCGCCCCGCGCACGGTGTCCAGGTTGGCCATGTCCACCGGTGTATTGCCGATTCCCCAGCCGCCCAGGACCCGGCTGATCAGCCGGTAGGTGCCTCCGTAGGCGTCGTTGCCGAGCACGATGTGGTCCCCGGGCCGGGCCAGGGCACGGATCAGCGAGTCTTCCGCTGCCAGCCCGGAGCTGAAGCTGTAGGCGTGCGTGCCCCCCTCCAGCGCGGCCAGCTGTTCCTGCAGGGCGTCGCGGGTGGGGTTGCCGCCGCGGCCGTACTCATAGCCCCCGCGCAGCCCGCCAATGCCGTCCTGGGCGTAGGTGGAACTGAAGTGCAGCGGCGGCACCACCGCGCCGGTGCGGGGCTCGAAAGCCTGGCCGGCGTGCACGGCGCGGGTGTTGAAACCTTGGTTTTGCGGGGTGGACATGGTGCTCCTTTACGGGTGGCGCAGGTCAGGTGAAGCAGTTCAGTTGCTGAGGTAGGCCAGGAGGTCGTGCCGGGTGAGGATGCCCACGGGTGCACCCACGAACGTGACCATGACGGTGTCCACGTCCGTGAGCAGTTCCCTCGCTGCGGAGATGGTTTCCAGGGAGCCGATGACGGGCAGCTTGGGGCCCATGTGCTCGGAGATCTTGTCCGTGAGCTTGGCTTCGCCGCGGAACAGCTTGGCCGTGAGGGTACGCTCATCCACGGCACCCAGCACCTCGCCCATGACCACCGGGGGCTCCTGGGACAGGACCGGTATATGGCTGACGCCGAACTCGTTCATGATGTTGATGACATCGCGGACGGACTCGTTCGGGTGGATGTGGACCAGGTCCGGCAGCTCGCCGTTCTTGGAGCTGATGACTTCACCCACGGAGGTCTCCTCGCCGCCGGACAGGAAGCCGTAGGAGCGCATCCACTGGTCGTTGAAAATCTTGGCGAGGTAGCCGCGGCCGGAGTCGGGAAGGATGACGACGACGACGGCGGACTCGGGCAGGTCCTGGGCCACCTGCAGGGCGGCCACGACGGCCATGCCCGAGGACCCGCCCACCAGCAGGCCCTCCTCGCGGGCCAGCCGCCGGGTCATGGCGAAGGAGTCGGCGTCGCTGACGGCGATCACCTGGTCGGGCACGGACTTGTCGTAGTTCGCGGGCCACATGTCCTCCCCCACGCCCTCCACGAAGTACGGGCGCCCGGTGCCGCCGGAGTAGACCGAACCTTCCGGGTCCGCGCCGATGATCCGGACCACGCCGCCGTCGGACTCCGGCCTGTCAGCCGAGACCTCCTTGAGGTAGCGGCCCGTGCCGGTGATGGTGCCGCCGGTGCCGGCGCCGATCACGCAGTGGGTGACCTTGCCGTCCGTATCCCGCCAGATCTCCGGCCCGGTGGTCTGGTAGTGGCTGCCGGGAGCGGCGGGGTTGGAGAACTGGTCCGGCTTGTATGCACCGGGGGTCTCCCGGACGATCCGGTCCGAAACACCGTAGTAGCTCTGCGGGCTGTCCGGCGGGACGGCAGTTGGCGTCACCACAACCTCGGCGCCGTAGGCCTGCAGGACGGCACGCTTGTCCTCGCCCACCTTGTCCGGGACCACAAAGATGCACTTGTAGCCCTTCTGCTGGGCCACGAGGGCCAGGCCTACTCCGGTATTTCCGGAGGTTGGCTCCACGATGGTGCCGCCGGGCTGCAGCTTGCCTTCCCGCTCGGCGTCCTCGATCATCTTCGCCGCGATGCGGTCCTTGATGGAACCGCCAGGGTTCAGGTACTCGAGTTTGACCAGGACAGTGGCCTTGATGCCTTCTGTCACGTGGTTGAGCTTGATGAGCGGGGTATTGCCGATGAGGTCCAGGATGGACTGGGCGTACTTCATGTGTACAAAGCTACCGCTTCCCCCGCATGCATGCCGTTACCCGGCAGCCTCGGCCTGCTGGTCCGGTGGCAGGTTCTCCCAGAGGCCCATGATGTTGTTCTCGGAGTCCTTGAAGTAGGCGAAGTAGCCCATTCCGGGGATCTCGTTCTTGGGCATCACGACCGATCCGCCCAGCCGCTCCACGGTCTTGAGGGTGGCGTCAATGTCCGGAACGTCCACCGTGATGACGGGACTGGTGATTTCACCTTCTCTGGCCATCATGCCGCCGTTGATGGCGCCCGCTTCCGTGGGCTGGCCGGTCGCCTCGTCCATCGGCGTGGTGATGACCATGTTGTAGTCCATTCCCGGGACGGCGTCGATTCGCCAACCGAGGGCCTCCCGGTAGAACTTCCTGGCCCGCTCCTGATCGTCAGCGGGGATCTCGAAATGCACCACTCCACCCATTGCGCTCACCTGGAATCTCGAAGGTAAGGCGCGGATGCCCCGCGCCACACCTGGGATTCTAGACCCGGAATGCCGGCTGGATAAGGGGCCTTTGGCAGGTGCGTCCGGTTGCCAAAGATGGTGGCGACCGCCTGTTGTCGCTGGGCCGTGGGACGATGGCTGTATGACGATTGCAGAGGTTCCCGCCCGGCTGGCAGCCGCGGCGGACGCCTCTGTCCGGTGGTATCCGGGCGGCCCTTACCACCTTGCCCGGACCCTCAGTCCGCTCCTGCGCGGCAACAGCGATCCGTCCTTCAGTGTCCAGGGAAACGTCATCTGGAATGCGTTTACGACGACGGACGGCCCGGCCGCCGTGAGGTTCAGCTCCGCCGGCGGCCCGGGCCTGGAGCACTGCGTGGACGTCCAGGCCTGGGGCACGGGCGCCGCGGCGGCCGTGCGGGCAGTGCCGCGGCTCCTGGGCGGGGATGACGACTGGTCGGCGTTTGACGAGCCCTCCTTCCATGCCACCCTCCCCGGCATGGTCCGTGAGGCGCGGCGGCGAAGCCGCGACGTCCGGCTTCCCGCCAGCGGCCGCATGGTGGACCAGCTCGTCCCGATCATCCTTGAACAGAAAGTGACGGTGATCGAGGCCCGCCGGGCCTACCGCTACCTTCTGCATCGCTACGGCTCCCCCGCTCCCCAGGCCGGCGCGCTGGCTCCGGCCGGCCTGGTGCTGGCTCCCACCGCCGGCCAATGGCTGCAGGTCCCCAGCTGGGAGTGGCATCGGGCGGGCGTGGGGCCGCAACGTTCGGCCACCGTGATGCGGGCGCTGCGTTCCGCCGTCGCAATTGAACGGCTGGCCGCGCTTCCGGCGCTGGAGGCCGCCGAAAAGCTGCAGGCAATCCCGGGGATCGGCGTGTGGACAGCGGCCGAGGTGGTGCAGCGCACCCACGGCTGCCCGGACTCGGTCTCGGTGGGTGACTACCACCTGGCTGCCTACGTGGGCGCGGCGTTGACCGGCAGCCGGACGGACGACGCCGGCATGCTCCGGCTGCTGGAACCATGGCGGGGGCACCGCCAGCGCGTGGTGCGGATGATCCAGGCCAGCGGCTTCCGCAAACCGACGTTCGGCCCCCGGATGACCATCCAGGACCACCGCCGGCACTGACTCATCGGTGCAACGCGGGGTCACATACAGCCAGATAAACCCCAGTCATCGGCCCAAAAGTGACCCCGCGTTATGGCGGGAATAGGCCCGTTTGATTCTGGCTATGAGGTCCTGGAAACCGTTAGCGAGGTCATCTGCGTTCGGCTTGAAATAGGACCAACCCGCGTTGATGAAGAATTCGTCCCGACGGTTGTCGCGCGACTGTTGTTCCCTCGACCGGTGATGGGCGCCGTCGTACTGCACCGCGATCCGGTGCTTTCGATACCCAAGGTCGGCTGCAGGCGACCTTGGGTCGCCGGGGTCGAGACGGAGCTGCAATTCGGGTTCCGGGAGGCGCGCGTCCAAGAGCGCCAGCCGCAGGAACGTTTCCGGGAGGGAATCCGACCCTACCCGCATCTCATCCAACGCCAGTCGCGCTTTTTCGACACCTTTCATGTTGGGATGCTGCCGTATCAAAAGGCGCAGACCTTCCTTGTAGGCAAACGGCAGGCTGCGGAACTCCAACTCCGGCCGGGGAGTGCGGATCAGTTGGTCACCCATGGCCACGAGATACCGCAAGGGAAGCTTATGGGCCAGGTCAAGCCACGTTCGAGCGGGACCGCTGACCCTGATCCCGTCAATCTCAATGACTTCACCGGGAATTACATGCACGCGGTGACCGATGACCCCGGCCCGACGGACCCTTGGTAATCCGTGAGGCTTGCTGAGGTGGATGAGCGGCTCCTGGCCAAGCCATGGAGGGAGACCCAAATCGAAGAAGATACCGGCAGTCTCGTGCGACACCCAAGCGTCCGGCGTAGCAGCACAGAGAACGCGTGCCCGCTCGACCATGGAAGGCTCGCGGCCGGCGTGCACCCGGATTAGGCGTCCTGCGCCCATCAGGTCCTTGGCCCGCAAACGGTTCGGCGCAACACCAAGGGCCCGCGCCTGATAGACCGTGAATGGCAGTTTTGAGAGCTCCTCGGGGAGTGGCTTCGCAGTAACCATGCCACCCAGTGTGCGCGTTCGGGCAGAACAGCGTCTCACGTTATCCACAGGGCGCCCTTCCCTGGGCAACGCGGGGTCACTCCCTGCCAGAGAAACCCGGATTATCGGGCGGAAAGTGACCCCGCGTTGCCGTAGGTTGCAGTGGAGGGCGAGTCAGAGACCCAGCCGGGCCACTGCTTCCTCGCGCATCTCCACTTTGCGGACTTTCCCGGAGACCGTCATGGGGAAGCTGGCCCGGATGTCCACGTAGCGCGGGATCTTGTAGTGGGCCAAACGGCCGCGGCAGAAGTCGGCGAGGGCAGAAGCATCCAGTGGTTCCGCCCCCGGTTCCAGGATGATGCAGGCCATCAGTTCCTCGCCGTACTGCGCATCCGGGACACCGATGACCTGCACGTCCCGGATGGACGGGTGGGTGTAGAGGAACTCCTCGATTTCCCGGGGATAGATGTTCTCTCCGCCCCTGATCACCATGTCCTTGATCCGGCCCTCGATCACCACGTAGCCGTCCCCGTCCATGCGGGCGAGGTCGCCGGTGTGCATCCATCCCTCGGCGTCGATGGCCTCGGCCGTCTTGTCCGGCTGGTTCCAGTACCCTTCCATCACCGCGTAGCCCCGGGTGCACAACTCGCCGATTTGCCCGCGCTCCAGGACATCTCCGGAGCCCGGGTCCACGATCTTGCTCTCCAGGTGCGGCATGGTCCGTCCCACGGTTTCGGTGCGGTGCTGCAGGGTATCGCCCTGCCGGGTCATGGTGGACACCGGGGATGTCTCCGTCATCCCGTAGCAGATGGCAACATCATGCATGTTCATCTCCGAGATCACCCGGTTCATCACCTCGATGGGGCACAGGGAGCCGGCCATAACGCCGGTGCGCAAGGTTGAGAGGTCGTAGGACGCAAAGTCGGGCAGCGCGAGTTCGGCGATGAACATGGTGGGCACGCCGTACAGCGACGTGCCGCCGAAATCCTGGACAGCTTCCAGGGCGGCAGCCGCGCTGAAACCGCGGCCGGGGATGATGGTGGCCGCACCGTGGCTCAGCGCGTTCAGGTTGCCGATCACCATGCCGAAGCAATGGTAGAAGGGCACGGGTATCACTACCCTGTCGTGTTCCGTGTAGCCGAGCAGCTCGCCAATGGAAAACCCGTTGTTCAGGATGTTGTGGTGCGTCAGGGTGGCTCCTTTGGGGAATCCCGTGGTCCCGGACGTGTACTGCAGGTTGATGGGATCGTGCGGTCCGAGTTCAGCCATGCGGGCCTTCAGGCCGGAATGTCCGACGTCGTCCGCCCGTCGAAGCAGCTCGGCGTAGGTCAGTTCCGCGTCACTGAGGGGGACGCCGGCGTCGAGCCCTTCCCCGCCAGGCGAGGGAAGGAAGACCAGCTGGCGCAGGTCGGGGCACCCTGCGAGCGCCCGGCGGGCCATCCCCACGTAGTCGCTGTTCCGGTCCGACGGCGCCGTGACCAGCATCCGCATGCCGTTCTGCTTCACCACGAATTCCAGCTCGTGGCTGCGGTAGGCCGGGTTGACGTTCACCAGGATGGCGCCGGCCTTGGCCGTGGCGTACTGCAGCAGCGTCCACTCGGCGCAGTTCGGGCTCCAGATCCCCACCCGGTCCCCTTTGGCGACGCCCATGGCGAGGAGCGCACGCGCCAGCCTGTCGACGTCGTCATTCATTTTTGTGTAGCTCCAGCGGCGCGCATCCGCCCCGGGAACAGGCGCCGCCTCAATCAGCGCGTCGTGGAAGGGGAACCGCTCCACCACCCGCTCAAAGTTCGTGCCGATGGTCTCTTCGAGCAGCGGGACGTCAGTGTCCCCGGCTGTGTAAGCGCGCATGGTGGCACGCTACCAAGTGGCCCCCGGCAATAAAAGCACCGCGGAACCACAACACCCGGGTGTCCGGCGCAACAGAGGCAAAGCCCTCCCCTGCTGCCGGTATTGTGAAATCCATGAGTTCACCCATTGACCTGCAGGCAACGTTCATCCCCAACGACGGCGAGTTCCACCGTGTAAAGCTGGCGCTCGAAATAGCCATCGACGAGGTGGTGAACGAACCGGGCTGCATCCGTTACGAGCTGACCGAAGCCACCGAAGAGAAGCTGGTCCTGACCGAGCAGTGGGCGTCGGAGGAGGATCTGGCCAAGCATTCCAAGGGCATCGCGGTGCAGGACCTCAACGAATCGCTGAGCGCGCTGCTGGCGGAACCGGTCAAGGTGGAACGGATCTAGCCTGTCCGAATCAGCTGCTTTAAAGCGAATGCGGGACCTCCCAGTGGGAGGTCCCGCATTCGAAGTTAAGGGAGGATCAGGCGTCCGGGATCTGGGTTCCGTCCTGCCTGCCGGCCGTTGCAGCGGCTTCTTCCCGCTGGCGTGCCACATGGGCATGGACTTCCTCCATGTCCAGCGCCTTCACGGCATCCACCACCTGTTCGAGCTGCTGGGCGTTCAGCGCACCGGGCTGCGAGAACACCAGCACCTTTTCGCGGAAGGCCATCAGCGTGGGGATGGACGAGATGCCTGCCTCGGCGGCCAGCTGCTGCTCCGCCTCCGTGTCCACCTTGGTGAAGAGGACATCCGGGTGCTTCTCTGAGACCGCTGAGTACGTGGGCCCAAACTGCTTGCAGGGGCCGCACCATTCCGCCCAGAAATCCACCAGGACAATATCGTTGTCTTCGATGGTGGATGCGAACTGTTCACCTGTGATGTCAAGGGTAGCCATGTGTCAACGGTACGCGTGATGCCCGGACCTGTCCTGTTCAGGGAGCCCTTGTTCGCTCCGCGCGTGATCGGGAATAACCGGGCGCCCTCCATGTACACGGCCGCCCGCGGAGCCTAGTCTGGGGGTCACCAGCCGCTGTGTTCGCGTCCAGGAGGGCTCATGGCCACCGCTGTTTCCGCCCGGTCCCTGACCAAGAGGTTCGGCCGCAGGGAAGTGCTGCACGGCATTGATTTCGAGGTGGAGACCGGAACGGTGTTCGGCGTGATCGGACCCAACGGCGCCGGCAAGACCACCACCATGCGCTGCCTGCTGGACATCATCCGGCCCAGCGGGGGCGAGATCCGCGTCCTCGGCATTGATCCGCGGCTGGGCGGACCCGGGCTTCGCCGCCGCATCGGCTACCTGCCCGGAGAGTTGTTCCTCGAAGGCCGGGTGACGGGCCGCAAGCTGCTGGCGCACTACCAGGCCATCAGCGGGCCCGTTCCGCCGGGGCGCATTGACTGGCTCGCCGAGCGGCTGGGGCTGGACCTCGACCGCCACACGCGCCAGCTGTCGAAGGGCAACAAACAGAAGCTCGGGCTGGTCCAGGCGTTTATGCACCAGCCGGAACTGCTGGTCCTCGATGAACCCACGAGCGGCCTGGATCCGCTGGTCCAGCAGGAGTTCCACGCGATGGTGCGGGAGGCGAAACACCGCGGACAGACCATCTTCCTCAGCTCCCACGTCCTGAGCGAGGTGCAGCAGACGGCGGACACGGTGGCCATCCTCCGCGATGGCCGGATCATCACCGTCGAGTCGGTCGAAGGGCTGCGCGAAGGGGCCGTGCGCCACGTCCGCTTCGCCACGCACGGCATCCCGGCGTCCGACGCCGTGGCGCTGCTGTCGGGGGTGCCCGGCATCGGACAGGTGGAGGTGCTTGAGGCGGACGGCAGCGTGACGCTGTCCGCTGTACTGGAGGGCGCCATCCAGCCGCTGGTCAGGATGCTGGGTTCCCTTGAGCTGACGGACCTGGTGCTCGATGAGCCTGACCTGGAGGAAGCCGTGCTCAAGATGTACTCAGGCCAGCCGGAGGACGCGCGGTGACAACACTTCCCTTGTTCCGCCGCGCCTTCCTCGACACGTGGCGCTCCACCCTGGGCTGGGCGGCCGGACTGGCCGCAGCCTGTTTCCTCTACCTCCCGCTGTACCCGTCCCTCGGCGGCAGCGCGGAAATGCAGGACATGGTCAACGCTCTCCCCCCGGAGATGACAAAGGCGCTGAACTATGACCAGATCGCCACTGGACCCGGCTACGCACAGGCCACCCTGTACGGACTCCTTGGCTTCATGCTGATGACCATAGCCTCTGTCGCCTGGGGCGCCGCGGCCGTGGGCGGGGACGAGGAATCGGGTCAGCTGGAACTGACCCTGGCCCACGGTGTGTCCCGCGGCCAGGTGGTACTGGAGCGGGCGCTGGCACTGTTCCTGCGCGTGGTCCTGCTTGCTGCCCTGGTCTGTGCGCTCGTCTGGCTGCTGAACGGGCCCGCGCAGCTGGATATCAAGCTGGACAATCTGCTGGGTGCCACCGTCCTGTTTGCCGGGCTGGCGCTCCTCAGCGGAACGGCTGCCCTGTGCGTCGGCACTGTCACGGGCCGGCGGACCTATGGACTGGCCGCGGGCGCCACCGTGGCCGTGCTCGGTTACGTGTTCAACGCCGTGGGGCGCCAGAGCAAGGAGGTGGAGTGGCTGCTGGAGCTGAGCCCCTACCACTGGGCGTACGGCAATTCGCCGGTGGCCAACGGGGCGGACTGGGCGGCGGCAGCGTGGCTGTGGGGCATTTCGGCGGCACTCGTTGCGGTGGCCGCCGTCGCACTGGAACGGCGGGACGTGGGCGCTTAGGCGCTACGCTTCCCAGTCATGCGGCGCCGGCGTCCTGCTGCCAGGCAGCGCACTGGACGCCCGCCACTCGTGGATCCAGTCGGGGAGGACCAGGTCCGCAGGCGGCTCGCCGAACTCGCGCAGGATCTCCTCCTGGCTGACCGGCCGGCCCTTGGCCACCAGCCGGGTGGCGATGTACGCGCGGGCGTAGACCTCGCCGTCGGCCACCATGCGCTGCTCGAAGAAGATCGCCTTGGCATCAAGCCCGATGATACGGGTCTCGATGGTGTAGTGCTGCCACAGCTGGAGGGACTTCCGGAAGGCGATGGTCTCCGCGGCCACCACGGGGCCCCATCCGCGCCGGCGCATCCGCTTCCAGACTCCGCTGCGCACCATGAGGTCGAACCGGCCCAGGTCCATGAGGGACAGGTACATGCCGTTGTTGACATGCAGGGCGATATCGATGTCCGTGGGCAGCACCCGCAGCGGGAGTGAGGCACTGTCCCAGACCGTCACCGGCGGGCGGCGCGAGGATCGGAAGAGCATCAGGAGGGTTCTCAGGAGCAGGTGCATCCCCTTATGCTACCCGCCAGTAACATGCATGGCCGCAGCCGGCGGTGGAGCTGTTAGTAGGATTTCCTGCATGACCCAACAACGCTACCGGGACCTGGCGGACTGGCCGCTGACGGTGACTGCGCTCGTCTTCCTGGGAGCGTACGCATGGCAGGTGATTGGCAGGCTGGAGGGCAGTGCGGCCATCTGGCTCGAGGCAGTCATGTGGGCGACATGGGGCATCTTCGTGGTGGACTACCTGGCAAACCTGTGGCTCGCGGGCGACCGCAGCACCTGGTTCATCCGGAACCTGCATGAACTGGTGATTGTGGCCCTGCCGTTCTTCCGGCCGCTGCGCCTCCTCCGCCTGGTGACGCTCCTGTCCGTGCTGCACCGGACGCTGGGCGACACGCTCAGGGGACGCGTGGTCACCTACGTGGTGGGCTCGGCCACGATGCTGGTGTTCGTTGGAGCCCTCGCGGTCCTGGATGCGGAGCAGTCCGCACCGGACGCGAAGATCATTACCTTCGGCGATGCCCTTTGGTGGGCCATGACCACCATCACCACCGTGGGTTACGGCGACATGTACCCGGTGACGCCGATCGGCCGCATGGTGGCGGCTGCGTTGATGATGAGCGGCATTGCCGTCCTGGGTGTGGTGACAGCGTCCATTGCGTCGTGGCTGGTCCAGCGGGTGGAGGATACCGCCGAGGCTGTGTCCGAGGCGGAGGAGCCGGTCCGTGCCGAAATGGCGGGGCTCGTGGCGGAAATTGCTGCGCTCCGGGCCGAGATCGCCGAGCTGCAGGAGCGGCGCACGCCGTAGTCCGCCCGGCTGCGGGCAAGTATCGGGTTGCCGGCGGTTGAGTAGTCGGTGCCGCGTTATCGGGTATCCCGCGCAAATATTCGGGTATTTCCTACTGGTGCCGCCCGCCGTGCTCCCTTCCTAGACTCGGGATTCCTAGGACCTGACACGTGCGGGCGGGTCCCCCGGGCTGGCTTCCCGGGGGTCCTGCCTCTTCACGGGGCCTCCGTATTTTCTGGGTATGCGGACGCTCCATTACGCGCCTTTTGTGCAGCCCGGCAACAGCTGGGGGCGGCCGGCGCGCATACTCCCTGAATCCGTCCTGCCTGCTGAAGCGCACAGCGCCAGCCTGCCTGGACCGAACCCGGATGGGCTACCCATGAACCAGCCATACCTCTCCACTCCCGAAGGCCCCAGCAGGAGCTTTGCCACCGATGAACCCCGCACCGACCTCACCGGCGTGCGGCCGGCCATCAGCAACAAGCTGTGGGCCGGCATGGCCACTGCCGCTGTGGTGGCCGCCGTCGGCGTCGGTGCCCTGGCGGCGCCTCCCGCGTCGCTGACCCAAAGCACGACGGCGATCGGCCAGGTTGCCGGAGCCGCGGCACCTGAAGTGCCGGCAGCCGCAGCGGAAGCTGTTTCCGCGGCAGAAGCGCCAGCCCCGGAAGCGGAAGCTCCGGCGCCCGCGGCTCCCGAAACGGCGCCACCGGCTGAACCGGCACCTGCCCCTGCTCCCGCGCCCGCCCCTGAACCCGCGCCTGCGGGTGATCCGAACGTCTACACCGTGGTGCCCGGAGATACTGTCGGGGCCATCGCGGCCAGTCACGGCGTGGACATGAACGCGATGCTCGCCGCCAACGGTCTCGGCCCGTTCAGCATCATTTACCCGGGCCAGACGCTGGTCCTGACCGGCCCGCCTGTTGCGGCGCCGGCGGCCCCCGCTTCCGCCCCCGTTGCAGCGTCCGTTCCCGCCCCGGCACCCGCAGCCGCCGCTCCGGCACCTGTCTTTGCCGCACCCGCCGTCCGCACCATTTATGTGGCGGGCGCCGGCGGCCAGGCCATGGTGGACGCCTGCATCGGTCCCATCCACTACACCCCCAATGACGGCTATTCGCTCTTCATCACGGAGCACGATTTCTGCGGCGGCTGGGCACGTTTCTCCGGCATTGGGGTGGGCGAGACGGTGAGCATCCCGGGCTATGGAACGTACACGGTTTCGGCACGGGGACAGGTACCCAACCCGGGAACCACCAACGACGTGATTGCGGTCTTCGGCGGCTTCCCCCGGGCCATCCTGCAGACCTGCATCCCCGGCACCAGCCAGATGCTCCTGATCGCGCTGAACTGACTGCCAAGGTTGCCTATAGCTTGTCCGCGGTCCCTGGCCTTCAAGGCAGGGAGCCGCGGACAAGGGCATGAACTGCGCCAGGAAGATCCCGGCTATGCGTTCATCCGCTTGCGCTCCGAGATATGCTCCACCAGTTCGCCCACGCGCTGTTCCGAGTAGTTGCGGGCGATGTCCCCCTGGCTGATGATGCCAACCAGCTTGTGGTCGGCGATCACGGGGAGCCGGCGGACCTGGTGTGTTTCCATCATTTCAATGGCGGCGTCAACGTTCGCGTCGGCATCGATCCAGTACGGCTTGCCTGAGGCGAGTTCGCTGGCCATCATTTCGCGCGGATCACGTCCGGCGGCCACGCACCTGATCACGATGTCACGGTCGGTGATCATGCCATGCAGCTTGCCGTCGTCGCCGCAGATGGGCAACGATCCGCAGTCCAGGTCCTTCATCATCCGGGCGGCATCTGCCAGGGACTGGTTTTCCTTAATACACTGTGCGTCCGTAGTCATGAATTCACGTACGGCACTCATTGGTCCTCCTTCATCGATTGGTATCGACGCAGGGCATCGGGCACATGCGCCGATGCTGCCAGACTACGCCCGGGCCGTGCCGATGTCGACGGCGGTCTGGCACCGTTCCGGGGCAGCTTCGGCCCCCCCGGACGGCCCACGTCAGTCAGCCGATGCCCGACTCTTTTGGGCCCGGAACGTGAGGTCCAGCTCCCAGTCCTGGGGAGCCGTAGGGCCAAGTTGCCAGACGTACTCGTTCTTTAGCTTTGAACCGTCCGACGTGAAGGGGCCGGTGCGCAGCGGATAGAAGGCAATCGTCGGGAGGCTTGCATCAGGTGATGTAAGGATTGCGTTGTTGAAGTCACCGTTCATGCTTCTTAGTCGTTCAAGGATGTATGTCCGGTAGGAAGCTGCCTCGAAGGTGCCCTCGGTGGTGGCTTTCGAGGTGAGCTGAAGCGCGATGTGAAGCTGCCGGTTTCCCAAGGCATCCTCAAAACTGACAAGCCGATGGTTTTCCACTGCTGATAGAAGGCTCTGGTCACTGCTAAGGACGTCGCGCAATGCATCCGGTGCCACAACTGCTCCGTTGAAGTCGACGGACAGGTCGCTCCTGCCGTAATGGAAGAGCACGGGCAGATCGAGGAACTGCTGGCGGATGACGTGTTCGAGCCCAAATTCCCGAAGCACAGTGTTGAGCTCACGCACGCGCAGCACGTGTCCGCGGTCATGAATGTTGTAACGGATCCGCGGGTTGACGTTCTCCTTGCGCACGATCGTGACGACGAGTTCGCCGTCCCCGTTCGTTTCGATGAGGTAGTCGTACGGGTTGAACTGGAAGATCATCGGGAGCACGCCGTATTCGTCCTGCCGGGTGAGCCGTGACGACAGTTCCGGGTTGGCCGCGATCGCCTGGCGAAGCTCCACGGTGTAGTCCGTTTCGATGGCTATGTTGATCTCAAGGTCGGACGCACCGTAGGAGCCGAAGGCACTGTGGGCGTACTTCGTGATGTGGGCCCGCATGTTCTCGCTGATGCCCTCGCCGCCGAATGCCGCCACGATATCGTAGTCCTCCCAGATGATCCGATCATCGTCGAACAGGGCTTTCAGGAAGGGCGGATAGCTAAGGATGATGTAGGTGTAATCCGGGCCGAACTCCAGCATCGTGGCGATTACCTTGTCACGGTCCGGGCCGATTGATTTGATCATTGTCACGTCTGTCAGGGAAGTCGTGACGTTCATCCCCGTTGCCCATGCTCCGAGTGAGAAGCAGTTGAGCACGAACGGCTGCTTCCTCAGTGTCTCGGCGGTGCGCGAAAAGCCAACTTGGAGCAGCTGCCTTGTGGCAAGACGTTCGTCGCGGCCACGCACCCAGCTGGTTGGAACGCCCGAGCTTCCGGAAGATTCATCGACAACCACTCCATGGCGGGGAAGCACGCCGTCCACGCTGCGGGCAGGAATGGTCCAGCGTTTGATGTAGCTGTCCTTGTCCATCTCCGGCAGCGCGGCGAAGGCCTCCGCCACCGTCCTGCGCTTAAGGGAAAGCCTTCCACTGACGCCATGTTCGGAGAGGAACTCACGATAAGCAGGGACCCGTTTAGCCGCCATCTCAAAGGTCCGCCAGGCCCTCCAGCGTCCGGCGGTCCAACGGAAAGGTTCGATGCCCGGCATCAGCAGTATCCGGTGAGTTGAAACCCTTGGCGTAAAGACCCCGACGAATCTGTCCATAAGAAAGACGAACGCAAATATGAGCTTCTTATTCAAGGTGTGGCTCCTGTACGGACATGTCATCGGTGAGCAGCATCGAGGCCGCCGGGCGGCGGTGAGACTTTGGCGGGGTGTCGCTGTAACCGAACCTGAACAGCATCCACGCCATCCTGTTCGCTGTCTCGTTGATTCCAGCCTCCTCGACGAATTCTGCGTGAGAAGACGGGTTGGTGATCACAGTGCCAAAGGGGTGGAGGGATACGCCCTTTTCCGAAAAAAAGAGCCATACCTGCATGAACGTGCGCCCGGCTTCCAGGAAATGGCCCGGCTCCGCGAACGGGCCCTCCAACCATCCAAGCTGCCGCACGCCACGCATTGTGCGTAGATAGACGGCCTTTATGAAACCGCCGATGGCTGGGAAGGACCAAAGATTACGGTGCTTCATCGCGAATCGAAGCACCCGCCCGGGAATGATCATGGTCTCCGCGCTGAGACCGTCTGCCCGGGCTGCAGCCTCGTCCTTCGAAAACCGCAGCCACTCCATGATCTCGGCGTAGACCGCATTATTGCGCAAGTCGGAAAAGAGAGTTTTTTGATTGATCCGCACAAGCGATGAAACAGTGCGGCTGTCAGCGGTTGAATGAAATGCGTATCCTTGGCGGGCCGCAATGGAAGAAGCTGCCGTCAAAATCGCCTCATCGACCACCCGCTTGTCGTACGGCCGGCGCGACGTCCGCCTGGCCCGGAATGCGGCCAAAGCACTTTCGGCCAAGGGCTGGGAATGGGAGCCAGCTGCAGCAGGTTCCAATCGGACTGTGCCAATAAGATGCAGCCGGTCCTCGGCAGCGAAATCCATTTCTGAAAGCTCAAGGCTTTCCACGGTGCGGTAGCCCCGGGCCGCGGCCACCACGGACAGTGACTCCAGGAAGACCCCCGCGCACACGTGGCCGAAAGGGATTCCGAAAGATTCGGCAGGCAGCCCAAGGTCAAGGTCGTAATAGACAACTGCAACGGTCTCGCTGATCGGCCTCAGCTTTATCGGCTGGGAATTATGCGGCGAGGGATACCAGCGGACCTCCTCGGCGATATCGAGCCAGGCTCCCCGAACATCTTCAGACATGCCGGCCACCGACAATTTCCCCCCATAAAATTGCGAATATGTGAGAACACTATCTGCGGCATCATCAAGATCCGCCCAGATTTGTCACAGGATTGGAAAAAGATCGGGCAGCCTGCCCGCCTGGCGTGATCCGAAGCCGATCCAGGGCGACGGCCCGCAGCGGCCGGGCATGACAAAGGCCCGTAGTTTCCAGGAAACTACGGGCCTTCGCTTGGGTGGCAGATGAGGGATTCGAACCCCCGTAGGCGTTGCCAGCTGATTTACAGTCAGCCCCCTTTGGCCGCTCGGGTAATCTGCCGAACTTCAAAAGAAGTACCCGCCGATGCAGTCTGCAGAACGTCCGTTTCCGGGCCGTTCCGCTTCCAGTAACCGCGGGCAAGACAACTTTACAGAACTTCCGCCGAAGAATCGAATCGGGCCGCGGAGGCCCGGAAATCCCTTGAAACAACGGGGAAAGGAACGGAATCAGGCCTCTCCCAGAATCCTTCCGGCAAGGCGGGCCTCGAACTTCACGGCCTGCTCCTCAGTGATCTGGTTCAGCTGGACTGCACGCAGCAGGTCCTCGCTGACTCCCTCCATCCGGGATGAAGCATCGGCCACCGGAGCGAGGATGATGGACGCAGCCACCGCTGCTGCGGCCACCGACGACGCCGCTGCTGCCACCGCCCCCGCTGCTGCCGAGGTGGTGCGGGTGGCGTAACGGACGGCCTTGCGGTGCATGGTGTTCCCTTCGAACAACTTCCCAACACGTTCAACTGTTCTCCGCCCTCCTTCGTTCCTGCAGAGCGTCCGCTGGGAGGGAACTGTGAATCCCTGAGCCCCTCAGCGCGGCCATCCGTATTAGGCTGGAATGCAGTGATCACCCCCTGTCCGCGCACAGGGCTTCCACCGGCAAAAGGAGAGTCATGGCAGGCGAGTCAACGTTCGACGTCGTAAGCAAGGTAGACAAGCAGGAAGTGGCCAACGCGCTGAACCAGGCGCAGAAGGAGCTGGCCCAGCGCTACGACTTCAAGGGCGTCGGCGCCGAGGTGGATTTCAGCGGCGAAAAGATCCTGATGAAGGCGAACTCCGAGGAACGCGTCCTGGCAGTGCTGGACGTGCTCCAGTCCAAGCTGATCCGCCGCGGCATCTCGCTGAAGTCGCTGGACGCCGGCGAGCCCTATGCGTCCGGCAAGGAGTACCGGCTGGAGGCCTCCATCAAGGAGGGCATCGCGCAGGACCTTGCCAAGAAGATCAACAAGCTCATCCGGGACGAAGCCCCCAAGTCGGTCAAGTCCCAGATCCAGGGCGACGAGCTCCGCGTGACGTCCAAGTCCCGCGACGACCTGCAGGCCACCATGGCCCTGCTGAAGGACTTCGAGGAAGCCGACCTGCAGTTCGTGAACTTCCGCAGCTAGCCGTCCGCCGCCGTCGTTCTCGACGCGCATAATTTCGGCCGACACGCAAGAGGCCGGCGCACCCGGAATAGGGCTGCGCCGGCCTCTTTGCGCGTCCCGGAGACGCCGGACGTCAGCCCAGCGGCCGGCCTGCCATCCGCTCCAGCCGGGAAATCCGGTCCCGCATGGGCGGATGCGTGGCAAACAGCTTGGTCATCGCACCGCCGCGGAACGGGTTGGCGATCATCAGGTGCGAGGCATTCACCAGCCGCTGGTCCTGCGGCAGCGGTGCGATGGTGACGCCCCGCTCGATCTTGGCCAGCGCTGAGGCGAGCGCCAGCGGATCGCCGGTCAGCTGCGAACCGTCCTCGTCGGCGTCGTACTCCCGGGTCCGGGAAATGGCCATCTGGATCAGCGACGCCGCGAAGGGGGCGAGGAGCGCCATGGCCAGCATCGCCAGCGGATTGGAATTGCGCCGGTCACCGCCGCCGAAGAACAGGAGCATCTGGCCCACCGACGTGATCACGCCTGCGACGGCGGCGGCCACGGACGAGGTGAGGATGTCCCGGTTGTAGACGTGCATGAGCTCGTGGCCCAGGACTCCGCGGAGCTCCCGGGCGTCCAGCAACTGCAGCATTCCCTCGGTCACGCACACGGCGGCGTTCCGGGGATTGCGGCCGGTGGCGAAGGCGTTCGGGTTCATGGTGGGCGAGAGGTAGATGCGCGGCATGGGCTGGTTGGCGCGGACGGACAGTTCCCGGACCATCTGGTACAGCTGCGGCGCCTGCGGTTCCGTGACGGGGTAGGCCGCCATGGCGCGGATGGCGATCTTGTCGCTGTTCCAGTAGCCGTATGCCGTCGTGGCCACGCCCACGAGGGCCATGATCCAGATCGGCGCGGAGCTGCGGGTACTGGTGCCGATCAGCGCCCCGAGGCCCAGCAGCACCGCCCACAGCACCCCGAAGAGCGCCGCGGTCTTGAGCCCGTTGTAGTGTTTGTGCACGTCTCCTCCTTACTCACTATGGAAACGGCTGTCTAGGGGGCAGGGTTCCGCGCGTCCCCGTCCGGTGAACGCCCGGCGAGCAGCACCACCAGGCCGAAGGCCGCCATGGACGCACCCCACCCCGTCACCGAGATGACCACGGCGCTCCCCTGCCAGCGGACGCCGCCGAGGGGTCCGGAAAACAGGCCCGCCAGGAAAGCGCCGACGGCGGTGGACGCCAGCAGGACGCCTACGGTCGCTTCGCCGCCGCCGATCACGACGGCACCGATGGCCGGCATCAGCGCCCGCGGCCGGGCCAGGACCATGGCCGCCAGGTCGATCACGAAGGTCATCCGGAGGTTGGGCCGCGTCAGCGAGCAGTTTCCCCACCCAACAACCCTAGCGGCGGCGGTTTCTTCCCGTTCACAACGTGTTAGCCGAGCCTTATTGTGAGATGCTCATAATAAGTGCTTGAATGGTGGCATGACGGAACACTTTGACGGCCACGAGGCATGGGCTGCCGCCCTGCGTGCCCACGGCCGCAGGGTGACCAAACAGCGGTTGGCGGTCCTGGCCGCCGTCGAACGCCACCCCCACTCCCCTGCGGAGAGCATCCTGGCCGCCGCCCGCGCCGAACTGCCTGAGCTGACGGCACAGTCCGTATATGTGGTGCTCGGCGACCTGACGGACCTGCACATGCTCCGCAGGTTTGAGCCCCCGCACTCCCCCGCCCTGTACGAGACGCGGGTGGGCGACAACCACCACCACGCCATCTGCATCAGCTGCGGCCGGGTGGAGGACGTCGACTGCGCAGTGGGCCACGCACCCTGCCTCACCCCCCACTGGGATGAAAACGCCAAGCCGATGACCATCCAGATCGCCGATGTCATGTACCAGGGCATCTGCCAGGACTGCCAGCAGTCCCAACAACTTCCTTCCAATCGTCCCCCGCAAGAAATAGAGAAATAGGAGAACAATGACTGCCATTTCAACAACCCAGTCAGGTGCCCCCGTTACGTCGGACGCGCACTCGAAGTCAGTCGGTGCCGACGGTGCCATCATCCTGACTGACCACTACCTGGTGGAAAAGCTCGCCCAGTTCAACCGCGAGCGGGTGCCGGAGCGCGTAGTGCACGCCAAGGGCGGCGGCGCATTCGGTACGTTCAAGGCCACCGAGGACGTGTCCAGGTACACCAAGGCAGCCTTCCTCCAGCCCGGCGTCGAAACCGAAATGCTGATCCGCTTCTCCTCCGTGGCCGGCGAAAGCGGCTCCCCGGACACCTGGCGCGATCCCCGCGGCTTCGCCGTGAAGTTCTACACCACCGAGGGCAACTACGACCTCGTGGGCAACAACACCCCGGTGTTCTTCATCCGTGACGGCATCAAGTTCCCGGACTTTATCCACTCCCAGAAGCGCCTGCCGGGCACGCACCTGCGCGACGCCGACATGCAGTGGGACTTCTGGACCCTGTCCCCCGAGTCCGCACACCAGGTCACCTGGCTCATGGGCGACCGCGGCCTGCCCGCCTCCTGGCGCGAAATGCAGGGCTACGGCTCGCACACCTACCAGTGGATCAACGCCGAGGGCGAGCGGTTCTGGGTCAAGTACCACTTCAAGTCCAACCAGGGCGTGAACTCCATGGGCAGCGAGCAGGCCGAGCAGCTGGCAGGCTCCGACGCCGACTTCTACATCCGCGACCTCTCCGAGAACATCGAGGCCGGCAACTTCCCGTCCTGGGACCTGCACGTCCAGGTCATGCCGTACGAGGACGCCAAGACCTACCGCTTCAACCCGTTCGACCTGACCAAGGTGTGGCCGCACGGCGACTACCCGCTGATCAAGGTGGGCACCATGGAGCTGAACCGGAACCCGGAGAACTACTTCGCGCAGATCGAGCAGGCCACCTTCGCGCCGTCGAACTTCGTGCCGGGCATCGCCGCTTCCCCGGACAAGATGCTGCAGGCGCGCATCTTCTCCTACGCGGACGCCCACCGCTACCGCGTAGGCACCAACCACGCCCAGATCCCGGTGAACCAGCCCAAGAACCAGGTCAACAACTACAGCCAGGACGGTGCCGGGCGCTACCACTTCAACGCCCCGTCCGTGCCGGTCTACGCCCCCAACTCCGTTGGCGGCCCGGCCGCAGTCGAGCCGCAGAACCCGGCCGGCGGCTGGGAGAACGACGGCGAGCTGACCCTCGCCGCGCACTCCCTCCACGCCGAGGACGGCGACTTCGTCCAGGCGGGCACGCTCTACCGCGAGGTCTACGACGAAGCAGCGAAGGCCCGCTTCCTCGAGACCATCACCGGTGCCGTGGGCGGCGTCAAGAGCCCCGGCATCAAGGAACGCGCCATCCAGTACTGGACCAACGTTGACGCCGAACTCGGCGCCAAGCTGCGCGCCAACCTCGGTACCGCGGCTGCTCCGTCAGCTCCGTCCTCCGACGCTGAGGCTGCCAACAAGATCGGCTGATCCAGCTCCGTCTTGACTTGCTGAAGACCACCCCGCCGCTGTTCGTGTGGCGGGGTGGTCTTCTTTTTTCCACATACCCGGCTCCGCGCATGGCCGCCGCCGCCTGCCGTCCCTAGGATCGCTGCATGACAACTTTCCAGGGCATACCTGCCGGCGCCTTCGGGTTCTATGAGGAGCTTCAGGACAACAACAACCGGGAGTGGTGGCAGGAACACAAGGACAGGTACCTCTCCCTGGTCAGGGAACCGCTTTCGTCACTGCTTGCGGAGCTGGAACCCAGGTTTGGGCCGGCGAAGCTCTTCCGGCCCAACAGGGACATCCGGTTTTCCGAGGACAAGTCCCCCTACAAGACGGCCCAGGGTGCGGTGGCATCCGTCCAGGAAGGGGTTGGCTACTACCTGCAGATAAGCGCTGACGGCCTGCTGGTGGGCGGCGGCTACCACTCGCATACGCCTGCGCAGCTGGCCCGGTACCGCAATTCCGTGGACGCGTCCGGCACCGGCGAGTCGCTCCTGCGGATCCTGGAGGCTGTTGCCGCGGCCGGCTTTGCCGTTGAGGGAGAGAAGCTGAAGACGGTGCCGCGCGGGTATGCGCGGGAGCACCCGCGGGCCGAACTCCTAAAGCACAAATCCCTCTCCGCCAGCGTCAACCTTGGCCGGCCGGACTGGCTGGCAACCCCTGCCGCGGTCCAGGACATCGCCGGGCTGTGGGAGGACCTGCGGCCATTAGTTGACTGGGTCAGCCGGCATGCTGCCCCTTGACCGGGGTCTCCTTCCCGGATGAGGCCGCGGCCGGGCGGTGCCCCTTCTTCGCCAGCTGGATCTGTTCGTACACGTGGTGGCGCAGCTCCGTGAAGCGCGGCAGGGAACGGGTATTAAGTTGGTCGCGCTCGTCCGGAAGGTCGATCGTAATATCCTCCTGGATCACGGTAGGCGAGCTGGAAAGGATGATTACCCGCTCGCCGAGGTAGACGGATTCGTCAATGTCGTGGGTCACGAAGAGCACCGTGACGCCCAGCTTTCTCCAGACCACCCGGATCAGGTCCTCAAGATCGGCCCGGGTCTGCGCATCCACGGCCGCGAACGGTTCGTCCATCAGCAGGACCTCGGGCTGGTACGCGATGGCCCGGGCAATAGCCACGCGCTGCTGCATGCCGCCGGAAAGCTGCCAGGGGTAGGACCGTGGCACATGCGAGAGCCCCACGGCCTCGAGGGCGTCATCCACCAGCCGGTCCCGTTCGGCCTTGGGCACCCCCTGGTTTTTCAGCGGCAGTTCCACGTTGTCGCGGACCCGCATCCACGGGAACAGCGAACGCCCGTATTCCTGGAACACCACGGCCATCTTCTTGGGTGGACCGGTCACCCGCTTGCCGTCCAGGAGCACTTCGCCTTCGGTCGGCGCCATGAGCCCGGAGATGCACTTGAGCAGCGTGGTCTTGCCGGAGCCTGAGGGCCCCACCAGGCAGGCCAACTCCCCCGCGCGCAGGTCAAAGGTGAGGTTCCGGACCGCCTCCACGTCACCGCCGTCGGTCTGGTAGACCTTCTTCAGCCCGCGGACGGAGAGGGTGGCCTCCGTGGTCGCTTGGGTGGGTTCAGGCTGCATTTTCTACCTCTTTCTGGCCGTGGTACCAGCGCAGGATGTTCCGCTCCGCCCACTGGAAGATGAAAGACATGGCCACGCCCAGCAGGCCCAGGACCACAATGCCGGACCACATTTCCGGGATGGCGAAGGACCGCTGGAACTGGACAATGGTGAAGCCCAGCCCGGAGGACGAGGCAAACATTTCGGAAATCACCATGAGGATCAGCCCGAGGGACAGCGACTGGCGCACCCCGGCCATGATCTGCGGGCTGGCGGAAGGAAGCACCAGGTGCCGCACGCGCGCCCAGCCGCTGATGCCGTACGTGTGTGCCGAGTCGGAGAGCACCGGGTCCACAGCCCGCACACCCTCGATTGTGTTGAGCAGCACGGGCCAGACGCAACCGGAAATGATCACCATGACCTTCATGGAGTCGGTGATGCCCATCAGCAGCATCAGCACCGGCACCAGGACCGGCGGCGGGATGGCACGGAAGAATTCCAGCGTCGGTTCCAGCAGTGCCCGCAGCCACCGGATGGACCCGATCAGGACCCCGCCCACAACTCCGATGGCAATGGCCACCGCCACGCCCACCACCAGCCTGCCCAGGCTGGGCAGGACATCGGAAAAGAACCTGTCACCGAACCAGACTTTGCCGAAGGTCCCCACAAGGTCGGCGGGCCGGGGGACAAAAAAGTTGACCGCTCCCAGGGTGGAGGACCACCAGACCAGGACCAGCAGGACCGGCAGGCCCACGATATAGCCGAGGTTTTTCAGCGACCTCATACGATCACCTCCGAGCGCACAGACGAGTGCCATGCCAGGATCCGCTTCTCGATCTGGCGCATCACCATGTTGATCAGGACACCTATCAGGCCGGTGGCCAGCACCAGGGCGTACATGCCGGAGATGGCGCCGCCGGACTGGGCGAGGGCAATCTCCCGGCCCAGGCCCGGGGAACCGATCACCAGTTCCGCCGTGATGGCCAGGACCAGCGCCACCGCAGCGGCAAGCCGAACACCCGTCATCAGGTAGGGCAGGGCCGTCGGAAACACGACGTACCGGATGCGGGCCATCCGGCCCAGTCCGTAGGTCTTGGCAGTGTTGTTGGCGACCATGTCGACGTCGGCCACGCCGTAGAGCACCTGAATGAGGACCTGCCAGAAGGAGGCGTACACGATGAGCAGCAGGGACGACTCGATCTTTACCCCGAAGAGCAGCACGGCCAAGGGGATAAGGGCCACCGACGGGATGGGGCGCAGGAACTCGATGGTGGAGTTGGTGGCCTTCCGGAGGAAGCCGCTGGAGCCGATGATGAAACCGAGCAGGACGGCTGCGGCCACGGCGATCAGGAGGCCGAGGAACCACGCTTTCATGGTTTCTCCCGCCGCAACCCAGAAGGCCGTGAGGCCGAAGTCAACAACCAGGGCGGCAACCACTTCACTGGCGGGCGGGAGGAACCGTTCATCAATCAGGCCGAGGCGGGGAATGAGCTCCCAGGTGGCCAGGAATCCGATGATCCCCGCGACTCCGAGCAGTTGTTTCGCCGCTCCCTTGCCGCCCTTCCTTCGGGGCCGCTCCGCCCGTGGAGCGGCCCCGCCGGTGGCCAGGGTTCCTGAACTCACGGGAGGAGGTCGTCCGCACTCGGCGCTTTGCTCAGGGTGCCGTACTTGGCCGCGGCATCGCCGAGCGTCTTGAAGGCATCCTTGTCGAAGTCAGTGCGGTAGCGCGGCAGGATCATCCTGGCCCGGGTGGCCTCATCGATCTTCGTGTAGGTGCCCACGATGTCGCGGACTTCCTGCGGATGCTCCTGGGCGTACTCAAGGGACTTGTTCATGGCCCGGGTGAACTTCCCGGTCAGCTCCGCTTTGCCTTTGATGGTGTCGCCCTTGGTGAAGTAGCCGGCGATGTCCAGTTCCGGGCTCATCTCCACAAAGTTGGACGACACCACGGTTCCGCCTTCAGCAACGGCCTTCGACAGGAAGGGCTCCAGGATCCAGGCGGCGTCCACCTGCTTGTTGGCCAGCGCCGCCGGGGCGTCCGGGAAGGCTACCTCCACGAACTTCACCCCACTTGGATCACCGCCGTCCTTCTCGATCACCGACTTGATGGTGGTGTCGCCGATATTGGAGAGGTTGTTCACGGACACCGTTTTGCCGGCCAGGTCCTTCGCGGACTTGATGTCCGAGCCGGCCGGGGCCACGACGCCGCCGATGTCCTTGCCCTTCTCGCCGGTGGTGGAGGCGCCGTTGGCCACGAACTTCAGGTCCAGCCCTTTGTCCTTGGCGACCATCACCGAAATCAGGTTGGAGAACGCGAAGTCGAAGCTGCCGCTGACCACGCCGGGGACAATCGCCGCGCCGCCCGTGGCCGTCTGGATGTCCAGCTGAAGGCCTTCGTCCTTGAAGAATCCCTGCTTGTCGCCAAGGTAGATGGGGGCACAGTCCACAATGGGGATGACGCCGACGCTGACCTTGGTCAAGCCCGCGCCGCCGCCCCCGGTGGCCGGTGCGCTTCCGCCGCCGGTAGAACTGGGCGAGCCGCTTCCGCAGGCCGCCAGCCCCAGGACAGAGGCAACTGCCAGGATGGAAATAAGACGACGTTTCATGATCACTCCTTCGTGCCCATGACCGGGGGCTGACCCGCCCCCAAGCCCAGTGTTCGACATTCGAACAGAAGTTCGACTATCCGATTCAATCATGGTACGACTGCCAGCACATCCGTGTACGGCTCATTGTTACAGCTCTGAGACGGCACCGTAAGGGACAGTTTCCAGTGGCCAGGCCTGGGATTTCCGCAGTTCCTGCCAACGCCCGGCCTGCGGCGCCGGGGACGGCTCAGCCCTGCCCTCCACCGGGCGCCAGGCGCGTTTCCAGGTTGTTGAAGAAGACCGCCAGCATCAGCTCGAAGGCCTTGGTGGCCGCTTCCGGCTCATTCATGACCACGAAGTCGAACTGCAGCCCGTAGAAGGTGGACGTGAAGAGCCGCGCGTCGGTGTCGGCAAACTCCTCCGGAATTCCCTGCACCATGAGCCAGTCGCGGGTTTTATGGTGGAGCATCCGGAAGTGCTCCTGCGACGTTCCCCTCGGTTCGGCGGCCACGATGTCCTGCGCCGTCGCTTCGAATTCCAGGCGCGTCAGGTGCCGGTTCCGCTGGGCCATGGTCCACTGCCAGGAGTCGAGCAGGAAGTCCCGCCAGGCGGCGCGGTCGATGTCGTGCACATCGGTATTGCGCATCCGGTCCAGCCGGGACTCGATGGAAACCACAATGTCGTTGATCAGCTGGTCCCGGCTTCCAAAGTGGTACACCAGCACATACGCGCTCATCCCCAGGCCCTCAGCGAGGCTCCGGAAGGTGAGCTCGGCAAGCGTTTTGTCCATCAGGTAATCCAGGATCGCGGCCAGGAGTTCTGCCTTGCGTTCGGATCGTGTGGGACGGGCCATGTGATCCATCCTAGAAGCCGGACATGCGAATGCCCGCCCATGGCCAGGCCAGGGCGGGCATTCGCACGGGGTGTCAGGCGCGGGTGAGCTCGTCCTCGCCGTCGCGCACTTTGTCAGCAGCCGGTCCGTTGACCGCCGCGCTCGCGTCGCCGAAGCGCTCGTTGAGGCGGGAATGGCGCTGGCCGTAGGAGAAGTAGATCGCCATGCCGATGACCAGCCAGACCGCAAAGAAGATCCAGGTCTCCACCGCGAGGTTGGTCATCAGGTAGAAGCACAGCACGGCGGACACGACGGGCAGGACCTTGCCGAACGGTACGCGGAAGGCCGGCTTCAGGTCCGGGCGCTTCTTGCGGAGCACCAGGATGCCCAGGCTTACCACCACGAAGGCGGACAGCGTCCCGATGTTGATCATTTCTTCCAGCAGGTCCACGTTGGTCAGCCCGGCGACCAGGGCGACGGCGGCCCCGCAGATGATCTGGAGGCGCACCGGCGTCGAACGCTTCTGGCTGGTCTTGGACAGTGCACGGGGAAGTAGCCCGTCGCGGCTCATGGCCAGCACCACGCGGGACAGGCCCATGAGGAGCACCATGATCACGGTGGTCAGGCCCACCAGGGAGCCGAAGGCAATGATCTTGGCCGCCGAGGTGTCCCCCACTGCTTCGAAGGCCGTGGTGAGGGTGGGGTTCTCGGCCTCGGCCAGCTGCGTGTAGGACACCATGCCCGTGAGTGCCAGGGACACCAGGATGTAGAGCAGGGTTACCAGGGCCAGGCCGCCGAAGATGCCGCGCGGCAGCGTCTTCTGCGGGTTCTTTACTTCTTCCGCCGACGTGGCCACCACGTCAAAGCCGATGAAGGCAAAGAAGACCAGAGCGGCGCCGGCGAAGATGCCAAGGGTGCCGTACTGGGCGGGGGCGGCTCCGGTGAGGAAGCCGAAGAACGACTGCTTCAGGACGTCGGCGCCACCGGCGCCGCCGGTCGGCTGGGCGGCCGGGATGAACGGGGCGTAGTTTTCGATCTTCACGTAAGTGAAGCCCACCACGATGACAAAGAGGACGACGCCGATCTTGATCAGGGTGAAGATGTTGCCTACGCGGGCGGAGAGCTTGGTGCCCAGGACCAGCAGCACGGTGAAGACGGCGACGATCAGGAAGGCACCCCAGTAGAGGTCAATCCCGCCCAGGGAGATCGCCGGCGGAATATCGGCGCCCATGAGGGCGAATACCTTGCTGAGGTAGATGCCCCAGTACTTGGCGATCACGGCCGCGGCGGTGAAAAGCTCCAGGATCAGGTTCCAGCCGATGATCCAGGCCAGGAGTTCGCCCATGGTGGCGTAAGTGAAGACGTACGCGGAACCGGCCACGGGGATGGCGGTGGCGAACTCGGCGTAGCACATGATGGCCAGCGCGCAGGTTACGGCGGCGATGGCGAAGGACAGGGTCACGGCGGGACCGGAGAAGTTGGCCGCGGCCTTGGCGCCAACGGAGAAGATGCCGGCGCCGACAGCAACCGCGACGCCCATGATCATCAGGTCCCAGGTACTGAGGGAGCGCTTCAGCTTGCGCCCGGGCTCATCGGCGTCGGCGATCGACTGCTCGATGGATTTGGTCCGGAGAAGGTTCATTGGGGGATCACAATCCTGGTTTCGGATGGAAACAGACCTATTAACGGTAGTGTCCATCCACTGGACGGGCCCAATTGTCCCGAATGGTGAGACGGTTACTCTGCCGAACTTTATTCCGGCAAAGCACTTGGGACCCTTCAGATGAAGGGTCCCAAGTGGTAGTTGGTCGAACCGGCCTAGGCGGGCCAGTCCATCAGGGCGGACCGGATCAGGAACCTTTTTCCCTCCGGCGCCTCGACCGAAAAGCCGCTCCCCCTGCCCGGCACCACGTCCACCGTCAGGTGCGTGTGGCTCCAGTAGCTGAACTGCTCCCGGGACATCCAGAATTCCAGCGGCTGCGGTTCCAGTCCCTCGGAGAGGTCGAAGAGGCCAAGCAGGACGTCTGCTTCCGCGGTGATGAAGTCGCCCGCCGGATAGCACATGGGCGAGGACCCGTCGCAGCAGCCGCCGGACTGGTGGAACATGAGCGGACCGTGCTGGAGCCACAGTTTCCGCAGCAGCTGCACGGCCGCCGGGGTGAGCGCCACCCGCGAGAAGTCCTCCCCGGGCAGCGTCACCCCGGCCTCAAGCCTGTCCAGCGGCATCAGAACCTCAGGACTACGCGGCCGTCGATCTTGGCGTGCTTCATTTCATCCAGGACGGCGTTGACCTCCGAGAGTTCCCGGACGGACACCGTGGGGTGGATCTTGCCCTGGGCGTAGAAGTCCAGCGCCTCCTCCAGGTCCTGGCGGGTGCCCACGATTGAACCGCGGACTGTCAGGCCCTTGAGCACAATCTCGAAGATCGGTGCGGGAAAGTCGCCGGGCGGCAGGCCGTTGAACACGATCGTCCCGCCACGGCGTGCCATGCCGATCGCCTGCCCGAAGGCCGAGGGATGCACCGCGGTGACCAGTACTCCATGGCATCCTCCGGTTTCGCGCTGGATGACTTCCACCGGGTCCTCATGCAGGGCGTTGACCGTCAGTTCGGCGCCGTGCGCCTTCGCCAGGGCGAGTTTGTCGTCGGCAATATCCACGGCAGCCACCCGGAGGCCCATGGCGACGGCATACTGGACGGCGATGTGACCAAGGCCGCCGATGCCGGAAATGGTGACCCACTGCCCCGGCCTTGCTTCGGTCATTTTCAGGCCCTTGTAGACGGTGACGCCGGCACAGAGCACCGGCGCCACCTCGACGGGGTCGGATCCCGCCGGTATGCGGGCGGCGAAGCGCGAGTCCACCAGCATGTACTCGCCGAACGAGCCGTCAACACTGTAGCCGGCGTTCTTCTGCACTTCGCAGAGTGTTTCCCAGCCGGTGCGGCAGTACTGGCAGTCGCCGCAGGCGGACCAGAGCCAGGCATTGCCCACCAGGTCACCGACGGCCAGGTCGGTGACGCCCTCGCCGAGGGCCACCACTTCCCCCACGCCCTCGTGGCCGGGGATGAAGGGCGGTGAGGGCTTGACGGGCCAGTCACCTTCCGCCGCGTGGAGGTCGGTGTGGCAGACGCCGGTGGTCAGGACCTTGACCAGTGCCTGTCCCGGGCCGGGGGCGGGAATCTCGAGGTCCTGGACCTGGAGGTCCTTGCCGAATTCGGTTACTACTGCTGCTTGCATTCTCGTCGTCATTGGCGAAATCCTTGCGTCGTTGTAGCGGGGTTGGAACTGGGTGCAGCGGCTACTTCTAGAAGAAGCCGAGCTTGTTTTCGTTGTAGCTGACCAGCAGGTTCTTGGTCTGCTGGTAGTGGTCCAGCATCATGGCGTGGTTCTCGCGCCCGATGCCTGAGGACTTGTAGCCGCCGAACGCGGCGCCCGCCGGGTAGGCGTGGTAGTTGTTCACCCAGACACGGCCGGCCTGGATTTCCCGGCCTGCCCGGTATGCGACATTGCCGTTGCGGGACCAGACGCCGGCGCCGAGGCCGTAGAGGGTGTCGTTGGCGATGCCCATGGCGTCGTTGTAGTCGCTGAACTTCGTTACGGCGACCACCGGGCCGAAGATTTCCTCCTGGAAGATCCGCATCTTGTTGTGGCCCTCGAAGACCGTGGGCTGGACGTAGAAACCGCCGGCAAGGTCGCCGGGCAGCTCGGCCCGGGCGCCGCCGGTCAGGACCGTGGCGCCTTCCTGCTTGCCGATGTCGATGTAGGACAGGATCTTCTCGAGCTGGTCGTTGGAGGCCTGGGCCCCGACCTGGGTTGCGGTGTCCAGCGGGTTGCCCTGGACCATCTTTTCTACCCGGGCAACGGCGTCGGCCATGAAGGACTCGTAGATGTCTTCCTGGACCAGCGCGCGGGACGGGCAGGTGCAGACTTCGCCCTGGTTGAAGGCGAACAGCGCGAAGCCCTCCTGGGCCTTGTCGTAGAACGCGTCGTTCTCCTGGGCGACGTCGTTGAAGAAGATGTTCGGGCTCTTGCCGCCGAGCTCCAGGGTGACCGGAATCAGGTTCTGGCTGGCGTACTGGCTAATCAGCCTGCCGGTGGTGGTCTCGCCCGTGAAGGCGATCTTGCGTATCCGGGGGCTGGAGGCGAGCGGCTTGCCTGCCTCGACGCCGAAGCCGTTGACCACGTTCAGGACGCCGGCGGGGAGCAGGTCGCCGATGAGCTCCATCAGGACCAGGATGGACGACGGCGTCTGCTCGGCGGGCTTGAGCACCACGGCGTTGCCGGCGGCGAGGGCGGGCGCGAGCTTCCAAACGGCCATTAGGATGGGGAAGTTCCACGGGATGATCTGGCCGACGACGCCGAGCGGCTCGTGGTAGTGGTAGGCGGTGGTGTCCTCGTCGAGCTGGGACAGCCGGCCCTCCTGGGCGCGGACGGCGGAGGCGAAGTAACGGAAGTGGTCCGCGGCCAGGGGCATGTCGGCGTTGAGGGTTTCGCGGATGGGCTTGCCGTTGTCCCAGGACTCGGCGACGGCCAGCATTTCCAGGTTCTCGTCGATCCGGTCAGCGATCTTGTTCAGGATCGCGGCGCGCTCGGCCACGGAGGTCTTGCCCCAGGACGGCGCAACCTTGTGCGCGGCGTCGAGCGCCAGTTCAATATCCTCCGCCGTGCCGCGGGCCACCTCGCAGAAGACCTTGCCCGTGACGGGGGTGACGTTTTCGAAGTACTGGCCCTTGACCGGGGCCACCCATTCGCCGCCGATCCAGTTCTCGTAGCGGTCCTTGAAGGTGACCTTCGAACCCTCGGTACCGGGCTGGGCGTAAACAGTCATTGCTAGCTCCTTTGCTGTGCATGGGGCGGAGGCCGGGTCATGGCCTCTGCCGTTGCACTCAGCGTAGGAGGGCAAAGGTTGCAGTCAGGTTGCAACCCTGTGGCCCACATCACAGGGGCTCATTGTCAGGCGCGCAGTTCGGCTTCCAGCCGCTCGAGGTCGGCGACGACGGCGGCACGCTTGGGCGAGCGGGCAGGCAGCAGTTTCAGGGCGGCACGCCGGACCCCGACGTCGTCCCTCGCCTCGGGCAGCTCAGCGTACTTGAGCAGCGTTTCGGCGCTGCCGTCCGTGAGGACGGCTTCCCGCATCAGGGACGAGACCCTGTCCCGGAGGTCGATGATGCCGGGGGCCTCGGACTTGGGCAGCACGGCCCCGCGGTAGATCTCCAGCGCGATCCGGTGGGCGCCGCGCTGCAGGCAGTTAAGGACCTGGCCGCTGTCCGGCACCAGGTCCAGGGGCAGCCGGTACGGCCGCGAGCCGGGAACGGCGGCCGGGTTGAGCTGCTGCAGGACCTTGCGCAGCCGGACCATTTCGGCGCGCAGCGTCATGGTGGACCCGTCGCCCGGGTACAGGAGGACGCTGAGTTCCTCGGCGCTCAGTCCGTCCGGGTGCGAGCTCAGCAGGGCGAGGATTTCGCTGTGCCGGGCGGACAGCACCACGGTTTTGCCCTCGATGCTGAGCAGGGCCTGGTCGCGGCCCAGCAGCTGGAGGCTGTTGCGGTACAGGCTGCCCTCCTTCGCCCCCGGCACCGGTGACCGGGAAGCGCTGCCCTGGCTCCGCCGTCGTGCAGGCCTGCTGGCCAGCGACGCCGCCAGCTGCAGCCGTTCAACCCGCAGCTGCGCCTGCGCGGCGGCCACGGTCGCCTCGACGAGCGACAACGTGTGGGGTGCCACCGCCGTGGCCGTACCGGTGATGTCCACCACGCCCAGGACGGCGCCGGAATCCGGATCGTGGAAAGGAACAGCGGTGCAGCTCCAGGGATGGACGGTGCGCTGGTAGTGCTCGGCCCCGGCGATCTGGATTCCCCGGCCCAGGGCAAGGGCGGTTCCGGGGGCACTTGTTCCCACCGTTGCCTCGGACCAGTCGGCACCCGGGACGAACATCATGCCCTCGGCGCGGCGCTGCAGCACGGGGTCCCCGTCCACCCACAGGAGCCGGCCCACCTCGTCACCCACTGCCACCAGCAGGCCGCTGTCGTGGCTGGGCTGGACCAGGAGCTTGTTAATGACAGGCATGATGGCGGCCAGGGGGTGCTGGCTGCGGTAGTCCTCCAGCACGTCCCGGTCCATGGCGAGCGGGGCTGCCGGGCTGTCCGGGTTTGCCTTGAAACTGGCCGAACGCTGCCAGGACTCTTTGATGAGCTTGCGCAGGCCTGGTATTTCCGGGGTGCCGGCAGCGGCACCGTCCAGGAACTCATGCCCGGCGAGGGCGGCTCGCTGGTGCGGCTCGGCGGCCGGCTGGATCAGGTTCGTCATCGAACTCCCATGATGGTGCGCGGCACTCGTTCTGCCAGCCCGGCAATTGTACCCCTCAGCCGGCTGAACGGCAGCCGCAAATGCGTTGCTTTTGGCCCCTGTGGCAGGCGGCAGTCCCCGGAACGGCGCGGTTGCGGGGACCAGCTGCCTGCAAAAGTTACGCAAACAGGGACGCGTCAGCCGTATTGGATGCGGACCAATTGCTCCAGGGCGTCCGCTCCGGCGGCTGCACCGCCGGCCGCCCTGAACCCCTCGGCCACCCGGCGGGCCCCTTCCCTCTTGCCAAGGGCCTCGTGAACCGCCGCTCGAAGCGTCCCGGGAGTGAGCTTCCTGCGGCTGAGGCGCACACCCGCGCCTGCCGCCACAACCCGCGCCGCCACCTCATGCTGGTCCCGGCCGAACGGGACCACAACCACCGGAACCCCCTTGGCCAGCGCCTTCTGGGTGGCACCCATTCCGCCATGGGTGATGGCAACTGCCGCGTGCTCCAAAACCGGCCCGTGCGGCAGGAAATGTTCCAGCCGGGCATTCGGGGGAAGCTGTCCAAAGCCATCAACACTGGAAGCCCGGTGCGCTCCTGCGGCGCCGCTCTCCGCGGCCGGCAGCGTGGCGACGACGGTGAACGGCTCCCCCGCGAGGCCCTGCAGTGCCGCGTGAACGATGGCTTCGTCGGCCTGGTATTCGGACGAAGTCGTTACCAGAATTACCGGTTCCTTGAGGGAACCAAGCCAGGCGGGCGGCGGTGCCGGCGGTTCCCATGACAGCGCCCCGATCATCCTGACGTCCGGCGCCCAGTCAGGGTGCGGGTACTCAAATGGTTCGGAGGTGGTCACCAGCGTGAGCGGGGCGGTGCGGAAGAAAGCGTCCACGCTCCGGACCGGGGGAAGTTTCCCGGCGGAGATGTCAGCGCGCACCCTGTTGATGCCGGGCAGCATCAGCTTCTCCACGGCTCCGGTCACGAGGGGGCGTACCAGTGCGTCCCGGATCCTTCCCAGCGGGCCCGGCATCGGGTCCAGCCCGGGCCCGAAAGGCGGCGTCCCCTTGGACTGGAGCGGCGGTGTGTAGGGACTGAACGCTCCCCACGGGAGCCCGCTGGCTTCCGCCACCATCCGGGCACCCCACGCGTTGATGTCCACCAGCAGCAGGTCGGGATTGACGCCGCCAATGGCGCTGCGAAGGTCCGGGGCGTCAATCCGGGCACGCGCTGTGAAGGTCTCGGTGCTTGAGGCGAGGTTCGCCTTGACCGACTTCGCTAGGTAGTCCCGGTGCACCACCTCCAGGAGCCGTTGGTCGACAGGTTCGGCGTGCAGGCCCGCGCTCCGCAGCATGGGGACCTGGCCGGGAAGGGCCCGTACATGGACATCGTGGCCCCGGGCATTCAGTTCCAGGAGCAGGGGAACCATCGGAAAAAGATGGCCTATGGCGGGCGAGGTATAGCCAAGAACGGTGGACATCACGGCCTCCGGGTGAAGGGCTCCAGCATTTCGAGTAAGGAAAGTGCCACCTGGCCGCGGCTGAGGCCCGCATCCAGGCGGAGCAGCTTCCAGGTGTAGACGTCGCAGAGGGCGACGAACTGGGCCAGGCGCCGGTTCCGGTCCTGCCCGTCCGGGAGGAACCCGCCCTCAAGGAAGGGGGCGAAAACCCGCTCACACCACTGCCGGTGGAGGCGCCTGGCACCTTCGGTGATTTCCGCCAGGAGGGGTGAGGTGTCCTCCTCAGCCAACAGTTTCAGGGCCAGCGCCCCGGTAGTTTCGTAGTGCTCCAGGAGGTTGTCGACGGCGGCCGGGACGTCGCCGGGGGGAACGGCGCCGCGCTGGCCGGCAACCTCTGCGGACGCGAATTCAGCGGCGGCGTGGATGAGGCCCATGCGGTCACCGAAGCGGCGGATGACAGTTTGGACGGTAACAGCTGCCCGATCCGCCACTGCGTTCAGGGTGACGTCACCGAGCGGCCCTTCCTTGAACAGGTCCAAAGTTGCCTGCAGTATCCGGCGCCCCGTTTCGGCGGCGGAGGCGGCGCGCTTGGGCGAGTCGTAGGGCCGGGTCTTCATCCCGTCCGCATTCATGTTAATCAGCTTAACTCGAAATATGCCCCAAGGTAAGGGGTATGGGGATGGTCACGGAATCCTCAGCCGCGGGAGATGCGGATCATCTCCTCGCGCGGCACCACCTTGATGCGTTCGCGGACCACGTGGTCCAGGCCTTCGGGCCCGGTCCAGGCAGCACCGAGGCCTGCTTCGTGGGCGTCGAGCCTGTTCCAGCCCTCCCATGTGGTGTATTCGATGCCGCGCTCTTCCAGCAGGTCGATAATCGCCTGCGGGTCAGGGTTCTTGGCCGGGGGCAGGGTCAGCCGGTCTTCGAGGAGGAAACCGATGGTTTCCAGGGCGTCGCCCTTGGTGTGGCCGATCAGGCCTACCGGTCCGCGCTTGATCCAGCCGGTGGCGTAGATGCCGGGAACAGGGTTGCCTTCAGCGTCCAGGACCCGGCCGCCTTCGTTGGGGATGACGCCCCGCTTGGCGTCGTACTCGAGTTCGTCCAGGGCGGAGCCGTGGTAGCCGATGGCCCGGTAAACGGCCTGGACCGGGTACTCGATGTACTCCCCCGTGCCCTTGGCATTCCCGGTCCCGTCGAGCTGCATGCGCTCGAACTTGATCCCGCCCACCTTGCCCGCGCCGTCGTCGAGCACCTCTACGGGGCTGTGCAGGAAGTGCAGGTGCAGCCGCCGGGAGGACGGGTTCTCGGACTCGGTGTGCTCCTCCACCAGCCAGTTGGTGAGCGTGTTCACCATGGTCTTGATCTGGTTGTTGCTGCGGATGGCGTCATCGGAGGCTTCGTCGAACTCGAAGTCCTCGGGGTAGAGCACAATGTCCACGTCGTTCATGTGGCTCAGTTCCCGCAGTTCCAGCGGCGTGAACTTCACTTGGGCCGGGCCCCGGCGGCCGAAGACGTGCACGTCCGTGACCGGCGAAGCCTTCAGTCCCTGGTACACGTTGTCCGGAATCTCGGTGCTCAGCAGCTCCTCAGGATGCTTGACCAGCATGCGGGCCACATCCAGTGCCACGTTGCCGTTCCCGATCACCGCGATTTCCTTCGCCTCCAGGGGCCACTCGCGGGGGACGTCCGGATGGCCGTCGTACCAGGACACAAAGTCAGCGCCGCCGAAGGAGCCCTGCAGCTCGATGCCGGGGATGTCCAGGTCAGCGTCCTTGACCGCGCCGGTGGAAAAGATCACGGCATCATAGAAGGCCCGGAAGTCGTGCAGGGTGAGGTCCCGGCCGTACGTTACGTTTCCCAGGAACCGGATGTCGCCGCGGTCCAGGACCTTGTGCAGCGCATTGACAATGCCCTTGATCCGCGGATGGTCCGGCGCCACGCCGTACCGGATCAGGCCGTACGGCGCCGGGTAGGCCTCGAACAGGTCGATGCTGACCGCGAAGTCGCCGTCCTTGACCCCGCTGGACTTCGTGAGGATGTCCGCAGCGTAGACACCGGCCGGCCCCGCGCCCACAATGGCGACGCGGAGGGGACGGGAGGAGGCGGATTCGCTGTGGTTGGACACCGGAAGCCCTTCTGAACTGGCTGTCTTGACGAGAATGCGCCGGACAGGTAGCGCACAGTCCCCTATTCTAGGGCTCAGCCGCTCTTCGCCAGCGGAACCACGTCACCTTCGCGGTACAGCAGGGCCCTGAGCTCGGCTTCGGCGGAGTCGGGCCGTTTGGGATCGATGGTTTCGCCCTCGTGGTAGTGATCCACTATGCGGGGATCGACGTAGCTCTTGCGGGCGATCGACGGCGTGTTCCCCAGCACCTCCGACGCTTCCATCATGGCCCGGGCGATGGCCCTCTTGCGTTTGGCCGCCGTCCGCCGCGCGCCTGTGCGGGCCAGGCTGCCCGCAGCCGCAACCGAGCCCCGCAGGGTCCGGAAGTCCTTGGCCGTGAAGTCGGATCCGGTCCGCTCCTTCACGTAGGCGTTGATGTCGGCACTGGTGACGGGCTTCCACTGCCGTCCCTCCTTGTAGGCCAGGAGCCGGGCATTGGGGCCGCGCCGCTTGAGCAGCCGCAGCAGGACGGCGAGGTCTGCGTCGCGGAATTCCGACTCCCAGTCCTTGCCGCTCTTGGCGGGAAACTTCAGCAGGATACGGTCCTTGCGCACCGTCACGTGGGCGCAGAGCAGGGTGGCGAGCCCGTGGCTGCCGTTCTCGTTCGTGTACCGCTCAGACCCCACCCGCAGCGATCCGCTGTCCAGCATCCGGAAGGCCCCGGCGAGGACCCGGTCACGCGAAAAGCCCTCACTGCGCAGGTCCATGGTGACCCTGCGGCGGGCCGCCGGCAGCGACTCCGCCAGTTGCAGGGAACGGTCGAATTTCACCCGGTCCTTCCGTTCCCGCCATTCCGGGTGGTAGATGTACTGGCGCCGGCCCACCGCATCCACACCGGTTGCCTGGATGTGCCCGTTCTCGAACGGGGCAATCCATACATCTGTCCACGCCGGCGGAATGCCGATGCTTTCCAGCCGGTCCCGGACCGGACCGGGCGGCAAGGTGGAGCCGTCCAGGTCCCGGTAGCTGAAGCCTTTACCGGCAGCAACACGGCGGTAGCCTCGGCCCGAAGCGTTGCTGCGCCGGAGCCTCATGGGGCCGTGTCCGGCCGCTTGGCGAAGATCATAAAAGCAAGCCTACTGATTATTTGCCGGTTGCGTGCCCTGCCTGCTGGAATACCTGCCCCCGGGGTGGTGTTATGGGTTCCGTGCCCACTCCCGATGGATCCTCCCCCGCCAGCGCCCCGGCTCCCGCCGCTGCGCCCCGTCCTTCCCGGGCAGCCGGCCCCAAAGCCGCCGGTCCCAAGGCCGTAGATAAGGAGACGACGGCGGGAATCCTCTTTGGCATCGGGGCGTACGGGCTGTGGGGGCTGCTCCCGCTGTACTTCTTTGTCCTCATGCCGGCGGGCGCCGTCGAAATCGTGGCCAACCGGGTGGTGTGGTCCCTGCTGTTCTGCGCCCTCCTCATCATGGCCACCCGTTCCTGGTCCGCGCTGGCGCAGGCCCTGCGGGACCGCGCCGTGTTTGGTTCGCTGGCCCTGGCCGCCTTCCTGATCGCCGTCAACTGGCTGACGTACACCTACGGGGTGACCACCGGGCAGGCCGTTGAGGCCTCCCTTGGCTACTTCATCAACCCGCTGGTGTCTGTCCTGCTGGGCGTGTTCGTCCTGAAGGAGAGGCTGCGTCCGCTGCAGTGGACCGCCGTCGGCATCGGTTTTGTGGCGGTGGGCGTCCTCACCTACTCCTACGGCAAGCTGCCGTGGATCGCACTGACCCTGGCCCTCAGCTTCGGCCTCTACGGTTTCGTCAAGAAGCGGGTGGGGTCCAGGGTGGACGCCGTCACCAGCCTCAGCGTGGAGAGCATGGTGCTGGCCCCGTTCGCGGCGGCCACGATGGTCTACCTGGCAGCCGCCGGAACAGCCACGCTCACCACCCAGGGACCGGGCCATTTCTGGCTCCTGCTGGCCTCCGGCGTGATCACGGCGGTACCGCTGCTGTTCTTTGGAGCCTCGGCCCGCCGCCTTCCCCTGACAACCATCGGGCTGCTGCAGTACTTCGCGCCTGTGCTGCAGTTCATCCTGGCGCTGGTGGTGTTCAGGGAAGCGATGACCCTGGACCGCTGGATCGGCTTCGGCGTGGTGTGGGTGGCGCTGCTGGTCCTGACCGTGGACATGCTGCGCACGGCCCGCAAGGCGTCCGTGGCCCGGCGACGGAACCGGGCGGCCCTCAAATCCTCCTAGCCCCCTGTTGCCGGGAACCCCGGTGGAGTAGGTTGCTCGGATGGAGGACTCATATCAGGTCATCGTGATCGGGGCCGGATTCGCCGGCACCGCTGCAGCCAGGGAACTTGGCCGCAAGGGCGTCCGCGTCCTGCTTATCGATTCGAACAACTACCACCAGTTCCAGCCGCTGCTGTACCAGGTGGCCACCTCGCAGATAGGCGTGTCCGCCATTGCCCGCCCCATCCGGTCCATGTTCCGGCGGATTCGCAACGTGCGGGTCCTGACCGCGGAAGTGGCCTCGGTTGATGTTGGAAACCACACCGTCACCACCGACGAGGGTGACACGTTCCGCGCCCAGGTTTTGGTGATCGCCGTGGGCGCCGTGCCCAACTTCTTCAATACGCCCGGGGCGGAGGAGCATGCCTTCCCGCTGTACTCCGTGACCGACGCCACCAGGCTTGGAACCAGCGTGACCCGGCTGCTGGACCGGGCCGACCGCGAGCCTGGAACCGAAGTGGACATGGTGGTGGTGGGCGGCGGTCCCACGGGGGTGGAGACCGCCGGCGCCCTGGCGGAAAACATCAAGTTCGTTGTGGCAAAGTTCTTCTCCCCGGAACTGGCGGCCAGGTGCCGCGTGCACCTGGTGGACATGGTGCCGAGCGTGCTCGCCATGTTTTCTTCCAAGTCCCAGGAATACACCCGGCAACGCCTGGCGAAGATAGGGGTCCAGATGCATATGGGGGTGGGCGTCACCGAGGTCAGGGCCGACGGCGTGACGCTGGCTGACGGGACGGTCATCCCGGGCGGGATCGTTGTCTGGGCCGGCGGGCTGAAGGGCGGGGACCTCATCGCCGGCTCGGGGCTGCCGCAGGGAAAGGGCGGCCGGATCGACGTCCAGGCTGACCTGACGGCCCCTGGTGCGGAAGGCGTGTATGTCATCGGCGACGCCGCCAACATCACCGATTCGACCGGAGCGAAACTGCCGCAGCTCGGTTCGGTGGCCCAGCAGGCCGGGAAGTGGGCCGCGCGCAACATCCTTGCCGACCTCAACGGCGGAACCCGGCAGCCTTTCCGCTACGTGGACAAGGGATACATGGCGATGATCGGACGGGGCGCGGCGGTGGCTGAACTGGGGCGCCGGCGCGTCCAGCTCCAGGGTCCGCTGGCTTTTCTGTCCTGGCTCCTGGTGCACCTTGCCCTGCTGTCCGGATTCCAGCAGAAAGTCCGCGCCCTGTTTTCCTGGCTCAACGGCTACGTGCTGCACAGTCCCGCGCAGGTGGTCATCGGCGAACCGGACAAAGCCCAGAGGTAGCGGCGCCTTAATCCCCCGAGGCCCCGGAACAATAGTTCCGGGGCCTCGGGTTGTGTTCGCGCCGTTGCGAGGGACGCTAACTCTGTGGACGGCTACGCGTTGGCTTTGATGGCGGCGGCCAGGACGTCCAGGCCGTCGGTCAGCAGTTCGTCGGTGATGACCAGCGGCGGCAGCAGGCGGATCACGTTTCCGTAGGTGCCGCAGGTGAGGATGATGACGCCTTCCTTCAGGCACGCGGCCGCCACGGCCTTGGTCAGTTCCGGGTTCGGTTCCTTGGAGCCGGCCTGGACCAGTTCGATGGCGAGCATGGCGCCGCGCCCGCGGACGTCGCCGATGACGGCTGTTCCGGCACCGGCAAGCTCGGCCTGCAGCGCGCGGAGGCGGGTAGTGGCCAGGGCTTCAATGTGGCGGGCCCGGCCGTTCAGGTCGTACTCCTCCATGGAGCCGATGGATGCCAGCGCGGCAGCGCATGCCACTGGGTTGCCGCCGTAGGTGCCGCCCAGGCCGCCGGGGTGCACGGCGTCGAGCAGGTCTGCCCGGCCGGTGATGGCGGAGAGCGGCATGCCGCCGGCGATGCCCTTGGCCAGGGTCAGGATGTCCGGAACGACGCCCTCGTGGTTGACGGCGAACCATTCACCGGTGCGGCAGAAGCCGGACTGGACCTCGTCGGCGATGAAGACGATGCCCTTGTCCTTGGCCCACGCGGCCAGTGCCGGGAGGAAGCCCTCGGCAGGGACAATGAACCCGCCTTCGCCCTGGATGGGCTCGATGATGATCGCGGCAACCTGGTCCCCGCCGATCTGCTTTTCGATCATGGTGATGGCGCGCTTGGCGGCCTCGGCACCGGTGATCTCCGGGTTTTCCTCGCGGTACGGGTAGCTCATGGGCATGCGGTAGACCTCGGGCGCGAACGGGCCGAAGTTGGTCTTGTACGGCATGGCCTTGGCGGTGAGCGCCATGGTGAGGTTGGTGCGGCCGTGGTAGGCGTGGTCGAAAGCCACGACGGCGTCGCGTCCGGTGGCGAGGCGGGCCACCTTGACGGCGTTCTCCACCGCCTCCGCGCCGGAGTTGAAGAGGACCGTGCGCTTCTCGTGGTCGCCGGGCGTAAGGCGGTTGAGCTGCTCGGCCAGTGCCACGTACCCCTCGTACGGGGTGACCATGAAGCAGGTGTGCGTGAAGTGCTCCACGGCTTCCTTGACGGCACCGACGACGGCGGGATCGGACGCGCCCACGCTGGTCACCGCGATGCCTGAGCCGAGGTCGATGAAGGAGTTGCCGTCGACGTCGTGGATGATCCCGCCGTCGGCGTCTGCAACGTAGACGGGAACGGCGGAGGCGACGCCGGCGGCAACTACCGCCTTGCGGCGCTCGGCCAGTGCCACCGACTTGGGCCCGGGGAAGTCGGCCTGGACCCGGCGCTTCTGCTCCAGGCGGAAGGTGATGTCTGATGCGGTGGTGGTCATGGGGAGCCTTTCTGGAAAGCCTGGGGTTTGATGCGGAGGTTTGGCGGCGGGGTTATGCGTCGAGTGCACTCATGACGTGCTTGATGCGCGTGTAGTCCTCAACGCCGTACATGGAGAGGTCCTTGCCGTAGCCGGACTGCTTGAAGCCGCCGTGGGGCATTTCGGCGGTGAGGAGGATGTGGGTGTTGATCCAGACGGCGCCGAAGTCCAGGTCGCGGCTCAGGCGCATGGCCGTACCGTGGTCGGTGGTCCACACGCTGGAGGCGAGGGCATAGTCCACGTCATTCGCCAGTTCCACAGCTTCTTCCTCGGTGCTGAACTTCTGCACGGTGATGACGGGCCCAAAGGTTTCCTTCTGGACGATGTCATCGCTTTGCCTGGCGCCGGTGACGATGGTGGGTTCGAAGAAGTAGCCCTTCTCCCCCGCCCGGTGGCCGCCAATTTCGATCCGGCAGTTGGCAGGCAGGTTCTCCACCACCGAGCTGACGGCGTTGAAGTGGTTGATGTTGTTCAGCGGGCCGAAGTAGTTGTCCTCATCGTTCTGCGAGCCGGTGCGGAGGGTTTTGGTGTGCTCCACCATGGCGGCGACGACGTCGTCGTGCACCGAGTCCTCCACCAGCACGCGCGTGATCGCGGTGCAGTCCTGGCCTGCGTTGAAGAATGCGAACTCGGCGATGGCCGCGGCACTCTTCTTGATATCGGCGTCCTTGAAGACGATGGCCGGCGCCTTGCCGCCAAGCTCCAGGTGGGCACGCTTGAGGCCCTTGGCGGCACCGGACGCCACAGCGATACCGGCACGGACGGAGCCGGTGATGGACACCAGGCCGGGAACCTTGTGGTCCACCATCAGGGCACCGGTCTCGCCCGTGCCCAGCACCACGTTCAGGACGCCGGCGGGCAGGATGTCCCCTGCGAGGCGGGCCAGGACCAGCGTGGATTCGGGGGTGGTGTCCGAGGGCTTGAGGACCACGGTGTTGCCGGCGGCGAGCGCCGGGCCGATCTTCCAGATGGCCATCAGGAAGGGATAGTTCCAGGGTGCAACCTGGGCCACGACGCCGATGGGTTCGCGGCGGACGTAGGAGGTGTGCCCCTCGAAGTATTCGCCGGCGGACTTGCCTTCAAGGATGCGGGCTGCGCCGGCAAAGAAACGGAGCTGGTCGGCGCCGGCCGCCACTTCCTCGGAGGCGATCAGGGAGCGGACCTGGCCCGTGTTGCGGTGCTGGGCCTCCACGAGTTCGTCACTGTTGGCCTCGACGGCGTCGGCGAGCTTGAGGAGCATCAGCTGGCGCTGCCCCGGGGTGACGTGCTTCCAGGTCCTGAAGGCGTCCTTGGCTGCGGTCATGGCGGCGTCCACATCAGCCTGCACCGAGACGGGCGAGTGCGCCACGACTTCCCCGTTGGTCGGGTTCACGATGTCCAGCAGGGTGGTGCCGGCAGGGGTGACGAACTTCCCGTTGATGAAGTTCTGCAAGGTTTGGACCACGGTGTGCAACCTCTTTCGTAGGGGCCACCCGCGCCCGGGCGGAGTTCGGGGCGGATGGATGGAACTGCCTTGAGCCTATGCCAGCGCCCCTGTGCAGTGAATAGCCACCTGCACACCCTTCCGGGAGCTGTTTAGTGCGGTTGCCCAGCGCCCGTTTATCCTTGATCCATGGCCATCTCCCTTGCCGCCCTGCTGGGTGTTAACTCCCTGAAGTTGTCCAAGGCCGGGGTCGCCGAGACCACCTGGCACCAGGACATCAACTGGGTGGCAGTCACGGAACTGGAGGATCCGCACCGGTTCCTCAACGGCGGGGAACTGATCCTCACCACCGGCCTGCGCCTGCGATCCGCGCCGGAGCAGCGGCGCTTTGTCCGGCAGGTGCAGCGGGCCGGTGCCGTGGGCATTGGCTTCGGCGTGGGGCTCTCGCACGAGACGGTCCCTCCTGCCCTGCTGGCGGAGGCGAACCGGTGGGGCCTGCCGGTGGTGGAGGTTCCCTACGAGACGCCGTTCATTGCCATTGGCAAGCTGGTGGCCGACGCCCAGTCCGCGGACCACTACGCCAAGCTCGAGCGGCTGATCGCCGGGCACCAGATTCTGGCCCGGGCCCTGCTGACCGGTGGCGGGCTCGCCGAGCTCCTCAAGCACCTGGGCAACATGCTGCGCACCGACGTGGCCCTCACCCAGTTCACGGCCCAGCTCTACAACAGCAGCAGCGATTCCCCGTCCGCGGACTCCTGGTCCTCCTATCCCGTCCCCACCGGCCGGCGGGATGCCTGCACGCTCTGGGTCCGGCAGCCCTTCGAGGACTCGGGCATCATCGGGTACGCCCAAAGCCTGATCAGCGTGGAGCTGAACAACATGGTCAAGCAGCGCCAGGCCCAGCGTGCCCTCTGCGGCCAGGTCCTGGAAGACGTGATCCACGGGGCGCTGGAGACCAGCGAGGCCCAGCGGCGCCTGGCCGGCGTGGGCGTCAACAGCACCCGGAAGAACGTGGTGCTGCTGGCCGTTTCGGCCGCCCACAACAAGGCACTGGTGAGTACCTCGGTGCCGCGCGAACTGGAAAAGGCGGTGGCCGCCGTCGTGGGCAAGGACCTGGTGCTGGTCATTAACGACGACGGCGGCGGCGCACCTGCCCTTGCCCGGAAGCTGAGCGACCACCTGGCAGAAGCCGGCATCCACGCCACGATCGGGATCGGCGGCGCGTACACCAAGCCGAACGGCCTGCGGTGGAGCTACTTTGAGGCCCGTGACGCGGCAAGCCACGGCCTGCCCGTCAATGAGCCGGAGCGCCTCAGCCTGACATCGCTGCTCCTGGCCAGCGAGGACGTACCGCTGGCGGACATGGCCAACGAGTCCCTGGACCCGCTGCGGACCTTTGACGCCGCCCACGGCTCGGAACTGATGGCCACGCTGGAGAGCTACCTCAACAACAACGGCTCGGTGGCCGCCGTCGCCGAGGAGCTCACCCTGCACCGGAACACCGTCCGGTACCGGCTGGCGCAGATTACCGAGCTGACCGGTTACGACCCCGCCGTCACTGCGGACCGCGTGCAGCTCTGGCTGGCGCTGGCCGTGGCCCGGCTGTCCGCGCGGCAGGGGAAATAACGCCAACGCGGGGTCACTTCCTGCCCGATATCAGCGATTTATCGGGCGTTATCTGACCCCGAGTTGCCCTGACATGCCGCTACCCCAGCCCGCGACGCAGCAGTTTCCGGGACTTCCTGCGGGCTTTCCGGTACTCGGCCTCGGAGCTGCTGATCAGTCCGTCCTCCCGCGTCTCCAATGCTGCATAGGCTGCCGCAGCCGGCGTCGGTTCCTGGCGTGAGCCCACCGTGGCCAGCAGGTCCCGGGCGATCACGGCGTCGTGGAAATTGCCCAGGATCTTTTGCTGCCGGTGCGCGGCCTTGGCCACCTTGTCCCCACGTTTGCCGTAGACCTGGGCGGCAGATTCCGCCACGTGCCGCAGCTTCTTGGCATCCTTGCGCACCTGGTGGAGGGCGGTTTCGTGGGCCGTTCCGCGCTTCGACCGCACCGCGGCCTTGTGCGAGCGCCGCAGCCGCCTGGCAGCCTTGGCCACGGCTTTCGCAGCCACGCGGCGCCCCGGCGCCACCGGGTCCGGACGGACCGGCGGTTTGTCCCGGAACGCCTCCAGGTCATCCAGGAGCCGGAAGTAGCGTTCCGAGCGCAGCGCCTCCTGGAGCTGCCGGTAACCGTCGTCATAGGCGCCGCCCACTTTGTGCTCCACCTTGGCCCTGACGTCGTCCACGCCCTCCCCCGGCGGAAGGTCGTCGAGGTGCCCGCGGAGCCTGGCCAGCAGGACCTCGGCATCCCGTGGCGCGCCGAGCAGCTGGCCCAGCCATTTCAGTTCGTCGCGCAGCCGGCGCACCGGAGCGGCTGCATAAAGTTTTGAGTAGGCAGAAAGCACGGAGCGGACCCGGCGGAGCGCGGACCGCATGTCGTGCACCGACTCGGGCTCCTCCAGCCGGACTCCCGGGTCCTGGGCCAGGATCTCCCCGATCTGTCCACTGAGGTAGGCAGTGACGACGGCGGCTGCGGGGGCCTTCCTGCCGGCAGCCAGGGCAGGGGTACTTCCGTTCCGGGAAGGGCCGGCGTCCGGGAGGGAGCCGGCGGCGCCGCCCAGCGCACGGGCAAGCTTCGAGGCGTGCCCGGCAGGACGGGCTCCGGCCTTGGCCAGCAGCTCCTCGGCGGGGCCGAAGAACCCGGGATCGCCATGGACGAGTTCCAGCTCCCATTCACGCCAATGCTGCTTCTCCCCGCCGCCCCCGGCTCCGCCTTTTTGTCCGCGGTGCAGGAGCTCGGCTGTCACCCGGTCATCGGCGAGGTCCGCCAAGTGAACGCCGTCCTCGCCGTACAGGGCGTGGGTGGTGCGGCTGGTTTCCAGCCGCACCACC